>NZ_JAENKO010000019.1 GCF_016599145.1 Tomitella cavernea
CGACGCACGGCGCCGCCCCCGCCGGCGACGAAGCCGGCGGGGGCGGCGGCCGGACGGCGCGGAAGCGGCCGGCCTGACACGCGGACGCGCCGCGCGGTCAGCTCAGCCCGGAAATCGAGTCGAACAACCCCGAGCTGCCCAAGCCGGAGCTGCCCAGCCCGAGATCGGTGCTGCCGAGCCCCGACTGCGCGAGCGCGGTACTGCTGCCGGCGCTGAAGAGTTGGAAGATCACGTTGATGGTGACCGGCGTGTCCCCCGAGACGACGTTGTTGGGCACGGTGTCCTGCTTTCTTGTGGTGTGACTGGTGGTGCAGCGGGGGCCGGGTGCGGTGCCGGGAGACCGGCGGCGGCCCGGGCCGGGAGGCCACGCGGCTCTAGACGAGGCCTGCCGGAGTGCCGCCGTCGACCGGGCCGGTATCCCCCGGAGTGGTCACGGCGTTGCCGTTGCCCACCGAGCTGCTTCCCATGTTGAACAGCTGAAGGATGACGTTCGAGACCGCGGCGATCGCGCCGCTGGTAGGGCCGTTGATCACGGATACTCCTGAACTGTGTGAGGCGGGCGCCGGGCCGGGCGGGCGGTCGTCGGAGAACTGCGAATCCGGCGACGACGCGCTGCCCCGGCCCGGCGCTTCCGCTCGGGAGCGGAGGTCAGCTGGCGAACAGGCCGCCGCCGTCCTGCGAACCCGTTCCGCTGCTGCCGGCGTTGAAGAGCTGGAGCAGGGTCTCGAGCATGACAGCGATGACACCGTTGTTCTGGCCGTTGTTCACGTTGTTGCCTTTCGTAGCGGAAATGTGTCGTGGTGCTTGGCACCGCGATCAGTTCTATCCGCCTGCCCGGTAGCAGCGTAAGCCCCACGGACGATCGTTCAGATATCTCTTAAAACACGATGTGACGGCTCACAGCGGGGCTTGCCCGGCCAGCACCGTGGTGCATATGCAAGGACGAGAACACGTTCTGGCCATCAGGACGAATGTCCTATACAATGGTCTCGATATTGTGATGTGAGTCACTTCTCGTAACGTTCGCGCAACCCGTGACGATGCATACCGTTCCGGGCCACCGGAAGGCCTTGCTGGTACCGGGCGCGTCGCAGTGCCGCCGGCGTCGCGGAGAAGTCTCACGGACTACCGACCACGGGGGGTCGAGATGACACGAACCGCGATGGACCGCGGCCGCACCATGATGCTCAACGGCAGGCCCGCCTCGCATGCGCTGGCGGACTCCACCGCACTGGCCGAGGAGGTTCTGCAGCACCACGCCACCACCAGCACCGACTACCGCCTCTACCGGATGGCGGACGTGCACGCGGACATCGTCCGCTCGCTGGCCGCCGGGTTCCGCCTGGCCGCGCGCCTGCTCGACGGCGGCCCGCTGCCCACGGAGGACGAACTCTCCGGGATTTTCACGCTGATCGCAGAGAAGGCGCTGGTGGGCGTCCCCCTCAGCGCCATGATGGCGCTGACCGATGAGACCGTCGGCAAGCTCCGCTCCACCGTCCTCGCCCCGGCGGACGCTCACGACAACGAAGACCTGCGCGAGATCAACGACCGCATCTTCGCCTTCGCCCAGCACATCCACACCACGATCCCTCTCTGCTACATCAATGCCGCACGCCGCACCGGCGGCCCCGACACTGCGTCGTCGCTTGCGGAGGCGCTGCTGGCGGGGCGGGCGCCGGCGGAGGACGTTCCCCGTGGCTACCTCGTAGCGCGGCTGGTGGTGGATCCGTGGTCGTCGGCGGACACCGCCACGCCCGCGATGACCGGGCCGCCGCGCACGCGCGTGAATGGTCCTGGGACAGTCCCGCCACATCTCGCGATCAAGGCCGGTCACGATCTCGACGAGGCCGGCCGCCAGCTCGCCGCGGCGTTCCCCGGGACGCTCATCGCGCCCGCCCCCCACCGAGGGCTGCTACTCGCACAGGCGCCCGTCGATGCGCTGCGCGATGTGCTGCGCGAGATCGGCACCGTCCTGGGAGCGGAGATCACCGCGGTGACCGACACGGTGGCGACGGCCAAGATCCCCCGTGCGGCGGAGGACACCCGGGAGCTCGCACGGATCGTCACCCGTCTGCGATACCCGGCCGGCGTCTACACGTTCGGCGACCTCGCGGTGGAGTACCAGCTCACCCGCCCGGGGCCGGGCCGCGACCGGCTCGCGGCCGCGCTCGATCCGCTCACCGCCAATGCGGGGCTGATAGAGACGCTGGGCGTGCACATCGGCAACAATCTGGACCGGAGGCGCACCGCCACCGCTCTGGGCCTGCACCCGAACACCGTCGACCATCGGCTCAAGCGCATCGCCAAGCTCACCGGGCACGACCCGACGCGACCGCACGGCCTGCGGCACCTGCATGCGGCCACCGTGATCGACAGGTTCCTGCAGGCGCCGATGCCTCGCGCCGCCCACCTGGAGCAGGCGGGCGGCACCCGCCTCAGCAGCCGATGAGACGCTGGGCCAGATAGCCCTCCACCTGGTCCAGCGCGATGCGCTCCTGCGCCATCGAATCACGCTCGCGGATGGTCACAGCCTGGTCTTCGAGCGTGTCGAAGTCGACTGTGATGCAGAACGGTGTGCCCACCTCGTCCTGGCGGCGGTAGCGGCGGCCGATGGCCCCCGCATCGTCGAAGTCGACGTTCCAGTTGCGGCGCAGCTGCCGCGCGAGGTCCTTCGCCTTGGGCGTGAGATCCGCGTTGCGGCTCAGCGGCAGCACCGCGGCCTTCACCGGCGCGAGCCTGCGGTCCAGTCGCAGCACCGTGCGCTTGTCCACCCCGCCCTTGGCGTTGGGCGCCTCGTCCTCCGTGTACGCGTCGACGAGGAAGGCCATCAGCGACCTGCCCAGCCCTGCCGCCGGCTCGATGACGTACGGCGTGTAGCGCTCGCCGGCCGCCTGGTCGTAGAAGCTCAGGTCCGCACCCGAGTGCTCGCTGTGCGTCGAGAGGTCGAAGTCCGTCCGGTTGGCGACGCCCTCGAGCTCGCCCCACTCACTGCCGGCGAACTCGAACCGGTACTCGATGTCGATGGTGCTCTTGGAATAGTGCGAGAGCTTCTCGGCCGGGTGCTCGTAGAGCCGGAGGTTGTCCTTGTTGATGCCGAGATCGGTGTACCAGGCGAACCGCTGGTCGATCCAGTACTTGTGCCAGGTCTCGTCCTCGCCGGGCTTGACGAAGAACTCCATCTCCATCTGCTCGAACTCGCGTGTGCGGAAGATGAAGTTGCCAGGCGTGATCTCGTTGCGGAAGCTCTTGCCGATCTGGCCGATCCCGAACGGCGGCTTCTTGCGCGCCGTGTTGAGCACGTTCGCGAAGTTGACGAAGATCCCCTGGGCGGTCTCCGGGCGCAGGTAGTGCAGCCCTTCCTCGCTCTCCACCGGCCCGAGGAAGGTCTTGAGCATCATGTTGAAGTCGCGCGGTTCCGTCCACTGCCCCTTTGTGCCGCAGTCCGGGCAGCCGAGCAGGTCCATGGCCACGGTGTCCGGGTCGTCGATCCCGTGCTTGGCGGCGTACGCCTCCTGCAGGTGGTCCTGCCGGTGCCGCTTGTGGCAGTTGAGGCACTCCACGAGCGGATCGTTGAACACCGCGAGGTGACCGGAGGCGACCCACACCGGGCGCGGCAGGATCACCGACGAGTCGATTCCGACCGTGTCGTCGCGGCCGGTGATCATGCTCCGCCACCACTGACGCTTGATGTTCTCCTTGAGCTCGACGCCCAGGGGGCCGTAGTCCCAGGCAGAGCGGGTTCCGCCGTAGATCTCGCCGCTCGGGAACACCAGGCCGCGACGCTTGGCCAGGTTGACGACGGTGTCGATACGGTTGGACTTGCCTGCCACTGACTTACCTGCCAATCGGGGTGAGCTTAGAGGTGCGGGGCCGCGGCGCGAGCGCGCTCGCGACACCCGCTCAGCCTATCGGGTGGCGCCGCAGCCTACGGATACCACCCGCCGCAGGACACCCTCGCATTGACATGCATGAGAATGCATATGAGAATGATTTGCATGACGACAGCGCAGTTGCACGACGACCGACCCCCTCGGCACGACCCGGGCCGCACCGACCACCGACGGTCGGCCGAGGCTCCGGATGCGGCGCTGCTCGATGCGGCCGGTGCCCTGCTCCGTGCGCTGTCCGCACCAGCCAGGATGGCCATCGTCCTGCGGCTGCGCGAGAACGATTGCTGCGTCCACGATCTTGTCGACGCGCTCGGGCTGCCGCAGCCACTCGTGAGCCAGCACCTGCGCGTACTGAAGTCGTCGGGCGTGGTCACGGGCGAACGCGCCGGCCGGGAAGTGCGCTACCACCTGATGGACGAGCACCTCGCGCACATCGTGACCGACGCGCTCGAGCACGCCGACGAGCTGCAATCGCAGCCGGTGGACGCCGAGGACGGGGGCGCATCGTGACCACCGCCGGCCGCCCCGCCGTCGGCGTGCGGGCCACTAAGCAGCGCAGCGCGATCACCGCGATGCTCGAGGAGATCACGGACTTCCGGTCCGCGCAGGATCTGCACGACGAGCTGCGGCGCCGCGGCGCGGCGATCTCGCTGACCACCGTGTACCGAACGATGCAGTCGCTGGTCGACTCCGGCGAGGTCGACGTGCTGCGCACCGACACCGGCGAATCCGTCTACCGCCGTTGCTCGTCCGGGCACCACCACCACCTGGTGTGCCGGCGCTGCGGCTACACCGTGGAGATCGACGGCCCCACTGTGGAGGCGTGGACACGCACGGTGGCCGCCGAACACGGATTCACCGAGCCGGGGCACACCCTGGAGGTGTTCGGTGTCTGCTCCGAGTGCGCTGGCGCCGGCTGACCCGCGCACCGGCGGGATCACAGCATCGGCCGGGTCACTCCCCTGCGCCCGCAGGATCAGGAATCTCGTGCGGCCGGTACCGCGGCAGGCGCGACGCCGGCAGGATCGCGGTGGCGCTGAGGATGGCGAGCACCAGCAGCCCGAACTTGAGCGTCCGCAGCCGCACGTCCTCGTTCACCTCCACAGCTCGGTCGATCTGCTGCGGCGAGGCGTCGGTGGTCGATGCCAGGTGCTCGCGCAGCTGGTCGTTGCGGACGAAGTCGACCTTGTCCAGGTCCACCTGCGCCACGAGTGAATCGGGAACACCCGTCTGATGCGCGACAGCGTTACCGATGCCGATCGACAGCAGCGACACCAGGATGGCGCCGATGACCGCCGTCCCCACCGCCGAGGCGAGGTTCTGCGTGGTGCCGCGGATGGAGCCGACGTCGCCCGCGAGCTCCTTGGGGGCGCTCGTGACGAGCACGTTGAACACGAGCGTCACCAGGGCGCCCTGGCCGATGCCGAACACGATCAGGCCGATGATCGTCGGCGCGGTCTCCCAGTTGTTGCTCACCACGTATGCCAGCCACACCAGCGCCGCGGTGGTGAGGACGAACGACGCCACGCCGATCACGCGCGGGCTGAACCGCTTGTAGAAGCGCACGACCAGCGTGGCGGTGATGAAGACGGTGAGGTTGAACGGCAGCATCGCCAGTGACGTGTCGAACGCGCTGCGCCCCTGCACGATCTGGATGTACAGCGGCACAGTGAAGTTGAGTGCGGCCTCAATGGCAACGACGATGAACATCGCGTAAACGGCGGCGCGCTCACCGGACGAGCCCAGCACCGACAGGTCCACCAGCGGGGTCTTTCCCGCCCGCACCCGCGCGCGCGTCCACAGGAAGAATCCTTGGCCGACGATGAGCCCGATGAGCACCAGCAGCGGGGCGGGCGACACGCCGACGACGTCGAACGGCGCGTCCGGCGACGCGAACCACACGCCCCACGCATTGAGGTTCTGGAATCCGACGGTGATGAGCACGATCGACGCGCCGATGAGCGCCGCGGCGACGAAGTCGATGTCGATTCCCGCATCGCCCTCATCGCCGCGCAGCGTGAAACTGAGCAGGAAGACGACGACGGCGATGCCCAGCACGATAGCGAACGACGGGCGCCAGCCGACGGTGCTGGCGAGCGCGCCGCCGATGAGGAATGCGCTCACGCCGGACAACGCGCGCGCGGACCCGAGCGAACCGACCGCCGTGGCCTGCTGGCTCCCGCGGTAGTTCTCCGCGATGAGCGCCACCAGCGCGGGCACGATGATCGCCGCCGAGGCCCCCGCGAGGCCCTGGCCCACGATCGCCCACCCGACGCTGGGCGCGACGAGCATGATCACCGACGACACGGCGAACAACACGATCACCGCGCGGAACACTCGCAGCCAGCCCAGACGCTGACCGGTCTTGGCGCCCACCATCACCAGTGCGGCCACCACGAGCCCGTAGACGACGATCGTGCCCGCCACCGTGGTCGGCGACGCGCCGAACGACTCGACCATCCCGCCCAAAGAGACCGGCAGCACGGCCACGTTGAACGACATGAGCATCTGCGCAAGGAACAGGCCGATCATCGGCGTCCACGGAGCACGTTCTGCAATGTCCTCCGGTACTGCGGTCGACGTGCTCATACTGTGCCGTCCTTCCCTCGGTCGTCCCCCCGCCGCATCATGCGCGGTGACGCGCGCCGAGCACTGCCGCGCGTAGACGTCCACGAACGTGACGGGGTCCACTGCGATGCGACCGTGACTCTCCAGCAGCTGCGCAATGGCGCGGGTGCCCATCGCCCAGTTCGACCGCGATCACCGAGCCGAACGGAAGCCCCGTGTTGTCGACGCCGACCTGCTCGCGCACAACCATGTGCCCGTGCGCCTCGCAGGCGAGCGCGAAGACGAACGGCGTGGAGATCGACTGGATCGTGAACGGGGCGCCGACGTCGCCGACCTCGTGGACTTCGCCGTCGGTCTCGGTGACGGCGACGGCGAACAGATCGGGATCGGCCGCGGCGAGCATCGGAATGCAGTCGGCCACGGCCCCGTCCGCGAGTGGAAGGTACCGCCGGTGCGCGGCTGCGACGAGACCGTCGATCCGCACCGGCTCCGGCAGGGTGCAGGTGGACACCGCCTGGGCCACGTCGCGTAACTCTCTATGCACCACGGCCTCTCACACGCTCGAACTACCGGACGGATTGTTGCACACCGCGGTACGCCCACGATGGGGATTCCACCGGGAGTCCCCCGTCGCCGGCGGAGCGCCCCGGCTATTCCTCCAGCGCCGCGAACACCGCACGCGCCTCCGCCACCCCGCCGAGCACCAGCAGAAGCATCGTCCGCAGCGGCTCGTCGTCTAGGCCGGAACCGGGGAACGCGTACTGCAAAACCACATCGGCGGTGGCCTTCCCGCCCTGGCGCACGGTGCGGATCGAGCCGAACTGCGCGCGTTCGCGCGCCGAGGCCAGCAACCCGCCGAGCCGATCGTCACCAGGGACGTCCCAGGCGACGACGCAGGTCACCGAGACCATCTCGAGCCCGTCGGCGATCTGCGCCACGTGCACTGCGCACGGAGCGCCACCGAAGTGGAAGCTCACCGAGCCGTCGCCGTTCGACCCCTTCGCCGGCGACTGCACCTCGTCGTCCGCGAGGGCCAACAGCCCGCGCGCAACCCGTCCGCGCAGCCGTGCGACCGCGTCCACGTGGGCACCCTCGTCGGCGCCGTCCTCGGGGTCGCCTGGCAGGCGGCTCACTTGACACCCCCGAACCGGCGGTCGCGCCGCGCGTATTCGAGGCAGGCAGACCACAGGTCGCGCCTGTCGAAATCGGGGAAGAGCGTGTCCTGGAAGACCAGCTCGGCGTAGGCGGACTGCCAGGGCAGGAAGTTGGACGTCCGCAGCTCGCCGGACGGCCGCAGGAACAGGTCCACGTCGGGCATGTCCGGCTCGTCCAGGTACCGCGCGAACGTCTTCTCTGTGATCTTCTCCGGGTCGATGCGCCCTGCCGCCGCCTCGCGTGCCAAGGCTTGGGCCGCGTCCGCGATCTCGGCACGCCCGCCGTAGTTGACGCACATGGTCAGGGTCATCACGGAGTTGCCCGCGGTGAGCTCCTCAGCGGCCTCGAGCTCGGTGATCACCGACTTCCACAACCGGGGTCTGCGCCCGGCCCAGCGCACGCGCACACCCATCTCGTTCATCTCGTCGCGGCGCCGGCGGATGACGTCGCGGTTGAAGCCCATCAGGAAGCGGACCTCCTCCGGGCTTCGCTTCCAGTTCTCCGTGGAGAAGGCATAGGCGGACAGGTGCGACACACCCATTTCGATGCACCCGCACACCGTGTCCATCAGGACCGCCTCGCCGCGCTCGTGCCCGGCTGTGCGCGGCAGGCCGCGCTCCCGCGCCCACCGCCCGTTGCCGTCCATCACCAAAGCGACGTGGCGGGGCACGAGCGCGGCGGGGATGTCGGGCGGCGTCGCGCCGGAGGGGTGCGGGTCCGGTGGCCGTGGCGCCGCGGCAGGGCCCGGACCCGCGGCGGCCGTCTCAGCGCCCGTCCGCCGCGTTCGTCGTCGCTGGATCACGCACCTCATCCTGCCCTGACACCGCGCCCGCGCGCACGTCCGCCCCGCCCCGCGCCGGGTGCGGCGCGCCCCGCTCGATCATCGGCAATGTCCGCAGCTGACGCTCCAGGTGCCATTGCAGATGGGCGGCGACCAGACCGCTGGCCTGGGAGCGGGCCTTCGCGGGGGCGCCCTCGGCGACGTCCCAGACGCCACGCTCGAGCGCCAGCATGAGTTCGAGCACCCCCTCCGCAGGGGTGGCCGAGCCGGGAGGGCGGCAGTGCACGCACACCGCACCGCCGGCCGCGACGTGGAAGGCCCGGTGCGGCCCGTCCTGCCCGCACCGGGCGCACCCGGTGAGCGCCGGCGCCCACCCTGCGACGGACATCGCGCGCAGCAGGTACGAGTCGAGGATCAGCCCGGCCGGCCGGCGGGCCGCAGCCAGCGCCCGCAGCGCGCCGACGGCGAGGAGGTACTGGTCGCGGACCGGGGCGTGCTCCTCCCCCGCCAGCCGCTCGGAGGTCTCCAGCACCGCCGAGGCCGTGGTGTAGAGGGCGTAGTCGGCCACGATGGGGTCGGTGAACGCGTCGAGGATCTGCACCTGTGTGACGGTGGCGAGCCCGCTTCCGGGGTTGCGCCCCGGATAGATCTGCACGTCGATGTGCCCGAACGGCTCGAGCCGCCCGCCGAAGCGCGACCGGGTGCGTCGCACCCCCTTGGCCACCGCGCGCACCAGGCCGTGGTCGCGCGTGAGCAGCGTGATGATGCGGTCCGCCTCGCCCAGCTTGTGCCGGCGCAGCACCACCGCTCGATCCCGGTACAGCCTCACCGATCGACCTCCACCGGACCATCCTAGGCCGCCCGGTGCGCACCGAGACGCCGACTACCGTTCGTTCGAACGAACAGTGCTAGCGTCGAGTGCAGACGACCATCGACGGAGGTGCTGTGACCGAACCCCGTGCAACAACCGCATCCTCGGCGGACGGCGTGTCCGCCCGGGCAGGGTCCCCGACGATCGGCGATCTGGGTGCCGCCCTCGCCGCCGGCACCGTCTCGTCGGTGGACCTGGTCACCCGCGCGCTCGACGCCGCCGAGCAAGCCCAGCCCACTCTCAACGCGTTCCGCTATCTCCGGCGCGAGCAGGCGCTGGCCGAAGCGGCGGACGCGGATGCCCGCCGCGCACGCGGCGAGGACGCCCCGCTGCTCGGCATCCCCGTCGCGATGAAGGACGACGTCGACATCGCCGGGCTGCCCACCGCGTTCGGCTGCGACGACTCCGGCCGGGCCCCCGCGGCCGCCGACGCGGAGATGGTCCGCAGACTCA
Source organism: Tomitella cavernea (assembly GCF_016599145.1). Classification (GTDB taxonomy): domain Bacteria; phylum Actinomycetota; class Actinomycetes; order Mycobacteriales; family Mycobacteriaceae; genus Tomitella; species Tomitella cavernae. Next base: position 9,719 of record NZ_JAENKO010000019.1, read on the forward strand.
AGGGCTCCGGCGCGATCATCGTCGGCAAGACCAACTCGCCGGAGCTCGGCCAGTGGCCGTTCACCACCGGCCGCTTCGGGGTCACCCGCAACCCGTGGAGCCCCGCGCACACACCGGGCGGGTCCTCCGGCGGCAGCTCCGCCGCCGTCGCCGCCGGCATCGTGCCCGCGGCGATGGGGTCGGACGGCGCCGGGTCGGTGCGCATCCCCGCCGCCTGCACCAACCTCGTGGGCATCAAACCGCAACGCGGCCGGATCCCCTCCCACCCCGAAGCCGAACAGTTCCACGGGCTCACCGTCATCGGGCCGCTGGCGCACACCGTCGCCGATGCCGCCCTGCTGCTGGACACGCTGTCCGGCGGCCACCCCGGCGACAGGCACCGCCCTTCGCCGGTGTCCACCTCCGAGTGGGTTGGCCGCGACCCGGGCCGCCTGCGCATCGGGCTGTCGTTCGACTCGCCCTTCACCGCCACCCCCGTCACCCTTGACCCGGACGTCGTGGCCGCGACCGAGCGGGTCGCCAACGCGCTCGTCCGGCTCGGGCACGACGTGGTGCTCGACGGGCCGCGCTACGGGCTCCTGCTGGGACTGAACTTCCTGCCCCGCTCGATGGCGGGCCTCGAGCAGTGGCGCCGCCGGTTCCCGGACCCCACCGTCCTCGATCCGAGGACGCTCGGCAACGCCAGGAACGGGCGCGTCCTCGGCGGCCTGCCGCTGGCCGCCGCGCGCAAAGCCGAGCCGCGCATCCGCCGGCGCATCGGGAAGGTCTTCGACAGGGTCGACGTGGTGCTGGCCCCCACCACCGCCACGCCGCCCCGCCCGGCGGACGCCATCGACGGCCTCGGCGGCTGGGACACCGACAAGGCCATCACCGCCTTCTGCCCGATGACCTGGCCCTGGAACGTCCTCGGCTGGCCGGCGGTGAACGTGCCCGCCGGATTCACCGGCGACGGACTGCCCTTGGGGACCCAGCTCATGGGCCACACCGGAAGCGAACCTCTGCTTGTGAGCGTCGCCGCCCAGCTGGAGGCGGAACTCCAGTGGCACCGCGCCGCCCCGGACCGCTGGTGGTGAGTGTCGCCGGCCCCGCCGGCGCATCCGCCCGGGACCGCATACTCGCCGCGGTACTCGCCGTCGTCGGCGCCGCCGGGATCCCGGCGGTCACCAACCGACGGATCGCGGAGGACGCCGGCGTGTCGCTCGGGTCGATCACGTACCACTTCACCACCCGGACCGACATGCTGCGCGCCGCCCTGCTGCAGTTCGTCGACGCGGAATCCCGCCGCCTGGCGGACTTGGCGCAAACCTCTCGCCGGCGTTTCCCCGACGGCGCGGCACCGGACCTCGCCACGGCGACGACGCTGGTCTCGGAGGTGGCCGAGGGCCTGGCTTTCACCGCCGAACAGGTCGCCTCCTTCGAGCTGTACGTGCAGGCCGGACGCGATCCCGCGCTGCGCGACGCCGCCGCCGCGTGCTTCGCCGCCTACGACGACCTGGCAGTGACGGTGCTGACCGCGCTGGGCCTCCCGAACCCGGACGCACTCGCCCCCGCCGTCGTCGGCATGATCACCGGTCTGCAGCTGCGGCGGCTCGCGACCGGCGAACCCGGGCGCCGCGTGGGCGAGGCGCTCATGATGCTGTTGACCACGTGAGTGGCCACGCGGTCAGCCGGCACGGCGTCGGAAGCCCCGGCGTCAGAACCCCAGCCGGCTGAGCTGCTTGGGATCACGCTGCCAGTCCTTGGCCACCTTCACGTGCAGGTCCAGGTAGATCTTGGTGCCCAGCAGGGCCTCGATCTGGGCCCGCGCGGCCGTGCCCACCTCGCGTAGCCGCGCACCGCCGCGCCCGATGACGATGCCCTTCTGGCTCTGCCGCTCCACATAGAGGATGGCGTGAACGTCGAGCAGCTCACCTTGCTCGGGCCGGCGGCCCTCCCGCGGGATGATCTCCTCGATCACCACCGCCAGCGAGTGCGGCAGCTCGTCGCGCACGCCCTCGAGCGCGGCCTCCCGGATGAGCTCGGCCATCAGCGTGGTCTCGGGCTCGTCGGTGAGCTCGCCGTCCGGATAGAACGCGGGCCCCGGCTCCATGGCGCCGACGAGCACGTCGCGCAGCACCTCCACCTGCTCGCCGGAGGACGCGGACACGGGGACCACGTCGGCGTCGCCGCCGAGCAACCCGGACAGCGCCACCAGCTGCGCAGCCACCTGGTCGCGTCCCACCTTGTCGATCTTCGTGACGATGCCGATGAGGCGCGTGCGCGGCGCGGACGCGCGGACCTGCTCGAGAATCCAGCGGTCGCCGGGGCCGATCTTCTCGTCGGCGGGCACGCACATGCCGATGACGTCCACCTCGGCGTAGGTCTCGTGCACCAGGTCGTTGAGCCGTTTGCCCAGCAGCGTCCGCGGCCGGTGCAATCCGGGGGTGTCCACCAGGACCAGCTGAGCGCCCGCGGTGTTGACGATCCCGCGGATGGTGTGCCGGGTGGTCTGCGGGCGGTTCGAGGTGATCGCCACCTTCGATCCCACCAGCGCGTTGGTCAGCGTCGATTTGCCTGTGTTCGGCCGTCCCACGAAGCACACGAACCCCGAGCGGAACTCCTCCGCGCCGTCGCCGTGCCGCCGAGCGTCATCGCCCATCGCCTGGACCCTCCGTCGTGTCTTCGGTGCGGCAGTCGCCGCCGTTCTCGTTGTCCCGGCCGACGTGTTCGGCGGGGTGGGCGTCCGGGTCCCGCGCGGCAAGCACGGTGGAGATCCGGATACGCCCGCGCGGATCCGCGCCGCCCTCCGCGGTGAGGACCAGCCCGCCGGTGCGCACCGTCGAACCGGGCAGCGGGACGCGGCCGAGCGCGTGCGCCAGCAGCCCGCCCGCAGTATCCACCTCCGGGTCGTCGAGGTCGATGTCGAACAGCTCGCCCAGGTCGTCCAACGGCAGCCGCGCCGACACCCGGAAACGCCCGTCGTCCAACTCCGTCACCGGCGGGGTCTCCGCCTGGTCGTATTCGTCCGCGATCTCGCCGACGATCTCCTCGAGCACGTCCTCGATGGTGACGAGCCCGGAGATCCCGCCGTACTCGTCCACCAGCAACGTCATGTGGTTGCGGGTTCGCTGCATGTCGTCCAGCAGTCCGTCAAGCCGCTTGGAGTCCGGGGCGAAGACGGCGGGGCGCATGAGCTCGCCCACCGTGATGCTGCGGCCGCCGTCCACGGAGTAATAGGTGCGCGTGACCAGATCCTTGAGGTAGACGACGCCCAGCACGTCGTCGGCGCTGTCGCCGATCACCGGAATCCGCGAGTGCCCGCTGCGCACCGCCAGCGAGGTCGCCTGGCCGGCCGACTTGAACTGCTCGATCCACACCATCTCCGTGCGCGGCACCATCACCTCACGCGCCGGCGTGTCGCCCAGGTCGAACACCGACTGGATCATGCGGCGCTCCTCGTCCGCCACCACGCCGCGCTCCTGAGCCATGTCCACCAGCTCGCGCAGCTCGATCTCGGTGGCGAACGGCCCCTGCCGGAACCCGCCGCCCGGGGTGATGGCGTTGCCGAGCACGATCAACAGCCGGCTGACGGGGTGCAGCAGCGTGCCCAGCCACTGCAGCGGCAAGGACGACGCCAGGGCGATGGCGTAGGCGTGCTGGCGGCCCAGAGTGCGCGGACCCACGCCGATCACGACGTAGCTGAGCACCACCATCACCGCGGCCGCCGTCACCAACGCCCACACCTGCGGCAATGCGTCGATCAGCACCGCCGCGAGCATGACCGTCGCCGCGAGCTCGCAGACGATACGCAGCAGCACCAGCAGGTTGATGTAGCGGGGGCGGACCGCCACGACCCGCCGCAGCCGCGCCGCGCCCGGGCGCTCCTCCTTGACCAGCTCGTCCAGGCGCGCCGGCGAGATGGACATGATCGCGGCATCGAGCGCAGTGAACACGCCGCCCAGCGGGATGAGCGCGATGACGCAGACGACGAGGACGATGCTGTCGACGTCCACCCTCAGGCCCGGCCCCGCGCCCCGGCGCCGCCGGCCGGACCCCTGTCTTCCGGACCCTTGCCGTCGGGCCCCGTGCCGCCGTCGGTCCCGTCGGCGGCCAGGAATCCCATGCGGCCCAACAGCCTGCTGTCCCGTTCTGCCAGGGCGACGCGGCGGGCGGAGTCCTCCTGCTCGCGGTACCAGCCCGCCAGCAGCTCAGCCTGCAGCGCGAACATCTCGCGCTCCTCCTCCGGCTCCGCGTGGTCGTAGCCCAGCAGATGCAGGACGCCGTGCACGGTGAGCAGCGCCAGCTCGTGCTCCACCGGGTGACCGGCCTCGCGCGCCTGGCCGTCGGCGAACTCCGGGCACAGGACGATGTCGCCCAGCACCGCGGGGCCGGGCTCGGTGGCGTCGGGCCGCCCGCCCGGCGTCATCTCGTCCATGGGGAACGACATGACATCGGTGGGCCCGGGAAGGTCCATCCACCGCACGTGCAGGTCCGCCATCGTGGCGATGTCCACCATCGTCATCGACAGCTCCGCCGCGGGATGCACGTCCATGCGCGCCAGCGCATGGCCGGCCACGTCGATCAGCCCGGCCTCGTCGACCTCCCAGCCGGACTCGTTGGCCACCTCGATACTCACCGTCGGCTACTCACTTCTGACGTCCACCTGTTCTTCCGACGTCCACCGGTCACTGTCCGTTCTCCGCCGTCCACGCGGGCCTCACCGCCGCGGCGAGGCGTGGCGCCCCTGGCCCGCCCGCCGCTGCGCCCCGTTACCGGCGAAATCGGCGGCGTGGGCGACGCCGCCCTCCGCCGCGTCGTTCTCGAAGCGTTCGTAGGCGTCGACGATGTCCGACACCAGCCGGTGACGCACCACGTCCTGGCTGGTCAGCTGAGTGAAGTGGATGTCGTCGATGTCGCCGAGGATCTGCTCGGCGGCCCGCAGGCCCGAGCGCGCGCCGCCGGGGAGGTCCACCTGCGTCACGTCGCCGGTCACCACCACCTTGGAGCCGAAGCCCAGGCGGGTCAGGAACATCTTCATCTGTTCGGCGGTGGTGTTCTGCGCCTCGTCGAGGATGATGAAGGCGTCGTTGAGCGTGCGGCCGCGCATGTAGGCCAGCGGGGCCACCTCGATGATCCCGGCCTCCATGAGCTTGGGGATCGCCTCCGGCGCCATCATGTCGTGCAGCGCGTCGTACAGCGGCCGCAGATACGGGTCGATCTTCTCATTGAGCGTGCCCGGCAGGAATCCGAGCCGCTCGCCGGCCTCCACGGCCGGCCGCGTCAGGATTATGCGGTTGACCTGCTTGGACTGCAGCGCACTGACGGCCTTCGCCATGGCCAGATACGTCTTTCCTGTGCCTGCGGGGCCGATGCCGAAGACGATGGTGTTCGCGTCGATCGCGTCGACGTAGCGCTTCTGCCCCAGCGTCTTGGGGCGGATGGTCTTGCCGCGCCGCGACAGGATGTCGAGGCTGAGGACCTCCGCCGGCGACTCCGGCGCGCCCTCGGTGAGCATGCCGACGGTCCGCCGCACGGTCTCAGGGGTGATCTGCTGGCCTGAACGGCCGATGCGCACCAGCTCGGAGACGGCGCGCTGCGCCAGGGCCACCGCCTGATCCGTGCCGGTCAAGGTGACATCCGTGCCACGCACGTGGACATCCGCCTCAAGCCCCTCCTCGAGGACCCGCAGATTGCGGTCCGCCGTGCCCAGCAGCGGGCGGACGGCATCCGGATGCAACGTCATCGTGGTCTGCACCGGCTCCGACGCGGCCGGCTGCTCTGGCACGGTATTGATCTTGTCGGTCACGGAGTTGATGCGTCCTGCTTTCGATCGGAAGGGTGCCGGCACCGGAAGAGTCTCGTGCTGTCAACGGTCCCGGCGCGTCGCCAGTCTACCGCCTCACCCGCTGTGATCGAGCGGAGAGCCGTCCCACCGGCGGCTCAGCACGCCGATCGCGCCGAGCGCCACGGCCGCGGCGGCGGACGTGCGCAACACCTCCGGCCCCAGGCGCACCGGTCGCGCGCCCGCCTCGGTGAGAGCGGCGATCTCCGCGCCGTCCACCCCGCCCTCGGGGCCGACGATCAGCATCACGTCGTCAGCGGCCGCGATCGCCTCCCGCGGCAGCGTGCCGGTGGCCGACTCGTGCAGCACCAGCACCAGCCCGCCCGCCGCGGCGGCGGCCCGCACCCGGCGCACCAGTGCGGGGGTGTCGTGCAGGGACTCGACCCGGGGCACGCTCGGCCGCCGGGCCTGCTTGGCCGCGGCCCGGGCCGTCGTCGCCCACTTGGCCAGCGCCTTCCGTGCCTTGTCCTCCGATTTCCACCGGGCCACGCACCGCGCGGCAGCCCACGGCACGATCACGTCGGCGCCCGCCTCGGTGGCCAGGTCTACGGCGAGCTCGGCCCGCTCGGACTTGGGCAGTGCCTGCACCACCGCCACGCGCGGGCGCGGCGGATCGACCATGCGCACGCGTTCGCAGCGCACGTCGAGCGAGTCGCGGGCGGCGCCCACCACGACGCACTGCGCGACCGTGCCGCGGGTGTCCGACAGCAGCAGCCTGTCCCCCGGCCCGAACCGCCGCACCGTGGCCGCATGCCGGCCTTCAGGGCCGTCGAGGGTCAGCAGCCCGCCCTCGGCGGGCACCACGTCAACGTAGAAGACCGCGCCCGCCACCGGATCAGCGGCCTGAGAAAACGTCGCGGAGCCGGGAGAACAGGCCCGCGCCGTTCTGGCTGCGGGAGCTGACGACCTCCGGACCGTCCGCACCCGCCGCCTCGCGGAACGCCGCGAGGGCCTCCGCCTGCTTGCCGTCCAGGTGCGAGGGGACGACGACCTCCAGGTGCACCACCAGGTCGCCGCGCTGGCTCGAGCGCAGCCGCGGCATGCCCAGTCCCTGCATGCGCACGGTCTGCCCCGGCTGCGTTCCGGCCGCGATGTCCACCTCCACGGGGCCGTCGATCAGAGTCTCCAACTGCATCGTGGTGCCCAACGCCGCATCGACCATGGGCACGCGCACCGTGCAGTGCAGGTGCTCGTCCTCGCGCACGAAGATGTCGTGCGGCTTCTCGTCGACCTCCACGTACAGATCGCCCGCCGGGCCGCCCCCGGGACCCACCTCGCCCTGCGCCGCGAGGCGGATGCGCATGCCGTCGCCCACCCCCGCCGGAACCTTGATGGTGATCTCGCGCCGCGTGCGGACGCGCCCGTCGCCGCTGCACTTGCGGCACGGGTCGGCGATGATCTCGCCGACGCCGCGGCAGCTGGGGCACGTGCGCATCGTCACCATCTGGCCCAGGAACGAGCGCTGCACGGACTGCACCTGCCCAGCGCCGCCGCAGGTGCCGCAGCGGGTGGGCTTGCTCTCGCCGTTCGTGCCGTTGCCGCTGCACACGTCGCACAGCACCGCGGTGTCCACGGTGATCTCGCGGGTGAGCCCGGTGGCGCACTCCTCCAAGGTCAGCGACATGTTGAGCAGCGCGTCCGAACCCGGCTGGACGCGGCTGCGGGGACCCCGCGCGCCGCCCCCCGCGGCCCCGCCGAAGAACGCCTCGAAGACGTCGCCGAGCCCCCCGCCGCCGAAGCCCCCGCCGCCGAAGCCCCCCGCGCCCGCGGACTCCATCGGATCGCCGCCCATGTCGACGATGCGCCGCTTCTCCGGGTCGGTGAGGACCTCGTAGGCCGCGGTCACCTCACGGAACCGCGCCTGCGCGGCCTCGTCCGGGTTGACATCCGGGTGCAGTTCGCGTGCGAGCTTGCGGTAGGCCCGCTTGAGCTCTTGGTCGCTCGCGTTCTTGTCCACGCCCAGAATCGCGTAGTAGTCCCGTGCCACGTCCAGTCCAGTCCTCACCTGATCGAAACCCATGTCATGCGCCGGCCCGCATCGGCCGGCACGCCGCGGGCCGGCCGTCACCGTCCGGCGATGGCCTCGCCCACGTACCTGGCGACCGCGGCCACCGCTGCCATTGTCCCCGGATAGTCCATGCGGGTCGGACCCAGGACCCCCATTCCGCCGAATGTCGTGCCGGCGGCGCCGTACCCGGTGGTCACGACGGAGGTGCCGCGGATCTCTTCGGCATTGGTCTCGTCACCGATCCGCACCAGCACCCGGCCGTTGTCGTGCGCCGATTCCAACAACCGCAGCATGACCACTTGTTCCTCCAGCGCCTCGAGCACCGACCGCAGCGAGCCCGGGAACCCGGCCCCGGGAGCGAAATCCTGCACGTTGCGGGTGAGGTTGGCAGTGCCGCCGAGCAGCAGACGCTCCTGCGGATCGTCGACGAGCGTCTCGATGAGGGTCGTCGCCACCCGCACGACGGCATTGCGCAGGTGCGGCGCAGCGGTGTCCGGCAACTCGGCGACAGCCGTGGACGCGTCGGTGAGCTTCTTGTCCGCCAGCGCTCCCACGAACATGTCGCGCAGCGTCACCAGGTCGTCGTCGGTGATGACGTCGCCGAGTTCGACGATGCGCTGGTCCACCCGCCCCGAGTCGGTGATGAGCACCAGCAGCAGCCGCGCGGGAGTCAACTGCACCACCTCGAGGTGCCGCACCGACGAGGCGTTGAGCGTGGGGTACTGGACGACGGCCACCTGATGCGTCAGCTGCGCCAACAACCGCACGGCGCGCCGCAGGACGTCATCCAGGTCCACCGCACCATCGAGGAACTGCGCGATCCCGCGGCGTTCGGCCTGCGACAGCGGCTTGATCGACGAGAGCCTGTCCACGAACTGCCGGTAGCCCTTGTCCGTGGGCACCCGCCCAGAGCTCGTGTGCGGCTGGGTGATGTACCCCTCGGCCTCCAGCACCGCCATGTCGTTGCGCACCGTCGCACTGGATACGCCGAGGTTGTGACGGTCCACCAGGGCCTTCGAACCCACCGGCTCCTGGGTGGCCACGAAGTCCGCGACGATCGCCCGCAGGACCTCGAACCGTCGATCCTCGGTGCTGGACACCGGACTTCCACCTCCTGGCTGCGACGGGGCACAATGTTCCGTGCGAAGTTCCCGAGCGCACGCCCGGCCGTCAGGCGCGGGACCGTGCGTCGTACGGCGAGTCTAGTCGGACATCCCGGGCCGCCTGCCGGGGCGGACGGCCCCCTGCCGCCGGCCGCGCCTCCACCCCCGTACGCAGGCCCTGTGCATCGAGACCTGTTCGTGACTATCCTGCGACAAGGCTGTTGCATACTCGGCGCGGCGCCCTGCGCTCCGGCCGGACGGGGAGGACGGGACAACCGATACGGGCAGACGCGGCACAAGCTGCCGCGGGCTGCCGAGGCGACCAGCGAGGACGGCGCGATGATCTTCAAGGGAGTCCGGGAAGGCAAGCCCTACCCCGAGCACGGCATGTCCACACGCGACTGGTCGAAGATCCCGCCGCGCCAAGTGCGGCTGGACGAGCTGGTCACCGTCACCACGGTCCTGGCCCTGGACAGGCTCCTGTCCGAGGACTCCACCTTTTACGGCGACCTGTTTCCCCACGTGGTCCAGTGGCAGGGGACGCTGTACCTGGAGGACGGCCTGCACCGCGCGGTCCGCTCCGCACTGCGCGGCCGCCCCGTGCTGCATGCGCGGCTGTTCGACTACGACCAGCTTGCGCCCGTGTCCGCCCACCACGGCGGTGCGCCCCGGCCCGCACTCGAGGGCCTGGCCGAGTAGCCGGCCCCACCACCCGTCGCCCCGGCGGAAGGCCTGCCGCTCACTCCAGAATGTCGCGCACCACCGTGTCGGCGAGGAGCCGCCCGCGGTCGGTGAGCACCAGCCGGCCGCCGGCGAGGACGGCCAGCCCGTCCTCCGCCGCCCGCGCCGCGGCCGTCCGCTCGGGCCCGGTCAGCTCCGCCAGCGGCAGGCCCGAGGCCAGACGGATGGTCAATAGCACTCGCTCCACGTGACGGTCGTGCGCATCGAGGGCCTCGGTGCCCGCCACCGGCAGCACCCCCTCCGCGAGCGCCGCCGAATACGTGGCGGGATGTTTGACGTTCCACCAGCGCACCCCGCCGATGTGGCTGTGCGCTCCGGGGCCGGCGCCCCACCAGTCGCCGCCGTCCCAATAACCGATGTTGTGCCGGCACTCCCCGCCCGGGAGCGCCCAGTTCGACACCTCATACCATCCCATGCCGGCGGCGTGCAGCCGCCGGTCCACCGTCTCGTAGCGCGCCGCCAGCACGTCGTCGTCAGGCTCGGGCAGCTCGCCGCGCCGCACCTTGCGCGCCATCGCCGTGCCCTCCTCGACGATCAGCGAATAGGCCGACACGTGGTCCACGCCCGCGTCCAGCACAGCGTCGAGGGAGGCCGCCACGTCCTCGTCGCGCTCGCCCGGGGTGCCGTAGATCAGGTCCAGGTTCACGTGCTCGAAGCCCGCGGCGAACGCCTCGCGGGCGGCATCGACGGGGCGCCCCGGGGTGTGCACCCTGTCGAGTGTGGCCAGAACATGCGGGGCCGCCGACTGCATGCCCATCGAGATGCGCGTGTAGCCGCCCGCGCGCAGCAGCTCGAAGAACCGTGGGGAGGTGGACTCCGGATTCGACTCCGTGGTCACCTCCGCACCCGGGGCCAGGCCGAAGGTGTCGCGCACCACGTCGAGCACCTCGACCAGGCGGTCCGCCCCCAGCAGCGACGGGGTACCGCCGCCGACGAACACCGTCTGCGCGGCGGGCGCATCGACTCCGCGCCGCGCCAGCAGGTCTACCGCGGCGTGCATCTCCCTGCGGTACGCCTCCGCCCAGGACTCCGGCGACGCGGACGTGCCCAGCTCACCCGGGGTGTAGGTGTTGAAATCACAGTACCCGCACCGCGTCGCGCAGAACGGCACATGGATGTAGACACCGAACGGGCGCCCCGCTCCCCAGCCGGTGCGCGGCGCTGCCGGATCCGGCAGCGCGGAGTCCGGCAGTTCCAGCGGCACCGTCCGCGCGCGTCTCATGCTCGTGTCCACCCGCGCATCCGCTCCTTCATCCGCCGGCATGCATCCGCCTGCACGCCCGTTCTCCAGTGTCCCGGTGCTGGGCCGACGCTGCACATCCGGGCGCCCGGCGCAGCTGCACGCCGAGGGGATAGGTGCGTGAGCTGCGGCCCCGCGTGCACGACCACGGCCCGCACCGTGTCGCACATCACGTGATCCTGATCATGTGTGACTGGCCTCTCGCGGCCGGGGACATTCGTAGATCGGCGGAATACATGGCAGACTGTCCCCCGTGATCGGAAACGGAGTGTTGCTGGCGGCCCGTCGCCACGTCGACCTCAAGCGCACCTGCAGCGGCATGTGTATGCCCTGCGGCATGTGTTGCATGCACATGCCCTCGATGCACTGATCCGTTCTTTCTTCTCTTCTGAACGATTCATTTTCTGCATCTGTGCGCAATCCACGGTCACGTGCTCTGCAGCGCCGTCCCGTGAGTGATGCCGTACGCCGCCGGTCACACCGGGGCTCCGCCCCGCCGGTCGCACCCCCATCGCCACGGGCGCCGCGCATCGCCGCCGGCCGGGCGCCCCTCCGCGGCCGCCGCTCCCCAGGATTCCGCACCGGTGCAGTGGACCCGGGAGCCCCACCATGTCACCGAAACCCCCTGCCGCCGGCACCACCGCGGTGTCCGACACCTCCGGCTCCGCAGCGCCCCAGGCCAAGCGCCCGCGCCCCAAGAAGACCCGCTCGGAAGGCCAGTGGGCCAAGGGATACCGCGAGCCGCTCAACCCGGTGGAACGGTTCAAGCGCGACGATGCGCCGCTGAACGTCCGCGACCGCATCACCGACCTGTACGCGGAACTCGGCCACAGCAGCATCGACGCGAACGACCTGCGCGGGCGTTTCCGCTGGATGGGCCTCTACACCCAACGCACCGCGGGCTACGACGGCACCTTCACCGGCGACGACAACGCGGACCTGCTCGAGTCGAAGTACTTCATGATGCGGGTGCGCGCCGACGGCCAGAAGCTCGACCTGGACCGGATGCGCACGATCGCCGGCATCTCGAAGGATTTCGCGCGCGACACGCTCGACATCACGAACCGGCAGAACTTCCAGTACCACTGGATCGAGGTCGAGAGCGTCCCGGAAATCTGGCGGCGCCTCGGTGAGGTCGGCATGCAGACCACCTCGGCGTGCGGCGATTGCCCCCGCGGCATGCTCGGCTCGCCGCTGGCGGGCCTGGCCGTCGACGAGGTGCTCGACGCCAGCCCGGCGCTGGATGAGATCGTGCGCCGCTACATCGGCGACCCCGAGTTCGCGAACCTGCCGCGCAAGTACAAGACCGCGGTCTCGGGCCTGCAGGACCTGCCGCACGAGATCAACGACATCGCGTTCGTCGGCGTGCACCACCCCGAACACGGGCCGGGCCTGGACCTGTGGGTGGGTGGCGGACTGTCGACGGTGCCGCACTTCGCGCAGCGCCTGGGCGCGTGGGTTCCGCTCGACGAGGTGCCCGACGTGTGGGAGGCGGTCACGAAGCTGTTCCGCGACTACGGCTACCGACGCCTGCGCAGCAAGAACCGGCTGAAGTTCCTGGTCAAGGACTGGGGCCCCGAGAAGGTCCGCGAGGTGCTCGAGACGGAGTACCTGCACCGCGAGCTCATCGACGGCCCCGCGCCCGCGCCGCTGACGAAGGTCCGCGACCACGTGGGCGTGCAGAAGCTCAAGAACGGCCTCAACGCGGTGGGCGGCGCGCCCGTGTCCGGCCGCATCTCCGGCACGCAGCTGGCCGAGCTCGCCGACGCCGTCGAACTCGCCGGCGGCACCGAGGTGCGCACCACGCCGTACCAGAAGCTGGTGGCGTTGAACATCCCCGACGACAAGGTCGACCAGCTCGTCGCGGACCTGGAGCGCATCGGCCTGCCCACGGACCCCACGCCGTGGCGCCGCAGCATCATGACCTGCACCGGCCTGGAGTACTGCAAGCTGGCGTTCGTCGAGACCCGTCGCCGCGCCATCTCGCTGCTGCCGGAGCTCGAGGAGCGCATGGCCGACCTCAACTCCCAGCTCGACGTCCCGGTGACGGTGCACCTCAACGGCTGCCCCAATTCGTGCGCGCGCATCCAGACCGCGGACATCGGATTCAAAGGCCAGCTCATCGAGCAGCCCGACGGCACCAAGGCCGAGGGATTCCAGGTGCACCTGGGCGGAAGCCTGGGCGAGGACCTCGGCTTCGGCCGCAAGGTGCGTCAGCACAAGGTGCTCTCGAGCGAGCTAGGCGACTACATCGAACGCGTCGTGCGCAACTTCATCGCGCAACGCGCCGAGGGCGAACGCTTCGCGCAGTGGGTTGCGCGGGCCGATGAGGAGGATCTGCGATGACCGCACCAGCGCGGGAGGGCCTGCGGAAGACCGAGAAGCTGCGGGAGATCGCCCGGCGTGGCGCGGAGCTGCTCGACGGGGGCGGTCTCGACGAGGCCGACCCGGCGGCGCTGCTCGCCTGGACCGTGGAGCAGTTCGGCGACGGGTTCATCGTCGCCTCCAACATGCAGGACGCCGTCCTCGTGGACCTGGCGGCACGCGCCAAGCCGGGTGTGGACGTGCTCTTCCTCGAGACCGGCTACCACTTCGCCGAGACGCTGGGCACGCGCGACGCCGTCGTCTCCACCTACGACGTGAACCTGGTCGAGGCCAAGGCGGAGGCGTCGGTGGCCGAGCAGGACGCCACCGAGGGTGCGGACCTGTTCGCCCGCGATCCCGTCCGCTGCTGCCACCTGCGCAAGGTGGTGCCGCTCAAGGGGACGCTGTCCGGCTACGACGCCTGGGTCACCGGCATCCGGCGCGTCGAATCGCCGACTCGGGCACAGGCCCCCGCGATCTCGTTCGACGAGGGTTTCGGGCTGGTGAAGATCAACCCGATCGTCGCGTGGGACGACGACAGGTTCCAGCAGTACATCGACGACCGCGGGGTGCTGGTCAATCCGCTCGTGTTCGACGGGTACCCGTCGATCGGGTGCGCGCCGTGCACCGCGAAGCCACTCCCCGGATCCGACCCGCGCAGCGGGCGGTGGGCCGGTTCGACCAAGACAGAATGCGGGTTGCACTCATCATGACCATCGATCTGACAGACCAGTTCACCACCGAGACCGCCTCGGACATCGACGCACTGTTCGCCGGGCGGACGGCACCCGAGGACTTCGACACGCTCACCGCGCTGGAGTCCGAGGCGATCCACATCTTCCGCGAGGTGGCCGGCGAGTTCGAGCGCCCCGTCATCATGTTCTCCGGCGGCAAGGACTCCACGGTGCTGCTGCACCTGGCCATCAAGGCCTTCTGGCCGGCGCCGATGCCGTTCCCGGTGCTGCACGTGGACACCGGGCACAACCTGCCGGAGGTGCTCGAGTTCCGGGATCGCCTCGTGGAGAAGCACGGCCTGCGCCTGGTCGTCGCCAGCGTGGAGGATTACCTGGCCGACGGCCGGCTGCAGGAACGGCCGGACGGAATCCGCAATCCGCTGCAGATCCGGCCGCTGCTGGATGCGATCGCGGACAACCGGTTCGACGCCGTGTTCGGCGGCGCCCGGCGCGACGAGGAGCGCGCCCGCGCCAAAGAGCGGATCTTCAGCCTGCGCGACGCCTTCGGCCAGTGGGACCCCAAGCGCCAGCGCCCGGAGCTATGGAACCTCTACAACGGCCGGCACGCCCCCGGTGAGCACGTGCGCGTATTCCCGCTGAGCAACTTCACCGAGCTGGACATCTGGCGCTACATCGCGCGCGAGGACATCGCGCTGGCGTCGCTGTATTACGCGCACGAGCGCGAGGTGTTCCACCGGGACGGCATGTGGATGACGCCCGGCCCGTGGGGCGGCCCCGACGAGGGCAGCCCGTTGCAGACCAAGTCGGTGCGCTACCGCACCGTGGGCGACGGGTCCACCACCGGCGCCGTGCTCTCCGATGCAGCGGACAACCGGGCCATCCTCGACGAGCTCACCGTCAGCCGCCTCACCGAACGCGGCGCCACGCGCGGCGACGACCGGGTCTCCGAGGCCGCGATGGAAGACCGCAAACGCCAAGGCTACTTCTGAACCGATGGGGACACCTCTGATGAGTACTGACAAGACCGCGCAGCCGGACCTGCTGCGCCTGGCCACCGCGGGCAGCGTGGACGACGGCAAGTCCACTCTGGTCGGGCGGCTGCTGTATGACACGAAATCGGTGCTGGCCGACCAGATCGACGCGGTCACCCGCGCCTCGGTGGACCGCGGCCTGGCCACCCCCGACCTCTCGCTGCTCGTGGACGGGCTGCGCGCCGAACGTGAGCAGGGCATCACGATCGACGTCGCCTACCGCTACTTCGCGACGCCCGGCCGCACCTTCGTGCTGGCGGACACCCCGGGGCACGTGCAGTACACGCGCAACACCGTCTCCGGCGCCTCCACCGCGCAGCTGGTGGTTCTTCTGGTGGACGCGCGCAACGGGGTGGTCGCACAGACGCGCCGCCACGCCGCGGTGCTCGCGCTGCTCGGCGTGCCGCGGCTCGTCCTGGCGGTGAACAAGATCGACCTCGTCGACGGTGCGTCGGCCGTGTACCGGGACATTGCGGCGGAGTTCGCCGAGCTCACCGCGAGCCTCGGTTGGGATCCGTCCACGGTGCAGTCCATCCCGGTGTCCGCTCTGCACGGCGACAACGTGGCAGTCCGCTCGCAGAACACCCCGTACTACACCGGCCCGACGCTCATCGAGCACCTCGAGTCGGTGCCGGTGGACGCCGAGCCGGATACCGTGGGCCTGCGCTTCCCCGTGCAGTACGTCATCCGTCCGCGCACCCCCGAGCACCCCGACTACCGCGGGTACGCCGGTCAGGTGGCGGTGGGGACAGCGCGGGTGGGAGACCCGGTGGTGGCGTTGCCTTCCGGCGTACGCAGCACCATCGGGCGCATCGACACCGCGGATGGCCCGCTCGACTCGGCACAGCCGGGTCGCAGCGTCACGATCGTGCTCGCCGACGACATCGACGTCTCGAGGGGTGACGTCATCTCGTCCGTCGGCGATGCACCCACTCCGGTGCGGGAGTTCACCGCCACCGTCTGCTGGCTGGCCGAACGCCCGCTGCAGGCCGGCGCGCGCCTGCTCGTCAAGCACGGCACGCAGACGGTCCAGGCCATCGTCGACTCCGTGGAATCGCGGTTCGACGAGCAGGCGCTGTCCGTGGCTCCCGCACCGGAGGAGTTGGGGCTCAACGACATCGGACTGGTGCACCTGCGCACCGCGGGCGAACTGCCGGTGGACGACTACCGGGCGAGCCGGCGCAGCGGATCGTTCCTCATCATCGACCCCTCCAGCGGCAACACGCTCTCCGCCGGGCTCGTGGGCAATGCGCTCGAGGCGGTCCGCACGGTCGCAGCCCAGCCGGCATGAACGGCGCCGGACCTGCCGGCGGACCGGCGCCGAACGGACCGCCGCTGATCGCCGTGGCGCACGGCAGCCGGGATCCGCGGTCCGCGCAGACGATCCACGCGATCGTCGACGCACTCCGTGCCACCGTCCCGGGGATCGAAGTGCACGTGGCGTTCCTGGACCTGTCCGTGCCCTCGCTCGGCGACGTGGTGGAGACGGTGGCACGCGCCGGCCACGGCCGCGCCGTGGTGGTTCCGCTGCTCCTGGGCAGCGCCTACCACTCACGGGTGGATCTGCCCGCTCTGGTGGCCGCGGCGTCCGCCCTACGGCCGGGACTGGATTTGATCCAGGCTCCCGTGCTCGGCGACGACGAACGCCTCGTCGCGGCGGCGCGCGACCGCATCGTCGGTGCAGGGGCGGCGGTCGACGATCCATCGGTGGGCGTGGCACTGTCCGCCGTCGGCTCGTCGTCGGAGGAGGCCAACGCCGTGATCCGCGCCCTGGCCGCCCGGGTGTGCGCGGGCACCGCATGGCACGGCGCCCGGGCATGCTTCGCGGCCGCGACGGACCCGACGGTGGAGGCAACCATCGCGGACCTGCGCGCGCGGGGCGCGCGGCGGATCGTGGTGGGCTCGTGGTTCCTTGCGCCGGGCCTGCTCACCGGCCGGGTCCGGCGCCGGGCACTCACGGCCGACCCTGCGGCGCTGATCGCCGACCCTATCGGGCCGCATGCGCTCGTGCCGCAGGTGATCGTGGACCGGTACCGGTGGGCGGCTGCGACGGCGGCCGGCCGTACGCCGCGCACCGCCGCCGCCTGACCGGCCCCTACAGGTCCTCGGCCCGCAGCTGCTCGGGGGTCTTCGGCGAGAGCAGCCCGGGCGCCACGTCGTACAGCGTCTTGGCGCCGACGTCGCCGCGCGCGTTCATCCGGTGGGCCGCGCGCGCGTAGGCGACGAGCACGCTGGACGTGAAGCCCGGGTTGCTGCCCAGCTTGAGGCTGAACTCGTAGACCTGCCCGGAGGAGTCGTCCGCAGGGCCGGTTTCGCCGCTGCGGATCACGAAGCCGCCGTGCGGGATCCCGGCGTGATCGCGCGCAAGCTCGTCCGCCGTGATGAAGTGCACCGTGGTGTCGTAGGGCTCGAAGTAGTGCGGCATGGTCACGATCGCCTCGCGGACCGTCTCCGCGTCGGCGCCGTCCTCGAGCACCACGAAGCACTCGCGCACGTGCTTGTCCCGCGTGGACAGCTCCGGCCGGTCGCCGCGCCGCACCGCCTCGACGGCCTGTTCCGACGGGATCGTGTACTGCACGCCCGCCGCCACACCCGGAACCTTCCGCACGGCGTCCGAATGCCCCTGGCTGACCCCGCGGCCCCAGAAGGTGTAGGTCTCCCCGGACGGCAGGATCGACTCGCCCAGAACACGGTTGAGCGAGAACAGCCCCGGGTCCCAACCGGTGGAGATCACCGCCGTCGTCCCGGCCGCCCGCGCGGGGCCGTCCACCGAGGCGAAGTACTCGGGGATGCGCGCGTGCGTGTCGAAGCTGTCGACGGTGGTGAAGCGCGCCGCCAGCTCAGGCCCCTGCTGCGGCAGGTCCTCCTTGGAACCGCCGCACAGGATGAGCACGTCCACCGCACCCTCGAACCGCGCGAGCGCGTCCCACCCGTACACGCGGGTCCCGTCCGACTGCGGCGTCACCGCGGCAGGATCGCGTCGGGTGAACACTCCTACCAACTCCATGTCGGGTGTGCGCGCCACGGCGGCCTCCACCCCGCGCCCCAGGTTCCCGTACCCCGCGATGCCGATCCGGATCTTCTCGCCCACTGCCCCGTTCTCCTCCTGACGTGCGTCGCGGTGCGCGCCCCGCCGGCGGCGCACCACGCTGCGCCGGGGTCCCGGCACATCGACGATCGAGGCTACCTTCCGGAGCCGCGGCCGGTGCGACCCGTCATCGTGTCCCCTTTCTCGCACCGTCGGTCACCGTGCCGTCGGTCATCGCGCCGTCGGTCATCGCGCCGTCGGTCATCGCGCCGTCGGTCATCGCGCCGTCGGCGCGCAGCGCCTCGAGCAGCCGCAGCCAGGCCTCGGAAACGGTGGGGAACGCGGGCACCGCGTGCCAGAGCCGCTCCAGCGGCACCTCCGCCGCCACAGCGATCGTCGCGGCGTGCAGAAGCTCGGCCACCTCCGGTCCCACGAACGTCGCACCGACCAGGACGCCACGCGTCCGATCCACCACCAGCTGCGCGCGCCCGGTGTAGCCGTCCCGCTGCAGTGCCGCCCCCGCCACGGTGCCCAGGTCCACCGCCACGCTGTGCGCATCGATCCCGGCCTCGCGGGCACGGGCCTCCGTGAGGCCGGTCCACGCCGCCTGCGGGTCGGTGAACACCACCTGCGGCACCGCGGCGTGCCCCGTACCGGCCTGGAAGCGGGGCGCCTGCGTCGGCCGCCCCGCGGCCCGTGCCGCGATGACGTCCCCGCACACCCGCGCCTGGTATTTGCCCATGTGGGTGAGCGGCGCGCGGCCCGTCACGTCGCCCACCGCATAGAGCCCCGGCACCCCGGGCACCGCCATGTGCGCATCCGTAGGGGGCGCCCGGTGCGGGTCGAGCCCCACGGCGTCCAGCCCCAGCCCGTCCACCGCCGGCCGCCGGCCCGCGGCAACCACCAGCTCGTCGACGGGCACCGTCCCCGCCGAGCCGCCGTCGCCGCCGTGCCCGGACGGCTCGATGCGCAGCGTCACCGGCACGCCGCCGGGCACGCCCGGCGCGTGTGCGGCAACCGCGCCGCGTTCCACCTCGTATACCTGTGTGCCGAACAGGATGCGTACCGGCCGGCGCCCCGGCCCGCCCTGCCGCAATGCGTCGGCCACCAACGCTCCCGCGAACGGTTCCGCGCCGCCGAGTAAGGCACGGCCCCGCACGATGAGCGTCACCTGTGCCCCGAGCGCGCTGAGCCACGTCGCCGCCTCGCACGCCACCACCCCGCCGCCGATGATCGCCACCGACCCCGGCACCGCCCTCATCGCCGTAACGTCCCGCGAGGTCCACGGCCGTGCCTCGGCGAGCCCCGGGGTCGGGGGGAGCGTGGCCGCCGAGCCTGTCGCCAGCACCACCGCCTGCCGCGCCTTGAACGTCGTCACGCCGCCGTCCGCTCCGCCGGCCGGCGACACTGCGACCGTGCGCTCTCCGGTCAACCGCCCGCTCCCGCGGACCACGTCGATCCCGGCGCCGCGCGCCCACCGCACCTGGCCGGAGTCGTCCGGCACGAGCGCCCCGGCGCCGCGTCCGATGAAGGCGTCGCGGTGCGCCAGGACCGCCCCCGCTTCCAGCGGCCGATCCCCGACTAGCCCAGCCGTGCCGGGCGACGCGGACGCCGCGCTGCGGACGGCGGCCGGGTGCAGCAGCGCCTTGCTGGGGATGCACGCCCAGTACGAGCACTCACCGCCGACCAGCTCCGGTTCGACGATGATCGCGGTCCGGTCGCTGCCGGCGATCGCGTAGGCGGCGGCGTTCTCACCGGCCGGCCCGCCGCCGAGGACGACCACGTCGTACTCACGGAGGTCGGGTCCGCCGACCGCATGGTCACCGGCGGCGCGCCGAGGTTCGGACGTCATGCATTCAGCGTAGGTGCTGCACGTCACATCGGACACCGTTCCGGCCCCGTGGCCGCACGGGTCGCCCCTGCCGCCCGCTACTCGCCGGCCTCGTCGAAGATCCTCGTGATCGCCCCGTCGTCGCCGTCGAAAAGCTCCTCTTCCACCGTCTCCCAGCCGCCCAGGTCCTCGATGGTGTGCAATCCCACCGACCGCGGAAACTCCCCGACGAACTCCGCCGCGACGCCCGGGTCGACGGGCCGGAACCCGCTGCGCGCCCAGAGCCGTTGCCCCTCGGTGGAGTACAGGTAGTTCATGAACGTCCGCGCGGCGCCGGAATGCCCGCTCCGCGCGGAGACGGCGAACGGGTATGCGACCCGCATGGTGGCGTCCGGGACCGTGTAGTGCACCGGGGCGCCCTCCCCCGCAAGACGCTTCGCCTCGCTCTCCACGGTGATGAGCACGTCGCCGGTGCCGTCGAGGAACGCGTCGGATGCAGCGCCGGCCGAGGCGGGGCTGTCCGCCACGTGCCCCGCGACGAGTGCGCGCACGAAGCCCAGACCGGCCTCCGGGTCGCCGTCGGCCGCGCCGGCGGCCGCGTAGGACGCCAGCAGACTCCACATGCCCGCGCCGGAGGTACGCGGATCGGGGACGACCGCGTCGACGCCCGGTCGCAGCAGGTCGTCCCAGCCGTCGATGCCCAGAGAATCACCGTCGCGCACCACGAGGACCACCACGGAGCCGGCCGGCACACCGTGCGTGGCGTCCGCATCCCACGTCGGATCCACGACGCCCGCGCGGACCACCCGTTCCATCCCGGGACGCGCCGCGAAGGCGACCGCGTCGGCCGGGAGCCCGGCGGCCACCTTCCTGGACTGGTCGCCGGACGCGCCGTACGCCGCGGTCACCGCCAGGTCCGCGCCCGCCTCGCTGCCACCGAAGCCCTCGATGACCGCGTCGAAACCCGGTTCCGTCAGCGACGCGGCGACCAGCACCAGTTCCGTCGGCACGCCCGGGTCCCGGGAGCCCGACGCGCCGTCTCCGTCCCCTGCACCGCAAGCGCCCGTCGACGCCGTCGCCGCCACGAGCGCCATCGACGCGACGACCCGACGACCGACGCCGATCACAGTCCCGTACCGATGCAGCGACACGCGGCCACCGCATTCACAGCAGACTGACCAGCCAGGCCACGACAACCAGGACCAACAGCAGCAAAAGCACCAATGTCACGCGTGACCTGGGCATCAGTCCTCACTCTCGGTGGTGTGCGGGTGCCGTCCGGCGACCGCGTCCGTACCGTCGTCGTCATCCTGATCCTGGCTGTGTGGACAGTCATCCCCTCCGCCGCGGCCCTCGTGCGGGTCGCCGCGGCCGACGAGGGCGAAGCACTTGGTCACGACGACGTCGAGGGCCCTGGCCACCAGCGCGGCCAACGGGACGAGCACGATCATCACCACGAGCACCTGCAGGGCGAACGGCAGTCCCGTCACCCACAGTTCCACGCCGTCCCACCAGCGCACGATCGCCTCCACGTGACCAGCGTAGACATTCTCATCGCACAGCCGGTCACCGGTCGAGCGCCGGATGGCGGCCGTCTCATCGCCGCTGTTCACCGCAATCCGTGGACGAGGTGGACGCCGCGCGACAGTATGGGACGCATGGCACATCAGGAGAACACCCCGCGCACAAAGGCCCGCACGGGAGCACCTGCCGTCGACAGGAACGGCGCCCCCGACGCCCGCGAACCCGCCGAGCCGGTCGCGGTGCCGCCCGCGGACACGGCCGCCTTCCCGCCGATCGCCGACTACGCCTTCCTATCGGACTGCGAGGCGAACTGCCTGGTCGCCCCCAGTGGCTCCGTCGAATGGATGTGCCTGCCGCGGCCGGATTCCCCCAGCGTCTTCGGCTCGCTCCTCGACCGCAGCGCGGGACACTTCCGCATCAGCCCCTACGGCGTCACCGTGCCGGCGGCGCGCCGCTACCTGCCCGGCAGCATGATCCTCGAGACCACCTGGCAGACGGGCACAGGCTGGGTGATCGTGCGCGACGCGCTGGTGATGGGTCCCTGGCACAACCGCACCCGGCGCTCGCGGACCTACCGCCGCACCCCGGACGACTGGGACGCCGAGCACGTACTGTTGCGCACGATCCGCTGCGTCAGCGGAACCGTGGAGATGGAGCTGACCTGCGAGCCGGCGTTCGACTACCACCGCAGCTCCGCCCGGTGGACCTACGTCGGAGACGACTACCACCAGGCGGCCGCCCAAGCGATGCCCGCCCCCCACGACCGCCCGCGTCCGTCGGACCTGCGCACCGACGCCGACCGCGGCGGGCCACAGCACGACTCCCCCACGCTGACCCTCACCACCGACATGCGGCTGGGTCTGGAGGGACGGGACGCGCGCGCCCGCACGCGCTTGGTCGAGGGCGACCAGCTCTATGCGGCGCTGTCCTGGTCCGCGCTCCCGCCTCCCCACACCTACGACGAGGCGGCCGACGCGATGTGGCGGACCGCCGAGTATTGGCGGCAATGGATCAACATCGGCTCGTTCCCGGACCACCCGTGGCGGGAGTATCTCCAGCGCAGCGCGCTGACACTCAAGGGCCTCACCTACGCCCCCACAGGTGCCCTGATGGCCGCGTCCACGACCTCCCTGCCGGAGACGCCGGGCGGGTCGCGCAACTGGGACTACCGCTACACCTGGGTGCGTGACTCCACATTCGCGCTGTGGTCGCTCTACACTCTTGGCCTCAACCGCGAGGCCGACGACTACTTCGCCTACATCGCCGAGGTCAGCGGCTCCGACGACGGCTCGGAGCGACCGCTGCAGGTGATGTACGGGATCGGTGGCGAGCGCACTCTCACCGAGGGGACCCTCGACCATCTCGGCGGCTACGAGGGCGCGCGGCCGGTGCGGATCGGCAACGGTGCCTACGACCAGGCCCAGCACGACATGTGGGGTGCGCTGCTGGATTCGATCTACCTGCACCTGCGCTCGCGCGACCAGATCCCCGAGTTCCTCTGGCCGCTCATCGTCGAACAGGTGGGCAAGGCCATCGACAACTGGCGCAAGCCCGACCGCGGCATCTGGGAGGTGCGCGGCGAGCCCAAGCACTTCACCGCTTCGAAGGTCATGTGCTGGGTGGCGCTGGACCGCGGCGCACGGCTGGCCCGCATGCACGGCGAGTCGGAGTACGGAGCGAAGTGGTCGAAGATCGCCGACGAGATCCGCGGCGACATCCTCGAACACGGGCTCGACGAGCGCGGCGTGTTCACCCAGTACTACGGCGGCACCAGCCTCGACGCGTCGCTGCTGCTGGTGGTGCTGCGCAGGTTCCTGCCGCCGGACGATCCCCGCGCCCGCGCCACCGTCCTCGCCATCGCCGACGAGCTCACCGTCAACGGCCTGGTGCTGCGTTACCGCACCGAATCGACCGACGACGGGCTCGACGGCGAGGAGGGCACCTTCACCATCTGCTCGTTCTGGCTGGTGGCGGCACTCGTCGAGATCGGGGAGGTCGCCCGCGCACGGCGCCTGTGCGAGCGGCTGCTGTCCTTCGCGAGCCCGCTGATGCTCTACTCGGAGGAACTCGATCCGCACACCGGCCGGCACCTGGGCAACTTCCCGCAGGCGTTCACCCACCTGTCGCTGATCAACGCGATCGTGCACCTGATCCGCGCCGAGCGCCGGGTGGCCACCGGGCGGTTCCGGCCGGCGCACCGCGGGTGACCGGCGCGCTCACCCCAGCCGCGCCAGCAGCTCTTCCGCGTCGGCGGCGATGCGCCGGACCACGTCGTAGGCCGGCTCGGCCGCCGCCACCAGGCCCGCGGCCTGGCCCGCGTTGACCACGCCGAGATCGGGGTCGTCTTTGTCGTAGGACGCGGCGAGTTCCGCGTCGGCGACGCCCGTCCGGCCCGCCCACCGCCGGGTGAAGTCGTTGATGATCACCCGCGCACCCCACCGCTGCGGCCACGGCTGGCTGCGGGCGCGGTCGAACACGTCGGTGTAGACGGTGTCGGTGCCGCCCGCCGACACCACGCGCCGGCGGGAATACTCGGGGCCGTCGGCCTCCGGGCTCGCCAGCAGCGCGGTGCCCACCAGCGCGCCGGCGGCACCCGCCGCCAGCACCGCCGCCAGCCCCCTGCCCGAGCCGATGCCGCCGGCGACCACCACAGGCAGGTCCGTCGCTTCGAGCACCATCTGCATCAACGGCAGGGTGGCCACCTGGCCGGTGTGGCCGCCGGCTTCACCGCCCTGCGCCACGACGAAGTCGACGCCCGCCGACTCGACCACCCGCAGGTCCTCCAGCGAATTGATCTGAGAGCACACCAGCGCGCCCGCGTCGTGCGCCCGCCGCACGTACGGCTCCGGGTCGCCGAAGGAGAGCGAGACCAGGTCCGGCTGCTGCTCCAGGGCGGCGGTCAGCAGCGTGTCGTCCGCGTCCAGCGACCACGTCATGAGCCCGATCCCGAGACGCCCGCCGCCGTGTTCACGTGCCGCGGCCGCCTCCTCGGCGATCCACGCGGGCGTGGTGTAGCGCGCGGCGCCGAGCATGCCGATGCCGCCGGCACGACTCACCGCGCCGGCGAGCCTGCCGCCCGCACGGCCCCCCATCGGCGCCCCCACGAGGGGCACGCTCAGCCCCAGCCGCTCGGTCAGCCACGTCGAGATCACTGGATTCTCCTCACCGGGTAGGCGTCACTTCTTGGGCTTGTCCCCGGCCTCGCTCGACAGCGCCGCCACGAAGGCGTCCTGCGGGATCTCCACGCGCCCGATCGTCTTCATCCGCTTCTTGCCCTCCTTCTGCTTCTCGAGCAGCTTGCGCTTGCGGGAGATGTCGCCGCCATAGCACTTGGCCAGGACGTCCTTCCGGATGGCGCGGATGTTCTCGCGGGCGATGATCCGGGAGCCGATCGCCGCCTGGATGGGCACCTCGAACTGCTGGCGGGGAATCAGCTCCTTGAGCCGGAGTGCCATCTTGTTGCCATAGGAGTACGCGGCGTCCTTGTGGACGATGGCGCTGAACGCGTCCACGGCCTCGCCCTGCAGCAGGATGTCCACCTTCACCAGGTCGGACAGCTGCTCCCCGGCCTCCTCGTAGTCGAGGCTGGCGTAGCCCCGGGTGCGCGATTTGAGCGAGTCGAAGAAGTCGAAGATGATCTCCGCGAGCGGCAGTGTGTAGCGCAGCTCCACGCGCTCCTCGGATAGGTAGTCCATCCCGCCCAGCTCCCCGCGCCGGCTTTGGCAGAGCTCCATGATGGAGCCGATGAACTCGCTCGGCGCGATGATCGTCACCTTGACGATGGGCTCGTAGACGGCGCGGAGCTTGCCCTCCGGCCAGAACGACGGGTTGGTCACCTCCAGCTCCGTGCCGTCCTCCTGCTCGACCCGGTAGATCACGTTGGGCGCGGTGGAGATCAGGTTGAGGTTGAACTCGCGCTCGAGCCGCTCGCGGGTGATCTCCATGTGCAGCAGGCCCAGGAATCCGCAGCGGAAGCCGAAGCCCAGCGCCACCGACGTCTCCGGCTCGTAACTGAGCGCGGCGTCGTTGAGACGCAGCTTGTCCAGCGCGTCGCGCAGCACCGGATAGTCGGATCCGTCCACCGGGTACAGGCCCGAATAGACCATCGGCTGCGGTTCGCGGTAGCCGGTGAGCGGCTCGGCGGCACCACCGCGCGCGGTGGTGACCGTGTCGCCCACCTTCGACTGGCGCACGTCCTTGACACCGGTGATCAGGTAGCCGACCTCGCCGACACCGAGACCCTTGGTGGCCTTGGCCTCCGGCGAGACGATGCCCACCTCCAGCAGGTCGTGAGTGGTGCCGTTGGCCATCATCTCGATCTTCGCCCGCGGTTCGATGCGGCCGTCCACCACGCGTACGTAGGTGACCACGCCGCGGTAGGCGTCGTAGACCGAGTCGAAGATCAATGCGCGGGCGGGCCCGTCCGGATCGCCCTCCGGAGCCGGAACGCGTTCGCAGACGCGGTCGATGAGCTCGGCCACGCCCTCGCCGGTCTTGCCGGAGACTCGCAGCACGTCGGCCGGGTCGCAGCCGATGATCCTACCGATCTCGTCGGCGTACCGGTCCGGATCCGCCGCGGGGAGGTCGATCTTGTTGAGCACCGGAATGATTTCGAGGTCCTTGTCCATGGCCAGGTAGAGGTTGGCCAGGGTCTGCGCCTCGATGCCCTGCGCGGCGTCCACGAGCAGCACCGCACCCTCGCATGCCTCCAGCGCGCGGGAGACCTCGTAGGTGAAGTCGACGTGGCCAGGGGTGTCGATCAGGTGCAGCACGCGACGGCCGCCCTCGAACTCGCCGCCGGTCACCGTCCAGGGCAGCCGCACGTTCTGCGCCTTGATCGTGATGCCGCGCTCGCGCTCGATGTCCATCTTGTCCAGGTACTGCGCGCGCATCAGGCGCTCCTCGACCACCCCGGTGAGCTGCAGCATCCGGTCCGCCAGCGTCGACTTGCCGTGGTCGATGTGCGCGATGATGCAGAAGTTCCGGATCATCGACGGATCCGTGAACGTCGTCTCGGCAAAGTTGCTGGTCAAGCGCTGTTCCTTCGTCTCGTTCGTCCCCGGGGCGGTCGATGGCGGCCGACGAGCGGGACTCCGCCATCGCCGGACCCCGCATCGACTACCCGGGACCGGTCATGCTCGCCTCCAGTGTGACACTTGCGAGGTTCACCGGGCCTACCGGTCGACGATGCCGGTATCGTCACGCTGCGCCATCGTCACGCTGCGCCGGTACCGCCGCGCCGCACGGCGCCGCGCACGTCAGCCGGGCCGGGGTCGCCACCGCCCGGCGTTTGGGCCCGCAGCACGCCGCTGGTACTCTCGACCACTGGCGTAGGCGCGTACCCACTGCAGGGTGCGCTTCTGCCGTCGACAGACGTCCCGGCCGGCGTCCTCCCCGGAGGATCCGGCCAGCAAGCAACCCAGGTCGGCCCCGCCGGTCGGCCGCAGCACAGCCAAGACAGAGGTAATCACGCGTGGCCAACATCAAGTCCCAGAAGAAGCGGATCCTGACGAACGAGCGCGACCGTCTCCGCAACCAGTCGGTGAAGGCATCGCTGCGCACCGCCATCCGCAAGTTCCGCGGAGCGGTGGACGCGGGCGACCAGAACGCCGCCCAGTCGCTGCTCGTCAGCACCAGCCGTGACCTGGACAAGGCGGCCGCCAAGGGCGTCATCCACCGCAACCAGGCCGCCAACAAGAAGTCGGCGATGGCGAAGGCCACCCAGCAGCTCGGAGCCTGATCGCCCGCTGTCGACGGACAGGCGACCCGCAGCATCTTCCACGAGGGCCAGCCCGCACCGCGGGCTGGCCCTCGTCGGGTCCGGGTCCGGCACAGGACGGCCGGGCCGCGCGTTCACCCGCCGCGCAACTCGCAGACGCGCAGGACGGCCCGCTCCAGCGCGTAATCCGGCTCCGGCGAACCGCCCTTGACGTCGCCGTTGAGGGTGGCGACCACCTGCAGCGCGCGCCCGATCGTCTCCGGGCGCCACCCGCGCAGCTGGGCCTGCGCCTTCTTGATCTTCCACGGCGGCATCCCCAGCGACCCGGCCATGGAGTACGGGTCGCCCCGGCCCGCCGCACCCACCCGGGCGATGGTGTGCACCGCGTCCGCCAGTGCGTCCGCCAGCGGCACGTGCGCGGTCCCCCGCTGCAGGGCCCACCGCAACGCCTCGAGGGCCGCCGCCCGGTCCCCCGCGACGGCCTTGTCCGCCACGTCGAACCCACTCACCTCGGCCCGGCCCTCGTAGTACTTGCGCACGGCGGCCGCATCCACCTTGCCGCCGGTGTCCGCCACCAGCTGCGAGCACGCCGACGCCAACTCGCGCAGGTCGGACCCCACCGCTGCGAGCACCGCCTCGACCACGTCCGGCGCGGCGCGAACGCCGGCCGAACGGAACTCGCCGCGGACGAAGTCGCCACGTTGCTGCGACTTGAGTTTGGCGCAGTCGTGCACCTGCGCGCCGGCCTTCTTGAGCGCGGGCACCATCGACTTGGCGCGGCCCCCGCCCGAGTGCACGACGACCAGGTACACCCCGTCGGGCAGGTCCGTCGCCGTGTCCGCGACCAGCTTGGCCGGTTCCTTGCCCGCCTCCCCCGCCGCGTCGAGGACGATGATGCGGTCCTCCCCGAACAGCGACGGGCTGAGCATCTCGGCCAGCTCATTGACCGCCACCTCGCCCGCACGCAGCCGGGTGGCCTGCAGGTTTCGCCCTTCCCCCGATGCCGCGCGCACCGCGGCCAGAACGCCCCCCACGGCCCGTTCGATCAGCAGTTCCTCGTCGCCCAACACCAGGTGCAAGGTGGCGGGAGCCGCGCCGCCCGCAGAACCGCCGGAGGCGGAGCGGGAATCCGGCGCAGTAGTGGTATCGGCTGGGGTGCGGGCCCGAGTGGTCACGGCACAATGCTGCCACGGCGGTCCGACGGGCGGGCGGGCCACTCCGCCACCTCGCGCCGGTCGCCATGCTGTTCCGTCATCCGAACCCCGTCCAGTGCGCGGGCAACCACACCGCCTCGGCCGCCGCGGTGGCCACCACCGCGCACCACCGGAAGCGGCGGCTGCCGTACCACCCGCAGACGCCGGCGATCGCCGCGGCGGTCACCACGGCGCCCGCGGCGCCGTCGGGGACCGCGATCCGCGCCCACGGCAGCCCCGCACACCACTCGGCCACGTGGACCAACCACCACGCCGGCGGCCCCGCGCACGCCACCGTCAGCTCCGCCGCCCACGGCCAGACGCCCGCGAGCGCCGCCGCCACGGCGCCCGCGATGGTCGCCGGCGCCACTGCGGGCGCCGCCAGCACGTTCGCCACGACGGCGACGGTGCTCACCCCGCCGGAGATCGCGGCCACCACCGGGATCGTGACCAAGTGAGCCGTCGATGCCACCACCACCGCCTGCACAGTGGCGGACGCCCCGCGGCGGCCGCGCAGTCGGTCCACCCACACCGGTGCCACCACCACCAGAGCCGCGGTGGCGGCGACGGACATGGCGAACCCCGCGTCCACGGACAGCGCCGGCTTCCAGGCCAGCAATGCCAGCACCGCCGCACCGAGCGCCGGCAGCGCCTGCCTGCGACGCCCGGTCACCAGGGCGAGCAGTCCGATCAGCCCCATCGCCGCCGCACGCAGAACGCTGGGCGACGGGCGGACGAGCACGACGAACCCCGCCACCGCGAGCGCGGTCAGCACCGCGGCGGGCCGCGGCCCCAGCGGGCGCACCAGCAGCAATACCAGCCCGCACACCAGCGCGAAGTTGCTTCCGGACACCGCAGTGAGGTGGGTGAGTCCCGCCGTCGTGAACTGCTGTTCCGCCTGCGGCGACATTCCGGACACGTCGCCCAGCACCAGGCCGCGCACGAGCCCCGCCTCGCGGTCGCCGAGCATGTTCGAACAGAGTGCGGTGAAGCGGGATCGTACTCCAGCCGCGACACGCTGCATCCACGAAGGCGCGCTCACCGTCTTCGGGGATCCGCGGGCGCGGATCGCCGCCACAGTGAGGTCGCGGCGGTCGGGCGCCGCGACCCGGCCGTAGAAGCCGACCCGCTGTCCCGGAAGCAGCCCACTCCAGCCGTCGGCCGGTGCGAACACCACGACGGCGCCCGCCGCCGCGCGGTCGCGCCCGCCCGCGCGCACCGACACCAGCTCCCCGCGCACGAGGATCCGCGTTGCGGCGCCATCGCGGGCATCCGCCGCGCCGATGCGACGCGGGTCGCCGTCGAGTCGCATCGTCACGTGGGCCCGCTGTCCGTACAGGCCGGTGATCGGGTTGGCCTCCACGGCGTGCGCGCGCACCGCCGTCGCCGCCGCGAACCCGCACGCCGCGAGCAGGACCCCGGCCAACGTACCTGCCGTAGCCCTGCACGCCTGCTCTGCGCGGTGACCGGCCCCCCACGCGACGGCGACTGCGAGCGCACCGCCCGCCCCCGCGGCCAGGGCGATGGTCCATGCGGCCGCGGCCCCGCACCACACCCCGGCCGCCGTTACGCACCAGCAGGCGAACGCCGCCGTCGCCAAGCGCGCGTCCAGGCGCCGATGCCGTTGCTCCCCGGACCCGCCGTGCCGGACGCCACCGGCGACCGGAGATCCGGTCACACGGTCACCGCATCCCGCAGCCGATCGAGTGTGGCCGGCCCGATGCCCCGCACCTCGGTGAGCTGATCGACCGAGGCGAACCGCCCGTTCTGTGCGCGCCATTGCAGGATCGATTCCGCCGTCACCGGGCCCACCCCCGGGAGCGCTTCCAGCGCCGACCGGTCCGCCGTGTTGAGGTCGACGGGCGCACCGGCTGCGGCCCCGGAACCGGACCCGGATGGGCTTCCACCGGAGGCGGCCGCCGAGCCCGCGGGGATCGTGGCGCTGCCCAGGCGCGGCGCCCCGCCGTCCTCCGGGGCCACGCCCACGAGAACCTGGTCGCCGTCGGCGAGCCGCTGCGCGAGGTTGAGGCTCAGCAGGTCGGCGCCCTCCGTCGGCCCGCCCGCGGCGTTCAGCGCGTCGGCGACGCGTGCGCCACGCTCGAGCCGGACCAGGCCGCCGTGGTGCACGAGTCCCTGCACCGATACAACGATCTCCTCGGGGACCGCGGCCGCACGCTCACCCGGCGCGGCGGTCTTGCCCGGTACCGAGGCCGCCGGGGCCCCCGCCGACGACTCGGCTCGTGCCGACGCCGTCCCGCCCGCCTCGCCGCCGCCCGCCGGGTCCGCACCGTCGAGCGCCACCGTCGCCGACGCGACCTCCGGCACCGGTACGGCCACGGGCCGGTCCCGCAGCACCCCCACCCCCGCCGCGGCCGTCGCCAGCAGGCCCACCACCGCGAGCACGACGGCGCCGCGTCGGCCCACAGCGAACCGGGTGCCGCGCCAACGGTCCGGCACGCGTGCAGCGACACGTTCCTGGAGGCCGGTGCGCGTCGCGACGTTCGCACGGACCGGCGACGACTGCGGCCGACCTGCGTAGACGTCGACTGCGTCGGCGTCGGCAACATCCATACCGCCAACGTCCGCACCGCCCACATCCGCACCGGAAGGGTCCACACCGGCAGGGTCGACGCCGGCGGGTCCCGGCCCCAGATCCTCACGGCGGTCGCTGTCCAGCCACGCAGGCCGCGGCGCGCCGGCGCCGCCCGCAGCGACGCCGAAGAGCCGGTCCATGGACGGTTGTGACGAGGTGGAGGTGCGCATGCCCCGACGCTAAGCGGCATCTCCGCGACGGACCGCCGGCCGTGCACCGACCACCTGGGGTTTTGCAGAAGCCTGTGGACAACCGGCGCCTGTGGACAACCGGCGCGGCTGCAGCCGATCGCGCAACTCCCTCAGCGCAGGCCGGGCAGCACCGACACCCCCGCAGAGCCCGGCCCCAGATGCAGCCCCAGCACCGGACCGAACTCGCCCCGGTGCACCGTCACCTCGTCGCCGAGCCGCTCCCGCAGCAGGTGCTCGAGCGTGTCCGCACGGTCGGGCGCCTCCCAATGCTGCACCGCGAGCTCGGCACGCGTTCCCGCCGGCTGCGCGTCGAGCTCGGCGACGACATGCTCGACGAGCTTGCGCATGCCCTTGCTGGGGATCCGCAGCTTGTCCCGCAGCTCGAGCGTGCCCCCGCCGATGCGCAACAGCACCCGCACCGACAAGGCAGAGGACACGAACATCGTGGCGCCGCCGGCCCGGCCCCCGCGACGCAAGTCGTCGAGCCGGTGGATGTAGACCACGCCGAACGCGCGCGCACACGCGGCAGCGGCCGTCTCATAGACCTCGTCCAGCGACGCCCCGCCCGCCGCCGCCCGCACCGCTTCGAGCACCGGCATGCCGACGGTCATGCCGGCCCCGCCCGAGTCGACCACCCGCACCCGCGACCCCACCCGGTCCGCGGCCTGCCTGGCCGCATCCCACGTCCCGGACAGCGCCCTGGACAGGTGCACCGCCACGATGCCGTCGCCCCCGCTCGCGTCGAGCGCCTCCGCGTACACCTGCTCGAGCTCGCCCGGAGACGGCCCCGCCGAGGTGTAGTCATCGGATTTCGGCGGACGCGGCGGCACCTCGTCGACGCCCTCCCGGTAGTCGTCCGCCTCCACGAGCACGTGCAGCGGGACTATGCGCAGGCCCTCCCCGTCGGCGAGCCCGCCGTGCAGGCCGGCCGTCGAATCGGTCACGACGATTACTGGCACGGGACTACCGTATGCCCTCGGACGTCGGCGCATCGGAGACAGGTGTGATCCGCCCGAGCGCGGCGAGCATGGCTTCGGCCACTGCCCGGTGGCCCTCGAACCCCCAGTGGATCCCGTCCGGATTGCCCCGGCCGGCCAGCACGTGTTCGCCGGTCGCTTCGCCCAGGTCCACCAGCGGCACGCCGTGCTGCCCGGCCCAGCCCTCGATGGCGCGCACCGTCCCGGCCCGCCCCGCGTGCACCCGTCCGTAGGCGTCGCAGATGTGCCGCGACGGCAGGGTCGCCACCACCGGCAGGCCGGGACGCAGGTGCGCCAGCGCGCCACGGCACTTCTCGAGATAGTGCGCCGTCAACTGCGGCGGCAGCGCGAGCGGACGTCCCAGGCGCGCCAGCCGCGGCTGCAGGAACTGGTAGCCCGCACGCACGGCGCGGCGCACCGGCTCCGGCCGCAGATAGCGGATCTGCTCGCGCAGAGCCGTCGGCAGCGGGGAGGGCAGCGAGTCCATTCCGGACACGCCGAAGACCACTGCGCCGGCGCGGGGCACCGCAGCCCACAACCGCGGGTCCTGGGTCAGCGCCCACCAGGCGTCGCGTGTGGTCCAGCCGACGCGGGCGACCAGCTCGACCCGCCAGCCCAGCCGCGCGGCGACCAGGTTGGGCCAGATGCGCGGATCGTCGGCCGCGAGCCCGCCCCGCGGACCGTAGTAGGACAGCGAGTCGGCGAGGACGAGCAGCACCGGCCTCTCGTCCCGCCCGTCGCCCGCCGTCGAAAGCGCCTCAACCGACATCGTCCGCACCGCTCCCCGCATCCGCGTTCCACACGTTCAACCGCCACTGCGGCGAGGACCGCCCCCTCCGCGAAGCCAGCTCGGTCCAGCCGGTGTTGCCGATGCCGCCGATCACCGGCCAGGTGTCCACCGGCAGCCCCAGCAATGCCGCGGTCACCGCCGCGATCACCCCACCGTGCGCCACCACCAGCAGGGGCCGGTCCGCCCACGCACCGCTGCGGTCGATCTGCGCAACGCACTCCTCGATCACCGGCACCGCGCGCGCAGCCACCTGGACCCGCGACTCGCCGCCGGGCGGGGCCCAGGTGGCGTCCGCGCGCCAGTGATCCCGCGCGCCCGGGTACACGGCGTCCACCTCGTAGTGGGTGCGCCCCTGCCACTCGCCCAGGTGTGTCTCACGCAGCCGGGGGTCCGTCTGCACGGCGACGCCCGTGGCGGCCCCCACCGCGAGCGCGGTGTCGTAGGCCCGGCGCAGGTCGGAGGCGACGATGGCATGCGGGCGCATCGCCGCGAACGCCGCACCGGCCGCGCGCGCCTGGCGTTCACCCAGGTCCGACAGCGACGTGTCCAGCTGGCCCTGCATGCGGCTTTCCGCGTTGTGCTCGGTCTGGCCGTGACGCAGCAGGACCACCCTGCGTCCTGTCACCTGGCCGGCTCCACCTGCCCGGCAGCCCCGTCGATGGGCACCTCGGGGCAGTCCTTCCACAGCTTTTCCAGTGCGTAGTACTCGCGTTCGTCGTCGTGCTGGATGTGCACCACCATGTCGACGTAGTCGAGCAGCGCCCAGCGGCCCTCGCGCACACCCTCGCGGCGCGCCGGCCGGTGCCCGGCCTCGCGCAGCTTCTCCTCGACGTTGTCGACGATAGCGGATACCAGGCGCTCGTTGGGGGCCGACGCGATCACGAAGCAGTCAGTGATGACGAGGCGCTCGGAGACGTCCAGAATGCGCACGTCGGTGGCCTTCTTGTCCGCGGCTGCGGCGGCGGCGACCCGCGCCATCGAGGCGGCCTCGGCGGTTGCTGTCACGTGTGGTTCTCCCCTGTGTCGGCGGTGGTGTGCGGCCCGGCAAGGCGCGGTGCCGAGGTGCGGGCGGTGCCGTCCGCGCGGACGGCGTGTGCGGGACGGTACAGGTTGCGCTTGGCTATGTACTGCACGACGCCGTCGGGCACGAGGTACCAGACGGGCCGGGACCGCGCCGCACGCTCCCGGCACTCCGTCGAGGATATCGCCAAGGCCGGGACCTCGACCACGCTGACCGTGTCCTCGGGGCGGCCGCGCAGTATCTCCTCGAGCGGTCCCACATCAAGGTCGTAGCCGGGACGTGTGACGCCGACGAACTTTGCCAGCTCGAACAGCTCCTCCCAGCGTTGCCAGGTCAGGATCGTCGAGATCGCGTCCGCACCGGTGATGAAGTACAGATCCGCGTCGCCGTGCTGGGCGCGCAGGTCGCGAAGGGTGTCGACGGTGAACGTGGTGCCCGGGCGGTCGATGTCCACACGGCTGACCGAGAAGCGTGGATTCGACGCGGTGGCGATGACCGTCATCAGGTAACGGTCCTCCGGCTGGCTGACCCGGCGCGACGCCTTCTGCCAGGGGTTTCCGGTGGGAACGAAGACCACCTCGTCGAGATCGAACAGATCGGCCACCTCGCTGGCCGCCACCAGGTGGCCGTGGTGGATCGGGTCGAAGGTGCCGCCCATGACGCCCAGCCGTCGCCTGCGTCCGCCGGGTGAGGTTTCCATGGATGACGAGCTTACGGACTGCTAAATCGGCAGCAACCGCGAGATCACCCCGGTGAGCTGCTCGGCGGTCCGGCATTCGTACATGGGCACGACGGTCCCGTAGGCGGTGGCGACCGAATCGCCCGTGCCCCATTGGCCCGCCGGTTCGGGATTGAGCCAGTGCGACTGCCGCGCGGCCTGGCGCATCCGCTGCAACGCCGCCAGGTTGGGGTCGCGGTAGTTGTTGCGGGCGTCGCCGAGGATGAGCAGCGACGACTTGTCGGTCAGCGCGTGGGCGTACTCCTCGGCGAACCCGCCCAACGCGTTGCCGTAGTCGGAGTGCCCGTCGTAGGTGATCAGCCGTGCCTCGCGCACCATCCGCGACATCGCGACGCCCAGGTCGGAACCGGCCTCGAAGTATCCGCTCACCTCATCGGTCGTGTCGATGAACGCGAACACCCGCACTCGCGAGAACTGCTCGCGCAGCGTGTGCACCAGCTGCAGGGTGAAGTGGCTGAAACCGGCCACCGAGCCGGACACGTCGCACAGCACCACCAGCTCGGGGCGCGCGGGCCGGGGCTTGCGCAGCACCAGGTCGATGGGCACCCCGCCCGTGCTCATCGACTTGCGCAGCGTGCGCCGGACGTCGATCTCGCCTCTGCGCGAGCGCCGACGGCGGGCAGCCAGTCGCGTGGCCAGCGCCCGCGCCAACGGCACCATCGTCTTGCGCAGCGCCTGCAAGTCGGCGTCCGAGGCACGCAGGAAGTCCACCTGCTCCGCCAATTGCGGCACCCCGTACTGCGCCACGCGGTCACGCCCGAGCCTCTCGGCACTGCGTCGGCGCGTCTCTCTCTGCACCATCCGGCGCAGCCGGTCCATCCGCTCGAGCGCGGTCCGCAGCGCCACCTCGTTACGGTGCACGTGGCGGTGGCCGGGGTCGTCCTGCGACGGGCCGAGCATGCCGTCGAGCATCCGGCGAAGGATGTTGTCACCCGACAGGCCGCGCATCGCCTGGTACGCGGAGAAGGATTCGCCCGAGTAGCCGTCGTAGCGGCCGAGCCCGTCGACGATGTCCGCCACCAGCCGGTCCATCCGCTCGCGCCCCTCATCGCTCTCATCGGCGAGCAGGGCCGCCAGCAGCTCCTCCAGCGCCTGGGGGTCGAGGTTCCCGTCCTCGTCGACGGGCAGCTCGGTGGGCGCCCCGTCAGCGCTGTCAGCGCCCTCGGTGCCGTCGCCCTCGCCCCCGTCGCGCCGCGCACCGATCCCCGACGGAAACCACAGGTCGAACAGCACGTCGAAGGTGTCGCGGTGCACCGGTCGGCGCAGCAGCGCGCTGGCCAGACCCTCGCGCACGGCCTCACGGTCCAGCGGGTCGAGCACGGCGAGCACCCGCCCGGCGTCCACCGTCTCCGACGGGCCCACCGCGATGCCCTTGCCGCGCAGTGCGCCGACGAATCCCACGAGATGCCCCGGGATCCCGTGGGGGGCGAGCGGCCCGGACGGCGGCCGGGCTCGCGGGCTGCGGAGGTTCGACATGGCTTCTCCCCGGGCCTTTCGGTCAGTTCATCCGTGAGTGCAGTCGCGGCCGAGCTCAGTTCAGCCGGAGCTCGGCCGCGGCGCGTTCCTGGTCGCTGCGATGCTTGAGGATCACGCCGAGGGTGACCCGGACCGCGTCGTCGTCGATGGTGTCGAGACCCAGCGCCAGCAGCGTGCGACCCCAGTCGATCGTCTCGGAGACGGAGGGCACCTTTTTGAGCTGCATGTCCCGCAGCACGCGGATCGTGCGGACCAGCTGTTCTGCCAGCACCTCGGGGAGTTCCGGCACCCGGCTGAGCAGGATGCGGCGTTCCAGCTCCTCGTCCGGGAAGTCCAGGTGCAGGAACAGGCAGCGCCGCTTGAGCGCCTCCGACAGCTCGCGGGTGGCATTGCTGGTGAGCACCGTGAACGGCCTGGCCTCCGCGGTGATGGTGCCCAACTCCGGGATCGTGATGGCGAAGTCGGCGAGCACCTCCAGCAGCAGTCCCTCGATCTCGACGTCCGCCTTGTCGGTCTCGTCGATGAGCAGCACCGTCGGTTCCTCGGCGCGGATTGCGGTGAGCAGCGGCCGCGAGAGCAGGAACTCCTCGCCGAAGACGTCGTCGCGGGTCGCGTCCCAGGCCTCCGACTCGCCCGCCTGGATGCGCAGGATCTGCTTGGCGTGGTTCCACTCGTAGAGCGCCCTGGCCTCGTCGACGCCCTCGTAGCACTGCAGCCGCACCAGCCGCGAGTCGGTGGTCTGTGCGACGGCGCGGGCCAGCTCCGTCTTGCCGACGCCCGCCGGCCCCTCGATGAGCAGAGGCTTGCCGAGTCTGTCGGCGAGGAACACCGTGGTGGCGGTGGCCTTGTCTGCCAGGTATCCGGTGTCGGCCAGGCGGTCGACGACGTCGTCGATGCTGTCGAAGCGGGGCTTGATGGCGGGTGCTGCGCGATCCACGCGGACGCCTTTCTCATTGCTGGTTTCTGCCGCCCCCTCCCGGAGCGGACCGCCCCGAACGTGACGACGGGGTCGGCCGTCGGCTCAGGCCGGGCGGGTGTGGCCGTCGCCCCACACGATCCACTTGGTGGAGGTGAGTTCGGGCAGGCCCATCGGGCCGCGGGCGTGCAGCTTCTGCGTGGAGATGCCGATTTCGGCGCCCATGCCGAACTGCTCGCCGTCTGTGAAGGCCGTCGACGCGTTGACCATCACGGCGGCGGCATCGACGCGGGCGGTGAACTCGCGGGCCGCGGCCAGGTCGGCCGTGACGATGGACTCGGTGTGCCCGGTCCCGAAGCGGTCGATGTGGTCGACCGCATCATCGATGCCGTCGACCACCTTCACCGCGACATCGAGGGACAGGTACTCCGTCGACCAGTCGTCCTCGGTGGCCGGCACCATGCCCGGCCCGTCGCCGTGCACCGTGACGCTGTGCATCTGGAGGGTCTGCGTGAGTTGCGGGAGGAACTCGTCGGCGATCGCGCGGTCCACCAGCACCGTCTCCACCGTGTTGCACACACTCGGGCGCCGGGTCTTGGCGTTGACGACGATCTTCTCCGCCATCTCCGTATCCGCGGCGGAGTGCACGTAGATGTGCACCACGCCCGAGCCGGTCTCGATGGTGGGCACCCGCGCGTCGCGCACCACGGCGGCGATGAGGCCGGCGCCGCCGCGTGGAATGACCACGTCGACCAGCCCCCGCGCCTGGATCAGGTGCCGCACGCTGGAGCGGTCCTCCGCGGGGAGCAGCTGGACGGCGTCCGCGGGCAGTCGCTTTGCACCCAGTGCCTCGCGGACGATCCCGACGAGCACCGCGTTGGAGTTCCTCGCCGACGAGGAGCCGCGCAGCAGCACCGCGTTGCCGGATTTGAAGGTGAGGCCGAAGCCGTCGACCGTGACGTTGGGGCGGGCCTCGTAGACGATGCCGACCACGCCCAGCGGCACCCGCACCTGGCGCAGCTCCAGCCCGTTGGGGAGCGTGCTGCCGCGCACCACCTCCCCCACAGGGTCGGGCAGGGCGGCCACCTGCCGCAGCCCGGACGCGATGCCGGCGATGCGGTCTACGTCGAGCCGGAGCCGGTCGATCAGACTCGCCTCGGTGCCGGCGGCCTCCGCCGCGGCGATGTCCTCGGCATTGGCCGCGAGTATGCGGTCCGCGCCGGCCTCCAGTGCTTCCGCCGCCGCCATCAGGGCCGCGTTCTTGTCCGCCGCGGACAGCAGCGCCAGAGTCCGTGACGCCGCACGGGCCGCACGGGCCGCCGCGTGCACGGCCTCACGGACCGGATCGGGCCCCTGGGCGCCGTCCGGGTGTGCCGACGCCGCCGCGTCCTCCGCCGCGCGCGAGCCCGACGTGCCGTCCTCCGCGACCGGTGTGCTGATGCTCATACGCTCCAGGGTAGCGAACGCCGCCGCGGCCTCAGCCCTGATCCACCGGCGGTGATGGTTGACTTGGGCGTGCCATGAGAGCGAGGCGCCCCTCTGTGCTGGGAAGATGTTGATTGCGACATCCACACCCACCAACACGGAGAGGGCACCTCGTAGGTGAAAGCTTCTCACGCGATCCGCCCGGTTTTCGATGATCACAATCTCGTGTCGACCGCCGGCCTGGTCCCGGCACTGGAGTTGGCCGAGTCGGCGAGCCTTTCCGAGTTGCTCGGCCGACTCACCGTCGACAGCCCGAACCCGGCGGCAAGACGACAAGCCTGTTAGCGGGGATGCTCGCCGGTGCCGACAGCATCGACGATATGGACCTGCTGCGCCACGGCGGTATGCCCGCACTGTTCGGCGGTATCCGCGCCCCCTCGACGCCGGGCACGTTCCTGCGCTCGTTCACCCACGGTCACGTCCGCCAACTCGACGCCGCCGGTTCCCGTCTGCTCGCCGGACTCGCCGGCCGCGTGCCGGGCCTGATCGGCGCCGCCGGCGACCGCGACACGCTCGCGTTCATCGACGTCGACGATTCCGTACACGAGGTCCACGGTTACGGCAAGCAGGCCGCCGGGTTCGGCTACACCGGGGTACGCGGGTTGAACGTGCAGATCGCGGTCACCTCGACTCCGGTGTCGGCGCCGATGACCACCGCGGCCCGGCTCCGCAAGGGCAACACCGCGTCGGCCTCCGGGTCGGCCGGGATGCTCGCCGACGCGATCAGCTCGTCCCGGCGGGCCGGGGTGGCCGGGCGGATCCTGGTACGGGCGGATTCTGCCTACTACCGCCACGACTTCACCGCGGCCGCCGCGCGCCGCGGCGGGTGGTTCTCGATCACTACCCCTATGAATCCGGCGGTCACCAGCGCGATCGCCAGTATCGACGAGCAGGCGTGGACACCGATCGCCTATCCGCACGCCGTCTGGGACGACGACGAACACCGCTGGATCTCCGACGCCGAGGTCGCCGAAGTCGACTTCACCGCGTTCACCTCACGGCGCAAGGCCGACCACATCGACTGCCGGCTGGTGGTGCGCCGGGTCAAGCGCCTCCAGCCACGGGCTGCGGACCACGCCGGGCAGGGCGAGTTGTTCGCGACCTACCGGCACCACGCGTTCATCACCAACAGCACGCTGTCCGCGGTCGACGCCGACCAGCGCCACCGCGGCCACGCGGTCATCGAGCAGGTGCACGCCCAGCTGAAGAACG
Source organism: Tomitella cavernea (assembly GCF_016599145.1). Lineage (GTDB taxonomy): Bacteria > Actinomycetota > Actinomycetes > Mycobacteriales > Mycobacteriaceae > Tomitella > Tomitella cavernae. The sequence continues at coordinate 49,417 of NZ_JAENKO010000019.1, forward strand.
GCCCGCTCGCGCACCTGCCCTCGGGGTCTATGCGGCCAACGCGGCGTGGGTGGCGGTAGCGGTGGTCGGGTTCAACCTGGCCCGGGCCGCGTCCGTCTCCGCCGACATGGCCACCGCCCGGTGGGCGACGAACCGCACCCGCATCATCGGTGTCCCGGCCCGCATCGCCCGCACCGGACGCCGGCTCGTGCTGCACCTTCCTGCGGCCTGGCCGTGGATGTCGGGGTGGAACCTGTTGTGGCAGAACACCACCGGTCCGCCAACACCACGGAGGGATTGATCACTTGCCGCCACGGCGGCCCGACACGAGGAACCACAGTGGACATACCGGCACCGGCCGGTGGATCACGCATGCCCACATCAGAAACGGCGCACAGAGAACGCGGAATCAATACGCCGTCAATCACACTGGTGGATCAGGGCTCAGCGGCGCTCGACCTCCAGGGTGAACCCGCGTGCACGCAGACGCTCCGCCAACGCCGCGCCGATCCCGGTCGCGGGGGTCAGGACCCCGGCCGTCTCGGGCGCCGCCGCACGATCCAGCGCCAGCGCCAACGCGCTCTCGCCGAGCATCACCGCGGTCGCCGCGTATCCCGGGTCGCCGTGCGCCGCGACGCGCGAGCGGTAGCGCGCCCCGCCGGATGTCGTGGCGTAGACGTCGACGGCGAAGCGCCCGTTGGCACGGGCCTTCTCCTTCGGCCCCTCCCCCGGGGCGGGTAGCACGCGGTCGAGCACCGCGCGGGTCGGCCCGAAGCCGAGTCCCGCGACGAGCCCGCCCATGCCCGCCGTCACCGCCGCGGCGGGCAACAGCGACAGCGGCGACGAGCCCACGGCCATCACCTCCCGGTAGCGGAAACGCCGGCCGTACGCGTGGCCGAGCAGCGCAGCGGAACGGCGCACCACCCGGGTGTTGTAGGGGCCCATGAAGAAGGGCGGGAGGAATCCGCCGAGCCCCACGGCGACATCGGCGCCGCGCACGATCGCCGCGTCCGACTGGCGGCCCACGTCCGGTTCCGCGGCGCTGTCGGGGCTGAGAGAGTAGGGGCTCAGCCCGATTCTGCGCGCCTGCTTGTCCTTCTTCATCGCGTCGATCTGCATGCGCAGCGAGTCGACGGTACCGCCGCTGATCCCGCCGCGCAGGTCCGACACCACCAGGGTCGTGTCCGTCAGCTCCCCGGAGCCGTCCTCGGCCGCCTTGCGGTAGAGCCGGTACACGCCCAGGTCGGAGGGCACCGAGTCGAATCCGCACGAGTGCACGATCCGCGCCCCGGTGCGCACCGCCGTCTCGTGGTGGCGGTCGATGCTCTCGCGGTGGAACAGCACCTCCCCCGTGAGGTCCACATAGTCGGTCCCGGCTTCCGCGCAGGCGCGGACCAGCGGAAGTCCGTAGCGCGCGTAGGGGCCGACCGTGCTGATCACTACCCGCGCCGAGCGTGCCAGCACGTCCATGGACGCGTCGTCGGTGGCGTCGGCGATGAGCATCGGCCAGTCCGCCGCGCCGGACCCCAGGCCGTTCCGGATCGCCTCGAGCCTGCCCCGGTTGCGCCCGGCGAGCCCGAGCCGCACGCCCTCCGGTGCATGCTCGGCCAGGTGCGCGGCGACCAGCCGCCCGACGAAGCCGGTGGCCCCGTAGACGACGACGTCGAGTTCACGGCCGGGTTCGCGGGACTTCGACGACGGCGGTGCCGCCTCCTGCGTCCCCCCACCCGGCTCCGGACGCGGATCGCTCTCGTTGCTCATCGGTCCATGACAGCACACCGTGGGCCACTGGTCGACAGGGTCGACTCCGACCTGCGCCTGTGGATAACCCGCGCGCTCCGGCCCGACCCGTCGGTCCGGCAAGGCACCATGGTGTCCATGGGGACCACAGATCTGAACGCACCGGCCGCCTCCACCGAAGACCACACCGACGGCGCAGCAGGCCACGATTCCGCAAACCACGACTCCGCTGCCCAGGACAACGCCACCGCGGACAACGCCACCGCGGACGCGCGGCGGCGCGCGGCATTGCGCTCGAGGGCGGACGAGTTGCTGCTGGACCTCGCCGGGGCCGGCGCCACGCTGCGCGACGACCAGTGGACCGCCATCGAAGCACTGGTGGTCGACCGGCGGCGGGCGCTGGTGGTGCAGCGCACCGGCTGGGGCAAATCGGCCGTCTACTTCATCGCGGCGAAGCTGCTGCGCGAGGCAGGCCGCGGCCCCACCGTGATCGTCTCGCCGCTGCTGGCCCTCATGCGCAACCAGGTGGCCGCCGCAGCGCGCGCGGGGGTGCGCGCGGCCACCATCAACTCCGGCAACATCACCGAGTGGGACGGCATCCATGAGCAGATCCGCGCCGGCGGGGTCGACGTGCTGCTCGTCAGCCCCGAGCGGCTGAACAACCCCGACTTCCGCGACAACGTCCTCCCGCACCTGGCCCACGACGCCGGTCTGGTCGTGGTCGACGAGGCGCACTGCGTATCCGACTGGGGGCATGACTTCCGCCCCGACTACCGCCGTATTCGCACGCTGGTCGCCGACCTCGGCCGCGACACCCCCGTGCTGGCGACCACCGCCACGGCCAACGACCGCGTGGTTGCCGACGTCGCGACGCAGCTCGGTGTGGGCGCCGACGCGGATGCCGTCCGGGAGGATTCCACACTGGTCCTGCGCGGCGGGCTCGACCGCGCGTCGCTGCGCCTGTCGGTGGTGCACGTCGCCGACTCCCGCGACCGTGCCGCGTGGCTCGCCCAGAATCTCGGATCGCTGCCCGGCTCCGGCATCGTCTACGCGCTGACGGTCTCGGCCGCCGAGGACCTCGCCGCCGTGCTCGCCGAGCAGGGCCACGCCGTGGCGGCGTACACCGGCCGCACCGACCCGGCGGAGCGGGAGTCGTTGGAGGCGGACCTGCTGGCGAACCGGGTCAAGTGCCTGGTCGCCACCTCCGCGTTGGGCATGGGGTTCGACAAGCCGGACCTGGGCTTCGTCGTGCATGTGGGAGCGCCGTCGTCGCCCATCTCCTACTACCAGCAGGTGGGCCGCGCGGGCCGCGGCACTGAACGCGCCGAGGTGGTATTGCTTCCCGGCCCCGAGGACGAGCAGATCTGGCGCTACTTCGCGTCCGTGTCGTTCCCCGACGAGCAGACGGTGCGCGCGGTGATCGCCGCCCTCAGCGACGCGCCGACCTCGACACCGGCGCTCGAGTCCCGCGTGGACCTCGGGCGCAGCCGCCTGGAAATGGTGCTCAAGGTGCTCGACGTGGACGGTGCCGTGCGGCGCGTCCGCGGCGGCTGGGTGGCCACGGGTCACGAGTGGGTGTACGACGCGGAACGCTACGAGGGTTTGGCCCGGGAGCGCCGCGCGGAGCAGCAGGCGATGCTCGATTACGAACGCACCGCGCAGTGCCGCATGCGGTTCCTCCGTGCCCAGTTGGACGACCCGCTCCTGGCCGGCGAAACCGGCGGCTGCGGGCGCTGCGACAACTGCACCGGCGCCGTCCGCGACGCCGCGGTCGACCAGGCGGCCGCGCGTACCGCCCGCGACCGCCTCGACCGGCCGGGCGTGGACCTGGCCGCGCGCCGGCAGTGGCCCACCGGCCTGCCACGCCTCGGCATGGAGCTCAAGGGCAGGATCGATGACGGCCCGGCCGTGGGCCGCGCGCTCGGCCGGCTGACCGACCTCGGCTGGGGGACGCGCCTGCGTTCCCTCCTGGCCGATCCGGACGCGTCCGCGCCGCCGTGGTTGATCGACGGCTGCGTCGAGGTGCTCAAGTCGTGGCGGTGGGAGGTGCGCCCGGACGCCGTCGCCGCGCTGCACTCCGAGACGCGCCCACGGCTGGTGCAGTCCGTCGCCCAGGGCCTCGCGGCGATCGGGCGCCTCGACCTGCTGTCCTCCGTTTCCCGCCCACCGGATCTGCCGCCGGTGACCGCGGCCAACTCGGCCTTCCGCGTGGCCCAGATCGGCGAGGACTTCGCGGTGCCGCAGGCGCCCGCGCCCGGCTCCACCGTCCTGCTCGTCACCGACCTCGTGGAGACGGGCTGGATGGTCACGATGGCCGCGCGGGCCATGCGCGGGGCGGGCGCGCGGGGCGTGCTGCCGTTGGCCCTCGCCACCCGCTCCTGAGCGTCCGCTCGTCCCGCTACGCGGTCGCCACGTGACCTTCCTCACACCCGCATGCTGACCTGCACTAGCCCCGGCAATTCGGGTCCCGATTCCCCTGCGAGGGCGATTTTGCTGGTCAGCGTTGTTAGCCTGGTAGTCGCATGAGGCTCCCAGAAAACGAAGTACCCCGTCAGAAAACCTCCACCGAGGCCCCCTCTGCGGATGCTGTCGAATTCCGCGCGCCGCGCGTACCGGACGGCATCAGGCTGTGGGAGATCGCTCGGGATTCGGCCGTGCTGGATCTCAATTCCAGCTACGCCTACGTCCTCTGGTGTCGCGACTTCGCGCGCACCTCGATCGTCGCCGTCGTCGACGGCCGGGTGCACGGCTTCGTCACCGGCTACCGGCGCCAGGACCGTCCGGACACGCTCATGGTGTGGCAGGTGGCCACCGACGAATCCCAGCGAGGCAAGGGCGTCGCAGGCCGCATGCTTTCCGGCCTGCTCGACCGGCTCGCGCCGGACGGCGTCACCCGGCTGGAGACCACCATCAGCCCCGACAACACCGCCTCCCAGGCGCTGTTCACCGGAGTCGCCCGGCGCCGCGGGGTGGGAATCCGGCGGGAGGATCTTTTCCCCGCGGATGCGTTCCCGGACAGCCACGAGCCGGAGGACCTCTACATCATCGGGGACCCGGCCGACGCGCCGTAGCGCCGTCGGCTGCGTGTGCACCCGTACCGGGCAGAGGGCGCTGCAGGTCGCCGACAGAACACGCGAACGATTCCGACAATGAGATTGACAGCGGTATCCGCTATCACTGAATGAGGTAATCGCCATGACTGTGATCGACAAGATCGACACGAACATTTTTGCGAAACGCGAGTCCGAGGTCCGCAGCTACAGCCGCGGCTGGCCGACGGTGTTCGACACCGCCAAGGGCAGCTGGATGCGCGGCGAAGATGGCCGCGAGTACCTGGACTTCTTCGCCGGTGCGGGCACGCTGAACTACGGCCACAACAACCCGGTGTTCAAGCAGGCCCTCCTCGACTACATCGAGCGTGACGGCGTCACCCACGCCCTCGACATGGCCACCGTCGCCAAGCGCGACTTCCTCGAGTCCATCGACCGGAACCTGCTTGAGCCGCGCGGACTCGACTACAAGGTGATGTTCCCCGGCCCCACCGGCACCAACGCGGTCGAGGCCGCGCTCAAGCTGGCCCGCAAGGTGACAGGACGCGAGTCCGTCATCAGCTTCACCAACGCCTTCCACGGCATGACGCTGGGCTCGCTGTCGGTCACTGGCAACTCGATGAAGCGCAACGGCGCCGGCATCCCCCTGGTGCACGCCACGCCGATGCCGTTCGACAATTACTTCGGCGGCGTCGCCGAAGACTTCCAATGGTTCTCGCGGGTCCTCGACGACTCCGGCTCGGGCCTCAACAAGCCGGCCGCCGTCATCGTCGAGACCGTGCAGGGTGAGGGCGGCATCAACGTCGCGCGCCCCGAGTGGCTCCGCGCGCTCTCCGAGCTGTGCGCCGAGCGGGACATCCTCATGATCGTCGACGACGTCCAGATGGGCTGTGGCCGCACCGGCCAGTTCTTCTCGTTCGAGGCCGCCGGGATCACCCCGGACATCGTCACGCTCTCGAAGTCCATCGGCGGCTACGGCCTGCCGCTGGCGCTGACCATGTTCAAGTCGGAGCTCGACGTGTGGACGCCCGGCGAGCACAACGGCACGTTCCGCGGCAACAACCCCGCCTTCGTGACCGCCACCGCCGCGCTCGACAACTACTGGGCGGACGACGCGTTCGAGAAGGAGACCCTGCGCAAGGGTGCGCTGGTCCGCGAGGGGCTCGACACCATCGCCGACTCCTACCCCGGCGTCTCCACCCGCGGCCGCGGCCTGGTCCAGGCGCTGGCCTTCGAACAGGCCGAGAAGGCCTCCGCGGTATGCGGTGCGGCGTTCGAGTCCGGCCTGCTGCTCGAGACCTCCGGTCCCGAGAGCGAGGTGGTCAAGCTGCTGCCGCCGCTGACCACCACCGACGACGAGTTCCGTCAGGGCCTGTCGATCATCGCCGAGTCCGTGGCCAAGGTCATGGCCTGACGACTTTCCCCGCAGGGCACGGGCCCCGCATGGCGCACTGCGCTGGCGGGGCCCGGGTTCTGTGATCATCCGCTAGTCCCGTAGACCAGAAAGGCAGCAGTACATGATCGTCCGCACCACGGCCGAAATCTCCGGCACCGACCGCGAGGTCCGTCCCGACAACGACAACTGGGTGAGCAAGCGCATCATCCTGGGCGGCGACAAGGTGGGCTTCTCGTTCCACGAGACCACCATCAAGGCCGGGACCGAGAACTTCTTCCACTATGCCAACCACGTCGAGGCGGTCTGGCTGGTCGAGGGCGAAGGCGAGCTGGTGGACCTCGACAACGACAAGACCTACCCGCTGGCCGACGGGACGATGTACCTGCTCAATGGCCATGAACGCCACAAGGTGATCGCCAAGACGCAGCTGCGCATGCTGTGCGTGTTCAACCCGCCCGTGGTGGGCACCGAGGTGCACGACGAGAACGGCGTCTACCCGCTGGTCGAGGTCGAGGACTGAGCGACCCTGCCGCATCCTCGTACGGCGCCGGCCCGGTGGATCCTGCCACCGGGCCGGCGCCGTTTCGTGTCCGTCCATCGCCCCCGCGCCCCCCGCGCATCCCGGTCAGACCGGCACCAGATCGTCGGCGTGGACCACCGCGTGCCGCAGGTCCTCCGGAAGTTCTCCGGTGCTGTGCCCGATCATGTGCGGCAACTCGGAGGAATCGTAGGACACGACGCCCCGGGCCACTGCGGCGTCGTCCGGGCCCTGCAGCACTACCACGTCGCCCTCGGAGAAGTGGCCGCTCACCCCGGTTATGCCCGCGGCCAGCAGCGAGCTGCGCCGGTGTGAGACCGCACGCACTGCGCCGGCGTCGAGGTGCAGTGCCCCCGAGGTGTCGGCGGCGTGCCGCACCCAGAACCGTCGCGCGGACATGCGCTGCGGCCGGGCCTCGAACACGGTGCCCGCCCGCCCGCCTGCGAGGGCCTCGGCCGCGGACGACGCGGCGGCCAGCAGCACCGGCACGCCCCCGTCCGCCGCCAGTACCGCGGCCGACAGCTTCGTGGCCATGCCCCCGGTGCCCAGCGTCCCGCCGGTGCCCGCGATCACCTCGCCCAGGTCGTCGGGGCCGCGCACCTCGTCGATGAACCGCGCGTCGCCCTTGCGCGGGTCGGAGTCGTAGAGACCGTCGACGTCGGACAGCAGAACCAGGGCGTCGGCGCTCACCAAGTGCGCGACGAGCGCGGCCAGGCGGTCGTTGTCGCCGAATTTGATCTCGCTCGTGGCGACGGTGTCGTTCTCGTTGACCACCGCGACGGCGTGCAGGGTGCGCAGCCGGTCCAGGGTGCGCTGGGCATTGCGGTGGGCGTCGCGCCGCGCGAAATCACCTGCCGTCAACAACACCTGCGCGACGGTGCGCTCGTGCCGGGCGAACGCCCGCTGCCACTCCCCCACCAGCGCCAGCTGACCCACCGCGGCCGCGGCCTGCTTGGTGGCCAGGTCACGGGGCCGGCGGCCCAGCCCCAGCGGAGCGATCCCGGCGCTCACGGCGCCCGAGGAGACGATCACCACGTCCGAACCCGCCCGCATTCGGGCTTCGATGGCCTCCGCCAGCACGCCCAGACGCGCCGCGTCGAGCCCGCCGTCCAGGCTTGTCAGCGCAGAGGATCCGATCTTCACCACCACGCGGCGCGCGGCGGCGATGGTCTCGCGGGTGCCCGTCGCCTGGCAGCCGGTCACTGCTCCTCCGGATCGATGCCCTCGAGGCCACGGCGGACCCGGTGTGCGTGCTTGCGTTCCTGCGCGGACACGCGCTCGGTCTGTTCGAGCCGCGCATCGGTGCCGCGGCCGGTCAGCGGCACCTCGACGCCCGCGGGCAGGGTCGGCTCCCATTCGAAGGTGACCCCGCCGATCGTGACCGCGTCGCCCGGCTGTGCGCCGAGTTTCTCGAGCTGCTCCTCCACGCCCAGACGCGCCAGCCGGTCGGCCAGATAGCCGACGGCCTCGTCGTTGTCGAACGGCGTCTGCCGCACCCAGCGTTCGGGGCGTGCACCCCGCACGACGAAGTCGCCGCGGTCGGAATGGTCCCGCTCGACGGTGAATCCGGAATCGTCGCGGGCGACGGGGCGGAGCACCGGGCGGGACGGCTCCGGCGGCGGATTGTCGCGCCGGAACTTCACCACCATCTCGGCAAGCGCGAACGAGAGCGGCTTCAGCCCGTCGCGGCTGACGGCCGAAACCGTGAACACGGGCCACCCCCGGGAGGTGAACTCTTCGGTCACGAACTCGGCCAGTTCGGCCGCCTCGGGCACATCCGCCTTGTTGAGCACCACGATCCGCGGCCGGTCCGCCAACCCCACGAGGCCGTTGTCCTCCGACAGTGCCGACCGGTAGGCGGCGAGCTCCGCCTCGAGCGCGTCGACGTCCGATACGGGATCACGGCCCGGCTCCAGCGTGGCGCAGTCGACCACGTGGGCGAGCACGGCGCACCGCTCAACGTGTCGCAGGAAGTCCAGCCCCAGGCCGCGGCCGTCGGACGCGCCGGGGATGAGCCCGGGGACGTCCGCCACCGTGAAGGTGGTCTCCCCCGCCGAGACGACGCCGAGGTTCGGCGCCAAAGTGGTGAAGGGGTAGTCGGCGATCTTCGGCTTGGCCGCGGAAAGCACCGACACCAGGGACGACTTGCCGGCGGACGGGAAGCCGACCAGGCCGACGTCGGCCACGGACTTCATCTCGAGGACGAGATCGCGCGTCTCGCCCTCCTCACCGAGCAGCGCGAAGCCCGGCGCCCTGCGGGCCCGGGAGACCAGGGCCGCGTTGCCCAGGCCGCCGCGACCGCCGCGCGCCGCCACCATGCGTGTCCCCGCACCGACGAGGTCGGCGAGCACCTCGCCGTCGTCCCCCAGGACGACCGTGCCGTCGGGGACCTTGAGGACCAGGTCGCCGCCGCGGGGCCCCTCCCGGTTCGATCCCATGCCGGGTTTGCCGTTGGACGCCTTGGCGTGCGGGTGGAAGTGGAAGTCGAGCAGCGTGTGCACGCCCAGGTCCACTTCGAGGATCACCGAGCCCCCGTGCCCCCCGTTGCCGCCGTCCGGCCCACCGAGCGGCTTGAACTTCTCGCGGTGCACGGACGAGCAGCCGTGGCCGCCGTCGCCGGCGCTCACGTGCAGGACGACACGATCGACGAATCGGGACACCGTGTGTCCTCCTACTCACTGGCGGGCCTGCCTGCCGCGGGACGGCACAGGGCCGGGGATTTCCGGGACGGCTGGCCGGTTTGCCGGCACGCCCGGGGACGTTCTACGAACAGACGACAGGGGCGGACGGGATGATCCCCTGCCCGCCCCTGCCGCCGGAGCCTTGCGTGGTGGCTGCGGGCCGTCAGGCCTGCGACGCCACGATGTTGACCGTCTTGCGTCCGCGCTTGGCACCGAACTCCACCGCGCCAGCGGACAGGGCGAAGAGGGTGTCGTCCTTGCCGCGGCCGACGTTCTCACCGGGGTGGAACCTGGTGCCGCGCTGACGCACGAGGATCTCGCCGGCGCTGACGGACTGCCCGCCGAAGCGCTTCACGCCGAGTCGCTGGGCATTGGAATCGCGACCGTTCTTGGAACTGGACGCGCCCTTCTTGCTTGACATCTGAACCCTCCTGCAGGATCCGTACCGGCCCGGGCGGACCTAGTTGTTGATACCGGTGACCTTGAGGACGGTCAGCTTCTGACGGTGGCCCTGGCGCTTGTGGTAGCCGGTCTTGTTCTTGAACTTGTGGATGCGGATCTTCGGGCCCTTGGTGTGCTCGACGATCTCGCCGGTGACGGTGGCCTTGGCCAGCGCGGCCGCGTCGGTGGTCAGGCTGGCCCCGTCCACCACAAGCGCGACCGGGAGATCCACCGAGGCGCCGGGCTCGGCCTCGATCTTCTCGACCTTGACGAGGTCACCAACGGCGACTTTGTACTGCTTGCCGCCGGTCTTGACGATCGCGTACATGGAGGGCTACCCCTTGCTAGTCGTAAACATTCCCACCAGCCGCGGAACGCGGCTGCTCAACTCTGCTGCGGGACGGCGCAGCCGATCACCGCGGCCTCGGCCGACGGCTGATCTCCATCGGCTCGGACCCGTACTGGCACCCGGAACATCCGGAGACCGACGGCGGGAAGACTCCCGTCGCGCGGTTCCGGAAACGCACAGGCCGGACTCGAACGGATCTGACACGGACTCGGAAGCGCCGGGGTCGGGCACGCGAGCGCGCCATCGCCCGACAGCGACCGTTCAAGATTACGCGACCGCCGCGAACGCGGTCAAACCGACCTCGGGCGGCAGCGCGCACCGTCAGTCTTCGCCGTCCTCCGGGGGCCCCGTACGCCGCACTGCGGCCCGCCGCCGCGGCCGGCGGTCCGGCGCCTGCTGCGGCACAGCGGTCACCGGCTCGCCGTCGTCGCCGGACGCGTCGTCCGTCGCCGCCACGGGCGCGGGCGACGCCGCCTGGACGATGATCTCCGAGCGGATCGGCTCACTGGGTTCCGCCGCATGTTCGGAGGGCGCCGCTGTGGGGCGCGATGCCCGCCGCGAACGCCTCCGCGGCCTGCCCGCTCCCCCGGTACCCGTGGCGGGTTCCGGGGCTTCGGCCCGCTCTTCCGCTGCCTTGCCCCGCACGGAGGCCTCCTCGACCGCCTCGGCGGCCGGGACCTCCGCAGTGGCCGCGGCCGTCTGCCCGGCCGCCGCACCGGACGCCGCAGTCGCGTCCGTCATCGGCGCCCGGACGGGTGCCGCTGCGGCGCCCGCGGCGGCCTCCTCACTCTGTGCGCCGGGCTGCTGCCCGCCTTCTGCTTCCGATCCGCCGCCCTGCGGCCGCCGCGCGCGTCGCCGCCGCTGGCCGGTGCTGCGCGCCACGGCCGCCTCGATCTTCGCGATCGCCGCCGACTTGTCCGAACCGGCGGACTCGCGCTCACGCGAGCGCTCGTCTTCCGCGCTGCCCTTGCTTTCCGCGGCGCCGCCCGGATCGGAGGATGCGGGTCCGCCGTGCGACTCGCCCTCGGCCGGTCCGACCTCCGCCATCGCCTTGAACATCGGGTGTTCGGAGTGGTGGTGCGCCGTCTGCTTCTGCGTCTCCTTGGTCTCCTTGGTCTCCTTGGTCTCCTTGGGCGCCTGCTGGCCACCGCCGCCGCCGGACTTCTTCGACGACTTGCGGCCGCGCCGGGACTCATTCTTTCCCTGCCCGCCCGTGTCCGGCTCAGCGACGATCGGATCCTCGTGCAGCACGAGTCCACGTCCGTGGCAGTGCTCGCAGGGCGTGGAGAACGCCTCCACCAGCCCCGTGCCCAGACGCTTGCGCGTCATCTGGACGAGACCGAGCGACGTCACCTCGGACACCTGATGGCGCGTGCGGTCGCGTCCGAGCGCCTCGGTGAGCCGACGCAGCACCAGGTCGCGGTTGGATTCGAGGACCATGTCGATGAAGTCGACGACGATCATGCCGCCGATGTCGCGCAGCCGCATCTGGCGCACGACCTCCTCGGCCGCCTCCAAGTTGTTGCGGGTGACCGTCTCCTCCAAGTTCCCGCCGGAGCCGGTGAACTTGCCGGTGTTCACGTCGACCACTGTCATGGCCTCAGTGCGGTCGATGATCAGCGTGCCGCCGGACGGCAGCCACACCTTGCGCTCGAGCGCCTTGGCCAGCTGCTCGTCGATCCGATACGCCGCGAACACGTCGACCGAACTTCCGTTCCGGTCGTATCTCTCCACGCGTTCCATCAGGTCCGGCGCCACCCGTTCGATGTACGACGAGACCGTCCCCCACGCCCCGTCGCCCTCGATGACCAGCTTGCCGAAGTCCTCGTTGAACAAGTCGCGGATCACCTTGACCAGAAGGTCCGGCTCCTCGTACAGCGCCTTGGGCTGCGTCGACTTGGCCGCCTTTGCCTCGTCGGCCGCGGCCTTGACTACCTCCCACAGCGCTTGGAGCCGTTCGACGTCCCGCCGCAGCTCGTCCTCGCTGACCCCCTCGGAGGCCGTGCGGATGATGACGCCGGCGTCGTCCGGCACGATCTGCCGCAGGATGGATTTGAGCCGTTTGCGCTCGGTGTCCGGCAGCTTCCGGCTGATGCCGGTGGACGTCCCGCGCGGCACGTAGACCAGGAAGCGGCCGGCCATGCTGATCTGGGTGGTCAGCCGGGCACCCTTGTGCCCCACCGGATCCTTGGTGACCTGCACGACCACTTGATCGCCGGGCTTGAGCGCCTGCTCGATCTTGCGCGCCGAACCGCCGAGTCCGGCGGCGGCCCAGTCCACCTCGCCGGCGTAGAGCACGCCGTTGCGCCCGCGGCCGATGTCGACGAATGCGGCCTCCATGCTGGGCAGCACGTTCTGCACGCGCCCCAGGTACACGTTGCCCACCATCGACGGCGTGGCCGTGCTGGTGACGAAGTGTTCGACGAGGACCTTGTCCTCGAGCACCCCGACCTGCGTGATCGGATCGCGGCCATCGTCCGCCGGCCTCTCCCGCACCACCATGACGCGGTCGACGGCCTCGCGCCGCGCCAGGAACTCCGCCTCGGAGAGAATAGGCGGACGCCGCCTGCCGGCCTCACGTCCGTCCCGCCTCCGCTGACGCTTGGCCTCCAGCCGCGTGGAGCCGCTGATGCCCTGGACCTCGTCCCGGCTGCTGCGCTTGCTGCGCGGTTCGCGTTCGTGGACGACGGTGTTCGGCGGGTCGTCGTGGGACGAGCCGTCCCCGTCCCCGCCGCGACGGCGCCTACGGCGGCGCCTTCGGCGCGACGCGCCGTTGCCCTCCCCGTTGCCGTTGTCGTCGCCGTCGTTGCCCCGAGCGTCGTCGTTGCCCTGAGAGTCGTCGTTGCCCTGAGCGCCGTCGTTGCCCTGAGCGTCGCCGTTGCCCTCGGCGGACTCGGTCGGCGTGGGGGCGCCGCCGGCGGCGTCGGACTTGGCGCCCTTCGCGCCGGACTTGCCAGCACCGTCGCCGGAATCCTGCGCTCCGCCGGAGCGTCCGCCCCGCCGCGACTTTCCGGACCGGCCCCCCTTGCCGCGCGCGTCGTCCGCCGCAGTGTCGGAGTCGGTGGTGCCGACCGTATCGTCCGGGCCTTCCCGCGACGTGTCGCCCTTTTTGCCGGCCGATGCGTCGTCACGGGAAACCGCCCCATTGCCGACGTCGGCGGTGGCAGCCGCGGTGTCGTCAGAGCCGTTCTGCGCCTTGTCGCCGTTCTGCTCGCCGCGCCCGCGTCCGCGCCCGCGGCGACCGCGACGCCGGCGGCGCGAGGACCGCCCGCTGCCGCCCTCGGACTCGTCGACGGTGTCGTCATCGGCGTCGCCATCCGCATCAGGTTCGTCGCGTGTGCCCTCCGCCGCCTGCTCGACCGAGGCACCCTCCTGCCCGCGCTGCGGTGCCTGCGACCGTGCGTCCGGATCCGGTGACAGGAACAGCGGCGCCACGAATGCGGGGCTATCCGCGCCTTCCGGTGCGGAGTCGGCCTCCACCGCCGCCGCGGGGGCCTCGGCCTCAGCCGCGGCGGTCGTTCCCGCCTCCGCCTTCGAGGCAGCCTCCGCTGCCGCCTCGGGCTTCGATACGGGCTTCGCCTCCGGCTGCTTTTGCTGCGTCTTCCGCGGCTGCGTCTTCCGCGGCTGCGTGTCCTGCGCAGGCGCCTCCGGCGCCGAGCCGGGTGCCGCGGTGTGCACAACGGCGACTGCCGCAGGAGCGAACGCCTCACGGACGCGTTCGCCTTGGTCCCGCGTCACGCTCGAGTGCGCGGTCCTGACCTCCTCGCCGAGCTCGGTGAGCTTGGCCAGGACCTCCTTGCTGGTGACCCCCAGCAGCTTGGCGAGCGCATGGACGCGCAGCTTCGCAGGGATCTCCACCGCTGCGGTGGAATCGATGTTCTGTTCTTCGGGCGGCGCCTTGTCGGCCACGTGGTCTCCTCGGGCCCCCGGGCGCGTCGTCCAACCCGACGTGGCGTTTGGCTCCACGAGTTGGTCAGCGCGGCCACACGGGGGCGGCATCGTTGCGGTCCCGCACCATGCTGGCGCGGGAACGAGTGGTCTCGCACCGCACGCTCACACGCGCGGCGCCTTGCTGGACAACCCGGCGTCACACTCATCATCCAGCGTCGGCACGCGCACGGGGCGATGCCCCCTGCCGCACTGCGGCGATGACCGAGCAGGTACCCGGGCAGAATCCTGTCGCGACACGTCACACTCGCATCTGACGACTTCACCCAGTATCCCACACATTCACGCCGAGCCCGACCTCTTCCCCGCACGGACGCCACTGACCAACGTCTGTGCAGGTGAGACGCTCAGACGAGGTGCGGGAACCAGATCGCGATCTCCCGCGCCGCGGACTCGGGCGAATCCGAGCCGTGCACGAGGTTCTCGCCCGTCTCCAGGCCGAGATCGCCGCGGATGCTGCCGGGCACCGCCTTCTCCACGGGGTCGGTGCCGCCGGCCATCTGCCGAAACGCCGCGATGGCGCGCGGCCCCTCCACCACGAGCGCCACCATCGGCCGTGCCGTGATGAACTCGAGCAGACCCGCGTAGAACGGCTTCCCCTCGTGCTCCGCATAGTGGGCTGCCGCGACGGTCTCCGTGGCCGTACGCATCTCCATCGCGGCTACGGAAAGTCCCTTGCGTTCGATCCGCGAGACGATCTCGCCGATATGCCCCCGGGCAACGGCGTCGGGCTTGATCAATACCAGGCTGCGCTCTGTCACGGCCGTCAGACTAGTCGGCTCCGCCACGCGCGCCCACACGGACCCGCGCGCAACCCGCCGCAGGGACCCTGCCCGTCGCGCGGCACAGGTCAGGCGCTCAACCGCGCTGACCCGGCAGCAGCCCGCGCCGTTCCCGGTCGCGGATGTCCGCGCTCAGGTACAGCAGGTACCCCCACACCGTCGCGAACAGGAGCCCCACCACGCCGATCGCCGGGTGAACCCACCATCCGGCGACCACCAGCACCTGCAGGGACAGGTCGAACTTCACGGCCCACCGGCGGCCTTGGACGCCCGCCCCGAGCACCATGAGCACGACGAGGCCGATCACATACCCGCCGCGCGCCGCTGTGAGACCGCCGCCGACGGTGGCGACCACCGGGATCGCCAGGCCGATCACGATCGCCTCGAGGATCAGCAGCCCGGACAGTACGCCGCGGAAGCTCTTCCACGGGTCCTTCGTCGGCGGACGAATGCCCCCAGGCTCCGGCGCGTCGTCGCGAGCATCCGCAGGATCATCGTTCACGTCGGTTCCTTTCCCAGCATCGTGCGCGCCAGCCCCGCCGTGACCACCGACCCGGTGACGACGACCCCGGATCCGGAGATCTCCTCTCCGGGCCCCGACACCCCCTCCGCCAGCTCCACCGCGGCCTCCAGAGCCGCGGGCAGGGACTGGGCCACGTGCACGCGGTCGTCGCCGTAGACGTCGGCGGCGAGCTCGGACAGCTGCGCCGGGGACATGCACCGGGGGCTGCCGTTGTGGGTGACCACCAACTCGTCGAACACGGGCTCGAGCGCCTCGAGGATCCCGCGCATGTCCTTGTCCGCCATTATCGCCACCACGCCGACGAGCCTGCGGAAGTGGAACTCGCCGGACAGTGCCGCCGCGAGCGCCCGCGCGCCGTGGGGGTTGTGCGCGGCGTCGATGAAAACGGAGGGTGCAGTGCGCACCGGTTCCAGCCTGCCGGGATTGACGAGCGCCGCGAAGCCCTCGCGGACTACGTCGTCATCCAGCTTGCGGTCTTTGCCGGCGCCGAAAAACGCCTCGACCGCCGCGAGCGCCAGCGCCGCGTTGTGCGCCTGGTGCTCGCCGTGCAGCGGCACGAACACGTCGTCGTACACGCCGCCGAGACCCTGGATGCGCAGCATCTGGCCGCCGACGGCCGTACGGCGCTCGAGCACCGCGAACTCTGAGCCCTCGCGCGCCACCGCCGCGTCCACCTCCACGGCCCGCCGCAGCAGCACCTCGGACACCTCGGGCTGCTGTTCGGAGAGCACCGCCACGGACGTCGACTTGATGATGTCCGCCTTCTCGCCGGCGATCCCCGTGATCTCGGTGCCCAGGTATTCCGCATGGTCGAGACCGATGGGGGTGATCACCGCCACCTGCGAGTCGATGACGTTGGTCGCATCCCAGCGGCCGCCGAGCCCGGTCTCGATGACGCCCACATCCACCGGGGCGTCGGCGAAAGAGGCGAAGGCCATCGCGGTGAGCACCTCGAACTTGCTCATCCGCGGGCCGCCCGCCGTCACCGAACTGTCGTCCACCATCTGCACGTAGGGTTCGATGTCGCGGTAGGTGTGCACGTACCCGGCCGCCGTGATCGGCACACCGTCGATGGCGATCCGCTCGGTGACCGACTGCAGGTGCGGGCTCGTCGTGCGCCCCACCCGCATGTGCATGCGGGTGAGCAGCGCGTCGGCCATCCGGCACACCGACGACTTGCCGTTGGTGCCCGCCACGTGGATGGTCGGATAGGCCTTCTGCGGCGAACCGAGCAGGTCCATCAGCGCGGCGATCCGCGTCAGCGACGGGTCGATGCGCGTCTCCGGCCAGCGCTCGTCCAGCTCCGCCTCGAGCGACTCCAGCGCGGCCAGATCCTCCGGGGCCGCGGCCGCCGCCCGGCGCTCACTCACCGCGCGCCCCCTGCACGGTCCGCCCCAGTTCGGCCAGCCGCGCCTCGAGCCTGTCCACGTCGGCCGCGGCGACGGCGCGTCGACCTCGGATCTTGTCCACCACCTGCTCGGGAGCCTTGCCCAGGAAGGCTTCGTTGCCGAGCTTCGCGGTGGTGCCCGCCAGCTCCTTGCGGGCCGCGGCGAGATCCTTGGCGAGGCGACGTTTCTCGGCTTCGACGTCCACTGTGGTGGAGGTGTCGAGGTCGACTACGACCGTCGCCGCGCTGAGGCGCACCTCGATGGACGCGGTGGCCGTGAACCCCTCCTCCGGTGCGGTGACACGCGCGAGCGAGCGCACCGCGTCCTCGAGCGGGACAAGGCCGGCGTCGTCCAGCGCACCGAGCCGGGCCGGCACCCGCTGGCTGGGCTTGACACCCTGGTCGGAGCGGAACCGCCGGATCTCCGTGATGAGCTTCTGCGCGTCCGCCACCTGACGGGCCGCCTCGGGATCGGCCACCGCATGCGCGTCCCCCGCGGGCCACTGGGCGATGACCAGCGACTCACCGCCCGTGAGCACCTTCCACAGAGTCTCGGTGACGAACGGGATCATGGGGTGCAGCATGCGCAGCAGCGCGTCGAGCACGTTGCCGAGAACGGTGCGGGTGGCGTGCGCCCGGAACTCCGCCGCGCTCGCATCCGCGCCGCTCGCATCCCCGGAGAACTGCACCTTGGCCAGCTCCAGGTACCAGTCGCACACCTCATCCCACGCGAAGTGGTACAGCGCCTCGGCGGCCTTGCCGAACTCGTAGCGCTCATAGGATTCGTCGACGCCGGCCCTCACCTGTTCGAGCCGGTCGAGAATCCACCGGTCGGCGGCCGTCAGCCGATCACGGGGCGGCAGCTCCCCCGGTTTCGCGCCGTTCATCAGCGCGAAGCGGGTGGCGTTGAACAATTTGTTGGCGAAGTTGCGCGACGACTGGGCGTTCCCCTCGCCCACCGACAGGTCCGAGCCCGGATTGGCCCCGCGCGCCAGCGTGAACCGCAGCGCGTCCGCGCCGAAGCGTTCAACCCAGTCCAGCGGGTCGATACCGTTGCCCCTCGACTTCGACATCTTGCGGCCGTGCTCGTCACGCACCAGTCCGTGTAGGAACACGTCCTGGAACGGCACCCGGCCGCGCGGCCCCAGCACGCCGCCGTCGCCCGCGTCCTCGCGCGCCACGTAGGTGCCGAACATCATCATGCGCGCCACCCAGAAGAACAGGATGTCGTAGCCGGTGACCAGCACCGAGGTGGGGTAGAACTTCGCCAGGTCGTCCGTGGCGTCCGGCCAGCCCATGGTGGAGAACGGCCACAGCGCCGACGAGAACCACGTGTCGAGCACGTCCGGGTCCTGGACGTAGCCCTCCGGCGGGGTGTCGCCGGGGCCCAGGCACACCGTCTGCCCCTCGGGCCCGTACCAGACCGGGATGCGGTGCCCCCACCACAGCTGCCGGGAGATGCACCAATCGTGCATGTCGTCGACCCACGAGAACCAGCGCGGCTCCTGGGAGGCGGGGTGGATGACGGTGCCGCCGTCGCGCACGGCGTCGCCCGAGGCCTGCGCCAGGCTCTCCACCCGTACCCACCACTGCATCGACAGGCGCGGCTCGATGGGCTCGCCGCTGCGCTCCGAATGGCCGACGCTGTGCAGGTAGGGGCGCTTCTCCGCGACGATCCGGCCCTGCCCGGCCAGCGCCTCGCGCACGCGGAGGCGCGCAGTGAACCGGTCCATGCCGTCGAACCGTGTGCCGGTGTTCTCGATCTCGGCCGTCTTGCTCATGATCGACGGCATCGGCAGCGAGTGCCGCACGCCCATCTCGAAGTCGTTGGGGTCGTGCGCCGGGGTGATCTTGACGGCGCCCGTACCGAACTCGGGATCCACGTGCGCGTCCGCGATCACGGGGATCTTCCTGTCGAGAAACGGGTGCGGCAGCGCGGTGCCGACGAGGCCGCGGTACCGCTCGTCATCGGGGTGCACGGCGATGGCGGTATCGCCCAGCATCGTCTCCACGCGCGTGGTGGCGACGACGATGTGCGGCTCCGCGTCGTCGAGGGACCCGTAGCGGAAGCTGACCAGCTCACCGTCGACGTCCTCGTACTTGACCTCGATGTCGGAGATCGCCGTCTGCAGCACCGGCGACCAGTTGACCAGCCGCTCAGCGCGGTAGATCAGCCCGTCATCGTAGAGGCGCTTGAAGATGGTCTGCACCGCGCGGGCCAGCGCGTCGTCGAGCGTGAACCGCTCCCGCGACCAGTCGACGCCGTCGCCGAGCCTGCGCATCTGCCCGCCGATGGTGCCGCCGGACTCCGCCTTCCACTTCCACACCCGCTCGATGAAGGCCTCGCGGCCGATGTCGTCGCGGGTGTGCCCCTCCGCGGCCAGCTGCTTCTCGACGACGCTCTGCGTGGCGATGCCGGCGTGGTCCATGCCCGGCAGCCACAGCACCTCGTACCCCTGCATGCGCCGCCGGCGCGCGAGCGCGTCCATCAGCGTGTGGTCGAGGGCGTGGCCCATGTGCAGGCTGCCGGTGACGTTCGGCGGCGGGAGGACGATCGAGAACGGCGGCTTGCCGCTGTGCGGGTCGGCCGTGAAGTACCCGGAGTCCACCCAGCCCGCGTAGAGCTCCGACTCGACCGCACCCGGCTCCCAGCTCTTCGCCAGGGCATCTGCCGGGCCGCCGCCCGGATTCGCAGCGGTATCGGGCTCACGCGTCACTGAGGGGTCCCTTCTCCGGACTGGACTGGTCACCGCACGATTCTATGCGCCGCACCCCTGACCGGCGCGCTCGCCCGTCGACCCCCGTGGTGGCCGCCACCTACCGGCGCGGCGGTCAGTCTCCGGCGCCCTGGCCGGGCACCGGACCAGGCAGGTCCACCGGGGCCTCGCCGAGGGCGTCGTCGACGGAGTCGAACTCCCGGCCCTCTGGCACCGTGAACACCGACGCGTCGCCGGAATACTCCGTGCAGCCCAGAGTCGCGTCCTGCTCGATGCCCGCGGCCTGCTCGCCGCCGAGCCTGCGCGCGGCGTCGAGGTCCACCCCCATGCCCTCGATCATCTTCTTCATCCCGTCCGACGCGGGGCCGGTCGTCTTCATACCGCCGGGCTGGTCGTCGGACCAGAGATAGGTGACGCCGTCGACGGTGAGCACGTGCCCGGCGCCCGGCCCGGTTCCGCTGTCGATCCGCATGCGATCCTCGCCGTGGACGTACGCGGTCACCGTGTCGTCGGAATCTTTCGCCGTGCATTCGATGAACTTGTCGCCGGCCATCGCCTGGGTGATGAGCCGGTGCGCGGCGGTATCGTAGAGAGCCGCATCGGGGGACGCCTGCCCGGACGGCGCCGGCGTGGACAGCCCGGCGGCGTCCGGGTACGCCCCTTCGGCTCCGGCCTCGGAGCCCGACGAGCCGCACCCGGCGAGCGCCGCCACCGCCCCGGCCGCCGCAGCGCCCGCCACCGCGGCGCGC
>NZ_JAENKO010000020.1 GCF_016599145.1 Tomitella cavernea
CCCCCGGATCCGCGCCCGGCCCGGGCGCGGGCGCCGGCTCGGCGGGGCGGCACACCGGCAGGAGCTCGGTCCGCACCAACTGGCCGATCTGCTGCTGCGCGTTCTCCAGACTGCCGCCGGGCAGGCCGGAGCGCACCTGCTCCCGCGCGGCGGGCTGCAGGTCGTCGATGGTGAGCACGTCGCAGTCCGCGGGGTCGGCGTCGGGCGCCACGAGCTGCAGGGTGCCCTCGTCGTTGACGCACCCCACCTGCTGCACGCTCTGCATCGAGATGCCGAGGACGCTGCCGGGCACCCCACGGTGCACTGCGACCAGGCCGTCGGATTCGCCCACGTAGTAGCTGCTGCGGATCCACATGACCGCCACGGTGACGCCGATGCCCGCGAGGACGATGAGCAGCGCCGCGCCGAACCCGATGCGCCCCCAGCGCCGCTTCGCCGCCGGGGGCGGCTGGGTCGCGAGGACCCTGCGCGGTTTGGCGGCCGGCGGGCGCATCGCCGCAGCGCGCCCCGCCGAGGTGTCCGGGGGAGGATCATCGTCCTCCTCGTCCGACGCCGCCCCGGCGACGATCGGACGGCTCTGCCCGTAGTCGAGGTCGATCACGTCGGCGACGACGACGGTGATGTTGTCCGGCCCGCCGCTGCGCAGGGCCAGTTCGATGAGACGGTCCGCGCATTCGCGGTGATCGCCCTGGCGCATGGTGTCCGCAATGGTCTCGGCGCTGACGACGTCGGACAGCCCGTCCGAGCACAGCAGGTAGCGGTCGCCCGCGCGCGACTCGCGCATGGTCAGCGTGGGCTCGATGTCGTTACCGGTGAGCGCGCGCATGATCATCGAACGCTGCGGATGCGTCTTGGCCTGCTCGGCGGTGATGCGTCCCTGGTCGACGAGCGATTGCACGAAGGTGTCGTCGCGGGTGATCTGCGTGAGCTGGTCGTCGCGCAGCAGGTAGCCGCGGGAATCGCCGATGTGCACCAGGCCCAGGCGGCTGCCGGCGAACAGGATCGCGGTGAGGGTGGTGCCCATGCCCTCGAGCTCGGGCTCCTCGTCCACGTGGTCGGCGATGGCCTCGTTGCCCGCCCGCGTGGCCTCCTCCAGCATGCCGAGGATGTCCCCGCCCGGATCGTCGTCGTCCAGAGGCGCGAGCGCCGCGATGATGAGCTGGGAGGCCACCTCGCCGGCGGCGTGCCCGCCCATGCCGTCGGCCAGGGCCAGCAGCCGTGCGCCCGCGTAGACGGAGTCCTCGTTGTTGCCGCGCACCAAGCCGCGGTCGCTGCGTGCGGCGTACTTGAGTACCAGTGTCACGAGCGCAACTCGATGACGGTTTTGCCGATGCGCACCGGAGTACCCAACGGGACGGGCGTGGCGGTGGTGACCTTCACACGGTCCAGATAGGTGCCGTTGGTGGAGCCCAAGTCCTCCACGTACCACTCCGCGCCGCGCGGCGACAGACGTGCATGCCGGGCCGAGGAGTAGTCGTCGGTGAGCACGAGAGTGGAATCATCGGCCCGGCCGATGAGCACCGGCTGCGTACCGAGCGTGATCCGCGTGCCGGCCAGCGCGCCCTGGGTGACCACGAGATACTTGGCGACTTTGGCGCGCCGGCCGCTGATGCGCGCGGGCTTGACCGGGTACCGGGCGCTGGAGAAGCGGGAGCCGGAGGCGGCGTAGACGTCGGTGCGGAGCACGCGGAGGACCGCCCACACGAACAGCCACAGGAGCAGCAGGAAGCCGCCACGCGTCAGTTGCAGCACCAGGGCTTGCACGGTGGTCCACCTCCTGGAGGTTCGGCGGGTGCGGGCACCCGGGGTTCTTGCGGGCAGTGCAGTCGGGGGTCTGCATCGTCGGGGTTGCGTCGTCAGTAGGGCACGGCCGGTACGGGCGGCGCAGATCGCAGCCTACTGGCCGGAACCGCGGTCCGGGCGCGGAGCAGGAGCCCGCGCCGGTCGCGTGCGCCACCGAGAGATCATCGTACTTGTGCGGCCGGGCATCCCGCCCGTCTCATCGGCGTATCTGCTCGCGACCTGCGGCGATGGTGCGATACGTGATCAGTGGAACTGCACTGCGATGTCCGTGTGGCCCACGCGGATGATGTCGCCGTGCGCCAGTTGCCACTCGGTGACCGGATTGCCGTTGACGACGGTGCCGTTGGTGGAGCCCAGGTCCACGAGCAGCGCCACCGCCCCGTCCCACTGGACGTCTGCGTGCTGCCGGGACACTCCGGTGTCCGGGACCCGGAAGTGCGAGGCCTGGCCGCGGCCGATCACATTGGATCCTTGACGCAGGTCGAAGGTGCGGCCGCTGCCGTCGTCGAGCACGAGCCGAACACCGAGGGTGCGCGGTTGGGACCACGCACCGTAACCGCCCGTCTGCGGATAGCCCTGCTGCTGGTAACTCTGTGTGTGATCCTGCGGCGGGTACACCGCCCGGGGGTCGGATTCCTGCCGGCCGTAGTCCCGGGGGTCGGGGCTCTGTTGAGGTTGAGCATATCCTTGCGATCCGTAGCCCTGCGGCGGCTGCGCCGGGGCGCCGTAGCCGGGTGACGCGTAGCCCCGGGGGGCGTGGTCCTGCGGCTCGTAGTCCTGGTGCGGGTAGTCCTGGTGCGGGTACTCGTAGTCCTGGGACGGGTAGGCGGGCCGGTCTCGGTACTGTCGGCCGCCGAACTCCCGTCCGGAGTAGTCCTGCCCGGTGTCCGGCCGCCCGGCGTTGCGCCCCTGCTCATAGTACGGGGCCGGAGGGCCGGCCTGCCCGGGGTCGCGGTCGCGGCCGTAGCCCGGACCGCCCCACGCGCTGTAGGCCTCGCCGCCGTACACGGGCGGGTGACCGCCCCGTCCTGGGAGGTCGTGCGGAGGTTGCTGCTCGGCCCCGGGCGCCTCGCCGCGTCGCGCGGGGGCGGCGTCGGGCGGCGGCGCCGGGGAGGCGGTGAGCCGGCCCTCGTTGTGCGCACGGTAGCGCTCTGACGGCAGGCTGCTGTCCGACACTCCGGGCTCCTCTCGAGGTGCCTGGGGCCGCTGCGTGGAGTCCGCACCGCGCTGCGGTGCCTGGCCGGGCACCGGATCCGAGGAGACGGAGAAGCCGGAGTCCGGGTTGATCGAACTCTGCGCCCGGAACTGGCCGGTGTGCAGGTTGGGCGACGACTGCAACTCCACCGACACGTCGCCGTAAGTCTGCCACCCCTGCTCGTCGACGAAGCCGGCGAGATGCGTCGCGAACGACCGCAACGTGAGCTCGGCGTCCGCCGTAAGGTTCTGCTCGTCCGAATCGCTCACCGTGAGCACGTAGTGATTGGGGACCACCGGCTGGTCGCCCTGCATGCGGAGGCCGTCGAACGCCTCCCGGCGCAGCGCGGCCTCGACCTCCGCCGGCATGATCTTGCCGCCGAACACCCGCGCGAAGGCGTCGTCCACGGCGCCCTCCAACCTGCGCTCGAAGCGTTGCACAAACCCCACCGACTGCCTCCTCTCCCGCCGCGCGGCGTAACCACAGTGAGCAGGAGCGGGGACTCCTGACCATTAGAGGATACTGGGCGGGTACTGCTACACCGGTCCATATGGCCTGTCAACCATTGTCGCCGCATCTCGGGCCGCGCGCATCGATGCAGATCACACGTGTGTGAACAGGGGATTTGAGGGCCTGCGAGACGCCGTGCTAGTCTCGACCGCGTTGCTCGGGCGAGTGGCGGAATGGCAGACGCGCTGGCTTCAGGTGCCAGTGTCCTTCGGGACGTGGGGGTTCAAGTCCCCCTTCGCCCACAGTGTGCGGTTCGCAAAGCCGCGGCAGGCGGGATCAGTCAGAGAAACTTCTGGCTGGTCCCGCTTTTGTCGCATCCGGGGGCATCGTGACCTTCGAGGATGCGACCGGGAACTTCTCCGGTGGCGGGGCCGACGGGCCGGGCGCCGACTCGGTCGACCTCACTTCCGCCAGAACAGATGGTGCGTCACGCCGCTCGGGCTGGGCACGACGTCCTGGTGGAACCGGTCGAGCAGCACGTCGGGGGACTCCCATAGCCGGGGCCCGGAGCCGAGCTTCATCGGCGCGACCGCCACGTGCAAAGTGTCGATGAGGTCGGCGTCGAGGAACTGCCGGATGATCGTGGCCCCGCCGCCGAGGCGGACGTCCTTGCCCTGTGCCGCCTCCTTCGCCTGGTCAAGCACTGCTGCCGGGTCGCCGCCGACGAAGCGGAACGCGGTGTCGGAGAGCGTGAACGACGGGCGGCTGTAGTGCGTCATGACGAACACCGGAGTGTGGAACGGAGGCTCGTCGCCCCACCATCCTTGCCACTCGTGGTCCAGCCAGGGCCCGCGCTGCGGTCCGAACTTGTTGCGGCCCATGATCTCCGCGCCGATATTGCGGGCGTAGTCGCGGGTGAAATAGTCGTCCAGGCCTCGGCTGCCGGGTTCGGAGCGGTTGATGGGTGGGTGGTCGGTGGCGAAGGCCCAAGCGAGCAACTTCTCCGGATCGGCATGCCCGAACGGTTGCTCAAGGCTCTGCCCCTCGCCGGCGCTGAACCCGTCACTGGAAACGGTGAAGTTCTGGACTCGCAACGACTGGCTCATGCCGATCCTCCCGTTTCGCGCTTACTGACCAGTGGATGATGGGTGGACCGGACCGGCCGGGAAGAATCATCGGCGCCCCTACTGCAGCTCACCCCACGTCTGGTGCGCCGCTCCGTGGCCGCTTGATCTGGGAGAACGCGCCAGCATGCCCCAAGGCGGTCACCGCGTCGAACAATGAGGCCGCCTCATCGGAGCCCGGGATCGACATGAGTACCGGGCCGAAAAACGCGGTGCCGTCGATCGACACGATCGGGCTGCCGCCGGTGTCGCCGAGCGCCCGCTGCCCCGCTGCGTGCGAGCGTTCAACGTAGTCATCGTACGAGGAATCCTCCATCGCGTCGGCCAGAGTGGGGTCTGCTCCGCATTCAGCCAATGCCGCGGAGGCCAGATCATGGTCCATTTGCTGCGCTCGGCGGTGGTATCGCTCGCCCATCGCCGTATACACCGTGCTGAGCAGGTCTCCGTCCTGCTCCTGCGCGACCGCTGCGAGCAACCGGCCGGCGGCTCGCGAATCCGCCATCTCCGCAGTTTCCTCCTCGCCCATGTTTTTGCCGGCGTTGAGCACGGCCAGGCTCATCAGATGCCAACGCAGCTCGACCCGGCGTCGCTGGGCGGCCGTCGCCAGCCACCGCGTGGTCACCCAGGTGTACGGGCACACGGGGTCGAACCACACGTCGACGACCACTGTGCGTTGCGCGCCGCTCTCTGCGTCGGTCATATCCTTCACCCGCTTTCTGCGTCGCGCCGGCCGTCTCCGGCGCGTCAACGGAGTTTTGCCGAGTTCCCGCCCCGCCAAACCACCGCCACCACGGTGTGACCGGGGCCTCATGGTCGACCGCGCGGCCGGTGCTTTACGCTGCGGAATATGGAGATCAGGGGAGCTAGTGCAATCGTCACCGGCGGCGCTTCAGGAATCGGCGCGGCCACCGCCCGCCGGCTGGCCGCGCGCGGCGCCAAGGTGGTCGTCGCGGACCTCAACGCGGAGGCCGGGCAGAAGCTCGCGCAGGAGATCGACGGCGTGTTCGCCTCGGTCGACGTCACCGACACCGCGCAGATTGAGGCCGCAGTCAACACGGCCGTCGAGCTGGCGCCGCTGAAGGCGCTGGTAAACTCGGCCGGCATCGGCTCGGCGCAGCGCACCATCGGCCGCGACGGCGAGTTCGCCTCCGCGCACAACATCGACGTGTACAAGAAGGTCATCGCCATCAACTTGATCGGCACCTTCGATGCCGTGCGCCTGGCCGCCACCGCGATGAGCCGCAACGACCCGGGCGAGGACAAAGACCGCGGCGCCATCGTCAACCTGGCTTCGGTGGCCGCGTTCGACGGCCAGATCGGGCAGGCGGCCTATTCGTCGTCCAAGGGCGGCGTCGTCGGCATGACTTTGCCGGTGGCGCGCGACCTGTCCGCGGCGGGGATCCGCCTCAACACCATCGCGCCGGGCCTCATCGACACCCCCATCTACGGCAGCGGCCCGGAGTCGGACGCGTTCAAGGCCAAGCTGGGCGAGAGCGTGCTGTTCCCCAAGCGCCTCGGCGTGCCGGACGAGCTGGCTTCGATGGTCGAGGAACTGCTCACCAATTCGTACATGAACGCCGAGGTGGTCCGGGTGGATGGCGGCATCCGGATGCCGCCGAAGTGATCGCCTGACGCACCCCGACGCGATGCCCGCGACGCAGGGATGGCCGACGCGCGCCGAGACCGCCGCCGATGCGGCGGCGGTCCGGCGCGTTCTGCTGTCCGCATTCGATACGGCGGAAGAGGCGGACCTGGTGGACGCGCTGCGGCAGGACCCGGCGTGGATCGACGGGCTGTCGGCGGTGGCGGTGGACGGCGAGGGAGCCGTCGCCGCCCACGCGCTGCTCACCCGGTGCGCGATCGGGGATCGGCCCGCGGTGTGCCTGGCGCCGTGCTCCGTGCTGCCGGAGCACCAAGGGACCGGCGCGGGTACGGCGGTGACCCGGGCGGTGCTCGAGGCGGCGCGCCGGCGCGGGGAGAGGTTCGTGACCGTGCTCGGCCACCCTGAATACTATCCGCGGTTCGGCTTCGAGCGCGCGTCCGCGCACGGCGTGCGGATGCGGGCCGCAGTGCCCGACGACGCGCTGATGGTACTGAGTCTCGACGGCACCGCCGTGCCCGCCGGCGTCATCCGCTACGCCGCCGCATTCGGCGACATCTGACCGGCAGAAAGGAATCGCGATGGGCATGACACGCGGACGGAGCGATCTCGACGACACGGAGCGTCAGGCACAGATCATCGACGTGTTCGTCGACGCCTTCGGGGAGATGATCGCGGCGGACCCGGACGCGTTCCGCAAGAAGTTCCGCAAGATGGCCGACAACCCGTTCGCATTCTACCGGGGCTCGGCATGCCTCTTCTACGCCGACATGGCCGACTGCGACGACCCGTGGGCGGACGAGCGGACCGGGCGCATCTGGATCCAGGGCGACCTGCACGCGGAGAACTTCGGAACGTACATGGACTCCGCCGGCCAGATCGTATTCGACGTCAACGACTTCGACGAGGCGTATCTGGGCGCATTCACCTGGGACATCCGGCGGTTCTGCGCGAGCATCGCGCTGCTGGCGCGGCGCAAGGCCATCTCCGACGGCGACATCGCCGCGCTCATCAGGACCTACGTCCGTGCCTACCTGCGCACCGTCCGCGACTTCGCCCGGGGCCCGCTGCAGGCGGAGGACTTCAAGCTGCACCTGCGCAATACCGAGGGGACCGTCCACGAGGCCCTCCTGAATGCGCGGACCCGCACCCGCGTGGCGCTGCTGGACCGGAACACGGTGATCGAAGACCATGAACGGCGGTTCGGCCCGGGCAAGGGCGTCCGCCGGCTGGACGCCGACGAGCACGCGCGCGTGGCGGCCGCGTTCGAGAGGTACCTGGAAACGATCCCCGCCCACAAGCGGTTCCACAGCATCACCTACGCGGTGAAGGACATCGTGGGCCGCAAGGGTTTCGGCATCGGTTCTGCCGGATTGCCCGCCTACAACATCCTCGTCGAGGGGCAGACGGAGGCGCTCGAGAACGACGTCATCCTGTCGATGAAGCAGGGGAACATCGCCGCGCCCAGCAGGATCGTGCGCGACACGCACGTCACCGAGTATTTCACCGATCACGGGCACCGCACTGCGGTGTCGCAGCGTGCGCTGCAGGCCCACGCTGATCCGTGGCTCGGCTACACGGTTCTCGACGGCGTGGGATACGTCGTATCCGAGCTGTCGCCGTACGTGGACGACTTGGACTGGTCCGACCTGACGGAGCCGGAGGAAATCCGGCCGGTGCTCGGCTACCTGGGCCAATCCACCGCGTGCATGCACTGCGTCTCCGATGCCGATTCCAATCAGACGCTGGTCGCTTTCCAGAGCGAAGAGGCCATCACCGCGGCGATCGGCGGCCGGGATGACGCGTTCGTCGACGACATGGTGGAGTTCGGCGCGCACTACGCGCGGCAGGCCCGCAACGACCGCGAATTGTTCGTCGACGCCTTCCGCAACGGCAAGATCCCCGGAATCAATCCGACGGCAAGCTGACCGGAGCCGGTGCGGGTGGGCGACCATGGCACCATGAACACTCCCGTGCCGGGCGCCTGTTCTGCGCGCCACCTGCATCGCCCCCCGGGCGGCCCCCGATGAACAGCCCCCGCAAGACGGAGATCGCCACTGCGAGTGCGCTGGCCGGACTCGCCGGTTTCGTCGACGCCGTCGGCTTCATGAAGATCGGCGGCTACTTCGTGGCCTTCATGAGCGGCAACACCACGCTCGCGGGGGTATCGCTGGCCGAGGGGCGGTTCCACGACTTCGGATTGGCGGCCGGGCTGGTGATCACGTTCGTGCTGGGGGTGATCGCCGGCTCGTTGCTCGGACGCAGTGTGGGCGGTGACGGCCTACCGCACCGGCGCCGGATGTCGGTGGTGCTGACGGCGGTGGCCGTGATCCTGTTGGCGGCCGTGCTTGCGGAGCAGTCGACCACCACCGCCGTCGCCGTGGCCCCGCTGCTGGCCTTGGCCATGGGTGTGGAGAACGCGGTGTTCGAGCACGACGGCAAGGTCACCATCGGACTCACCTACATGACGGGCACGCTCGTGAAACTGGGTCAGAGCATCGCAGCGCTCATAGCCCGCGAACCGGCATCGCCGTGGCGCCGGTATCTGACTTTGTGGGGCGGCCTCGGTGCGGGGACGGTGATCGGCGCGGTCTCCTATCTGGCCATCGGGACCGCGGCGCTCTGGCTCACCGTGGCCGCCGCGGCGATGGCGGGGGCCGCTCTGTGGCTGACACCGACGTTGCAGTTCGAGTAGCGGTTGAGCCCGTCACGCCTCGGAATGTTCCCGGTGCCGGCGGCGTTCGGCCGGATTGGGGCGAAGCACTCAAAGAGGAGGATTTCGGTGGAGTCACGGACCGGTCCCAGCGGCGCTGCGGGCGGCGACACTCCGGATCCGGTCCGCTGGCGCATCCTGGTGGTGCTGCTGGTGGCGATCTTCATGTCCCTCGTCGGCGTCAGCATCGTCAACGTGGCCCTGCCCTCGATCCAGCACGGCCTCGACGCCGCGCAGTCCGATGTGCAATGGGTGCTGTCCGGGTACGCGCTCACCTTCGGCATCGTGCTCGTCGCCGCGGGCCGGGCCGGCGACCTGATGGGCCGCGGCGGCATCTTCATCATGGGTGTGGTCGTCTTCACCGCGTCGTCCGTGGCCGCCGGGCTCGCGCCCAACGCGGATGCGCTCAACGCCGCGCGCTTCACGCAGGGCCTCGGTTCGGGGTTGCTGAACCCGCAGGGAGTGGGCATGATCCAGCAGTACTTCCGCGGTGCCGAGAGGGGACGCGCCTTCGGCTTCTTCGGCAGCACCGTCGGGGTGGCGGTGGGCATCGGGCCGATCATCGGCGGGCTCCTGATCAAACTGGGCGGGCCGGACATCGGCTGGCGGCTGACGTTCCTGGTGAACGTGCCGATAGGCCTCGCCTGCCTGGCGCTGGCGCTGTTGTGGTTCCCGCGGCCGCTGTTCCGCCGCATCCGGGATGCGGCGACCGGCCGGGCGGTCCGGGTCGGTGATGCTGTGCGCGCCCTCGATCCCGTCGGCTCGATACTCCTGGGGCTCGCAGTGCTCGCGGTGCTGTTGCCGTTCGTCGAATCCGGCGACACGGCGCTGATCTGGCTCGTCCTACTGCTGGGCATGCTGCTGGCGTATGCGTGGGTGCGGTGGGAACGCCGCTACGCGCGCATGGGCCACAGCCCGATGGTGGACCTGAAGATCTTCTCCACCCGCAGCTTCACCAACGGCAGCATCATCGTGGCGCTGTACTTCCTGGGGATGACGAGCATCTGGGTGCTCGTCGCGCTCTACATGCAGGACGGTGCCGGGCACTCCGCACTCGCGGCCGGGGCGGTCGGAATACCCGCCGCACTCATCTCCGCGGTGGCCGCGCACTGGGCGGGCACGCGTGTGATGACCTACGGGCGCAAGGTTGTGATCGGCGGCCTGCTGAGTGCGCTCGTCGGGTTGGTGCTCAGCATCGCCGTCGTAGTCCTGCACGAGGCCGGACACATCAGCGAGTGGTGGCTGCTGGGGTCGCTGGTCTTCATCGGCATCGCGCAAGGATCGGTGATCAGCCCCAATCAGACGCTCACCCTGGCGGACGTGCCTCTGTCGTACGCCGGCAGCTCCGGGGCGATCATGCAGACCGGACAGCGGATCGGTACCTCCATCGGGATCGCGGTGATCACCGCGGCCGTGTTCGCGACGCTCGACGCGAGCTCGTGGGCGGTCGCGGTTCCCACGGGCTTCGGCCTGATCGCGGTCGTCGTGGTGCTCGCGCTGGGGGTGGGCGTGAAGGATCTGCGTGACCGGGCGAGGACGCGCACGGAACTGCCGGTGCCCGCGCGGCCTTGAACTCGGATACCTGGACCTTTCGCGGCACGTGCTTCGCATTCTATAGGGGCGGGACGGGGGAAACGGCCACCCCACCCCTGCAGAATGCGAATCAGGTGCCAAACGCGGTCTACATCCCCATGTGCAGCACCTCCCATCGGTGCCCGTCGAGATCGCGGAAGGCGCCGGCGTACATCGGCCCGTCGTCCATGCGCCACTCGGTGCGAGTGGCACCGGCTGCCGCGGCCTTGGCGCACAGCTCGTCCACCCCGGCGCGGTCGGGCGCGTCGAAGGCGAGGATCGTCTCGGTGCCCGAGCGCGGCGCGGCGTCGTGGAAGCCGTGGAAGAAGTCCTGGCGCAGCAGCATCACCGGGGCGAGGTCGTTGATGACCAGGCATGCGGCCCTGTCGTCACTGAAGCTCTCGTTGAACCCGAATCCCAGCACGGTCCAGAACTCGCGGGCTTTCGCGACATCCGCGACCGGGAGGTTAGGGAAGATCATGCGCGCCGTGGTGTACCTGCCTTCTGATCGTGTGCCGAAGCGCGGCGTGCGGTGCTGGGCGTATCGACCGCAGTCGGCGGCGGAACTCATCGGGCTGGGCGATGAGTCAGCGCGTCGTCTCCGGTCACCACTGACATCCGGCGGAGCAAGGAGGCGGGCGTGTCGGACCCTGTGGAGCTGCTCGAACGCGCCGTGTCGTACACGCGCGGCGCCCTGCAATCGGCCGGGGTCTGTCTGTCGGCGCCGACGCCGTGCAGCCAGTGGACTCTGGGACGGCTCCTGGAGCACATGTCCGATGCGCTCGATGCGTTCATCGAGGCGAGTGCGGGCGTGGTCGAGGTCCACCCGGGCCCCGGGCGCCGAGACATTCCCGCGCGCTCGGTCGGGGCGCACGTCGAGGCGCTGCAGTGCAAGGCGTGCGACCTGCTGAGCGCGTGGTCGGCAGCCGGAACCGGGTGCGTCCGGCTCGCCGGCACGCGGATTGACCCGCGGCTTCTGTTGCAGGCGGCGGCGCTGGAGATCGCGGTCCACGGGCACGACGTGGCGGGGACCGGCCCGCGGGGGCCGGCGCTCCCCGGCCCGTTGGCGCGGGACCTGCTGCCGGTCGCGCGGATGCTCGTCACGCCGGGCGACCGTGGGGTGCGCTTCGGCCCGCCGGTCCCGCCCGCCACGCCGGCGCCGTCGGCAGTGCTGCTGGGTTTTCTCGGCAGGACGGAGTGACAGCGGGCGTACCCGGGTGTGCGTCGAACTGGGCGACCACACGAAAGCGCAGTTCATTGCGGGCGCGGCGCTGGGCGCAGTGATCTGCGCCGCCGCGTCGCTGCGGGCATGATCCGCAGGACGTAGGGGTGTGAACTGCACTGTGCAGGCTGGGGACAGGCTGCTGAACTCGCTGCGATGGTCGGCCGCTGGAGCACGGACACCGGCCCGCACCGACGCCGGATCGCCCTTGCCTGCTACTCCTCGCGGTGCGCGCGGAGCACGGCGTCGTGGACGGTGCATTCCTTTCCGTCGGCTCCGTGCTCGGTGCGCGACCGCGTGGCGCAGGTGTCCACGACCCATCCAGACGGCAAGGATGCCGCGAGGTCCTCTGCGGTCCAGCTGATGTCGGCGAGGTCGGGCCGGTGTACGCCGGAGTCCGCGTCGCTCGGGTGGTGACCCACGATGAGCAGGGTGCCGCCCGGGGCGACTGCTGCGGCGAGGCGGAAGAACAGACGCGTCCGCCTGTCGGCGGGGAGGTGCAGGTACGAGGCGGCGACGAGGTCGTAACTGCCGGGCACGGGATCGCGCGTGAGGTCCAGGCGGCGCCAGTCGACCGTCACCCCCAGTTGGGCGGCGGAGTCCTCGGCGCGTTCGAGCGCAACGGGCGACAGGTCGGCCGCTGTCACCTTCCATCCGTGTTCGGCCAGCCACAGCGCGTCGCCTCCCTCGCCGGCACCTGCGTCGAATGCGCTGCCGGGCTGCAGGTCCGACAGCTCGTCGACCACCACGGCGTTGGGCCTGCCGCTCCACATTCGGCCGTGGGATTGGACGTGCGCACTGTTCTCAGGGACGTCGTCGTCCTGTGCGCCGACGCGCCGGGCGCCGTGCCGATGGCCGTCCCGTCCCCGGTAGCGGTCGTCCCAGGCACGTCGGCCGTAGCGGTGCTCGTAGAGCGCGGCCTCGGCGTCGGCGGCGGCGAGGTCGGCGTTGATCATGGCGCCCGCCTGGAGACCCGCTGCGGCGGAGGCGATCACCTGAGCGGAAGGATCCGTGATGTTGCCCGCCGCCCACACACCGGGCACATCGGTCTTTCCTGTCCGATCGGCGCCGATCACCGTCCCCATCACCGTGTGCCCGACCAGGAAGTCCTGCGGCCGCAGTCCCAGGGGCCTGAGAATCCCGGCGCGAGCGTGCGTCACCGGGGCGACGACCAGTGCGTCGAGCGCGACGACGGTGCCGTCGGCCAGGCGGGCACCGGTGAGCCCGGCAGGCCCGGACTCGACGGCGGTGACGGGACCGTCGACGAGGGGGATGCCGAGGGCCGCCAACTGCTCGGCTTGCGCGTCGTCGAACGGCGACGCGTCGTGCACGATGACGGTGACGTACTCGCTGAGTTGCCGGAACAGCAGGGCCTGGTGCGCGGCCATCGGGCCTGTCGCCAGGATGCCGATTCTCTGGTCGCGCACCTCCCAGCCGTGGCAGTACGGGCAGTGCAGGACGCCCGAGCCCCAGAGATCCGCCAGCCCACGGATGTCCGGCAGCGCGTCGCGTGACCCGGTGGCGGCGAGCAGCCTGCGGGCGCGGACGGTGGCGCGGGCATCGCCCTCGTCGTAGGTGACGCGGAAGTTCCCGTCGTCGTCGCGCGCCAGTTCGGTGACCTGCGCAGTGATGACCGTGCCGCCGTAGCCCTCGACGTCCGCCCGCCCCGCCGCGTACAACGCGGCGGGCGGTGTGCCGTCACGGGTGAGGTAGTTGTGCACGTGCCCGGCGACGGAGTTGCGCGGCTCGCCGGCGTCGAACACCAATACACTGCGGCGGGAACGGGCCAGGGCGAGGGCGCCGCCGAGCCCCGCGGCGCCGCCGCCGAGCACCGCCACGTCGAACGTCGCGTCGTGACGTGCGGGGGTCTCCTGAAGGGAATCGGTCATGCCAAAAGAATGCGCGCAGTGAGAGCGGTTGACAAACTACGTTGCTGAAACGGCAAAATAGGGACATGGACGGCGGCGACATCGACGAGACCTTGGAGCGCGTGGGGCCCCGCCTGCGGGAGGTGCGGGAGCGGCGCGGGGCCACGCTGACGGACGTGTCGGGGGCGAGCGGGATTTCGGTGAGCACGCTGTCACGTCTGGAGTCGGGCAGCCGCAGGCCCACCCTGGAGTTGCTGCTTCGGCTGGCACGGGCGCACGACGTGCCGCTGGAGGAACTCGTGCACGGTGCCGCCACCGAGGACCCCCGGGTGCGGAGGAGCGCGGTGCGCAAGGGCGCGCGGACCTTCCTGCCGTTGACCCGGCGGCCCGGCGGCGTGCAGGCGTTCAAGATGATCATCGGCCCGGAGGGGGCGCCCGGCCGGCAACGCAGCCACGAGGGCTATGAGTGGATGTACGTGCTCGGCGGGCGCCTGCGGCTGCTGTTGGGAGCGCTCGACCTGGTGCTGGGCGCGGGCGAGGCGGCCGAGTTCGACACGCATACCCCGCACTGGTTCGGCAGCGCCGACGGGCACCCGGTGGAGCTGCTGGTGCTTTTCGGGCCCCAGGGGGAGCGGATGCACGTGCGGGCCCGGCCGCGAAGCGACGTGGACTCCGCGTCTTGACACCGATTCGCGCCGTGCAATGGATGCACTGCGGCCGCGTGCGTGAGTGCTTCGTCCACGACGGCGATCGCCTCGGGCGGCCTCGGGCGATCATGGCCGGCGTAGCGGGTCGGCCGGGCGTTGTCGTCGTGGCAAGCGGTGAGCCCGGGACGCGCGTACTTTGGCGATCAGCGGCATGGCTGTGAGCGCCGGGAACCGGCGTCCGCGGCGCATGGTCCGCTGCCAGTGCGACGAGGAGGATGCTGTGGGAGTCCAGGACAAGTTCGAAAACAAGGCCGAGGAACTCAAGGGCCGCGCCAAGGAGGCGGCCGGTGCCGCGGCCGGTGACGAGGACCTCAGGAACGAGGGGCAGGCGGACCAAGCCTCCTCGTCGGTGAAGCGGGGCGTCGAGAAAACCAAGGACAAGGCCAACGAGGTTGCCGACAAGCTCACCGGCGGCAAGGACGAGTGACGCGACGCCGGCCGGGCTGACGCTGCCCAGCCGCGCCGGAGCATGCGGTGGGGCGGCCCCTGTGCGGGGTCGCCCCACCAACACTTGTGGGGACCGCGGCCTGCGGACCGCATCGTCGGCCTGCATGCCGCGGCGACGTCGCATTGCACGCCGACATCAAGCGAGTTCACATCGAGGATCGTGGATCCGGTCGTCGATGTGCAACGATCCCCGACTTGTCGCCCGCGATGAGGACGGTCAGGGGCATGGTCACCGGGCCGCGTGCGCACGGAGACTGCGTGGGACCACGACGGTGAGGATGAGAGCGGTCGCGACCGCAGCGGCGAGACGATCAGCCCCATCCCGGCGCCTATGAGAGCGCTGCCGAGCACCGCCTGCCACAGGGGTGAGGACACCGACAACATGCTGAAGACGATTCCGGAGGCGATGGCGAAGCCGGCGGCCACCGCGCCGAGGCCGAGCACTTGTTGGGCCGCACTTGTTGGGTCCAGTTGGGCAGGTGGATCGACAGGCCTATCACCATCATCCCGGCGGTGAACGTGGCCGCGTAGGAGCCGGCAGGCAGGCGGCGCGCCCAAACAGCAGAACCGGCTTGCGGCCGTAGAGGCCGACAAGCTTGCCGTAGACCGGGATCGTCACGGTCCGGGCGGGCATCTGGACGGAGAACACCCAGCCGATCAGCGAGAACCCGCCGAGATCGGCCACCACCTGTGGCACCGCGGCGGCGACGATCGTCGTGTCCACCGCGACGAGGGCCATGGACAGAACGAGGGCGAACAGCGCCGGCGTCCGTCTGTCGTGCCGAATCGCCGCCATGAGCCAACCCCGGCACGACCGCCCCGTAACGGTGATCGGCGTCATAGATTGATCAATGGTCAATCCGTGTCTACTGTGGCGTCATGACCTCGACACAGGGCGGTTCCGTCTACGGCGACGCGGTCGCGCGGCGCCGTGCCGTGTTGGACTCAGCGGTGGAGATCCTCGACGAGGGCGGCTATCCGGCGCTCACCAACAGGGCCGTTGCCAAGCGCGCCGGCATGAGCCCCGGGCTGATCTACCAGTACTTCGTCGACAAGCAGGACATCTTCATCACGCTGCTGCAGGAGGCGGAGACGGAGCTGTCGGAATTCATCGAGGCGCTGCCGCGCGACGGGGGAGTCGCCGGGCTGCTCGCGGCGATCGTGCCGGAGGCGACACGGCAGTGGAAGCGCGTCGGCCACCTCGCATCCACGTGGCAGACGGTCGACGGCAGCGGGATGGAGCGTAAGTCCGTGCGCGAGCTGCGTGCGTGCTCCGACCGCCAGTTCGCTGCACTGCACCGTGCGCTCGTCGAGTCCGCGGACACCGAAGGCCGCACGCTGCATGACGGTCCCGCGATGGTGCTGTACGTGTGGGCCGGGCTCACGGGCATCGCGGACACCCTGACCAACAAGTGGCTGCGCGGTGGAGCGCGGGAGGACCTGGTCGCCTACTCCACCGCCGCGCTCGCCCGCTCCATCCTCGAATTACCGGAGATGCACTCATGACCGATCTGGACCACCGCCCGCCGCACGTTGCGGACGCCGCCGCGGCGGCCGAGTTCGTGGAGTCGGCTCGGCGCTGCACTTCAACCGCTCTGACCCGAAGCTTCCGGACCTGCTGATCTGCCGACCGGAACTGGCTCCACAGACCCTGGAGGTACTGGCCCGATGAACGTTCCCGCAGCCATTGCACGGGGGCCCGCGAAGACCCTCACCCACCTGGAGCGCCTCGAGGCCGAGAGCATCCACATCATGCGCGAGACCGTCGCCGGCAGCGAGAACCCGGTGATGCTCTACTCGATCGGCAAGGACTCGTCGGTCATGCTCCACTTGGCGCGCAAGGCCTTCCACCCGTCGCGCCTGCCGTTCCCGCTGCTGCACGTGGACACCACCTGGAAGTTCCGTCAGATGTACGAGTTCCGCGACCGGATCGCGGCGTCGGAAGACCTGGATCTGCTCGTCCACCGCAATCCTGAATGCGTCTCGCGCGGCATCAACCCGTTCGATCACGGGTCCGCCGTGCACACCACCATGTGGAAGACGGAGGGGCTCAAGCAGGCGCTGGACAAGTACGGGTTCGACGCCGCGTTCGGCGGGGCCCGGCGCGACGAGGAGAAGTCGCGCGCCAAGGAGCGCATCTTCTCCGTCCGGTCGCCCGAGCACCGCTGGGATCCCAAGCGTCAGCGCCCGGAGCTGTGGCGGCTCTACAACCTGAGCAAGGCCCGCGGCGAATCGTTGCGCGTGTTCCCGCTGTCGAACTGGACCGAGCTCGACATCTGGCAGTACATCCTGCGTGAAGACATCCCCATCGTGCCGCTGTACTACGCCGCGCAGCGGCCGGTGGCCGAGCGCGACGGCACCCTGATCATGGTCGACGACGACCGCATGCCGCTGGCCGACGGGGAGACCCCGCAGATGCGCAGCGTCCGGTTCCGCACGCTCGGCTGCTACCCGCTCACCGGTGCGGTCGAGTCCGAGGCGGACACGCTGACCCGCATCATCCAGGAGATGCTGCTCACCACCACCTCCGAGCGGCAGGGGCGCGTGATCGACAAGGACGGTGCCGCGTCGATGGAACGCAAGAAGCAGGAGGGCTACTTCTGATGGCACAGGTATCCGAACCGGTCGCGCCGGCCCGCGCCGTGGACTCCGACCTCATCGCCGCCGACATCGACTCGTATCTGGCGATGCACGCGACCAAGTCGATGCTGCGCTTCATCACCTGCGGCAGCGTGGACGACGGCAAGTCGACGATGATCGGCCGGCTGCTCTACGAGTCCCAGTTGGTGTTCGAGGACCAGCTCAGCGCACTCGAATCCGATTCGCGCAGGTCCGGGACGCAAGGGGAGAACCTCGACTTCGCGCTGCTCGTCGACGGGCTGGCCGCCGAACGCGAGCAGGGCATCACCATCGACGTCGCCTACCGGTTCTTCACCACCACCTCGCGCAAGTTCATCGTCGCCGACACCCCGGGCCACGAGCAGTACACCCGCAACATGGTCACCGGGGCATCCACCGCGGACCTCGCGGTGCTGCTCGTCGACGCACGCAAGGGGGTGCTGCAGCAGACCCGCCGGCACGCGTTCCTGGTGTCGCTACTGGGGATCCGTCACGTGGTCCTCGCAGTGAACAAGCTCGACCTGGTGGACTACTCGCAGGACGTGTTCGACGCGATCGACAGCGAGTTCCGGGAGTTCGCCGGGCGCGTCGGCGCGGCGAACGTCGTCACGATCCCGATATCGGCGCTCATGGGGGACAACCTCACCGGCCGGAGCCCCCACACGCCCTGGTACAATGGCCCTTCGCTGATCGAGCACCTCGAGACGGTGGAGATCGAAGACGATCATCAGACGCGGCCCATGCGGCTTCCGGTGCAGTGGGTGAACCGGCCGGACCACACGTTCCGCGGGTTCTCCGGGCAGCTCGTATCCGGCACTGCGGCTCCCGGCGATGCGGTGCGGGTGCTGCCGTCGGGGCAGTCGAGCACGATCGACCGGATCGTGACGATGGACGGCGACCTGGACCTGGCCGTCGCCGGGCAGTCGGTCACGCTCACCCTGGCCGATGAGATCGACGTGAGCCGCGGCGACGTGATCGCGGCCGCGGGCGACCCGCCGGCGGTCTCGGACCAGTTCGCCGCGCACGTGGTGTGGCTTGCCGAGCAGGAGATGATCCCCGAACGGCGGTACCTGTGCCGGATCGGCACGAGCGAGGTGCAGGCGCGGATCACGCGCCCCAAGCACAAGATCAACGTCAACACCCTCGAGCACACGGCGACGACGACCCTTGATGTCAACGAGATCGGGGCGTGCAACGTGAGCTTCGACCGCCCGGTGCCGTTCGACACCTACGCGGAGGGCGGCGAGACGGGCGCATTCATCCTCGTCGATCGCATGTCGGGGAACACGATGGGCGCCGGGATGATCGATTATGCACTGCGGCGGGCCGACAACATCCACTGGCAGCAGGTGGACGTGGACGCGGAGGCACGGGCACGGCTCAACGGGCACAAGCCGGCGGTGGTGTGGCTGACCGGGCTGTCCGGCGCGGGCAAGTCGACCATCGCGAACCTCGTCGAGCGCGACCTGTATGCGCGGGGCAGTCACACCTACCTGCTCGACGGCGACAACGTGCGGCACGGCCTGGGCCGTGACCTGGGATTCACAGAAGCCGACCGCGTGGAGAACATCCGGCGTGTCGCCGAGGTGGCCACGCTCATGGCGGACGCGGGCCTCATCGTGCTGGTCTCGCTCATCTCGCCGTTCCGGGCGGACAGGGACGCGGCGCGCGAAGCCATCGGCGCGGACCGCTTCTATGAGGTATTCGTCGACACGCCGCTGGAGGTCGCCGAGGAGCGCGATCCCAAAGGCCTCTACGGAAAGGCCCGCCGCGGGGAGCTGGTGAACTTCACCGGCATCGACTCGCCCTACGAGGAGCCTCTGGAACCGCGGGTGCATCTGCGCACCGCGGACGGCGCGCCGGAGGACGCCGCGGCCGCGGTCGTGTCGGCGCTGCGCGGCGACGGCATCATCGTCTAACGGTCGTCGTCGAGTCCCCATCGGATCGGCGTCATAGCGGAGGACGCCGTCGTTTGCGCGGACGTTCAGGCGGTCGCGCGGACCGAGGGCCGGGTTTCCGGGGCGTGGCCGGCAGCCTCGCTGCTGATTCGGCGCGCCGCCTGCACGAGCAGAGGAATGCACCATTCGCGGATCGGAATGGTCGGCCGCGCGCAGAGTGACACCGCGGCAGGGGCTCCCTGCGCGCCGGGTACGGGGGCGGCGAGGCCGACGATCGCGGAGGCGGTGCTCACGCGCCCGGCCCCGACGCCGAAACCGGGGACGGTCGCCGCGCGCTCGACGGCGAGCCCGCCGCGCCTCCGCACGCTGTGGAGCTCGCGGTGCAACGGCGGCAGGGACGGTGGCAGGTCGACGCGACCGCCTCGCTGCGACGCGGCGATCAGTTCCTCCACGTCCTCGGGGACCAGGACGGACAGCATCGCCCGGCCGCCGACGGTGCTGTGCAGTGCCCCCCGTGCCCCCACCTCGAAGCCGGGCGCCGAGGTGCGGCCACTCCCGACCCGGTCCAGCACCAGCTCGTCCACCCCGTCCAGCACTGTCAGGAACACCGGGGTGCCGGTCTTCAAGTGCAGCGCGTGCAGGTGCGGTGCGGCGGTACCGCGCAGCGCGGAGTAATCGGCCGCCGCGCTGCGGAACCGCAGCCCGCGTCTCCCCAGGGCGTAGCCGAGGGGCGTCTGGTTGACCCACTCCAGCCGGATGAGCGATTCCAGAATGCGGTGGGTGGTCGAGTACGGGAGGCCCGCGCGGAGCGCGACGCCGCCGAGGGTCAGCGTCTCGCCGGCGCTGTGGAAGGCGTCGAAGATCAGCGTCACCCGCTCGATCATCGACGTCGGCATGTCGCCGGCTGCTGTGCGAGGCATACGGTCCTCCCGGTCGTGCCTGCCCGTCAGGCGGGCGATCCGATGGCAGCTCCCGCTTCGAGTGCGTCGCCCAGCTCTGCGCCGACGGCGTCTGCGCTGCCCAGCGAGAATGCGATCTGCCGGCCCCAGATGAAGTAGCGGTGGATCGGGAAGTCGACGTCCGCGCCGATGCCGCCGTGCAGGTGCTGGGTGGCGTGCACCGCGCGCAGACCGCCGCGCGATGCCCACCACTTGGCCACCAGCGCCGCGGTCTCGGCCTCGTCCTCACGGCCCAGGTCGAGCAGCCACGCGGCGCGCAGGGTGGTCAGCCGGATGGCCTCGATATCCATGTGCGCATCGGCGGCGCGCACCGAGACGGCCTGGTTGGTGGAGAGCGGGCGACCGAACTGCACGCGTTCGGAGACGTACTTCGCCGTCATCGCGAGCGCCTGCGAACACACGCCCACAGCGAGCGCGGCGAGTGCGATACGCGCGCGGCGCAGGGTCCACGCGATGACGTCGGCGCCGTCAGCGGGGAGGACGTCGTCGGCCGCGACGGCCACGCCCGACAGTTCCACTGCGGCGTGCGCCTCGTGGCTGGTGACGTCGACGGCGGTGCGGGTGACCCCGTCCGCGTCCGTGCGGACGATCACCACGGCGGGCTCCCCGTCGGGCTGCCGCACCGGAACGAGGATCGCGGCGGCCTGCTGCGCGGCCGGCACGGAGGCCAGGGTGCCGGTCAGCGACCAGCCGTCGCCCGACGTCTCGGCGCGCACGGCGATGTCGGAGCCGTCGCCCACCTCGAACGCGCCGGTGACGATCCGCGAACCGTCGAGAAGCCCCGGCAGCCAGGTCTGCTTGTGCACGTCGCTGCCGAACTCGGCCAGCGGGAGCGCGGCGGTGGCCACCGTGGACCACACCGGCGCCGCGGCGACCCGCCGGCCCTGCTGCTCGAGCAGCGCGACCAGTCCGAGCATGCCCATCCCGGCGCCGCCCGCCGCCTCCGGCACGGCGATACTCAGCAGGTCGGACTCCGAGAGGTTCTTCCACAGCTCGGCGTCGAAGCCGCCGTCGCGCTCGATCGCCTGCAACACGGTGGTGTCGGTGCGGGTGGCGAAAATCTGCTGCGCCAGGTCACGGATAGAGGCGTGGTCTTCCGAGAAGTCGAACTGCATGGTTACTTCGCTCCATTCGTGGTCGTGGCGGCAGGGTCGGCGGCCTTCGCCGGCTCCGCCGAGGGGCGGCGCCGGGAGGCCATCGTCATGCCGAGGGTCTTCGAGGCGACGATCTCGCGCATGACCTCGTTGGTGCCGCCGCCGAAGGTGTTGTTCTGGGCGCGACGGCCCAGCGCCTCCACCCGGCCCTCCAGGGCCGCGCCGACGCTGCCCGGGCGCAGCAGCCCCTTGGCGCCGAGAATCTCCTGCAGCATCCCGTAAGCGGAGACGACGCCCTCGGTGCCCATGATCTTGGCGGCCGCCGAATCGCCGCCGCCGAGCGTGCCCGCCGCGACGTCGGCGACAAGGCGCAGGTTGATCAGGTCGACCGCGCTGAGCAGCGCGTAGAGCTCGGCGAACTTGCCGCGCACCCACGGCAGGTCGTAGACGTGCCCGTCGCCGTACGGCTCGGCCTTGGCCCACTCGAGCACCTCGGAGAGCAGCTCGTTGGCGATACCGCCGCGCGCGGCCAGGGCCACCCGCTCGTGGTTGAGCTGGTTGGTGATCAGGCCCCAGCCCTTGTTGAGCTCGCCCACCACATTGCTGATGGGGACGCGCACGTCCTCGTAGTAGGTGGCCGAGGTGCTGATGCCGCCGACGGTGTGGATCTCGGTGACGGAGAAGCCGGGCGAGGAGGTGGGCACGAGTACCACCGAGATGCCCTTGTGCCGCGGGGCGTCGGGATCGGTGCGTACGGCCAGCCAGACCCAGTCGGCGTAGACGCCGGCGGAGGTGAAGATCTTGTTGCCGTTGATGACCAGTTCGTCGCCCTCGATGCGGGCCCGGGTGGCAAGCGACGCGAGGTCGGTGCCCGCGCCGGGCTCGGTGTATCCGATCGCGAAGATGAGCTCGCCGGTGAGGATCTTGGGGAGGAAGAAGGCCTTCTGCTCCTGGGTGCCGTGGTGCATGAGCGCCGGGGCCACCGTGTTGAGCGTGACCAGCGACAGCGGCGCGCCGGCGCGGATGACCTCGTCGTAGAACACGTAGAGGGCCTCGGGGTCTTCGCCGCGCCCGCCGTACTCGGTGGGGAAGCCGAGCCCGAGCCAGCCGTCGGCGCCCATCTTCTGCAGGATCCGGTCGAAGACGGGGCCGCCCTCGGTCTGGTCCATCAGTGCGTGGCGGTCTTCGTCGTTGATGATCTCCGCGAAGTAACTGCGCAGTTCGCTGCGCAGCTTCTTCGATGCGTCGGACAGGTCTGGGTACATGTGTCGCTCCTTCACGGTTCGTGCTGCGGATGCCGCCGGTCAGCGGGGCAGACGCAGCACACGCCGGGCGATCACGCCCAGCTGGATCTCGATGGTTCCGCCACCGAACAACACCGCGGGCAGCCCCAGGTGGTCGGTCACGTGGTCGTCTGTCACGCCCGGCTCGGCGTCGTGCGCCGCGGCGCCCGGCCCCAGCAGCCGGATCAGGTCGCGGGAGCCGTCCCGCTGCGCGAGCGCGTTGTAGAGCTTGGACACGCTGATCTCCGCGCCCGGCCCGGCGC
This sequence comes from Tomitella cavernea, assembly GCF_016599145.1. Taxonomy (GTDB): domain Bacteria; phylum Actinomycetota; class Actinomycetes; order Mycobacteriales; family Mycobacteriaceae; genus Tomitella; species Tomitella cavernae. Next base: position 22,818 of record NZ_JAENKO010000020.1, read on the forward strand.
CTGCGAGACGCGCCAGCACGCCGCGCAGGTTCAGCGCCTGCAGGGCGAGCTCGCGTGAGACCCCACGCCCCATCGTGCGGACGGCGTCCTCGCGCGGGCAGTCGTACTCGCCCGCCTCGATGAGCCGCTGGAACCGGTCGCCGGCGCCGTGGCCCAGTGCCGCCCCCATCTGCAGCCGCTCGTTGGCGAGCGTGGTGGCGGCGAGACGCCAGCCCTCGCCGGGACCTGCCACCAGGCACTCGTCGGGGACGAACACCTCGTCGAGGAAGACCTCGTTGAACTCAGCCCGGCCGGTAGCCTGGCGTAGGGGACGGGCGTCCACCCCCTCGGCGTGCATGTCGATGAGGAAGTACGAGATGCCCTGGTGCTTGGGGGCCGACGGGTCGGTGCGTGCCAGGCACACACCCCAGTCGGCCTCGTGGGCGTTCGTGTTCCACACCTTCTGGCCGTTGATCACCCAGCCGCCGTCGACGCGGCGCGCGGCGGTGGACAGCCCGGCCAGATCGGAGCCGGCGCCCGGCTCGCTGAACAGCTGGCACCACACGATCTCACCGCGCAGCGTGGGGCCGACGAACCGCTCGCGCTGGGCGTCGCTGCCGTGCGAGAGCAGTGTGGGCAGCACCCACTCGCCGATCACCATCGTCGGCTGGTCCAGGCCGTGCGCCGCGTACTCCTGCGCGATGACGGCCTGCTCCACGGGTCCGGCTCCCAGCCCGTGCGGGGCCGGATAGTGCGGCGCCACGAGGCCCGCCTCGGCGAGAACGGCACGGCGTGCGCCGCCGCGGCCCGTGCCCCAGCCGTACCCCTCGACCTCGTCCGGCGGCATCTGCGCCGCCTGGTCGAGCGTCGCGCCGATCTGGGTGCGCAACTCCGGCAGCGTCTCTGAGGTCACGAAGGAGAAGTCCCGCGCCCCGCCCGCCAACGCCAGCTCGCCCAGGCGTGCGCTCCACCGCTCGGGCGAGCCCGCCAGGGCGGCGATGCTCAATGCTCGGCGCTGGTACAGGTGCACGTCGTGCTCCCAGGTGAAGCCCACGGCGCCGAGCAGCGAGACGCACTCGAAGGCGTTGTCCACCGCGGCCTCGAGCGCGGCCACCACCGCCTGCGCGGCGGCGATCGCGCGCTGCACGTCGTCGCCCGACTCGGCGCGCGCGGCATCCCACGCGGCGGCGCACGCGATCGACGACCGCACCAGCATCATCGCCGCCTTGTGCTGCACCGCCTGGAACGAGCCGATCGGCCTGCCGAACTGCTCGCGGGTGCGCACGTGCGCCGTGGCCGTCTCCAGCGACCACCCGGCGATGCCGGCGGCCTCGGCGGCGAACACGACGGCGCGCACCCACTCGGCGTCACCGTCCCGGATATCGTCGAGCACGTCCTCGCCGGGAACGTGCAGTTCCTGCAGGGTCAGCGTCCCGATCGCGCGGGTGGCGTCGACACCGATCCGCTGCGTGATCGTCGCGCCCGGGCCCTCGGGCAGCCGGAACCACACCGGCGACCCGTCGGCCTCGGCGCGCACGAGTACCACGTCCGCCCCGGGGATGCCCAGCGCCGGGTCGCTCGTCCCCGTCACCGTCCATCCGCCGTCGGCGCGCTGCGCGGTGAGGCCCGCGCCGGTGCACACTGCTCCGGTGGCCCCTTCGGTGAAGCGCGCGAGAAGTGCGTCCACCGCCTCCGACTGCGCGGCCTGGGTCAGCGTCGCGCCGGCGATGGCGGTGGGCGTGAACGGGCCCGGGTGCAGGCCCCGGGCCAGCTGCTCGACCACGACGGCCAGCTCCGCCATCCCCGCGCCGTCGCCGCCGCAGCGCTCCGGCAGGTGGATCGCGTGCAAGCCTTGCGCCAGCAGCCGCGGCCAGTTTTCGGGGAGAGTGCCGGATGCGAAGCCGGCGAGCCCGGCCCGCGCGGCGGAGGCGCCGCCGGCGTGCCGGGCGAATGCCGCCACCGCCTCCGCGAGCGCCGCCTGGTCCTCACCGAGAGCCAGGCTCGGGATCGGCGCCGCCTTGTCGTCGGTTGCCGTTGCCACGTCGTGGTCTTCCTTTCGCGGGGAGGAGCGCTCAGAGACGCTCGAGGATGACTGCGGTCGTCGACGCGGACGCGCAGATCGCGACCAGCGCGATCGACTTGTCCTGCCGCTCGAGCTCGTTCGCCGCGGTGGCAAGCAGACGGATACCGGTGGCGCCCGCCGGGTGGCCGAGGGCGATCGCCCCGCCGTTGACGTTGAGCTTGTCGTCCGGCACGCCGTGCACCTGGGCGAAGGACATCGGCACCGATGCGAACGCCTCGTTCACCTCGAACAGGTCGATGTCGTCGACCGTCATGCCGAGCTTGTCCATGACCTTGCGCCCGGCCGCGATGGGGCCGTCGAGCAGGTAGGTCAGGTCGCCGCCGACGATGGTCTGCGCCAGCAGGCGGGCGCGGGGCTTGACGCCCAGTTCGCCCGCGCGCTGCGCCGACATGAGCAGCGCGGCCGATGCGCCGTCGGACACCTGCGACGAGGTGCCGGCGGTGTGCAGCCCGCCCTCCTTGACCGGCTTGAGCCCGGCGAGCGCCTCCATGGAGGTCTCGCGCAGGCCCTGGTCGCGGGTGACGAGGGTGGGCTCGCCGCCCTCCTCCTCGCTGGGCACGGACACCGGGAGGACCTCGCGATCGAACTTGCCCGCGTCCCACGCGGCCCGGGCGCGCTGCTGCGAGCGCAGCCCGAACGCGTCGATGTCGGTGCGCGTGAAGCCGCGGTGGGCGGCGATGCGGTCGGCGCCGGTGTACTGATCGGGGTATTCCACCGCCCAATCGGCCGGGCGCGGGGTGCCCAGACCGGTGCCCGCCTTCGCGGTGAGCGGGGCGCGGGTCATCACCTCGACGCCGCAGGCCAAACCCACGTCCATGGCACCGAGCGCGATCTGGCCGGCGACCAGCTGCACGGACCGCTGCGCGGTGCTGCACTGGGCGTCGATGGTGGTGGCGCCGGTCTGCGGCGGCAGGCCTGCGTACAGCCACGAGGTGCGGGCGATGTGACCGTACTGCTCGCCCAGCGGCGTGACGCAGCCGCCCACGACCTCCTCGACGAGCTCGGGTGCGACGTCGGCCCGTTCGATCACCCCGCGCTGGACCGTGCCCAGCAGCGCAGCGGAGTGGATCGGAGAGACCCACCCGCCCCGCTTGCCGAACGGCGTGCGGAGCATGTCGACGATGACGGGATCGCTCATGCGCTCTCCTCCTTCGCGGTGGACTGCTCTAGCGGACCGCCGTCGAGCCCGCGCACCTCGGCGCCGAACTCGTCGATCAGATCCAGGCTCACGCAGACGCGGGCGGTGACCTCGGGCGGGCAGTCGCACGCGGCGAGCACGCCCTCGACCATCTGCTCCATCGATTCGACCTGGTCGGGGCGGATGGTGTCGCCGACGAGGTTACGGGCGCCCTCCGACAGCACTGCGGCCTTGGGTTGGACGGTGTTCACGCGCACGCCGGTGCCGTAGAGCTCGACGCCCATACCGTGCGTGATCCTGTCGAGCGCCGCTTTCGAGGCCCCGTAGACCGCCATCGCGGTGCCGGGGGGCACCAGGTCGAACGGCGGTCCGGCGGCGTGCCGGGCGGTGGCGCTGGAGACGTTGACGATCCAGCCCTCGCCGGCCCCGACCATGCCGGGTGCCGCCGCCTGCATGAGATCGAGCGGCGCGTGCACGTTGGCCTCGAACGTGATCTGCCGCCTCTTGAGCGGGTACTCCAGCAGCGGCTGGTAGATCGCGGCGGCCGCGTTGTTGACGAGCACGTCGATCGGCCCGCCGAGCAGTTCCACGGTCCGCTCCACGATGCCCGCGCGCTGCTCGGGATCGGTGAGGTCGGCGGTGATCGTGCCCACGGTGCCGCCGTAGGCGCGCAGCCGGTCGGCCGTCTCGGCCAGACTGCCGCCGAGCGGGCCTCCCGGATCCTGCGTGCGGGCGGTGATCACCACGTCTGCGCCCTCGGCGGCCAGCCGCTCGGCGATGGCCGCCCCGATGCCGCGGCTCGCGCCGGTGACCAGTGCGCGCCGGCCGGAGAACCGGCCGGCCGCGGCGGTCCCATTCTTCGCGGGGCCCATGTCAGCGGTGCTTCTGCGCGAAGTTGTGGATGCTCTCGCCGATGCGGGCCACCTCGGCGTCGGTGAGCCCGTGGCTCATGCCGAGGGTCATGCCGCGCTCGAAGACGGCGTCCGTCTCCGGCAGGCCCTCGGCCGGCTGGCGAAACTCGACGCCCGCCATCATCGGGTGGCGCAGCAGGTTGCCGCTCCACACGGTGCGGGTGTCGATGCCGTCGGCCTCCAGGGCCTCCTGCAGATCGCTGCGGCTGAACGGGGCGTCCTTGTTGACCATCACCGGGTAGCACAGCCACGCGGTGTCCAGGCCCTCGTGCTCGACGGGGGTGGAGAAGAACTCCGGGAACTCCGCGTAGGCGGCGGTGTAGGCGGCGCGGGTCTCCTTGCGGCGCTTGTAGTTGTCCGCCAGCTTGCCCAGCTGCACCACACCGTAGGCGGCACCGAGCTCGGACGGCTCGAAGTTCCAGGGCATCACATCGAAGATGAAGTCGTTGTCGTAGTCGACGCCGTCGAGCTTCTCGCGGAACACGCGCCCCACGTTCTTGGTACTGCCGAACAGGTTGGGCTCGCTGCGGCGGCCCCAGCGGCGCAGCAGCAGGGCCTTGTCACGCTCGGCTTCGCTATCGACCATCACCATGCCGCCCTGGCCGGCACAGGTGATGATGTGGGCCATCGAGAAGCTGGTCACGGAGATGTCGGCGCGCGCGCCGGTGGGGCGGCCGCGGAGCTCGGGCCCGAGCGCGTCGCACGAGTCCTCGATGATCTTCAGGTCGTGCCGGTCGGCGATCTCACGGATCGCGTCCCAGTCGGGGCAGTTGCCGGCGAGGTTCGGCAGCAGGATCGCGCGGGTCTTGTCGGAGACCAGCGCCTCGATCTTGGAGGCGTCGGCGTTGAAGGTGTTCGGCTCGACGTCGACGAACACCGGGACCAGCCCGGCGCGCACGATCGGGGCGATATCGGTGGAGAAGGTCAGCGCCGACGTGATGACCTCGCTGCCCTTGGGCAGGTCCAGCAGCTCGACGGCCAGGTACAGCGCGGACGAGCCCGAGTTGCACATGACGCCGTACTTCTTGCCGCTGAGCGCCGGGACCCGGGTCTCCATGGCGTCGACGTTCTTGCCGATGCGCAGGCCCTGGTGGCCGCTGCGCAGCACGTCGATCACGGCCTGGATCTCTTCCTCGCCGTGCGTGGCCCGCGCGTAGGTGATGCGATCGGTCATTGCCTTCTCCTTATTGTGACTTTGAAAGTGCGGTGCGTGTGCGGCGCGGTCGGAGCATTCCGGTCGTGCCGCGGCGGATGCTCAGCGGTCGGAGGACAGCACCAGTGCGCTGTGCGGCACCGGCGAACCGCCGGTGGCCAGCACGTGGTCGAGCTGCTTCGGCGGCTGGTTGACGGAGGTGCCGCGGATCATCCGTACCGCCTCGGCGATGCCGTTGACGCCGTGGATGTACCCCTCGCCGAGCTGGCCGCCGTTGGTGTTGATCGGCAGCCGCCCGTCGAGCTCGAGGTTGCCGTCGGCGATGAAGTCTTTGGCCTCGCCGGTGCCGCAGAAGCCGTACTGCTCCAGCTGCAGCAGGACCATGGGCGTGAACGCGTCGTAGAGGATCGCGGCGTCGATGTCGTCAGGCCCGATGCCGGCCTGGCTCCACAGCTGCTCGGCGACGAGGCGTACCTCGGGCATGTCGTCGATGTCGTCGCGGTAGTAGCTGCTCATCGAGATCTGCTGCGGGCCGACGCCCTGCGCGGCGCCGGAGATGATCGCCGGCGGATGCGGCAGATCACGGGCGCGCTCGGCGGAAACGATCACCAGCGCCTGACCGCCGTCGGACTCCTGGCAGCAGTCGAGCAGCCGGATGGGATCCGCGATCATGCGCGAGGCTTGGTGGTCTTCGATGGTGATCGGCCGCTCGTGGAACCATGCGGCCGGGTTGTTCGCAGCGTGTTTGCGCGAGAGCACCGAGATCGCACCGAAGTCGGCGCTGGTGGCTCCGTAGCGATGCATGTACAGCTTCGCGAGGAACGCCTCCTGCTGGGCGGGGGTGAGCAGCCCGTACGGATTGATCCAGTTGCGGTATTCCTGATCGGTGTTCTGGTTGTAGGCGAAGGCGGGCGGGCCGGCACCGAAGCGGTGGCCGGAGCGTTCGTTCATCGCGCGGTAGACGACGACCACGTCGGCGACGCCCGTGGCCACGGCCAGCGCCGCCTGCTGCACCGGCGCGCAAGCCCCGCCGCCGCCGTGGGGGATGCGGCTGAAGAACTTCAACTGCGGGATGCCCAGGGCGCGGGCGACGGCGATCTCGGGGTTGTTCTCCATCGTGAACAGCGAGACGCCGTCGACCTCGTCGACGCCGATCTGCGCGTCGGCCAGCGCCGCGAGCACGCACTCGCACGCCAGCTGCCATTCGCTGCGGCCGGAGTTCTTGGAGAATTCGGTGGCGCCGATGCCCGCGATCGCGGCGGCGCCGGACAGTCCGCTGCTCATCGTGCGGCTCCTTCGGTCGGTTCGACGGTGACCTGCGCGCTCACATGCACCCCGCGCGAGTTGGCGCCCACCACCTTCACGGTGACGGCGGCGCCCTCGACTGCGGTGACCTCGCCGGTGAAGGTCATCGTGTCGCCGGGGAAGTTCGGTACGCCCAGGCGCAGCGCGGTGCGGGTGATCCTCGAGGCGGGACCGGACCAGTCGGTGATGTAGCGGTCGATCAGGCCGTTGGTGGTGTTGATCGACATGAAGATGTCGGGTGTTCCGCGCTGTTGCGCTTTGCCCGGATCGTGGTGGACGTCCTCGAAGTCCTGCGAGGAGACGGCCGTGGCGACGATGAGCGTGCGGTCGAGCGGGATGTCGAGCGGGGGAAGGGTCTCACCCGCCGCGGCGCTGCGCAGATCGGCGAAGGTGCTCATCGGCCGGCCTCCTCATCCGTGGAGCCGGGCAGGCGCAGCTGCGGAAGCATCTCACCGTGGGCGTGCTCGGCGAAGCCCACCTCGAGTTCCATGCCGAACTCGAGCTTGTCGTGGTCGATTCCGGCGATGTCGGCCACCAGGCGGGTGCCCTCCTCGAGGTCGACCAGGCCCACCGCCAGCGGATAGTCGAACGAGGGGTCCTTGGGGTGGTGCAGCACGGTGAAGCTGTGCAGGGTGGCGCGGCGGGTGGACGCGACGGTGTCCCACTTCAGCGAGCGGCAGTGCGGGCACGTGGGGGCGGGCGGGTGCCGCAGCGTCTCGCAGTCGGTGCACCGCTGGATCTCCAGGCGCCCCTCGCGGGCGGCGGAGAAGAAGAACTCGTTGTCCTGCGTGATCGTCAGCCGGGGTACGGCCGTGTGCTGCTGGTCGGTCATGCCGTCTCCTGGGAATCGGTGGTGCCCGGGGCGAAGCGCAGCAGCCGGAAACGCTCGGTCACCAGCAGCTTTCCGTCCCGGTCGACGTACTTCTTGAGCAAGGTGATGAAGCGCCCCTCGCCCAGACCCGTCTTCTTCACCGGCGAGACGGCCTCGATGGTGAAGTGGCAGGTGACATGGTCTCCGGGGTGCAGCTCCACGTGGTAGTCCTGCTCGACATTGGTGGCCACGACCGAGGTGTAGCCGTCCTTGTCGAGCTCGGCGAGCAGGCGCGAGTAGGCGAAGTCCTCCACGACACCCTCGGCGCGCAGGCGCTGCACCTCGCGGTAGCGCCGGTAGCCCGACATCACCCAGGTCGAGATCATCGCGGGCGGGCAGATCACGTCCGTGCGGCCGGTGGCGCGCGCGGCGTCGCGGTCGACGTAGACGGGGTTCCGGTCGTCGTGCGCCTCGACCCAGTTGAGGATCATCGCCTCGCCCACGTCGTAGCGGGCCACGCGCGGAGGCTCAGCCTCGGCCCCCACGTACCGCTGGAGCCGTTCGTCCAGATCGTCCACCGGTTCCTCCCCTCTCGGGATTCGCATCATTTCAAGTTGAGCAAGCGCTTGATCTAAAAGGTAGCAGGGTCGGCTGCGAAAGGAAACGCCCGCGTCCCGACCACGGGGATGTCCTCTGGACACGGCGGGCCCGGTACCCGGCGCGACATGGCCGCGCGCACGACGGCTCCGTCCCGGCCCTCGCGAAGGGCCCGGACGGAGCCGTCGTGCGACCGCGCGAGACGGCCTTATCGGGGCAGCAGCGCGATGCGCCCGTGGCTGCGGAACTCCGATTCGATCTCGCTGCGCCGCTCCTCATCGAGGAGGGCGTAGCCGCTGGTGCGGCCGACGCGGGCGTAGACGGGGTCGTCGGTGACCCATGCGGCGTTGCGCAGCGGGGCCTTGTTCACCTTGCCGCTGCCGGTGAGGGGGATCGCCTCGACGACCCGCACGAACGACGGCCACCACTTGGCGCCCATCTCCGGCTGCTTCTCGAGGTGCGCGCCGAACTCGGCGGGATCGAAGCGGGCGCCGGGCTCGAGTTCGACGGCGCACATGACCTTGTCGCCGGTGCGCGGGTCGGGCACGGCGAACACCGGCGCCGCGGCGATGCCGGGCATGCGCTGGAGCACCCGCTCGACGGGGGCGGCCGAGAAGTTCTCGCTGTCCACCCGCAGCCAGTCCGACGAGCGGCCGGCGAAGTAGAACCAGCCGTCGGCGTCGCGGTAGCCGAGATCGCCCGACCAGAAATCGTCACCCTTGACGCGGTCGGCCATGGCGCCGGGGTTCTTGTAGTACCCCTCGAAGGTGTGCGCCAGCCCTACGGCCACCATCTCGCCGATCGCGGCCGCATCGATCAGCCGCCCGTCCTCGTCGAACTCGGCGCGCGGGCACTCGACCCCGGTGGCCGGGTCGAGGACCCGGATGTCGGCGTCGCCCTGCGGCCTGCCCAGCGACTGCGACGGACTTTCCGCGGTGCGGCCCAGGCGGAACACGCCCTCGCTGAGCCCGTAGCCCTCCAACACCGTGCAGCCGAAGCGCTCGGCGAACCGGGTCACGTCGGTCTCGGATGCTTCGGTGCCGAAGGCCAGCTCCAGGGTGCTCGTGCGGTCACGCGGATCCTCCGGCGTGGTGAGCACGTACGACAGCGCCCGGCCGACGTAGTTGACGAACGTCGCGCCGAACCGGTGGATGTCTGCCGAGAAGCCGCCGGCCGTGAACTTGCGGGTCATCCCCACCGTGGCGCCGACGCGCATCGCCGTCGCGAGGTTCATCATCACCGCATTGCCGTGGAAGAGCGGCATGCTCAGGTAGGTCACCGAATCACGCCGCAGCGAGATGCGGTCGACCAGCGCCTCGACGAGCCGGCCCAGCCTGCCCTGGCCGACGATGACGGCCTTGGGCGCCCCCGTCGACCCGGAGCTGAACATCAGGAGCGCGAGCAGCTCCGGCCCCGGGATCTCCGTCGGCAGCGGCGAGCCCTTGTACCGACCGAGCCACTCGCGGTACGCGGGGCCGTCGACGTTGAGCACCCGCTCGGCGGGCACGCCGTGGCCGGTATCGGTGACCAGGTGCGCGAGCTTGTCCTCGGTGATGAGGACGTCGATGTCGGCGTGCTGGATGTCGTGCGCCAGCTCAGGGCCGCTGCGGCTGGCGTTGACGCCCACGATCACGGCGCCGGCCAACGGCCCGGCGCAGAGCCAGAACACGAAGTCGGGGACGTTTTCGAGCAGGACCCCCACGTGCACCTGACGGTCGGCCGGCTGCGGGACCAGGTCGGCCAGTGCGGCGGCGCGGTCGGCGCCGGCCTGCACGATCTCGCGCCACGTCCACGAGTCGTCTTCGAACAGCAGGCCGGTCTTGTCGTCGTCGGCGCGCAGGCGCACGACCTCGGCGAAAGTTTCCACCATCGTCTCCGTTTCTTGTCAGGACTGCGCGGCCGAGGGCAGCAGGTTCTCGGGGACAGCGCCAGGAGGGTTGAAGTTGAGGTACGGCGGCAGGAACGATTCGGGGTCGAGATCGTCCGGCTGCCAGCCTTCGACCAGCCCGGTGCCGTCGAGCGCACGCACCGGCCGCCCGAACTCCTTGAGCAGCGGCAGGCTGTAGGCCACCCGGCCGGTGACCTCACGCGGGTCCTCGGTGCACAGCAGCAGCGTGGCCTCGGCCATCGTCGCCTCGGGCTCGGACGGCCAGCCGGGGACGGCGCCGGCGGCGTGCTCGGTGGCCACGCCGCGGTTGGGTGCGAGCGTGTTGACGGCGATGCCGTCGTCGTAGAGCTCCATCGCGGCGCCCGTGGTCATGCGGTCGAGCATGGCCTTGGTGCCGCCGTAGAGGACCGACCCCGCCAGCGGGTGGAACGCGAAGGGCGGCCCCACCCGCGGGCCCGCCTGCCGCGAGGAGATGTTGACGATCCAGCCCGCGCCGCGTTCGCGCATACCGGGGATGACGGCGTTCATCAGGTCCCAGGTGTTCCAGAGGTTGGTCTCCACCGAATCCTGGAACCACTCGCGCTGCATGTCGGCGAAGAGCACGTCGTAGCGGCGCGCCGCGGCGACATTGTTGACCAGTGCATCGACGCGCAGGCCGAAGGCGTCCTCCACCTGCGCGATCAGGGCGCGGCGATCGAGCTCCGGGTCGCCCAGATCCGCGGCGAAGGCCTCGGCGGTGCCGCCGGCGGCACGGATCTGCTGCACCGTCTCCTCCAGCGACCCGCCGAGGGCGCCGGAACCGGGCCGGAGCGTGCGCGACACCGCGGCCACGGCCACGCCGTCCGCGGCGAGTCGCCGTGCGATGGCGCTGCCGATGCCCCGGCTCGCGCCGGTCACCAGGGCCAGTGCGGGTTTGTGATCTGCGGATGACATGCCAAGAACTCCTGACTGCGGCACGATACCGGCGCTGCACGGTCTGCCGTGCGCGGCGGGCCCGCAAGGGATCGGGCAACCGCGTCGGCACCGTCGCCGCAAAGAAACGGACACAGTGAAAATAAGTTGAGCAAGCGCTTGATCCATTATGGATGATGTTGTGACATGAATCAACACTGTCACGCGGGCGCGCGCATGCCGGTGGACGGACGAGGCCCACCCTCCCCCGGCGGACGAGACGCTAGTGTCCATCGGGAACCACCCGCATCGGACGGCGATCGCCGGCGGGGCCGCGCGGCCCCGCACACACCTTCCGCTGCGCGCCGTCGGCCGTGCCGCGGACGACGGCGCGGCATCGCCGTGCGACGCGCAACCATCAACACAGCGATGAGGGGCAGGCAAACATGCCGGATATCGAACTTGCAGGGCACGGCGCCATCGTCACCGGCGCGGGCGCCGGCCTGGGCCGGGCCGAGGCGCTCGCACTCGCCGCACGCGGCGCGTCGGTCGTCGTCAACGACCTCGGCCCGGGCGCCGCCGAGGTGGCGGCCGAGATCCAGGCCGATGGCGGGCAGGCCGTGGCCGTGACGGGCGACATCAGCGATTGGGCCGTGGCCGACCGTCTCGTGCAGACGGCCGTCGCCGAGTTCGGGGACCTCGGCGTGGTGGTCAACAACGCCGGCATCACCCGCGACGCGATGCTGTTCAACATGACCGAAAAGCAGTGGGACGACGTCATCGCCGTGCACCTCAAGGGCCATGCGGGCCTGACCCGTGCGGCGTCGATCCACTGGCGCGCCCTGTCGAAGGAGCGCGGCGAGAAGGTCTTCGGCCGCATCGTCAACACCGCGTCCGAGGCGTTCCTGCTCGGCGGCGCGGGGCAGGCCAACTACGCCTCGGCCAAGGCCGGCATCGTGGCGCTGACCCTGTCCACCGCGCGCGGGATGGCGCGCTACGGCGTCACCGCCAACGCCATCTGCCCCCGCGCCCGCACCGAGATGACGGCCGACGTGTTCGCCGACGCCGGCGACGGCCCCGACCTGCTCTCTCCCGACCGCGTCGCCACGTTGGCCGCATTCCTCGCCACCCCGGCGGCCGAGAACGTCAGCGGCCAGGTGTTCATCGTCTACGGCGACATGGTCGCGCTCATGGCCCCGCCCACGGTGGAGCACAAGTTCATCGCCGCCGACGGCACGTTCTCGGTGGACGAATTCGCCGGTCTCATCCCCGCCCATGTCGCCGGGCTGCCGGCCGGGCAAAGCTACGCCGCCACCAGCATCACCGCGCTCGACACCACCGGCGCCACCGAATGATCCGCGCGTCGACGTCGCCGTTGCACTGTGCACCGGCGCGGCGGCGGGCAGAATCGCAGACGACTCTGCCCGCGGGCAGTCGGAGAATCCGAACGGAAGGAGCACACGATGGGTTTGCTTGACAACGATGTCGCCATCGTGACCGGAGGCGCCCAGGGAATGGGCGCGGCCCACGCGCGCAGAATCCTCGAGCACGGCGCTCGTGTCGCCATCACCGACATCAGGATGGAGCAGGGCGAGGCGATGGCCGCCGAGCTGGGCGAGAATGCGATCTTCCTCGCCCACGACGTCACCAAGCGCGATCAGTGGGATTCGGTGATCGAGCAGACCGAGGCGAAGTTCGGCCCGGTCACCGTGCTGGTCAACAATGCCGGCATCGACGTCATGAAGCCGTTCATCGACTTCACCGAGGATGAGTTCCACACGCTGCTGGGGGTGAACCTGTTCGGCAACTTCCACGGCATGCAGGCGATCCTGCCGTCGATGCGCCGCGCCGGCCGCGGCTCCATCGTCAACATCTCCTCGATGGAGGGGCTGCGTCCGACCGCGCTCAACTCGCTCTACTCGGCCTCGAAGTTCGCGGTGACGGGGCTGACCAAGGCCGTGGCGCAGGAGTACGCCGAGTACGGCATCCGGGTGAACTCCGTGCACCCCGGCGCGATCTGGACGCCGGGCATCGAGGCGCCCGAGATCAAGCAGGTCGTGGACGCCTTCGTCGACAAGATTCCCATGAAGCGCATCGGCGACCCCGAGGAGGTCGCCGATCTGGTCGTCTTCCTCGCCTCGAACATGTCGAGCTACTCCACCGGCGGGGCCTTCGTCTCGGACGGCGGCATCATCGCGACGTAGCGGCATCACGCCCGACGGGGCCCTGGCGCAGGCCGGGCCCCGTCGCCGTGTCCGGTCAGCCCTTGCTCTGCCGGCGAGCGCTGAGCCCGAACCCGTTGTTCGGCGGCAGTTCGGCGGCCGCGAACGCCGCGGCGCGGTCGCGTAGCAGGCCGGCCATGACGTCCGTCTCGTGCCCGATGACGAACCGCCCCTCGGTGACCTGCCGCAGCACGAACCGCCCCAGCTCCACCGGGTCCATCAACCGGACGGGGTCGCCCCCCGACCCGAGCCAGTCGGTGAACTCGTCGAACGTGGCGAACTTGCCCGGCGGCGCGGGCGTGCGCCGCGCCAGCGCCGCCGGGCGGTTGCGTTCCGACGTCCACATGTTGGTGCGCGTGAGCCCGCCCGACGGGTAGAACACGGACGCGCCGATGGGCGCGTCGTCGGCGGCGAGTTGCGCGGCGAGCGACTCGGTGAAGCATGTCATCGCCGCCTTGCTCGCCGAGTACACGGTGGTGCCGGGCGACGGCGCCAGGCCGCCGTCCGCCGAGGAGGTGTTGACGATCCAGCCGGGCTCGCCCGACTCCCGCATGCGCGGCAGGAACGCGAGCACCCCGTGCGTCACGCCGAAGGTGTTGACGCCGAAGCACCAGTACCAGTCGTTGGGCTCCTGCTCCCAGATCCTGCCCACCCCCGCGGAGACTCCCGCATTGTTGCACAGCAGGTGGCATGCGCCGTACGTGTCGAAGACGAAGTCGGCCAGGGACGTCACCGACGCGAAGTCGCTCACATCGGCGACCCGCCCGACGATGTCGCCGAGCGGCTCGAGCTCGGCGACCGTGCGGTCGAGCGCGACCTGCTCGATGTCGGCCATCACCACACGCGTGCCCTCGTGCAGCAGCGCCTCGCACAGCCCCCTGCCGATGCCGCTGGCGCCGCCGGTGACGACGGCGACGCGCCCGCGCAGGTCGGTCAGTGTGGCGGTGCCGGGTGCGCCGGTCATGCTCGCTCCCCGGTGAGCACTGTGGCGGTGTTGTCGACGAGCATCGACCGGACGGCCTCGGGGGTCAGGCCGGCGCCCTCGAGCGCGGGCACCACGGTGTCGTGGATGAAGGTGAAGTCGACCTCCGGGTACGGCTGGGCCAGGAACGCCTCCCAGTCGCCGAACACGCCGAAGTAGACGGCGAGGTCGTGTGAGAGCAGCAGCTTGTCGGCGTGTCCGCGTTCGCACAGTGCGGCGATGGTGGCCACCCTGTCTTCCAGGCTGCGGCTGGCCGCACAGTGCCCGAAACGGTCCATGCCCAGGTAGCAGCCGCGGTCCAGCATCCGCTCGAGATAGTCGAGGTCGCCGGAGTCGCCGGAGTGGCCGAGGATGACGCGCTCGGGACGCACGCCGGCGGCGTCGAAGATGTCCATTATGGCGTCGCCGTTGCCGACGGACGGGTGGTGATGGCAGAACACCGGCAGGTCGTGCTCGGCGGCCACGGCACCGACTGCCTGGAACACCTTGCCGAGGACGTCGGTGATGCCGTCGTCGGCGCAGGCCGCCTTCATGATGCCGGGGCGCACCCCGGTATCGCCGATGCCGTCGGCGCACTCGCCGGCCAGCAGCTCCCGGATCTCGTCGACGCTCCGCCAGGTCAGGTACACCTCGTCCTGGTAGTAGAAGCCGCTGGAGGCGACGAAGTTCACGCCCGTGCGCTCGGCGATGGTCCGCAGGAGGCCGATGTCGCGGCCCATGTTCACCGGCGTGCCGTCGACGACGGTGCGCACGCCGCGCTCCCGGGCGCGCGAGAACTGTTCGACGGCGCGGTCGGCGATGACGGCGGGATCGAAGAAACGGGTCCCGAATGCCTGGCGCATGGACCAGTCGGCGGTGGTGACATGCTCGTGGATCAGCGTCTGCCCGAGAGCCGACCGTGCGATCGGTCCCAGCACTCCGTGAACGGTCATGTGTGCGCCTCCTATGCCGTGCGGACGGTCCGGCCGGCCCCGGTGCGACCAGCCGGACGGCGATATGTGGGGTAGCCCCGGGCGCGCCCGTTTTCGAACGCACCCGCTTGACGGTGAACCACGCCACAGATAATGTACCAAGCGCTTGCTCAAGTTTGTTGTACGCGTCACGGGCCGAGGCCGAGGCACGGCCGGGAGAGGAGGGCACCACCGTGGAGACTTTCGCCGAGGTAGTCCGGACGAGGTCCGGTGATTCGCGGGAGGGGCTGCGGTTCGAGGGCCGCTCGTGGACGTGGGACGCCGTCGTCCGCGAATCCGCCGCCCGCGCGGCGCTGCTCCGCGATTTCGTGCAGCCGGGTGCCGGGCGCGCCCAGCGTCATGTCGGGATCCTGCTGCAGAACGTGCCGGACTACGTGTTCTGGCTGCTCGGTGCGGCCCTGAATGGCGACGTCATCGTCGGCGTCAACTCCACGCGCAAGGGCGTGGGGCTGCGCCACGACATCGAGCACGCCGACTGCGACATGGTGATCACCGAGCCGCTCTTTCTGGAGAGCACGGCTGTCGAAGACCTGGGAGTCGCGCCCGAGCGGATCCTCGACGTCGAATCCGAGGCCTACGCGGCGCGCCTGGACGAGTACGCCGGGGCGCCCGTGCCGGACACGCTGCCCGACCCGTCCGACATCTTCCTGCTGCTGTTCAGCTCGGGGTCCACCGGTGCGCCCAAGGCCGTGATCTGCACCAACGGCCGGCTCGGCCGGCTCACCGAGAAGATGGGCGAGCGAATCTCGCTGCACCGCGATTCGGTGACCTACCTGATGTTGCCGCTGTTCCACGGGCACGCGATCATGATGAACCTGTGCACCGCCGCGAAGGAGGGCGCAACGGTCGTGATGGTGCGCAAGTTCTCCGCCAGCGCCTTCGTCGAGGATATCCGCCGCCATAAGGTGACCTTCTTCAACTATGTGGGCCGTGCGCTCAGCTACATCCTCGCCGTGCCACGCGATCCGGCCGAGTCGGACAACTCGCTCGAGGTGGCGTTCGGCTCGGAGGCCTCTCCGGCGGAGGTCGACGAGTTCAAGGAGCGGTTCGGCTGCGAGGTGCGCGAGGGCTACGGGGCCAGCGAGGGCGCGATCCGGATCGTCCCGGTGCCGGGATCGCCGCGCAACGCGCTGGGCCTGCCCGCTTCTGGGATGCGCGCCGAGGTGCGCGACGACGACAATGTCGAATGCCCGCCCGCGCGATTCGATTCGCGGGGCGTCCTGCTCAATGCGGAGGAGGCGACGGGGGAGATCGTCGTCCTTGGCCGGGGGGCGACGTTCGAGGGCTACTACAAGAACCCCGAGGCGATGGCTGATCGGCTCAAGTTCGGCGGCGAGGACTTCTGGACCGGCGACCTGGCCTACCGGGACGGGGACGGGTACTTCTACTTCGCGGGGCGCGGGTCGGACTGGCTGCGCGTCGACGGCGAGAACTTCGGCGCCGCACCGGTCGAGCGGATCCTCTCGCGATACCCGGCGTTCGCCGGCGCCCACATCTTGGCCGTGCCGGATCCGAAAACCGGTGACCAGGTCATGTGCGTGGTGACGATGGCGCCGGACGCACGGTTCGATCCTGAGGACTTTGCGGCGTTCGTCGATGCGCAGCCAGACATGGGCACCAAGTGGCGTCCCGCCTTCCTGCGCGTCGTCGACGAGGTGCCGATGACCGGCAGCGGGAAGATCAACAAAGCACCACTGCGCGCGACGGCCTGGGAAGCCGACGACGTCTGGTATGCGCCATCGCGCGCGAGCGGGTACACACTCATGAGCGTGGCCGACCGGGCCGCACTGCGCGACCAGTTCGTCGCAGGCGGGCGCGAGAACGTGATGCCTGCCGATTCCCGGAGGCTGCTGACCGAGGCGGCGGAATGACGGGGCCGACGGCGGTGCGCATGCATGGGCTCGCTCCGGCGACGTACCGATCTCCGCAACAGGTGCAGCTGCTCGGTGACGCCGCACCGCGCCTGCCGTTCCCGATATATCTGATCGAGCACGATGATGGGTTGGTGCTGTTCGACGGCGGCCTGGACTCGTCCGCGGCGGGGGATCCGGTCGGGGTGTACGGCGAGATGGCCGAGCGGATCGACATCCGGTTCACTGCGGAGCAGCGCCTCGACCGGCAGCTCGCGGGGCTGGGCTTCGCCGTCGACGACATCAAGACGGTGATCGCCTCGCACCTGCACTTCGATCATGCCGGCGCGCTCAAGGAGTTCCCGCACGCGCGGACCCTCATCGGGCGGGGCGAGATCAAGTACGCGCGCGACCCGGAACTGTTCGCGCGCGGGTGGTTCCGGCCGGAGGACTTCGACGACGCGCACGGCATCCGGTGGGAGACCATCGACGCCGACACCGACGTGTTCGGCGACGGGGCCGTGACGGCCCTGTACCTGCCGGGGCACACCCCGGGGTCACTGGCGACGATGGTCCGGCTGCCGGCCCGCACGCTGATCCTTGGTGCCGACGTCGTGCACGCCCGCGCGGCGCTCGACAGCGAAACTGCGTACCAGGGCGACGTGGACACTCTCACCGCGCGCCGGTCGATCCGGCGGATGAAGAAGCTCGCCGCCGATACGGGCGCCGACATCTGGGTCTGCCACGACCCCGACGACTGGGCGCGGTTCGGTGCCGGCGAGATCACCTGAACGACGTCGGCATCGATTGCGGCGCTCCGTGACGGAGGACGCCGAAATTGCTCATGACGGAGCTTCATGGTCACGCGAATATTCGAACGAGACTCGAGGGAAGACGATGAAAAAAGGATTGATCGCGGCAACCGTCGCCGTATCTGCGTGCGCAGTCGTTCTGGCGGGCTGCGGGTCGAGCTCCCTGAACGGAGGCGCGGACGAAGATGCGTATAACGTGGTCGTGCTCGGCGGCCTGAGTGCGAACGGTGTGCTCGCCGACAACGCGTCCACCTCGGTTCTCGCCGCAAAGGCAGGTGCCGATTGGGCGAACAACAACGGGGGTATCGACGGCAAGGACGTCGATCTCACGGTGATCGACGATGAGGGTGATCCGACTGTCGCGATCACCAAGCTCCGTGAGCAGATCAACAAGGCGAAGCCGGACATGGTCCTCAACTCCGGGCCGTCGACGATTGCGGATGCCACGTTGCCGATCCTGAATCAGAACGACATCCTGTCGTTCAATATCGGGCCGTCGGAGAATTCGGCGAACGCCGCGAAGTTCCCGCTGAACTTCGATCTCGCTTCGGGGCCCAAGGCGCAGGTCAACGCCTACATCCCGGTGATGAAGGAGAAGGGCTACAAGACGATCGGAGTCCTGCACGGGTCATCGCCCACTGGAGTCGATTTCGGCAAGGCGGCCGCGGATGTGTTCGCCGCGGATTTCGATGTGGTGGCCGATGAAGGCTACGACACCTCGGCGCTGGACATGACGCCGCAGTTGCAGGCGATACGTTCCAAGAACCCGGATGTTCTGGTGCTCGACGCGTATGGCGCGCCGTTGGGGTACATCCTCAAAGGCATCCAGAAGCTCGGCTGGGACGTGCCGATCATGGGTAACCTCTCCGTGTCCGCGACCGGGCTGATCTCCACCCCGCCTCCTTCTGGCGTGCTTGGTACGGACGTTGTGAAAAACCTCACGATGGAGGTGTTCAACAGCACCGTCTACGACCCGGACAACAAGGCCCTGTCCGAGGCGGTTTCGGCGATGAAGGCCAAGGGCGATATCAAGTCCACGCTCATCCTCGCCTACAACTACGACGTGTTCCCGCTGGTGGCTGCGGCTGCCGACGAGGCGGATTCGACGGATTCCAAGGCCATCGCGAAGGCGCTGGTATCGGATGATGTCCAGGATTCGGCCAAGACCGTGATCCTCAAGCGCTACCATTTCACCGCGGAGGATCACAGTGCGAACACCGGGCCGGAAGACTTCCAGTTCATTGAGCCGACCGAATTGAAGGACGGTCAGTTCCGTTGATTCGGCGCTCATCCCGGGCGGCTTGCGAGCAGGCGTGCCCGGGACGAGCAGTCGGCTACCGGTAGGGATTCTATAATGACTCTCATCTGGGGCGGGTTGTCGCTCGGCGCCGTGTACGCCTTGGTCGCGATCGGCTACAACCTCGTCTATCTGTCCATCAGGACGTTCAATTTCGCGCACGCGCAGCTCATGATGATCGGTGCGTTCGTCGCGTACTCCGGACTGGTCACGTGGAAGCTCCCGTGGCCGGTGGTCATCCTCATCGGGGGTGTCGTGGTGGCGGTGGTCGCAGCTGTGGAGGAGCGAATAGCGGTGCGTCCCGTCGCGGACATGCACAACGTGCTCGTCACCACGCTGGGGGCCGCGATCTTCCTGGACGGCGCGACACAGCTGCTGTGGGGTAAGCAACCGCTGACCGTACCGTTTTTCGGTGGTGATGAGGCCGTCGGGCTCCTCGGCGGGCGGGTGTACCCGGTCGAGATCGCTCTGGTCATCCTCGTGGTGCTGATCGTCGCCCTTTTCGAGCAGTACAGCAGGCGGTCCATGAGCGGCCTAGCGTTGTTGGCGATGTCCGAGGACCGGGAGGCCGCCCAGCTGCGCGGAGTCAACGTGCGGCGGATGGCTCTCTACGCCTTCATCGCCGCGGGCCTGCTCGCCGGGGTGGTCGGCCTGTTCGTGGGGTCGAAAACCTTCGCGGTGGCCACGCTCGCATCCGCGTTGGCGATCAAGGGCTTCGTGGTCCTTGCGATCGGCGGGTTCGGATCGATGCCGGGCACGCTGATCGGCGGGGTGCTAGTGGGGATTACCGAAGCGCTCGCCGCCCGGTATCTGGGCGGTGCGTACGCGAGCCTCGCGGTGTTCGTTCTTCTCATCGTGGTGCTCATGGTGCGTCCAGCAGGGCTGTTCACACCCGCGAAGGAAAGGGTGGTGTGACATGACCGTCAAGTCGAATCGCGTCGGCCCGATTCCGCTGTGGGTTCTCCCGCTCGCGCTCGGCATCATCGTGATGTTTCTGCCGTGGCTGGGGGTCGGTTACTCGACGGTGCGGCAGGTGCAGTTGGCCCTTCTGCTGTCGCTGCTTGTGAGCGGCCTGAACCTGAGCTTGGGGTTCGCCGGGGAGCTGGCGCTCGGTCAGGCGGCGATGTATGCGGGCGGTGCCTACACGGCCGGGCTGCTCTCGCGGGCGGGGTGCACGGATATCGTTCTGCAGATACTCGCCGGCGGCTCGGTGGCCTTGCTCATCGGCGTGATCACAGGCATTCCAGGGCTGCGGTTGGGCCGGTGGTCTTTGGCGATGACGTCGTTCTTCCTGGTGCTCCTGGTACCGGACATATTGGCGATATTTAGCGACGAAACCGGTGGCCGCAGCGGGTTGCGCGGGATCCAACCGGCGACGCTCTTCGGCCAACCGCTCTCGCAGGAGAACTTCTATGTCGTCATGACCGTGGTGACGATTGTGTGGTTCGTCGTCATGCGGAACATCGTCGTGTCCCGGCACGCCAACGCGCTCCGGGTGTTGAAGCAGAGCCCTGTCCTGTCGTCATCACTGGGCATCTCGGTGTTCCGCATGAAGTTGCTCGCGTACTCGTTGGGGGCGATCCCCGCCGGTTTGGCGGGTGCGATGTTCGCGGGGATGGATCTGTATGTTTCGCCGGAGACGTTCAGCTTCGCATTGGCCACGACGATCCTTGCGGCGTCCGTCATTGGCGGGTCCGCCAGCGTGTACGGCGCCGTCATCGGCGCGTTTCTCATGCAATACGTCACGAACGCGTCGTCGGGGCATCAGTCGTATTCTCTACTGATCACGGGCGCGTTCCTCATCCTGGGCGGAGTGTTTCTGACTGGTGGCCTGACAGGGTTGGCGCGGACGTTGTGGAGGAGGTTCGCGGCACGGCGCTCGGCGGAACCAGTGCCGACGGGCCCGATATACGACGACGTGCCTTCGGTGGACGGACAGTTGCTGAGCGTCGAAGGGATCTCGAAGGCTTTCGGCGGGAACCGCGCACTCGACGGCGTGACGTTCACCGCCGCCCCGGGCAGGGTCACCGCGCTGATCGGGCCCAACGGCTCGGGCAAGACGACCCTGCTGAACATGATCTGCGGGTTCTATCGTGCCGACGCCGGCCGGATCACCCTGGGATCCAGCCGGCTCGACGGACTCAGCCCCCACAATGTTGCGCGCGCCGGCGTGGCGCGGACGTTCCAGACGCCGAACATCCCCGCCGACACCACCGTTCTCGAGACCGTGATAGCGGGTCGTTACGCGGGGCACAGAGCCACCGTTGCGGAAACGATCCTCCGACTGCCGCGATACAACCGCGTGCGACGGGCGGACATCACGGAGGCGCTTCGCGTGCTGGACATGGTCGGGCTGCGTTATCTGGAGGATGCGGAGGCCACCGCGCTGCCGCTGGGTCAGAGGCGGCTGCTGGAGGTTGCGCGCTGCGTGATCGACAACCCCGGCGTGCTCCTTCTCGATGAGGTCGCGTCTGGGCTCGACGAGGACGAGGTGGAGCGTCTCGCCGAGCTGATCCGGATGGTCCGGAAGGCCGGCGGAACCGTGGTGCTCGTGGAGCACAATTTCGATCTGGTGCTCTCGTTGGCGGACGGGATCGTGGCCCTTGCGCAGGGCCAGGTGATGGCGGATGGCACTCCGGAGGAAATCAAGACGGACACGCGTGTGCTGAGCGAGTATCTCGGTGTCGAGGTGGATGACGGTGCGGAGTCGGGCGGGGTCGCACTGTTGGAGCGGGCCTTCGACGAAGCTCCGGAAGGCGGAGCGCCGACGGCTGTGGAAGGGCGGGAAGGCCAGTGAGTGCAGGCGAGCGGACCCGTGAGGAGCGTCCGATGAGCAAGGATGGGGAAGATATGCCATCAGCGTCGGGAGAATCCGCTCTGCTCGAGGTGGACGGCCTGGGAACCGGATACGGGGATCTGCGGGTCGTATGGGACGTGTCCCTGACGGTCCGGCGCGGTGAAATCACGGTCATCCTCGGGCGCAACGGCGCAGGCAAGACCACGACCCTCCGGGCGATCACCGGCTTGAACAAGGTGTTCACGGGTGCGGTGCGCTTCCAGGGGAAGGACATGACGACGGTCAAGCCGCATCTTCGCGTGCGCAGGGGCATGTCCTACGTCCAGGAGGGCAAACGAGTGTTCCACGGCCAGACGATCGAACAGAACCTCCTGCTGGGCGGGTATACGCGCAAGCTGCGTCGTCGCGAATTGCGCGGCGAGCTCGACCGGATCTACTCCCTGTTTCCGATACTTGGCGAAAAACGCCGGTTGCTCGCCGGGAGCATGTCTGGCGGCCAACAGCAGATGCTGGCCATTGGGCAGGCACTCATGGCGCACCCGTCCCTGCTGATTCTCGATGAACCGTCGGGCGGGCTCGCGCCGGTGATCGTGCAGGAGGTGATGGCGAAGGTGCAGGAGCTGAAGGAGACCGGCATCGGCGTCCTGCTCGTGGAGCAGGCGGTGGAAGCATCCTTCGCGATCGCCGATTGGGTCACCGTCCTCGATATGGGCAGGGACGTGCTGTCCAGCCCGGCATCCGCGGTGTCGGACGTCTCGGTCCTGCAGGACGCGTATTTCGGAAGCAGCGAACATGCCTGAGAATCGGGCGGCGGCGGTCACGTTCGGGTTCACGCCGGGGGACGTCGTGGTCGTCACCGGGGCGGCGAGCGGCATCGGCCGCGCGATCGCACTGATGGCCTCCCGACTCGCACTGCGGGTCGCGGTGTGGGATATCGATGCGGCAGGCGCGGTACGGACGGCTGATGACATCGAGGCCGCCGGCGGCATCGCGGTCGCCTGCAGCGTCGATGTGACGTCGCGGGCGCAGGTCGCGGAGGCGCTCGACGAGTCTGCGCGACTGGGGCCGATGCGGCATCTCGTCAACAACGCCGGGCCGGCGTCCTCCAGCGAGCTGGGATTCGACGAGGGCGTCGCCGCAAGCCTGGGCAGCATGCGTTCGGTGGCGCACACGTGGCTCGACTCGTGGGCGGCCGCCGACGCCACGCTGGTCAGCGTGGCCTCGGTCGCCGGTAATATCGTCGGTACGGATCCGGACTGGTACTCGGCGGCTAAGGCGGGGATCGTCGGATACACCCGTCACCTGGCGGCGTACCGGTCCGATCGCGTACGCGCGAACGCTGTCGGCCCGGGAATGGTCGACACCCCGCGCGTCGCGGGATTCGCCGCGACGGAATTGGGAGCGCAGGTGCTCAGCCGGATCCCTGCGGGACGCATGGGGCGGCCAGAGGACATAGCCAACGTGGCGTTGTTCCTGCTTTCCCCGCTCGCGGGGTACGTCAACGGCGCATTCATCCCGGTCGACGGCGGTTGGACCATCCACCAGTAGGAAGCCGACCATCGATGGATACGGGGCTCTCCCGAAATGAGAGTGCGTAGCCGACCGATGACGTCGTGAAGGTGGGGTGAGGAGACCACAACATGTAGGCGGGTCCTGCGGTGTGAGGATGAAGGTGCCCAACGTCTTCTCCAAGTATCACATGACCCGCCTTGCAGCCTACTGACACACCACCATCCAAAGAATTTGACAATAGCTCCGATTCCTGACCTGAGTTGCACAGGTTTAGTGCCCTGGCGAGCCGGTGGGGATCTGGAGTTTGTGCAGGATCTCGGCGGCCTCGGGGCCAATCGGATCGGCGGCGGTGTGTTCGTGGCCGGCGATGACCACGGTGATCTCCTGCAGCGGTCGCAAAACGTGCACGAGTTGTCGTATCGACACGCCGGCGTGGTCCTGTAGGTAGCGAGAGACCGCCAAGGCGGTGAATACGATCGTCAGGTGCGCCTCGATCGCATCACGGGTGCGGTGGAAGACCGGCCGCGCCCGCAGGTCGGTCTTCGACATGTGGAACGACTGCTCCACATGCCACAGATCGTGGTACTTGCCGATCACCTCACCCGGATCCATCAGGGCCACAGGAACATTGGTCACATAACCCTTCAGGCCGGACAGGTCGCGGGCCCGTTGCAGACTCGCCGCATCCAGGCTCTTCGCGCTGCCCTTGGCCTTGACGAACCGCACCTGCTCCTGAGTTGCACAGGTCAAAAAACTCGCCGATACCGGCGAGGCACCCATCGACCCCGATCGGCTGGCTCACCACCGGACGCTGATGACCCATGCCGCCCGGATCGGGGCTACCGAGTCCCCGCCCGGCACGGTCGGGGCCAAGCATCGGGCGTTGGCCCGGCGGATCACCAGCCGGATCGACGACTATCTCCGGTTCGCCGTCGATCCGCAGACACCGTTCGACAACAATCCTGCCGAGCGGGAGATCCGCATGGCCAAGCTGCGCCAGAAGGTCTCCGGCGGGATGCGCACCTTCATCGGTGCTGAACACTTCGCCGCCCTCCGCAGCTACCTGGCCACCACCGCCAAACACGGCATCGACGGACGCGACGCGCTGACCCGCTTGACCAGCGGAGACCCTTGGCTCCACGCCACCACCTGACCAGTTACGCGACACCAGCCAGCCAGTCCCGAGGTCACATCCGCATGCCATCATCGCCCACGCCGCCCGCCTGCTCACGATTAATACGTTCATTTAATGCGTCGTCTTGACAGAGCGGCGGTGATGCCTTAACGTCTGATGCGTGATCCACGACACAGCGACGCCGGGCGGCGATCCGACGATGCGCGACGGCGATTCGGCGGTGCGGGACTGCATCGAGGACGCCGCAGACCAGCTGTTTTCGCAGCGCGGTTCGGGCGCGACCTCGATCCGCGACATCCTCGCCGCCTCGGGCCAGCGCAATATGTCCGCCATCAAGTACTACTTCGGTGATCGCAACGGGCTGATGCACGCGGTGTTCCGACGGCGAATGTCCCGGTTGAATGAGGCGCGTGCGCGGTTGGTGGCCCAATTGCCGGCCGATTCCTCGGAAACGGATCTGGCGGATCTGGTGAAGATTTCCGTTCTTCCCCTGGCGGAACACGTGCACCGCGAATCGGTGGGATCCGATTATGCGCGGTTCGCCGCGCAGATGACCCCCGCAATCGATTTCAGCACCGATGATCTCGACACGATCGGCGCCGCCAACGGCCATCTCATCACGCTTCTCCGGGAACGGTTGACGCATCTGCCGCCGGCGCTCGCGGCGCGCCGCATCGACCTGATGATGCAAATGATGGTCGCGGTGTTCGCGGCATACGAGCAGCGCCGCGACTGCGGAGTCGCCGACACAGACGATTCCCTCGACGACACGGTCGCCGCGCTGATCGACATGCTCGTCGCCGCGCTCGGTGCACCGCACACCGTCGGTCGCGGGGACTGAGCGCCGGCCTACCGGGCCTGCCGCACCGCGGCCGGCCGTCACCGCCGTGCCCTCCAGTGCGCACGGCCTTCTCATCAAGGAGTTCCGCTTGCTCACAACAGTTTCGCGTCGTGCAACGGCGTTGGTGGCGATATCCGCGGCGGGCCTGATCGCGCTCTCCGCCTGCTCGAGCGGGGGCGGGTCGGGCGACGGCACGGCATCGGCCTCCGCGACGGGGATCCAGGGCGTGTCGCAGGATGCAGGGACGCCGGTCGATGGCGGCACGTTCCGGTTCGCCTCGCTGGCGCCGGTGAACAGCCTCGACCCGGCCCGCACACAGGTCACCGGATCCACCGGCGGGACCGAACTCGCCGCCATCTACGACGTACTCGTGCGTTACGACCCGGAGGCGCAAGAGTATCGCCCACAGCTGGCGGAATCGATCGGGTCGAACGACGACGACACCGTCTGGACGCTCCGCCTGCGTGACGGCGTCACCTTCAGCGACGGTTCCCCGTTCGATGCGGATGCGGTGCTGTGGAGCATCGACCGCTACAACAAGAACGGCGGTGCGAACAGCGAGATCTGGGCCGCCACGGTCGACGCCGCGAAGGCCGTGGATCCGCTGACGGTGCAGTTCACCCTATCGGTGCCCTACTCGGAGTTCCCCGCCATGCTCTCGCTCGGCCACGGCATGATCGTCGGTCGCGCGTCGGACGCGGGCGACACGTTCAAAGCGGTGGGCGCGGGTCCGTTCACGGTCGGCAGATTCGCGCCGCCTGAAGTGCTGGAGCTGGCGCCGAGGGGCGATTACTGGGACGGACGGCCACACCTCGACCACCTCCGGTTCGTCGGCATCAGCGGCCAGCAGGCCAAGCTCGACACGCTCCGGACGGGCGGCGTCGACGGCGCCTACCTCACCGATCCTGCCGTGGTCGCCGACGCCAAGAAGCAGTTCCCCGGGTACGCGGAGAACATCAGCCTCGGCGTGATCGGCCAGATCAACAGCCGGGAGGGCCGGCCCGGCGCCGATGTGCGAGTGCGCAAGGCCATGGCCTACGCGATCGATCCCGCGGTAATCGACAAGCGCGCCCAGTCCGGCGAGGGACTGCCTGGCTCGGAGATCTTCCAGGACTGGTCCACCTGGCACAGCGACACCGATGCGGTCGCGCCCGACGCTGACGCGGCCAGGCGCCTGCTCGGCGAGGCGAAGCAGGACGGCTACGACGGCACCGTCCATTATGTCGGCGTGCAGAGCCCGCAGGCGCAGCAGACGGCGCTCGCCGTGGAGGCGATGCTCGAATCCGTCGGCTTCAACGTGACGGTCGACCTGGTCAACAGCACCACCGACATGGTGCGCAAGCTGTACGTCGACCACGATTACGATCTCGCGCGCGCAGGGAACGGCCTACTCGATCCCGCCCCGGTGCTGCGGCTGTACGCCGGCCTGCACAGCGACTCGTCCAACAACGCCTCCGGATTCGCGAGCCCGGAGATGGATGCTGCGCTGCAGGCGGCGATGTCCGCACGCACGAAGGACGACAAGCGAGACAGACTCGCCGACATCCAGACGCTGTTCAACGAACAGATGCCCATGCTGGTGTGGGGGGCGCGCGCGAACTACGTACCCTGGGTCGACTCCGTGCACGGCATCGTGCCCACCCTCGACGGGATTCTTCTGCTCGGCAACGCCTGGAACAGGCAGTAGCCCCGACCGTCCCGACACCACAAACGACCGGAAAGAGGATTCCATGACCGACACCACTGCCGACCGCATCGCGGTCGACGAACTGCTCGCCCGCTACACCTGGGCGATCGACTCGAAAGAGTGGGACGACCTGCCCGCATTGTTCGTCCCGCAGGCCACCCTCGACTACCGCGATCTGGCTGGCGAATCCGCCTTGTACGAGGGGCTCGAGGCCGCCACGGGCTTCCTCGAGGCTAGTCTCGGCTGGCGTGACGATGCGGTCCCGTGGCACTTCTTCAGCAACGGCGTCGTGGAGTTCGACGGTGATACGGCGCGAGGACGCTACTACATGCACAACCGGCACCTGACGGTCCTCGGCCGCTACTTCGTCGATTGCGTCCGGACCACTGAGGGGTGGCGGATCCGCAATCTCACCCTGCGGGCCATTACTCGGCGCGAGCCGCTGCCGGACGCGCCGATGGGCCCGCCGGCGGAGTGGAAGGCCGCGAACGCGCAGTAGCGGCGGCCGACGGCTTAGCCGCGCGGTATGCGGGCGCGGGGGTGGGGAGCGTGCCCCCTGCCTGCCCCCGCCCCCCGCGTGCCACTCGCCGATGCCGAACTCCGATTCCACACCGGCCAGCACCCGGTTTTCGCCGTCGGCATGGCCGGCCTCCACCCAGCATGCGTAGGTAGGAGGCGCAGATCCGCTCGAGCAGTACGATCCGGCACACCGAGCGTTCTCGATGCGTGCGGCGTCGTACACCATCCTGCCGGCCTCGCGTCTGGCCGCTGCGTCGACTGATCGACAGGGCACGTCACCGCACGCCGCCGACGCACGCACCGACGCCGCAGAGCGCGTCGACGACGAACCGGCCGATCACGTGCCCGGCCAGCGCCGCTGCAGCTTCTCCACGAAGATCCACCTTGCCTGCGAGCAAGGATCACCCGGAATTCACAGTTGCTTGCAGCTGCGCTACGACCTGCGCCATGTGATGGTCGTGTTCGGGGTTCTCCGGTAACGCCAACGTGACTCCGGGGGCGCGCCCGCCGCTGCCACCGGGGCGACTCGGCGTGCCACCACCTCCGCGAGGGAGTCGTACCGCGCCGTCGGCACGAGCATGTCGAGCACGTCATCAGTGACAAGCAAGCGTAGACGGCCCCAATCATCGCGGCGCACCATGTCCGCCAGTTGCTCCTGCAGATGCGATAGGCTGTAAGGTTCCAGCGCGCCGCGGTATGCGGGCGTCGAGTACAAGAATGCGAACAATCGGCGCTGCCGTTCACTCTCAGCGGCTAATTCCACGTCGCTCGCCCCGGTGATCACCTGCAATCCGGCGACCAGCTCGAACCGGTTCAGCGAGCCGCCGGCTGCGGATGCCGCTTCGGTCAGCGCCGGCAGACACTCGTCGGCCAGTTAGCGCGGATCGGAGTTGGTCGGGTGTGTGACCAGCCCGTCCGCGACCGCGCCGGCGACGTTGCACATGCGCCGACCCACCCCGCCGAGATACACCGGGGGGTCGATGGTCTCCTGGTCCGGACCGGGATTGAAGTATGGCTGCATGCGGGTGAACCGGTACCGCTGCCCTTCATATGGAACAAGCGCACCGGTGCGGAAGGTCTCGAAAGCCGCCCGCACTACACCGACGTACTCGCGCATACGATCCGCCGGAGCCGACCACGGCATTCCGTAGCGTTGCTCGATATTCTGCCGGATCTGGCTTCCCAGCCCCAGGTGAAACCTCCCGCCGGAGAGCTTCGACAGGTCCCACGCCGTGTATGCGGTCAGCAAGGGACTCCGCACGAAGGCCAGCGCCACGGACGTCCGCACGACGATCCGCTCAGTGGCCTGCAGCGCAACAAGCGCAAGAAGGAACGGATCACGGACCGTTTCGGACACATGCAGCCCGTCGTACCCCGCAGCCTCGGCCCGGCGAGCCGCTTCGGCGACGTCGACCCGGCCGATCGCCACGTCCAGTCCTGTGTAGACCTTCATCGGTCCTTCTTATCCGGCACTTGTCCGCGCGACACAACCACGAAATACCCCCACGCTCACACTGGGTGAGTCACCGGCCACCGCTTCGCGCCGACTCTATGTGAGGCACCTCGTCGTCCTTCCCCGCACCACGGCGGATCTCCGCAGACGCGCCCCGCGGCCCGGACCGGCGGTGCACTATCTTGATCAGGCCGCACTCCCGGTTCGCCCGCGACCGGTTATCGCCGGGGCCGCCGCCCAGACACGTAGGATCGGCTGCAGGTGAGCAAGCGTTTGCTCAAATGTGTCGCGGCGTCCCCGGACGGCGCGGCGGACGAAGAGCGATGAACGGAGACACGATGGCCGCAACCCGCGATCGCAAGGCGGAGATCCTCGAGAGCTCCGCGCAATTGTTCGCGAGCCGGGGTGTCTCGCGCACCACGGTCCGCGAGATCGGCGAGGCCGCCGGCGTCTTCTCGGGCAGCCTGTATCACTACTTCAAATCCAAGGACGCCATCGTCGCCGAGCTCATGAGCGGGTTTATGGACGACATCCAGGCCCGGTTCGGCGAGGTCGAGAAGCGGTCGGGCACACCACTGGAGGTCATCGAGGGCCTAATCCACGAGACCCTCGCCGTGATCGAGCAGTACCCGCACGAGACGGCCATCTACCAGCAGGACCGCGGATATCTTCGCGACCACGGCCTGCTCGGCGCCGTCGACGACGCATCGCGCAAGGTGCGCCAGCACTGGGTCGCTGCGATCGGCGACGGCGTGGCCGTCGGCCTGTTCCGCGACGACATCACGCCGGAGGTCTTCTACCGCTCGGTGCGCGACACACTCTGGTCCACCATGCACTGGCCCGACCGCCGCAACTACTCGCTCGACGAATTCGCGACGCTCATGTCGCGGCTGTTCCTGCGGGGCTACTGCACCGACCACGCGCCCGCGGAGGCCGTGCCGGCCGGAGGAGGAAGGGCCGGGGCGGCCGCCGGCCGCTGACCGCGCCCCGGGCGGGATCGCCGGACCGGCCCCGCCCGCATCCCGCGGCCGGCAAGGTGTTCCACTTCACACGCGGAACTGTTATCTTCATCCTCAACCAAGCGCTTGCTCAAACCTGAGCGCGCGGACGGCGGCGATGAACGGGACGGAGGCGCGATGGGGACGGGTCCGGGGGCTCTCACCGACGCGGTCGCGGTGGTCACGGGGGCAGGCCGCATGCGGTCGATCGGCCGCGCGGTCGCGCTCGAGTTGGCGCGCGCCGGTTGCCACGTGGTGGTGACCGGCAGCGAGGGCGGGGCCGCGCCGCGCACCGATGAGGAGCGTGCCGCGCACTGGCGCGGCGCCGCATCGGTGGCCGACGAGGTCCGCGCCCTGGGCCGGCGGGCCACGGCGTGCGCAGTCGACGTGGGTGACGAATCGTCCGTGGACGCGTTGTGGGACACCGTCTTCGACCGTCATGGTCGGGTGGACGTGCTCGTCAACAACGCCGCCGCACCCCGCGGCGCCGACAGGGTGGCGCTGACCGACCTCGACCCCGCAGTCTTCGACCGGGTCATGCAGACCAACGTGCGCGGGACTTTCCTGATGTCCCGGCGCTGCGCGCAACGCATGGTCGAGCAAGGCGACGGCGGCGCGATCATCAATATCTCCTCGATCGCCGGCAAGCTCGGCAGCCCGCAGGCCGCGGCCTACGCCGCTTCGAAGGCGGCGGTGCAGTCGTTGACGGTCTCGGCCGCGCGGGAACTGGCGGCCGACCGCGTGCGGGTGAACGCGCTGTGCCCCGGCATCGTGGCCACCGGCCGGCTGAACGGGGCGTCCGATGCCGACTGGCAGCGCTCCATCGCCGCCATGGTCCCGCTCGGCACCGCCGGGCAACCCCAGGACATCGCCTGGGCGGCGGCCTACCTGGCCGGCGAGCAGGGGCGCTGGATCACCGGCCAGGCCTGGAACATCGACGGCGGACAGCTCACCGTCCGCTGAACCCGCGTGCCCGCGCGGCGGGCGCGAAAGATCGCACAGCGAGTGAGGAACACATGGACATACGGACGAAGCGACTCTCCCCGCGGCTCGCGGCCGTACTCGCGGCCGCCGCGCTGATCACGACCGGCTGCGCGAGCTCCGGCGACGACACCACCTCGGGCTCCACCGGTGACTCGACGGTGGCCCGGATACAGGACCTGAGCGATGGCATGGTCAATGTGACGGAGGATGCCGGGCCCCCCGTCGAGGGAGGCACACTCAGCTTCGCCGCATACTCCGAGCCGAAGGCGCTCGATCCGGCCGAGACCATCGCGGCGGTCACCACCGGCGGCACCGAGTTGGTGAACATCTACGACTCGCTCATGCGCTACGACACCACCGAACAAAAGGTGGTGCCGGAGATGGCGAAGGATCTGGAACACTCGGACGACTACCGCACGTGGACGCTCACCCTCCGTGACGGCGTGGACTTCTCCGACGGGACACCGGTCGACGCGGGGGCTGTGAAGGCCAGCCAGGAGCGCTACGTCGCCGCCAAGGGCCCCGAGGCCGGCCTGTGGGCAGCGAACGTCGTCGACATCTCCATCCCCGACGACAAGACCGTGGTCTATACGCTGAACAAGACGTGGCCGGAGTTCGACCTCATGCTCACCTCCGGCCCCGGGATGATCGTCGCAGCGTCGGCAGGCGCTCCGGGGGACGGTTTCACGCCCGTCGGCGCCGGTCCGTTCACGCTCGGCGAGTGGCGACCGGGGGAGTCGATGACCCTTGACGCCAACCCCGACTACTGGAACGGAAAACCGCACCTCGACGCGGTGAAATTCGTGTACATGCCCACTATGGAGGTCTCGAAGGACACGTTCATGGGCGGCGGCGTCGACATGACGTTCGTGCGTGAACCCGATGATGTCACCGAAATGCTCGATCGTGGCATGCCCGGCTATGTCAACATGACCTCCGCCGGCAACGTGTACATCATCAATGCGGCACCGGGCCGTCCGGGAGCAGACCCGCGCATCCGCAAGGCGATTCAACTGGCGGTCGACCCGTCCGCGGTGGCGCAGCGCGCCTACGGCAACCCGGAGTTCGGCGAGGGTGTGCTGTTCCCGGAGTACTCACGCTGGCACACCGATGCTCCCGGGCCGACATTCGACCCGGAGGCGGCGAAGCGGCTCGTCGCCGAAGCGAAGGCCGACGGCGTCAACACAACGCTCGTGTCGATCAACGCCCCCGAACAGGCCCGTCAGCAACAGGCCCTGGCCTTGGAGGCGCAGCTGGAGGCCGTGGGCTTCACGGTGGACACCAAGATCATGCCGACGATCGGCGACCAGATCCGCGTCATCGCCGCCGAGCGCGACTACGACCTGGGCGCGTGGGGGCTGGCGTACCGCGAGTCCGACCCGTTCCCCAAGATGTTCGCCACCCTGACCAGCGACGGCAAGCAGACCTACGGCATGCCCACCAGCCCCGAGATGGACGCGTTGGTGAACCGGTTCCAAACGGCCACCGATATGGACCAGAAGCTGCAGGTGATGGCGCAAATCCAGCAGCAGGTCAATGAAGACGTTCCATTCATCAACCTCGGGTACTGGGCGGAGTACACCACCTGGCACAAGAACGTGCACGGCATGGTGGGCACCTCCAACTCCATGATTCTGCTGGGCGACGCATGGAAGGCGTGACAGGGGCCGCGGAACCGGAGGCCGCAGCAGGCGGCATTCCGCCGATCCGTGAGGAGGATGTGCGCGGGGCCCGGCTGCCCGTGTTCGCCGATCGTGACCGGTCGCTTGTGGACTTGCTCGAGCGCTCACGTGGGTACGGCGATCGCACCTACCTGGTGTGCGACGGGCGGCGCGTGGGCTTCGAGGAGCATTACCGGCTGGTGTCCGCGCTGGCCGTCGAGCTGCGCGACACCCACGGCGTCCGGCCGGGCGACAGGGTCGCGATCCTCGCCGCCAACGGAATCGAGTGGATCGCGACCTTCTGGGCGACGGTGTCGATCGGCGGCATCGCCGTGGCCATGAACTCGCACTGGGCGGCCGGCGAGATCGCCTACGGCTGCGCCCACGTGCGGCCGACGCTGATCGTCGCGGACGCCCGCCGGCGCGAGCGCCTCGCCGAGGCGGCCGCGCAGGAACCGGCCGCACGCGTGCCGGTGCTGCGGATCGAATCCGACGTCGCCGCCCCCGCCCGGACCGCGCCGGCCGGCCTCGCCTGCCCATCGGTGCGGCTCGGCGAGGACGCGCCGGCGGTGGTCATCTACACCTCCGGCACCACGGGGCGGCCCAAGGGCGCGGTGCACTCGCACCGCAACATGATCGCCGCGCGCGATTTCTACCGGTACAACGACGCCGTCGCCGCCGCGGCGGGCCGCGCCCCCCAGTACGATCGCCGGTACCTGATGACCGGGCCGCTGTTCCACATCGCGGCGCTGCACAACATCGCCGTGCCACGTCTGGACAACGGCGAGACTGCGGTGATCTACACCGGCCGGTTCGATGCGGACGCCGTGTTGGCGCTCATCGCCCGGGAGGGCGTCACGCACTGGACGGGCGTGCCGACGATGGCGCACCGCGTGCTCGACGACGCCAACAGCGGCGCGCACGACCTGTCGTCGCTGCGCTCGTTCTCGCTGGGCGCCGCGCCCACCCCGCCCGCCATGCGCGCGGCCCTGCGCGAGCTGCTGCCGCAGGCCACGGCCGCGATGGTGGCCACCTACGGGCAGACCGAATGCTCCACGGCCGCGACGATCGCGACACCCGCCCAGTTGGCCGCGAACCCCCGATCGGTGGGCAGCGCGGCGGTGAACACGCAGGTGCGGGTGTGCGACGAGTCCGGTGCCACCGTGCCGGGCGGCGTCGAGGGCGAGGTGTGTGTGCGTGGCGCCATGGTCATGCTGGGCTATTGGGACAACGACGAAGCGACGGCGAAGGCCATCGACGCCGACGGCTGGCTGCACACAGGCGACATCGGCGTGCTGCGCGACGACGAGCTCGAGATCAGCTCGCGCCGTACCGACCTGATCATCCGCGGCGGCGAGAACATCTACCCGGTGGAGATCGAGGATGCGCTCGACACGCATCCGGAGGTCACCGAGTCGATCGTGTTCGGCCGCCCCAGCGCCGAGTACGGGCAGGAGGTGGCGGCCGTCGTCGTGCTGCGGCCCGACACCGGCGCCACCGACGACGTGCTGCGGTCCCACCTGGCGGGCCTGCTCGCGGGGTACAAGATCCCCTCGCAGTGGACACTGACCACTGAGCCCCTGCCGCGCAATGCGACGGGCAAGGTGGTGCGCAGCGCGTTCGCGTGACCGCGCGCCGCAGGACGATCCGGACAGGAAGGAACGCGACGTGGGCGATCCCGTGATCGTGGAGGCCGGCCGTACCCCCATCGGTAAGCGCCGGGGTGTGCTGTCGGGCCTGCACCCGGCCGAGCTGCTGGGCCAGGCACAGAAGGGCGTGATCGAGCGGGCCGGCATCGACGCCGGGCTGGTCGAGCAGGTGATCGGCGGCTGCGTCACCCAGGTAGGCGCGCAGTCCAACGACATCGCCCGCGTCGCGTGGCTGCATGCGGGCCTGCCCTGGCAGACCGGCGCCACCACCATCGACTGCCAGTGCGGCTCGTCCGAGCAGGCGAACCATCTCATCGCGGGGCTGATCGCCACCGGCGCGATCGACACGGGCATCGCCTGCGGCATCGAGTCGATGAGCACCGTCGCGCTGGGGGCGAATGTGGTGGGCGACCACGCCGGGCCGCGCAGGCCCGCGTCGTGGAGCCTGGACATGCCGCCGCAGTTCGAGACGGCCGAGCGTATCGCCGACCGCCGCGGGCTGACCCGGGCCGACCTCGAGGTGCTCGGCGTCGCCTCGCAGCGCAAGGCCAAGGCCGCTTGGGACGAGGGCCGCTTCGACCGCGAGATCATCCCCGTCGAGGCGCCGGTGCTCGACGGCGAGAAGAACCCCACCGACCGGTTCCACACCGTGACCCGCGACGAGGGCCTGCGCGAGACCACCATGGAGGGCCTCGCCGGCCTCAAGCCTGTGTACGAGGGCGCGCGGCACACCGCCGGCACCTCGTCGCAGATCTCCGACGGCGCCTCCGCGGTGCTGCTCATGGATGAGGACCGGGCCAAGGCGCTGGGCTTGCGTCCGCGGGCGCGGATCGTGCACCAGTGCCTGGTGGGCGCCGAGCCCGAGTACAACCTGGACGGGCCGGTGCAGGCGACGCAGCACCTGCTCGAGCGCTCGGGCATGTCGATGGCCGACTTCGACATCTTCGAGGTCAACGAGGCCTTCGCGTCGGTGGTGCTCTCCTGGGCGCAGGTGCACAAGCCGGATATGGACCGCGTCAACGTGGGCGGCGGCGCCATCGCGCTGGGGCACCCGGTGGGCGCCACCGGCGCGCGGCTGCTCACCACCGCGCTGCACGAGCTCGAGCGCCGCGACGGCGAGCGGGCGCTGATCACCATGTGCGCGGGCGGCGCCCTGGCCGCCGGCACCATCCTCGAGCGCCTCTGACGGGCGTGACGCACCGCGACGACTGGGCCCCGCTGCTCGATTCGCTGCAGCAGCGGCGCTCCACCGCCCGCGTCATGGGCGGCGAGGAGAAGCTGCGTCGGCACCGTACGGCGGGCCGGGTGGACGCGCGTGAGCGCGTCGCGCGGCTGCTGGACCCCGGCACGTTCACCGAGCTCGGGTTGCTCGCCGGGGCGCCGGACACTCCCGCCGACGCGTTCGTGGCGGGGTCGGGCCTCATCGACGGGCGGCCGGTGTTCGTAGGCGCCGAGGACTTCTCGGTGGCGGGCGGCTCCATCGGCACCGCGGCCGCCACCAAGCGGTCGCGGGTCGCGGCACTGGCGGGCCAGGAGCGCGCGCCGCTGGTGCTCATGCTCGAGGGCGCCGGGCATCGGGCCACCAACATGCTCGAGCCGCAGCGGCCCGCCCCCAACGACCTGCAGGTGCTGGCCGACATTGCGGGCCGGGTGCCGATCGTCGCGATCGTCACCGGGCCCTCCGCCGGGCACGGCGCCCTCGCGGCGCCGCTGGCGGATTTCGTCGTCATGGTCGACGGGCTCGCGTCGCTTTTCACGGCCGGCCCTCCGCTGGTGCGGGCCGCCACCGGCGAGCAGGTGACCAAGGAAGAGCTGGGCGGGCCGCAGGTGCACGCCGTGGTCAGCGGCGTGGCCCACAACGTGGCCGCGGACGTCGACGGGGCGCTGCGGCTGGCGCGCCGATACCTGTCGTATCTGCCGTCGTGCGCGGGCGACCCGCCGCCGCGCGCCGACACCGGCGACGGCGAGCGCACGCTCGACGCGCTGCTCGACCTCATCCCACCCGACCCGCGGCGACCCTACGACATGACCGCAGTGCTGGGCGAGCTCTTCGACGCCGGCTCGCTGCTGGAGGTGCAGCCGGGCCACGGGCCATCGCTCATCATCGCGCTCGCGCGCCTGGGCGGGCGGCCCGTCGCGGTGCTGGCCAACCAGCCGGCTGTGCTCGCGGGCGCCATCGACGCGGCGGCGGCCGGCAAGGCGGCGCGGTTCGTCGAGATGACGGCCGGTTTCGGCCTGCCGCTGGTGCAGCTGGCCGACAACCCCGGAGTGCTCTCGGGCAGCGCCTCGGAGCGGGCGGGGATCCTGCGCGAGTCGGCGCGGATGTTCGTCGCCCAGCACCGGGCGACGGTGCCCAAGCTGCACGTGACGGTGCGCAAGGCGTTCGGCTTCGGCAGCTCGGTGATGGGGCAGAACGCCTTCGGCGGGCAGACGGTGTCGCTGGCGTTCCCCGGCGCGATGCTCGGCGGTATCCCGGCCGCAGTGGGCGGGGCCACCTCTGGCGCCGACGACGACACCCGGCGTGCGCTGGTCGAACACGAGGCGTCCGGGCCGTGGCAGCTCGCCCGCACCGCCACCTACGACGACGTCATCGACCCGCGGGAGCTGCGCAACCGGCTGCTCGCCGCACTGCGCACCGCGAGGCCGTGACGGGCTGGGGATGCCGGCGACTATCTGCCCCGATCGTCGATCACGCCGACGAACGGGTGGTCGCGCAGGCACGCTGTGGGGAGCTGCGCGCCGCGCTGCCACCGGCTCATCCCGCCGTCGCAGCCGTGCTGCGCGCCTGGCGGGCGTGTTGGCGCCCGTGGCCGCCTCGGCCGTCACGCGATCGTGGGCGTGGACTACAACATCGTCCTGATGACGCGTGTGCGCGAAGTCGGGGCGCACCCGCGATGGTGAATCCCCGGCGGTGATCGTCGGGGCGCGGTCCGCACTGTGATCCCCGCGTACCGGCCCGGACGCGGAGGTCAGCGGCCGCGCTCGTCCTGCGGGTCTTCCTGCTCCGACTGTCGCTTGCGCCGCTCGCGCTCGCGCTCGCCGAATGTGGCCCGCAGGATCGCGTCGTAACTGTCGGTGCTCGAGCCCAGCGCGCCCGCGACGATCCCCATGGACGTCGCCAGCCACGCGAGCAGCAGGAAGCTCGACAACGCGGCGGGCCGTCCGATCTTCTCGGTCATGAAGCCGGTGTCGATGACCACCAGCCCCGCGACGAACGTGAGCAGGTACAGCCCCACGTACATTGTCGCGACCCCGGTGAGAACCGTGCATACCGTCACGGTGTTGTAGAGCCGGTTCCACACCGCGCGGCCGCCGCCGGACTCCCACAGCCGGTTGGCGACGATGAGCCAGGTCGCCATCAGCGTCACAGCGAACGCCGTGATGAGCACCAGCCGCCACGGGTGGATCGTGGTGGCCATCTGCCAGATCGAGGTGTAAAAGATGCCGAACGAGGCGGTGGCCGCGGCGGCCGCGATCACGCCCTTGAGTGTGGATACCAACCGCCAGGGGCGGTTGACGCGCATCATGCCCATCACCAGCAACGCCCAGCCCCACCGGGACGCGGCCACCAGCGTGCGCTTGCCCTGACGCTCATCGTCGATGTGCCAGCGGCGCCGGCGCGATTCGGCCGACCGGAACGCGGCGTCATCGGTGTCGCCGGCGAGAAGGCCGGCCAGGCAGGCGATCGACAGGTGCGCGACCCGCTGCGGCAGTGCCACCGTGCCGCAGGCGGGTATAGAGATGATGCCCGCCGAACGTTCCGTATCGATCTCGGCCGGGGCCGGTCTGCCGTGCTCCAGCCGCGGCAGTTCGGTGAAGAACAGCACCAGGTCCGACTTGTCCGCAGTGGCCGCGATCGAGTGCGACAGGTGGATTTCTCCGTCGTCGTCGAGTGTGAGGGCACCGCCGGTGCACTCGAGCCGCACCGGCTCACCGGTCGCCGCGGAGACCGCCTCGCGGACCTCGTCGGCCACCTGTCCGGCCAGCGTGAACGGCAGGCCGCGCTCGGCCACCAGCGTGATCTGTCGCGGCACACTCACCTTCCCTTCGCGCGGCCCTCCGAGGCGCCGCGGCAGGCGGATATCGTGGGTGCCTCCCGCTCACGCCTTCCCGGCGTTGCCGAGCAGCGCCATCGTGTTGGCCGACCCGACGACGCCGTGCACATTCTGCTGCCAGGAAGGCTACTCGGGATAGCCGTGCACCAGAAACGGCACATCCTCGTTGAGCTGCCGCTGGATGTCGGCCATCGTCGCGCGTTGGACGGTCGCGTCGGGATCGGTCTGGAACTCGTCGACGATCGCGTCCATCTCCGGGCTCGGGTACATCCCGTAGAGCTGTTTGCCGCCGCTGTGCATGGCCGACGACATCTTGGGGAACGGATCGGGGTCGCGCAGGCTCAGCCCCCACGACCCCTGGTCGTAGTCGTGGTGCGCCGCGATCCGCCGGATCTGGTCGCCGGTCGTCGGCATGATCTGCGAGTCGACGTCGAAGCCCACGGCGTCGAGCTGCGCCTGGATCGCCTACGCCTGCCGCCCCTTGGCCTGCTCCGGCCCGTTCATCATGACGAGCCTGTCGTTGAAGCCGTCGGCCTTGGTTTCGGCGACGAGTGCGCGCCTTTTCCGGATCACGTCGGACGGCCGCTCGTCCCAGCCGAGGCCGTAGCCGGAACGGTCGATGATGTTGTCGAGCCGGTCGATGAGCATGGGCACCCAGCCGATGCCGCCCTCGCCCATGGCGATCTTCAGCGTGGGGTTGTCCTTGGGATAACCGGACCACAGCCACTCGGAGCACGCCCCGAGCGAGAGCTGGCCGAGCGTGGTCGCGCCCAGCTGCTCCCGGCGCGCCCTTCGGGTAGGCGTACTTGTCCGAGCCGCCCACGTGCGGCGAGATGACGGTGTCGGTCTCGACGGAGGCCGCGAGACGGCCGAGACGGCGCATCTTGCCCTCCTCGAGGGTGCTGAGCTGGTGGTGGTCGACATCGCTGAGGCCCGTCAGGTGGTGCGCACCGCGCTGCACCCGGGCCAGCGCATCGCCGTCGATGCCAGCGCAGGGGGGCGGGCGGTGTGCTCGGCCCTCGATTCGGCGGCGCGGCGGGCGCTGTTCGCCGATCCATCCGGACTGCTGCCCGACGCCGAATACGTGCGTGTCGCCGCCCGCGGCTGGGCGGTGTGCGAGGGCGACGTGAAGCCGCGTTTGACCAGCATCGCCAGCCCCGTCCTTACTGCGGCCGGCGAGCCGGCCGGCGCTGTCGTCTCCAGCGGTCCGGCGCAGCCGGCTCACCAAGGGAGGTTATGCCGGCATCGGCGCACTGCTGCACGACGTGGCGCTCGAACTCGGGCGCGCGTGACAGGTACGCGGGTCAGCCGCCAGCGCGGGTGCTGCCCTCCTCGGCGCGCCGCGTTCGCAGTGACCAGCGCCCTGGCCTCGCACGGTGCTGCGCACGTCACTCCCCATGACTCCGGCGAGAAGGCTTTATCGTCGCCAGGGCTAGGACATCCACGCCTCACCCAGCATGACCATGGAATTCGAGGACCCTTCGACTCCATGGACGTTCTTCTGCCACGCCACATACTCGGCGGCATACCCCTGGATGAGGAAGGGTGCATCCTGGTTCAGCTGTCGCTGGATTTCGGCCATGACGACCCGCTTCGCGTCGTCGTCCCTCGCGGCCTGGAAATCATCGAGGAGGCCGTCCATCTGCGTGCTGGTGTACATGCCGTACACCTGTTTCCCGCCGCTGCGGAAGGCCGCGGACATCTTCGACAGCGGATCTGCCTCGCGCACACTCAATCCCCAGTCCGCCAGATCGTAATCCTGCTCGGCGGCCACTCGGCGCACCTGGTCGCCGATCGTCGGGAGGTTCTGCACGTCCACAGTGATCCCCACGGCCCCGAGCTGGGCCTGGATGGACAGCGCCTTCTGCTTCTTGGCCTGATTCGAGCCGTTGACGTAGACCATGTTCCCGTCGAACCCGTCGGCCTTCGCCTCCGCGACGAGTTCGCGCGCGCGATCGGGGTCGTATGCGGGGGCCTCCACGCCGGTGTCCCAGCGGGAGTACCCGGCGAACAGCTGATTCCCCGAAAAGGCGGAATCACCGAACGACAGCTCGCCGACCGTGTCCGGGTCCACGGCCATCTGCATGGCCCTGCGCAGCCGCGGATCGGCGCCGGGATGGCCGGGCTGGGCGTTGATCAGGACCACTTCGCCAGCGGCGATCATGCCGACATACCCGGGAAGACCGCGCTCGAGCATCTGCCGCACATCATCGGCATCCCGGACGTAGGTCATGTCGACCCCGCCGTTGAACATCGTTTCCATCGCGACCTCCGTGGTCGGGATGTAGACAATGGTCACCTTGTCGAGGTGTGGCCTTCCGTTCCAGTACCCGTCCCTGGCGGCGAGGGTCATGGACGTGCCCTGCGACCAGTCCTGCAGCGTGAACGGTCCGGCGCCGATCGGGAGGAAGTCCTTCCCCGGCGGCCCCGTCTCCTGCGCCACGATCATTCCGGCGCCGGTGGTGAGTGCGTGCGCGAAGCCCGTCCACGTCTTGTCGAGTGTATACACCACGGTTGTGTCGTCAGGGGTGCCGATGGCGATGACATTGTCGTTCCACAGGGTCGCGTCCGGGCCCGCGGCCGCGGCGAACCGCTCCTGACTCGCCTTGACGGCGGCAGCGTCCACCGGAGTGCCGTCGGAGAAAGTGACGTCGTCACGCAAAGTCAGGGTCCAGACCCGGAAGTCCGCATCGTGGTCCAGCTGCAGCGCCATCTGCGGAACGTCGGCACCGGCGGCGCTGTCGAAACGCATCAGGGAGTCGTAGATGTTCACCAGTTCGACGCCGCCCGTGGTGACCGCCGGAATGGTCTGCGCGGGATCAAGCGATCGCGGTTCGGAGAAGGCGCCGAATTTCAGCACTCCGCCGTCCTCGGGCTCTCCGGGCGGATCGGTCACGTTCACCATGCCGCCCGCCAAGACCGTCAGGTCGGCGTCCGCCGAGGCTGCGCCGCCGTCGTCGACGGCGGCGCAGCCGGAGGCGACCACCGCCAGCGCCACCGCCCCGACGACGGCCTGCAGGCGGTGGCGGGTGGGATTCTTCCGAGTCACTATCGTCCCTCTTCACTTGGTAGTACGCACATTCCGGAACACATCCGCATGGCCTCCCGACGCGACGGTTCGCGACTGCGACCGGACGTGGCCGCATCCGCATGAACGGTGCAATGGTGGGATCACCTCGCCGCGGACCCCGCGGTGCCGGTGGACGTTACAGATAGAATCCCGCGAGAACGCCGCCGTCCGTGGTGGGCATGCACACCCCGCTGATGTATTCCGATTCGTCCGTGGCGAAGAAGAGCGCCGCGTAAGCGTTGTCACGAAGGCTCGGCGGCCTCTGCTTCTTGAGCGGCATCCCGGTGGACGAGGGATCCCACGCGCGCATTTCTTCGCCCGACTTACCCGGCACGGCGGCCTCGCCGGTGCTGTAGAAGGTGGGGGACATCCCGTGCAGGGGGCAGATGGCGTTGATCCTGATGCCGAATTCGCCAAGGTCGACGGCCAGCGCGCGCACCAGGGCGTTGATGGCGCCCTTCGACGCTACATACGGCGCAAGATCACGGGCGCTCGCGATCGCCGTGGCCGAGGAGGTGACGACGATGGCCCCGCCCCCGTTCTCCTTGAGTGCCGGGACCACGTGCTTGCAGGCGAAGAACGTCCCCAGCACGTTCACATCGAACGTGGTCCGCCACTGCTCTTCGGTCACCTGTCCGACGTCCTTGATCGGGTAGCCCGGAACCTGGATGCCGGCATTGCTGAACAGGACGTCGAGCTTGCCGAAGGTCTTCACGGTGTCGGAGACCACCCGCTGCACGTCGTCCTCGCGGCGGACATCGAGGGCCCGCGCCGCAGCCTGGCCGCCGCGCCACCGCACCTCCGCCGCCGTAGATTCGGCGGTCTCGCCGTCGATGTCGGTCACCATCACCTGCGCGCCGTGCTCGGCGAACAGCAGCGCACTCTCGCGCCCCAGCCCCGATCCGGCGCCGGTGATCAGTACGGATTTCCCTTCGAGTCGCACGATCATCTCCCATGAGTTGAGCAAGCGCTTGGTTCAATTGGTAATCTACATCACTCCAGTGGCGGACGGCGACGTTTCGCGCCGCGAAAACCGTTGCCTTTCCGGGAATACCGCGAACGGAGACGGGGCAGGGGGTCGGCAAAGTCGTGAGGACAGTGGAGTGACCTGCGGCGTCGGTGAGCGACACGCGGTGTGACATTGGTGACGGGAGTGGCCTGTGAGGCTCGGATGAGGGCCCTGGGGGACCGGGGCACCGTCCGAAATGCCGACCGTGGGTCCGCACCAATGCACCGCGCGCCCACGGGCCGGGCGTCATACGCGCCGTCCGGCGGCCGCACAGCGCCGCCGATCGTGAATCGGAATACGGTCCAGCCGACGCACGAGCGCACACGCTCCCCGGGCCGCGGAATGCGCACGAGGTCCGTAATCCACGCACGCGGCGACGCCGGGCACCGCCCAGCGCCGGCCCGCTCCGGACACTGCCGTCAGCCTTCGCCGAGCCGCATCTCGATGGTCTGCGTCTCCAGGAACTCCTCGAGGCCCGCGGTGCCCCACTCGCGCCCCAGGCCGCTGTCCTTGTAGCCGCCCATCGCCGAGTGCGGCGAGATGCCGCCCGCCCCACCGTTGACCTTGACCAGCCCCGTCCGCAGCCGCTGTGCGATCTCGACGGCCCGTCGCGGATCGCGTGCCCGCACCCCGCCGCCGAGCCCGTACCGTGAGTCGTTGGCGATGCGGATCGCGTCCTCGTCGTCGTCGAACGGGATCACCACGCCGACGGGGCCGA
This sequence comes from Tomitella cavernea, assembly GCF_016599145.1. GTDB lineage: Bacteria > Actinomycetota > Actinomycetes > Mycobacteriales > Mycobacteriaceae > Tomitella > Tomitella cavernae. The sequence continues at coordinate 65,796 of NZ_JAENKO010000020.1, forward strand.
AGAACTCCTCCTGCGCGATGGTCATGCCGTTGTCGACCCCGGTGAACAGGGTCGGCTCCATGAAGTATCCCCTGTCCAGGCCCGCGGGGCGCCCGCCGCCGTAGGCCAGCGTCGCGCCCTCGGCCTTGCCGGTGGCGATCAGCCGCTCCACCTTGGCCCGCTGCTCGGCGCTGATCAGCGGGCCCATCGTCGTCGCCGGGTCGGCCGGGTCGCCCACCCGCACCTTCTCCAGCTCCGCGATCACCAGCGCGATCAGCTCGTCCTCCCGGGACCGGTGCACCAGGGTGCGGGTGAGCAGCGAACAGCCCTGCCCCGCATGCGCCGTGATCCCCGCGACCACGCTGGGCACGGCCTTCGCCAGGTCGGCATCATCGCAGATGATCTGCGCCGACTTGCCGCCCAGCTCGAGCAGCACCTTGGTCAGCGACGGCGCCGCCTGCGCGTACACGCTGCGACCCACCGCGTCAGAGCCGGTGAAGCTGATGATGTCGATGTCCGGGCTGGCTGTGAGCGCCTGCGCGGCGGGCACGTCGCCGGTGACGACGTTGAGGACGCCGGCCGGCAGCCCCGCCTCCTGGGCGATCTCGGCGACGACGAACGCCTCCATCGGGGTGGTCGGCGCGGGCTTGAGCACTGTCGTGCAGCCCGCGCCGAGCGCCGCCGCGAGCTTCATGACGTTGATGAAGAACGGGAAGTTGTACGCAGTGACGAGCGCCGCCACTCCGAACGGGGCGCGCCGGACGATCCCCTGGCTCAGCACGCCGCCCAGCTGCACCGGCAGCATCGGCCGGTCGAACTGATACGCCGGAAGCACGCGCTCGGCCATGTCGCGCAGGTGGTCGATGGCCGGGCGGATCTGCATCCCCGCTGCGAGCGGACGGGCCGACCCCGCCTCGGCCATGTTCAGCTCCACCAGTTCGTCGAAGCGCTGCTCCATGATCTCCGCCATCGCGCGGAGCACGCGGGCACGCTCCGGCACCGGCGTGCGGGGCCACGGGCCGTCGTCGAAGGCGCGGCGGGCCGCGGCGATGGCGCGGCCGACGTCCGCGATGCCGGCCTGCGGCACCTGCGCGATGACCTGCTCCGTTGCGGGATTGATCACCTCCACGACGGCGCCGGCCTCGGCCTCCGTCCATTGCCCGTCGATGAACAATCCGTGGTTTCGATCAGTCATGCGTCTCCGAAGTCCGGCGGGTGGATCGGCTCGCGCCGCCCCTGACTGTGGCACACAATACAACTCAATCAAGCGCTTGCTCAATACTTCGGCGTGCCTCACCTACTTTGAGCGCGTGGCGCCGGGTGGTGCCTCACCTATTTTGAGCGCGTAGCCAGGAAAGCTTGCCCGATGTGGAAGGCAAGATCGACATGGCCGCGAGACGGCAGGTGACGAACAAGCTGCGGAATCAGTACCGCAAGGCGTCGAAGGCGGACAAAGGCAAGATCCTCGACCGCGTGGTGGAGACCACGGGTATGGGCCGCTCGACCGCACGGCGGATGCTTCGCGGCCCTGCGCTGCCGGACCCGGCCGAGCAGGTCGACGGACGCACACTGCGCACTCGGCGCTTCAGCGACGACGCCAGGACCCTGCTTGAGCATGTGTGGGCGTTGATGGGCATGCCGTGCGGCAAGTACCTGGTCGTCATGGTCGATCTGTGGCTACCGCTGCTGGCCGAGGCGGGTGATCTGGACACGCCGTTCGCCACCGACGAGACGACCGCGGAACTGAAAGCGATGAGCGCCGCGACCGTGGACTGGTACTTGAAACCGGCACGCGACAGAATGCGGATCAAGGGCATATCGACGACGACGCCCGCGCCGCTGCTGCGGAACTCGATTGCCATCCGTACCTGCACGGACGAGGCGCCCGACACGCCAGGGGTGATCGAGGCCGACACCGTGGCGCACTGCGGCCCCACGCTGATCGGCGAGTTCGCCCGCACGCTGACGATGACCGACATTGTGACCGGGTGGACGGAGAACTGCTCGATCCGCAACAACGCCTCGAAGTGGATCCTCCACGGGATCGAACAGCTGCAGGACTGGTTTCCCTTCGCCATGACCACCTTCGACAGCGACTGCGGTTCGGAGTTCATCAACCATGAGGTCGCCGGGTGGCTGCAGGACCGCGACATCGCACAGACCCGCTCTCGGCCGTACCAGAAGAACGACCAGGCGCACGTGGAGTCGAAGAACAACCACGTCGTGCGCAAACACGCCTTCTATTGGCGCTACGACACCGCCGACGAACTCGAGCTGCTCGACCGGCTGTGGCGGCTGGTGTCGCTGCGGTTGAACTTCTTCACCCCCACGAAAAAAGCCGTCGGCTACACCGC
>NZ_JAENKO010000021.1 GCF_016599145.1 Tomitella cavernea
GGCCGGAGCGCTGCGCCGCCAGCAGCCGGGCGCGGAACGGCTCGCCGGCGGGGGTGGGCGCGCGCTCGGCAGGCATGCCCGGATCGTGGTCGGCATCAGCATCGGCATGGGGCCGGTGTTCCGCGGAACCGTTGTCGGCCGGTTCCGGCGCGCCGCCGCCCGGCCCGTCGTCATCAGGGCCGTCGTCATCAGGCCCGCCGCCCGGCCCGTCGTCATCAGGCCCGCCGCCGGCGGGCCGGTCCCCGTCGGGCCCGCCGCCCTCGGATCCGTCGCGGTCGGGCTCGTAGCCACCCGATCCGTCCGCGTCGCCCATGCCGTCCAGCAACTCGTCCAGGCTTTCGCGGTCCGCGCCAGGCTCGTCGAAGGGGGCGCGGCGCCGACGGTGCGGCAGCGTCAAGCGCGCCGCGGCGGCGATGTCGTCTCGGGTGACGTCGCTGCGGCCGCACCAGGCCGCGTGGGCGGCGGCGGCCTTGGCCGTCACCAGGTCCGCGCGCATCCCGTCCACGTCGAATGCGGCGCACACCTCGGCGATCGCCGTCAACGCCGCGTCGCTGAGCACCACCGACGCGACGCGCCCCCGGGCTTCGGCGATGCGCTGCGCCAGCGCCGACTCGGCGTCCGCCCACCGGGCCGCGAAACCGGCCGGGTCGGCGTCGAAGGCCAGGCGGCGGCGCACGATCTCGGCGCGCACTGCGGCATCGCGTGGCGCGGCGACATCCACCGCCAGACCGAACCGGTCCAGCAACTGCGGCCGCAGCTCGCCCTCCTCGGGGTTCATGGTGCCCACGAGCACGAACCGCGATGCGTGGCTGATCGAGACGCCGTCGCGCTCCACCGAGGTGCGGCCCATCGCGGCCGCGTCGAGCAACAGGTCCACCAGGTGGTCGTGCAGCAGGTTGACCTCGTCGACGTACAGCACTCCGCGGTGGGCGCGCGCGAGCAGGCCGGGCTCGTATTCGGCGCCTTCGCCGGAAAGCGCCTTGCCCAGGTGCAGCGCCCCGGTGACGCGGTCCTCGGCGGCGCCCACCGGAAGCTCCACCAGGCGTGCGGGGCCCGCCGTGGCCGGTGCGCCCGGGGCGTGCGGGCCGTCGGGGCAGTGCGGATCCGGGGCGTCCGGGGCGCAGGCGAACCGGCAGCCGTCGACGGTCAGGACCGGGGGCAGCAGCGACGCCTGGGCGCGCACCGCCGTCGACTTGGCCGTGCCCTTCTCGCCGCGCACCAGCACACCGCCGATCGCCGGGGAGACGGCGGTGAGCGTGAGCGCCAGCTGCAGATCGTCGGCGCCGACGAGGGCGCTGAACGGATAGACGTGCACTGTGGGACCTCCGCAGGCTTCCGCTGGGACGTGGTGTCGCGGCCGCGGCAGGGCGCTGCAGCCGGGCAGCCGCGCGAAGGCCGGTATTCGGACTTCCTGGTCGAGCGCCTCGGACCGCCTTCCCGGACCGGTGGTCCAGTGGCTGCACGGCGTGCGTGGTCGTCGGCTCCCAGGTCACCGCAGCGGGCCTGTGCCGGATTCCCACCGGCTTCCCGTTTACCCCCGCACGCCGTGATGGCCACGGGGCACCTCCGGGCGAGCTGCCATCGACGACCATAACCCCGCCGCGCCGTCGGCGCCCCACCGCGGTCTAGGGTTCTGCGCCATGGGTCCGGAAGCGAGGGTGCGCGTGACGGTCGTCGGCATCGGCGCGGGCGGCTGGGCGACGGCCGAACCCGCCGGACGCGGTGCCGTGCACGACGCCGACGTGCTGCTTGGTGGGCAGCGCCACCTGGCGATGGTGCCGGACGGCGCCGCGCCTGCCGCGATCCGCGAACCCTGGCCGTCGCCGCTGCTCGACGGGCTGGACGCGCTGCTCGAGCGGCACGACGGCAGGAACGTCGTTGCGCTCGCGTCGGGCGATCCGCTGGTGTCCGGCATCGGGTCCACCTTGGTGCGCCGGCTGGGGCCGAAGGCCTTGCGCGTCATCCCGGCGGTGTCGTCGGCGGCGCTGGCCCGCGCGCGGATGGGCTGGCCGGCCGACGATTGCGACGTCGTGACGCTGGTGGGCCGCGACACGGACCGCCTGCGCCGGTACCTGGCGCCCGGGCGGCGGCTGATCGTGCTCACCGGTGGTGTCGAGGGGCCGGCGACCGTGGCCCGGTTGCTGGCCGGCGAGGGGTTCGGCGCCTCCTCGATGACGCTGCTGGCGGAGCTGGGCGGGCAGGCGGAATCGCGGCGCGACGGGGCCGCGGACGGCATGCTCGGCGTCGAGGGCGCCGCGCTGGGGCTGGTATGCGTCGAATGCCGTGGCGGGCCGGGGCGTTCGCGCGTACCTGGGCTGCCCGACGACGCCTTCGAGAACGACGGGCAGCTGAGCCGCCGGCCGATCCGCGCCGCGGCGGTGAGTGCCCTCGCCCCGAGGCCCGGCGAACTGCTGTGGGACGTGGGCGCCGGGGCCGGCTCGGTGGGCATCGAGTGGGCGCGCGGAGCCCCCGGGTGCCGGGTCCTCGCGATCGAGCGCGATGCGGGCAGGGCGGAGACGGTCCGCCGCAACGCCGCGCGGCTGGGAGTGCCGGATCTTGTCACCGTCGTGGAGGGTGCTGCGCCGGACGCGCTCGGCGGGCTGGAGCGGCCCGACGCGGTGTTCGTCGGCGGGGGCGGCAGCAGGCCCGGCGTTCTCGACAAGTGCTGGTCGGCGCTGCCGGCGGGCGGGCGGCTGGTCGCGCACGCGGTGACCCTCGAGACGCAGGCGGTGCTGGCCGAGTGGCACCGCGTGCACGGCGGCGAACTGCTCCGGTACGCGGTGGACGCGGCCGGCCCCATCGGATCGTTCACCGGGTGGGAGCCGATGCGCCCGGTGGTGCAATGGTGCGGCGTGAAAACAACGGCGTCGGAATCGAAACAGGAAACGTCAGAAGGGGCCCCGGAATGACAGTGCACTTCGTGGGGGCGGGCCCCGGCGCCGCCGACCTGCTCACCGTGCGGGCCGCGGAGCAGCTGCGCACCGCGGCCGTCGTGCTCTACGCGGGCACCTACCTCGACGATGAGGTGCTCGCGCACTGCCGCGACGGCGCTGAGCTGGTCGACACCCAGGGCCTGGACCTGGACGCGATCATCGGCCGGCTCGTCGACGCACACCGGCGGGGGCTCGACGCGGTACGGATGTGCTCGGGCGACCCGTCGGTGTACTCGGCCCTCACTGAACAGACCCGGCGGCTCGACGCGGCGGGGGTGCCCTGGGACATCACCCCGGGGGTCCCCGCCTACGCCGCGGCCGCCGCCGCCCTCGGTACCGAACTCACGGTGCCCGGCGAGGTGCAGACGGTGGTGCTCACCCGCACCCGTGCGCGGTCCACCCCCATGCCGGAGACGGAATCCCTGCAGCGTGTGGCGGGCCTGCGGGCATCGCTGGTGCTGCACCTGGCCATCACGCGGGTGCGGGAACTCGCCGCCGAGCTCGCCGCCGAATACGGCGCCGATTGCCCGGCCGTGGTGGTCGCCCACGCCTCGCGGCCGGGCCAGGTGGTGCTGCGCGGGACGCTCGCGACCATCGCCGGCATGGTGGAAGCCGAGGGGCTGCGACGCACCGCCGTCATCATGGTCGGCCGGGCGATGGACCGGGGCGCGGCGGTCGCCTGCGGGCTGGACTCGCACCTCTACGACCCGCGGCGGGCGCGGGGCTGAACCGGTCCCGCGCCAGGCGTTAGGCTCCGGAGCATGGCACGACCCACCCGCTGGTTCAGCGAGACCTCCGACGGCCACTCGCAGTGGTACATCGAACGCTTCCGCATCATGGCGGCCCAGGGCGCCGACCTCGCCGGCGAGGCGCGCCTGATCGACGCCATGGTGCCCCGCGGCGCCCGCGTCCTCGACGCCGGCTGCGGCCCGGGCCGCCTCGGCGGCGAGCTCCACTCGCGCGGCCACCAGGTGGTGGGGGTGGACGTTGACCCGGCGCTCATCGCGGCGGCCGAACACGACCACCCGGGGCCCACGTGGCTCGTCGGCGACCTGTCCGAACTGGACCTGCCCGCGCGCGGCGTCACCGGCGAGTTCGACGCTGCCGTCATGGCGGGCAACGTCATCTGCTTCGTCGCTCCCGGGTCGGAGTCGGACGTGCTGGCGGCGGTGGGCCGGCACCTGAAGCCCGAAGGCGTGCTCGTCGTCGGCTTCGGCCTGGGCCGTACGCTCACGGTGGAGGAGTTCGACGGGCACGTGGCGGCGGCGGGGCTACGCGTGCGGCAGCGGTTCGGCACCTGGGACCTGCAGCCGTGGACGCCGGCCTCGGACTTCGTAGTCAGCGTGCTGCACCGCGGCGAGGCCTGACTTCCCGCACGATAGGTCCGACTTCACAAGACCGTGGCGCGCGGACTCCCGGTACGGTCGGGCAGATGCGCACACAGTGGCGGGCACGGGCGGCCCGGATGCTTCGCGGCGGCCCGTCGGGGCGGGTCCTCTACCTGGTCTCGCCCGCCGGGCACCCCAACTACGGGGACGAGTTCATCGCGCGCACGTGGCTCGAGCACCTGGCGCGGGTGCGCCCCGACGACGAGGTCGTGCTCGACTGCCACACCCCCGGCCAGGCGGCGCTGCTGCTGCGCGGCGCCCACCCGCGTGTGACCTACGTGGACACGCTGTGGCGGATGATCGCGCTGGCCGCCGAGAACGAGCGCCCGGGGCCGGTGTGGGAATGGTGCGCGCACGCAGTGGTCACCCTCGGCGCCGAGCCGCGCATCGACGAAGGCGTGGCCCTGCTGCACCGGGCCGACTCGCTGCACCTGCTCGGCGGCGGGTACCTCAACGCGGTGTGGCCGCACCACACGGCGCTCGTGACGGCTCTCGCGGCGCTGGCGCGGCGGTTCGGGATCCGGGCCCACGCCTCGGGGCAGGGGCTGATGCCCACGGCGGGCGGGGACGCGGAGGAGGCACTGTGCACCGCGGCCCGGGCGTTCACGGTGTTCGACTTGCGTGACCGCGAATCGTTCGAGGCGCTGGCCGGCGTGCCGGGGGCATCGCGTACCGGCGACGATGCATGGTTGGGGGCGGACCGAGCGTTGGGGGCGGACCGAGCGTTGGGGGCGGACCGAGCGTTGGGGGCGGGGCCGGACACCGGTGTGGTGCTGTGTTTGCAGTCCGACCTGACCGAGCACTTCGCCTGCGACGGGCGTTCGGGGGTGGACGCGGTGGCCCATTGGGTGCGGCGGGTGCTCGACTCCTGGGAGGTCTCCGGCGCGGAGGTCACCGTGATCGAAGGCATCCCCGGCAAGGATCGTCTGGTGTACGAGCGGCTGGGGGAGCGTCTGGCCGGTGCGCGGTTCGTGCCGTTCCGAGACCTGTGGCACCACGGGGTCCCGGCGGGGCCGGGGCAGACGTGGCTGAGCACGCGCTTCCACCTGCATCTGGTGGCGGCAGCGGCCGGCGCCGCGGGCGTGGCGGTCGCGACCGAACCCGGGTACTACGAGGTCAAACACCGCTCGTTACTGGACGCCGGCTCCCGCTGGACGCTGGTGACGGACGGCGCCACCATCCCGGCCCGGCCGGCCGCCGGCGGATTCACCGCCGAGCGCCGCCGGGCCGCGGTGGCGGGGAAGACGGCGCTGGCGGACCGGCTCTACCCACCGCGGTAGGCGGGTGGTGACGCGAACTCAACGTTCTGATGCTGGTGGATGGTGGAAAACCACCGCCCGGGGGCCACAGAATCCGGATCTTGCGTCACACACGCGGGCAGTCACCTGCATCCACCGACCGTGCCGTCCACACCCGGCCCCCGGGCGTCACCGTGGTGGCCGACGAGCCCACGATGAGCAGGCACCGCATGTCGATCGCGGCCGGATCGAGCTCGCCGAGCGTCGTGACCTCCAGCGATTCCCCGGCACGGCCCACAGAGCGGCCCACCACCACGGGGGTGTCGGCGCCGCGCTCGTCGACGAGCACCGTGCGGGCGCGCGCGATCTGCCCGGTGCGCGAGCGGGACGCCGGGTTGTAGATCGCCAGCGCCATGTCGGCGGCGCTCACAGCACGCAGCCGGCGCTCGATGACCTCCCAGGGTTTGAGCCGGTCGGAGAGGCTCATCACCGCGAAGTCGCCGCCCATCGGTGCGCCGGCGCGCGCGGCCACGGCCTGGAAGGCGGACACGCCGGGGAGTACGCGGACGGGGACGGTGCGGTAGGCGGGGTCGGCGGCGGCCTCGAACACCGCGGACGCCATGCCGAACACGCCGGCGTCCCCGCCGGAGACCACCGCGACCGGTTCGCCCGCCAGCGCCAGGTCGAGGGCCAGGCGCGACCGGTCGAGTTCGACGGTGTTGCCGCTGGCGTGCCGCTGCTGGCCGGGGCGCACCGGGACGCGGTCGACGTACGGCCCGTATCCGACGACGTGCCGCACCGAGGCGAGGGCGCCGGCGGCCTCGGGGGTCAGCCACTCGTCACCGGCGGGCCCCAGGCCGATGACGAGCAGTTCGGCGGGCCCGGCGGCCTGGACCTCACGGGCCTGGAGGGAGCCTGCGACGCCGGAAGTCAACGCCCCCTTGCCCCCGGCCCCGCGCACGTCGTCGCCGCCGGCGAGGACCACGGAGAAGTACGGCACCCGCTCAGGGTCCACCTCCCGCACGGGCGCGATGCGCTGCTCGCCCGTCGACGCCCGCTCCACGTACACCGCACCGTCGAGCCGTCCGGCCTGTTCGAGTGCGGAGCGCACCGCGGGGAACGTACGCCCCAGCTTCATGATCGCGGCGCCTTGGGTGTCGGCCAACCGCCTGGCCAGCTCGGGCGCGGGCAGGGTGCCGGGCAGGACCGTGAGCACGTCGTCACGGCGCACCAGCGGCTGCGCGGCCGCGGCGGAGGCGGCGGACACACTGGTCACGCCCGGGACCACATCGGCGGTGAACCGGCCCGCCAGCCTGTCATGCAGGTACATGTAGGAGCCGTAGAACATCGGATCGCCCTCGCAGAGCACGGCAACCGTGCGGCCGGCCACCAGATGCCGGGCGAGCCTGTCGGCCGCGGCGTCGTAGAACTCGGCGATCGCCGCCTCGTACCCGCCGGGGTGTGCGGCGGTGCCGGTGGTCACCGGGTAGACCAACTTCTCTTCCAGCGCGCCGGCGGGCACCAGGTCGCCGGCGATGGCGCGAGCGATGGACCGGCCGTGTGTGCCGGAGTAGTAGGCGACCACGTCCGCGCCGGTGATGATCCGGGCTGCTTTGCGGGTGATGAGTTCGGGGTCGCCGGGGCCCACTCCCACCCCGAAGAGGAGGCCTGCGTTGCCGGGGCGGCTCATTCTTCCTCCTGCGCGAGTGCGTTGATCGCGGACGCGGCCATCGCGGAGCCGCCGCGCCGGCCGTGCACCGTCAGGTAGGGGACCCCGGCGTGGTGGCCGGCGAGGGCCCGCTTGGACTCGGCCGCGCCGATGAAGCCGACGGGGATGCCGACGATCGCGGCGGGCGGCGGGGCGCCGTCGTCGAGCAGCTCGAGCAGGTGGAACAGGGCGGTGGGGGCGTTGCCGACGGCGACGACGGCGCCACCGAGCCGGTCCGCCCACAGCGACACGGCGGCGGCGGAACGCGTGGTGCCCCACTCGGCCGCGAGCGCGGGCACCCGCTCGTCGCGCAGTGTGCACACGACGTCGTTCCCGGCGGGCAGGCGCTTGCGGGTGATGCCGGAGGCCACCATGTGCGCGTCGCACAGGATCGGCGCGCCGTTCTGTAGCGCTCCCCGCGCGGCGGCGGCGAGTGCGGGCGCGATGTCGAGGTCGCGCGTCAGGTCGGTCTGTCCGGCGGCGTGCACCATACGCACCGCCACCTTTTCGGCGTCGGCGGGGATGCGGCGCAGGTCCGTCTCCGCGCGGATGGTGGCGAACGAACGCGTGTAGATTCCGGCGCCGTCGGCGACGTAGTCGTATCTGCGGGTGGGACGCCGGATCCCGTGGGGCTGGGTCACCTTTTGCTGCCTAACTCGAGGAGTGTGTGGGGGCTGTGCGGTGCGCCGCATGCGCGGGAGCAGCCGACGACGTGGACGTGGCCGGGAGGGCCGGGACCACTAGCCGCGGCGCGGGCGGCCGCGTGGGTGTCGCCGGCGGACTTGGCGCAGCCCGGAGCGCCGATGCACGCGGTGATCCGGGTCCACGGGGAATCGTTCGTGGTCACCAGGCCGGTGCCGGCGAGCCGGGCGAGCGCGCCGCGCGGCGGGGCCGGTTGCGGCACGACGACGACTCCGCGCCATGGCGTGATGATGAGCGTTCCGTCCGTGCCGGCCGCCGCGGCGAGCGCGTCGCCGTGCTCCGGGGTGAGCACACCCATCGGTGCCAGTACTGACAGCGCCCCGCCGGGAAGCGCGCCGTACACCATCGTGGGCGCGGGTGTGTCCGGCAGTGTTGCCGTGACCGGCCCGTCGAGGAGTTCCCCCCCGCGGAGGGGCAGTTCGCGTGCCCGCCAGTGCCCGTCGGCGGCGGCGGCGAATCTCCGTGCGAGTGCGACGAGTGCGCCGGGCGCCGCGTGCAACGGCACGGCGGGGCCCGCCAGGTCGCCGACGATGATGCGCGCGCACCCGGGCGCTTCGGCGAGCGCGAGAACGTCGCAGCCCATCTTCGCGACGTCGCCGCGGCCGTCGTCGATGCCGAACAGGAAGCGCCCCGGCAGATCGGCCAGTTCGGGGGCGGCGCACAGCGCGCGGTCGAGTGCACCCGCGAGTCCGCGCACGTCCGCACGGCCGCCGGCGATCCCGGACAGGGGCGAGCAGACGATGTTCCGCACCCGCTCGTGGCTCGGCGAGGGCAGGAATCCCGCAGTTCGCAGAACCTCGAACAGCCGACCGGGCAGGTGGCTGTCCATCCCGGTCGGCAGGGACCTCAACTGCGCATTAGCACGCGAAGTGAGGTGAATCCGCCCGTCGCCGAATTCGTCCGATACGCTTCGCAACGCTGCGAACATCGCGGAGGTGAGGACGCCTCCGGGCACGCGGAGCCGCACCAGTGCGCCGTCGTCGGCGTGGTGCGGGCGCAGTAGTCCGGGGCAGCGATCGGCTGCGCAGGACCGGGGAGGGGGAGGGGGCACCGGCACATAGTGGCACAGGCCTGCAGGCGCTCGGACGGCGTGGTTTACGCTCATTGCAGCCATGGTGAACGGGAAGCCGGTGTGAATCCGGCGCGGCCCTCGCCACTGTCATCGGGGAGTTCCGCGGACTCCCCCGTCGGCCGGGTGCCTGCCCGCGTCGGCGGGGACCACTGGGCGCGCAGCGCCTGGGAAGGTCGTGCGCGGGGCGTCGATCCGTAAGCCAGGAGACCGACCGTGGCCTGATTGTGTCCACGAGGGTTTTGGAGAATCGACATGTCCTGGCGGCTGCCATGACGCGGATCGCGCTGCTGTCCACGTCCGATACCGATTTGCTGTCCGCGCGCGCCTCCGGCGCCGGTTTCGCATTGGGAAACCCCGCGCGCACCGACGTTTCCGGCGTCGGGCCCGGCTCCCTCGACAGGTTGCTCGACGGTGCCGCGCTGGTGGTGGTGCGCATCCTCGGCTCGGCCCGGTCCTGGCAGGACGGGCTCGACGCGGTGCGGGCGCGGGGCGTCCCGGTGGTGGTGCTCGGCGGCGAGCAGGCGCCGGACGCGGAGCTGATGGCGCACTCGACCGTGCCCGTCGGCACGGCGGCCGAGGCGCACCGGTATCTGGCCTATGGCGGGCCGGAGAACCTCGCCCAGCTGCACGCCTTTCTCACCGACACGGTGCTGCTGACCGGCGAGGGGTTCGCGCCGCCGCGGGAGCTGCCCGAGTGGGGACTGGGTGAGTGGCAGTCTCCCGGCGCCGGGGTGCCAGGGGACCGCCCGCGGGTCGGGATCCTGTACTACCGGGCCCACCACGTCAGCGGCAACCGGCGGTTCGTGACCGACCTGGCCGAGGCCGTCGCGGAGCAGGGCGCCGAGCCGGTGCCCGTGTTCTGCTCGTCGCTGCGCACCCCGCCCTCCGACCTGCTCGAGGCGCTGTCCACGCTGGACGCGCTGGTGGTCACGGTGCTGGCGGCGGGTGGCACGCGCCCCGCGCACGCGCAGGCCGGCGGCGACGACGAGGCGTGGGATGTCGGCGCACTCGCGGCCCTGGACATCCCGATCCTGCAGGGGCTGTGCCTGACGTGGGACCGCGAGACCTGGGCCGGGTCCGGCGAGGGCGTCTCGCCGATGGACGCGGCCTCGCAGATCGCGGTGCCGGAGTTCGACGGCCGCATCATCACCACCGCCTTCTCGTTCAAGGAGTTCGACGACGACGGCCTGCCCCGGTACGTCACCGACCCGGAGCGGTGCCGGCGGGTCGCGGGGATCGCGGCCGCCCATGCCCGGCTGCGGCACGTGCCGGTGGGCGAGCGGCGGATCGCGCTGATGCTCTCGGCCTACCCGACGAAGCACTCGCGGGTGGGCAACGCCGTCGGCATGGACACCCCGGTGTCCGCGGTGCGGCTGCTGCGCGCGCTGGCGGCGGCCGGGTACGACCTGGGCGAGGAATCCGAGCGCCCGTGGCTCACACTGGACGGCCCCGGCAGCGCCGACGGCCCGGACGGCGACGATGCGGCCGCCGGCAACCGGCTCATCCACGCGCTCATCGACGCCGGCGGCCAGGACGAGGACTGGCTCACCGCCGCGCAACTGGCAGGCAACCCGGTGCGCGTGTCGGCGCGGCAGTACCGCGAGTGGACGGCCGAACTTCCGGGAGAGCTCACCGGCGCGATGCGCGCGGCGTGGGGCGAGGCGCCGGGCGCGCTGTTCGTCGACGAGTCCGGTGACGCCGCGGGCGGCGGCGACATCGTGCTGGCCACCCTGCGTGCCGGCAACGTGGTGTTGATGATCCAGCCGCCGCGCGGGTTCGGCGAGAACCCGGTGGCGATCTACCACGACCCGGACCTGCCGCCCAGCCACCATTACCTGGCGGCGTACAAGTGGGTCGAGCGCGGGTTCGGCGCGCACGCGGTGGTGCACCTGGGCAAGCACGGCTCCCTCGAGTGGCTGCCCGGCAAGAACGCGGCGCCGTCCGCCGCATGCGCCACCGACGCGGCGCTGGCGGACCTGCCGATGATCTACCCGTTCCTGGTGAACGATCCGGGCGAGGGCGCACAGGCGAAGCGCCGCGCGCACGCCACCATCGTCGATCACCTCATCCCCCCGATGGCGCGCGCCGAATCCTACGGCGACATCGCCCGCCTGGAGCAGTTGCTGGACGAGCACCAGAACATCTCGGCGATGGACCCGGGCAAGCTGCCGGCGATCCGCCAGGAGATCTGGACGCTGCTGCGCGCGGCGAAGATGGACCAGGACCTGGGCATCGACGAGGAGCTCGAGGGCGAGGCGTTCGACGACATGTTGCTGCACGTCGACGGCTGGCTGTGCGAGATCAAGGACGCGCAGATCCGCGACGGTCTGCACGTGCTCGGTCAGGCGCCGGATCCGCGCCAGCGGGTGGACCTGGTCCTGTCGATGCTGCGCGCCGCGCAGGTGTGGGGCGGCACGTCGCACGCGCTGCCGGGGCTGCGCGCCTCTCTTGGGCTGGTCGAGGGTGCCGACCTGGCCGCCGTCGACGCCGCGGAGACCCGGGCCCGCGCGCTGGTGCAGGCGATGGAGGACGCCGGCTGGGATCCGTCGGCGGCACCGGAAATAGTTGCGGACAAGGAGGTCGCCGGCGCGCCGGGCGCCGACGCGGCGGAGGTCGCGCGGGTGCTGGAGTTCGCGGCGGAGCAGATCGTGCCGCGGCTGGCCCGGACCACCGACGAGATCGGCGCGGTGCTCCGCGCCCTCGCCGGCGGCTATGTCCCGGCGGGGCCGTCGGGTTCGCCGCTGCGTGGGCTCGTCAACGTGCTGCCGACGGGGCGCAACTTCTACACCGTCGATCCCAAGGCGATCCCGTCGCGGCTGTCGTGGGAAACCGGGCAGGCGATGGCCGAGTCGCTGGTGCAGAGGTACCTGGCGGAGACCGGCGGCTATCCTGCCTCGGTCGGACTGTCCGCCTGGGGCACCTCGGCCATGCGCACCGCCGGCGACGACATCGCCGAGGTGCTCGCGCTGCTGGGAGTGCGGCCCCGCTGGGACGCGGAGTCCCGGCGGATAATGGGCCTGGACGTGGTGGGTCTCGGCGAACTGGGCCGCCCGCGTATCGACGTCACGGTGCGCATCTCAGGGTTCTTCCGGGACGCGTTCCCCCACGTGATCGACCTGCTCGACGACGCGTTCGCGCTCGTCGCGGCGTTGGACGAGTCGGACGAGGACAACTATGTTCGCGCCCACGTGCGGGCGGACGCCGCAGCGCACGGCGACGAGCGCCGCGCACGCACCCGCATCTTCGGATCCAAGCCGGGGGCATACGGGGCGGGGATCCTCCAGCTGATCGAGTCGGGCAACTGGCGCGACGATCGCGACCTCGCCGAGGTGTACACCGCGTGGGGCGGATTCGCCTACGGCCGCGGTCTGCACGGCGAGCCGGCGGCCGAGGACATGCGCACCAACTACGCGCGGATCGCGGTGGCGGCCAAGAACACCGACACCCGCGAGCACGACATCGCCGACTCGGACGACTACTTCCAGTACCACGGCGGCATGATCGCGACGGTCCGCGCGCTGACGGGCAGCGCACCTCGCTCCTACATCGGCGATTCGACCAGTCCCGACGCTGTGCGCACGCGTTCGCTCGGCGAGGAGACCGCGCGTGTGTTCCGGGCCAGGGTGGTCAACCCGCGGTGGATGGCGGCGATGCGCCGGCACGGCTACAAGGGGGCCTTCGAGATGGCGGCCACCGTCGACTACCTCTTCGGCTACGACGCCACCGCGTCCGTGGTGCATGACTGGATGTACGAGTCGCTGGCGCAGAACTACGCGTTGGACGAGGTGAACCAGGACTTTCTGCGCGAGGCGAACCCGTGGGCGCTGCAGGGCATCATCGAGCGGCTCACCGAGGCCGCCGACCGCGGACTGTGGGCCGAGCCGGACCCGGACACGCTCGACGCGATGCGTCGGGCGTACCTGGAGGTCGAAGGGGACCTGGAGGACCGGGGGTGACCGGCCACGCACACGGCCGGCGCCGCGCCCTGGTCGTGGGCATCGGGGCGGGCGGGCTCGATCAGGTGACGGTCGAGGCGGTCCGTGCCCTGAACGCGGCGGACGTCTTCCTGGTGACGGACAAGGACGGCAGCGGTGGCGCCGCGGGAGCCGGAGATCTGGTGCGCCTGCGTGAGGCGGTCATCGCACGGCATCGCACGGACCCGGAACGCCGGATTGTGCGGGTGGCGGATCCGCCGCGGAACCGTGCGCCGCGCGACGACGCCGAATACGCGGCGGCGGTGCGGGACTGGCACGCCGCGCGCGCACGCGCCTGGGCGGACGCCCTGACTGAGGCGCTGCCGGACGGAGGGACCGCGGTGGTGCCGGTGTGGGGCGATCCGGCGCTGTACGACTCGGCGGTGCGCGTGCTCGAGCAGGCACGCGGCCTCGGCGCAGATCTGGAGTACGAGGTGATCCCGGGGGTCAGCAGTCTGACCCTGCTGGCCGCGCGGCACCGACTGGTGCTCAACAGGATCGGCGGCGCCGTGCTCGTCACCACGGGCCGTCGGCTGGCGGCCGACGCGGCGGGCGGCACGGACGACCTGGCGGTCATGCTCGACGGCGGACTCGCCTGTGCGGACCTGCCCGGTGAGTGGGAGATCCACTGGGGCGCCAACCTGGGCACGGACGACGAGGAGCTGGTGGCGGGGCCGCTGGCGGAGGTGCTTCCCGCGATCCGTGCTGCCCGCACCCGCGCGAAGGCCGCCCGCGGTTGGGTGATGGACGTCTACCTCCTGCGCCGCATTTAGCCGGGCCTACCTGCGGTGCTGCCCGGCCGACGACAGGACCTGGATGTGCAGTCGCAGGACGGTCTGATCGCCGACGCCGCAGCGGCCGACATCGCCGCCGCGGGTGCGGTCTCCACCGAGGTGGCGATGCATTTCAAGATACTCGTTGCGTTTCCTATCGCGTCCGCATACTCTCAATAAGGTACGAATCAGTATCCTATTGAGGAACGGGGTGCAGTAATGGCCACCCGTACTGTGCCGGCGCCGCCGGCCTCCGATGAGCGCTTGTCGCCGTCGACCCGCAAGACGCTGTCCGTGCTGGTGTTCGGCGGTGCCGCGGCGATACTCGACTCCACGGTGGTCACGATCGCGCTGGACCGGCTGACCTCGGCGCTGGGGGCGTCGACCGGCACGATCCAGTGGGTGGTGACCGCGTATCTGCTGGCGCTGGCGGTTGCGGTGCCGCTGACCGGCTGGGCGCAGGCCCGCCTGGGCGGGAAGCGGGCCTGGATCACCGCGCTGCTGGTGTTCGTCGTGGCCTCGGCGGCGTGCGCTGCGTCGTGGAACGTAGGCAGCCTGATCGCCTTCCGCGCCTTCCAAGGGTTCGGTGCCGGGCTGATCATGCCGCTGATGCAGACGCTGGCCATGCAGTCGGTGGGCAATGCGGGCGGCAGGATCATGGGCAAGGCGGTGGCGACGGTGACCGTGCCGCTCGCGGTCGGGCCGATCCTGGGCCCCGTGCTCGGCGGAATCATCCTCAGTGGGCTGAGCTGGCGATGGATCTTCCTGATCAACGTGCCGGTGGTCGCAGTCGGGGTGGTCCTGGCGTGGCGGATGCTCGCACCGGACCGGCCGGTGCGAGCGCACCCGGCGGACAAGCTGGATCTCCTCGGGCTGTGCCTGCTGGGGCCCGGCCTGGCCGGCCTGCTGCTGGGACTGTCCCACCTCGCTTCGGGCGCGCAGTTCGTGCGCATCGACACATCGTTGCCGCTGTTCGGCTCACTCGCATTGCTCGCCGCGTTCGCATGGTGGTCGATCCGGCGCCGTGGGGGCGCGCTGGTGGACGTCACCCTGCTGGCCCGCCGCTCCCTGTCGATCGCCTCGATCGTGTTGTTCGCAGCGGGGGCGGTGCTCTACGCGGGGATGGTGCTCCTGCCGTTGTACTGGCAGCAGTTGCGCGGGGCGACGGTCCTGGAGACCGCGTTCCTGCTGATCCCCATGGGCGTCGGTGCGCTGTTCGCCCGCGTCATCGCCGCACGGTTGGCCGCGCGCATCGGGCCACGGTGGGTGACGGTCGGCGCGTTCCTGGTGACGGCGGCGGGGACGGTGCCGTTCGCCTTCGCCGGCGCGCACACCGGCCAGTGGTGGCTCGGCGTGGTGCTGTTCGTCCGCGGGCTCGGGGTGGGCGCGGTGGTCATGGCCCCGATCATGGCCGCCTACGCGGACGTCCCGCACGAGCAGATGCCGCACGCCACGATGCTCACCCGCATCACGCAGCAGGTCGGGGCATCGTTCGGGGCCGCCCTCATCGCCGTGCTCCTGCAGTCCCGCTCGGATCTCGGGGCCGAGGCGGCGTTCCACTACGTATTCTGGTGGACGACCGCCCTCACCGTCCTGGCGCTGATCCCCGCGTTGGCATTCCGCCGTGCAACGCTCGCACCAGCAGGGGAACCCGATCGCGCCGACGGGCGATAACCGTGGTGACGGGCATCTGCGACAGTGAAGGGGAGACGATGGGCGGCAGCGGTCCGTCGAGGCGGCGCGGAGCCGAGCTCGAGCGCGCGATCCTCGACGCGGCGTGGGACCAGCTCGTGGCCGAAGGCTACGGCAGGTTCACCATCGAGGCGGTCGCGGCGCGGGCACGCACCAGCAAGCCGGTGCTCTACAGGCGGTGGCGGACCCGCGAGGAGCTCTTCCGCGCGACGATCCGGCACCGCGGCGCGGCGCACGTGCAGCCGGTGCCGGACACCGGCGGCGTCCGCGGGGATCTGCTCGCCGTGCTGCGCGGCGCGAACTCCGGCCGCAGCAATGTCACCGCTCTACTGTCGGTGCTGGTGACCAGTAATTTCGAGGACATCGGGATGTCGCCTTCCGAGCTCCGGGCGGAGCTGATCGGAGACCGGGCGACGTCGGTGGACCTCATCCTGGACCGGGCGCGGAAGCGCGGGGAGGTCGACGCCGCGAAGCTGACGCCGCGCATCGCCGACCTGCCCTTCGCGCTGCTCCGCCACGAGTTCTTCATGACGTTCCGGCCGGTGCCCGAGGAGGTGCTCACGGAGATCGTCGACGAGATCTTCCTGCCCCTGGTCGTGCCGGACGAGGCTCAGTAGATCCGGCGCACGATGTGGATCGGCGGTTCGTCGGCGAGCGGGGTGAGGCCGATGGGCACGCCGTAGTCGTAGGCGTTCCACACCTGACCGAAGCCCGCGTAGATGCCGATGTGCGAGTTGTCCTCGCGGAAGATGATGAGGTCGCCCGGCTGGATGTTGTTCAGCGGCACGTTGACGCCGTCGTAGATCTGGTCGTAGGTGGTGCGGCCGATGTCGATGCCCAGCTGCCGGTAGGCCCACCACACCAGGCCGGAGCAGTCGTAGCTGTTGGGCCCCTCGGCGCCCCACGCGTAGGGCTTGCCCACCTGCGTCATGGCGGCGCCCAGTGCGACGAGCCCGCGGGGGCTGGGGATGGGCAGCGCGCCCGCACCCGCGCCGATGCTGCCGGAGCCGGCCGATCCGAGCGATCCCAGCGACCCGGTGCTGCCGGAGGAGCCCGCGCTTCCGGACCCGAGGCTCTCCGATCCGAGGCTGGACGAGGGCGCGGCGAGGGCCGTGGTGGCCGGGGTGACGACGGCGACGGCCGTCACCGCCGCGCCGATGGCGGCACGGCGCAGGGCGGGGACGACGACGGGCCTGCGGGGTGCACGGTGGCGGGGCGTGCGTCGACGGAGGGGCCCCGGCGTCTCGCGGGACGCAGGGTTGGTTCGGGACACAGGGTTGGTTCGGGACACAGAGGTGCTCCCATCTGTGGCGAGGCCGTGCTGACTCGGCCGGCCTGGACGATTCCGGAAGGTGAGCAGTGCGTGCCGTCCCCGACTACGGCGGCGGCCGGCGCACACGCGGCGCCGGTCACGGTCACGAACCTATAACACGTTGGACCGTCGCGCAGGGGGAATCCGGAAATCGTGACTGGAGGCTTCGAGCCCGGAGCGGACCGCCGATTGACATATGCACAACCATGCATATGATGAGCGGTATGGGAGACACGCACGAGCACAGCGGCCACGCGCACGGCATCACCGCGGACGCGGACCGGCGGTACCTGTGGATCGCGCTGCTGCTGATCCTGGGGCTGATGGCCGGCGAGGTGGTCGTCGGGTTCCTCACCGGATCGCTGGCGCTGCTCGCGGACGCGGGGCACATGGTCTCCGACGCCGCGGCCATCGCCCTATCGCTCGGCGCGATGGCGCTCGCGGCCCGCCCCGCCTGGGGCTCCTACACTTTCGGTCTCAAGCGCGTCGAGATCGTCTCCGCCCTCATCAACGGGGTCACACTGCTGCTGCTCGCGGTCTTCTTCACGGTGATGTCGGTGCTGCGGCTGATCGACCCGCCGGAGGTCGAGGGCGGGGCCGTGGTGATCGTCGCGCTCATCGGCATCGTCGTGAACCTGCTGGCCACGTGGTCGCTGAGCAAGGCCAACCGGCAGAGCCTCAACGTCGAGGGCTCGTTCCAGCACATCCTCACCGACCTCTACGCGTTCATCGGCACGGCGGTGGCCGGGACGGTGATCTACTTCACCGGTTGGGTACAGGCCGACGCGCTGGCCTCGCTGTTCGTCGCCGCGCTCATGCTCAAGGCCGGGTACGGGCTGCTGCGCGACGGCGGACGGGTGGTGCTCGAGGCCGCCCCGCGCGGCGTCGACCCGGACGAGATCGGCCGGCGCATGGCCGCGCATCCCGACATCGACGAGGTGCACGACCTGCATGTGTGGGAGGTGACCTCGGGGTTCCCGTCGCTGTCTGCGCACGTGATCGTCGCCGACATCGCCCCGTGCCACGCGGTGCGCGCGGAGCTCGAGCGGCTCCTGCACGACGACTTCGGCATCACGCACACCACGCTGCAGGTCGATCACGCGGCATCGCGCGACGACCACGCCGGCCACCACGGCACCGACTGCCCCGAACCGGTGAGCGGGGCGGACACGCGCTGACCAAGCGAAAACTTCCACTCCAGCCGCCAGGATGTGCAGTAAACGCTTGGTGGGCGGGCGTCCGGCAAAGCGACGTCGTCAGCCTGGCAGGCCCTCGTCGAGCGTGACGGGGGCCTGGCGGACGGCGCCGGCTGCGTCGACCCACTCCAGCACCACCTCCTCGCCCGGCCGGTGGCGGTCGATCGCCGAGGTCAGGTCGTCGGCCACGGCGACGCGTTCGCCGTCGAGCGCGGTGATGACGTCGCCCGCGCGAAGGGGAGTCGACGACGCGGCGCTGCCCGGCACGATCTCCACGACCACCGCGCCGCGCGGGGGATCGGCGGTGCGGCTGCGCACGCGCACCCCGAGCTGTGCGGTGGGACCCACGTGCACAGTGCCGTGTTGCGCGGTGCCGCCGGGGCCCGCGGCCACCGCGCCCAGGACCACGCGCGCGACGCCCAGCGCGTCGCCGATCGGCACCGCATAACCGCGGCCGCCCGCCGCCTCGGCCTGGGCCGACTCCGACTTCGCGGTGTTGATGCCCACCACGCGCCCGCTCATGTCCACCAGCGGGCCGCCCGAGTCGCCGGGATTGATGTCGGCGGCGATCTGGATGACGCCGTCCAGGCTCTCGGTGGTGCCGTTGCTGTCGGTGGCGCGGATCGACTGGTCGAACGCGGTGACGGTGCCCGGAGAGGTGATGAGCGAGCCGGTGCCGCCGGCGTTGCCGAGCGCGATGACGGGCTGTCCCAGGTGCAGAGCGCCGGCGTCGCCGAGTGCGGCGGCGGGCAGGCCTGAGGCGGCCGCACCGTCGGAGCCGGTCAGCTGGAGGATCGCGACGTCGCGCGTGCGGTCGTATCCGAGGACCTCGGCGTCGAAATCGGCGCCGGTGGACGGGACGGTGACGGAGATCGAGCGGGAACCGGACACGACGTGGTTGTTGGTGAGCACCACGCCGTCGGCGGTGAGGATGATCCCGGTGCCCGCCCCGCGCGTGCGCAGCCCGGCCACGGCGTCGGGGATGTCGGTCCACACGGTGACCGTGGTGGGGATGACGGCGGCGGCGACCTGGTCCACCGTCGGGGCCGGGGGAAGAGCCGGCGCGGGGCCGCCGAGCGCAATCGACGCGCCCAGAGGCGATCCCGCGTCACCGAGGACCGTGGTAGTGGGGGAAGCGGGTGCGGTGGCCGTGGGCGACTGCGCGGACTGCCGCACGGTGTCCCACTGCTCGAGGCCGAAGCCCACGGCACCGCCCACGACGACCGCCGTGATGATCGCCGCCGCCACCATGCGCAGTGTCCCGTGGCGGCGCGGCCCGCGCGTCGGGCTCATGCCGCCAACACTACGGTGGTCCTCCGACGGGCACGCCGGGAATCGTCACGCCCAGAACCGGAACAGCATGTATCCGATGGCCGAGTACCCGCGGGGAACGCCGAAGATCTCGACGATCCGGTAGATGGCGTCGAAGAAGACCGTGTTGACCTGGCGGATCGTGAGCAGTGCGAACACGGCGATGATGCCGAACGGCGCGAATTGCGCGAACGACCGGCGAGTCGACGGCGACAGGTGCGGCTCCACAAGCGCGTAGCCGTCGAGGCCGGGGATGGGCAGCAGGTTCAGCACGGCCGCCATCGCCTGCAGGAAGCCCAGGAACGCGAGGCCGTAGACCATGCCGCGGGTCGCGCCGCCGGGGGCGCCCGCGTCGGTGCCCGCCAGGAAGTGCACGGACACCAGCAGCACGATCGCCAGCAGGGCGTTGGTCAGCGGTCCGGCCAGGGATATGCGGCGCCGCACGGCGGGCGACAGGTGCCCCGTCTGCAGGTACACCGCGCCGCCCGGCAGCCCGATGCCGCCGAGCGCGATGAACAGCACCGGCAGTAGCAGCGAGAGCACGGGATGCGTGTAGCGCAGCGGGTTCAGCGTGAGATAGCCGCGGGCGGCCGCGTCCACGTCGCCGTGCCGGTACGCGGTGTAGGCGTGCGCGAACTCGTGCAGGCACAGCGAGACCACCCAGCCGCCGACGACCATGAAGAACACGGCCACGCGCATGGCGGTGAGGTTGCCCTCCAGATTCCACGCCGCGACGCCGGCCGCCGCGGTGGCCGCGGCGATGGCGAGGAACAGCGGGCTGGGGCGGACGCCCGGGCCGTGCAGGGATCTGGACCGGACGTGCACTCAGCGCACCGACAGCCAGTCGACGTTGTGACGGTAGAACGTGGAGCGCTTGAGCCGCTTCGGCTCGGGCATGCCGTCGCGCGTCACCGCGATGGCCTCGCCGCCCGTCTGTGCGGCCCGGCCCTCGATCCATTTGCGGCGCATCCGGCCCAGCCGGGCGGCGCGCAGGCCCGGCGCGTGCCCTGTCGGTTGGATTTCGATGCCGGCGGCCTCGCCGGTGAACAGCGGGCGGTGGTCCACGTAGGTCTCGCCGGTGAGCCGTCCGCCGTCCGGGCCGGTGAGCTGCGCGCAGCCCACGAGGACCACGCCGAGGTCGTCGCGGATCAGGGGGGTGCTGTGGGCGGCGCCCTCCATCGCCGCGCGGCCGGCCTTGGCCCCTTTCTCCAGGCTGTAGACGCGGGTGGCGTCGGTGCGGGTGGCGGGGACGAAGGCCACCTCCACGTCGAGGCGTTCGGACCGCAGCAGATGGGTGAGCACCGCAGCGAGGGCGGCGTCCTGCCCGGCGACGATGACGCGCTCCGGCATCTCGGTGCGCGGGAGGTGCTCGGCCAGCTCCTCGCGTGCGGGCACCTCCGACACGGTCACGGCACCCTCGGCGGGCAGCGTGACCGGGATCGGGGCGTCTCCGCATCGCAACAGCACGTAACTCATCGTATCGGCAGTGCGGGCGGCGGACGTCGGCAGCCGTACCGGCCGAAGGCGATCGCGGCCGGGCGCGGCCGCCCGCCACGCCCGGCGGTGCTGGAAGGGGCGGCCGCAGGACGCTGGGATAAAGTGAAGCACCGGCTGTGTTCGGGGACCTGCACGTTGGATCATGGCGCCGCACGTCGGCGCCCGATCGGGTCCCCGGCATCCGCAAACCGAACACCCCGGTCCCGGCCGCAACGCCCGGGACCGAACGTAGTAGGAGACACGATGCCGGCGATCGTTCTGATCGGTGCCCAATGGGGCGACGAGGGCAAGGGCAAGGCCACCGACCTGCTCGGCGGGCGGGTCCAGTGGGTGGTGCGATACCAGGGCGGCAACAACGCCGGGCACACCGTCGTCCTCCCCAACGGGGACAACTTCGCCCTGCACCTGATCCCGTCGGGCATCCTCACCCCGGGCGTCGGCAACGTCATCGGCAACGGCGTCGTGGTGGACCCGGCGGTGCTGCTCGACGAGCTGGCGGGCCTGGAGGACCGCGGCGTCGACACCTCGTCGCTGCTGCTCAGCGCCGACGCCCACCTGCTCATGCCGTACCACGTGGCCATAGACAAGGTCACCGAGCGGTTCCTGGGCAACAGGAAGATCGGCACCACCGGTCGCGGCATCGGGCCCTGCTATCAGGACAAGATCGCGCGCGTCGGTGTGCGCGCGGCCGACGTGCTGGACGAGAAGATCCTCACCCAGAAGGTCGAGGCGGCCCTGGAGCTGAAGAACCAGATCCTCGTCAAGGTGTACAACCGCCGCGCCCTCGACCCGCAGCAGGTGGTCGAAGACGTGCTCGAGCAGGCCGAGCGCTTCCGCCACCGCATCGCGGACACCCAGATGACCCTCGGCGCGGCTCTCGAACGCGGCGACAACGTGCTGCTCGAGGGCTCGCAGGGCACGCTGCTGGACGTCGACCACGGCACCTACCCGTACGTGACGTCGTCCAATCCGACGGCCGGCGGCGCCGCCGTGGGCTCGGGCATCGGGCCCACGCGGATCACCACGGTGCTCGGCATCCTCAAGGCCTACACCACGCGCGTGGGCTCCGGGCCGTTCCCCACCGAGCTGTTCGACGAGTGGGGCGAGTACCTGGCCAAGCACGGCGGCGAGGTGGGGGTGACCACCGGCCGCTCGCGCCGCTGCGGATGGTTCGACGCGGTCATCGCCCGGTACGCCACCCGCATCAACGGCATCACCGACTACTTCCTCACCAAGCTCGACGTGCTCTCGGGCCTCGAGACGGTGCCGATCTGCGTGGGCTACGAGATCGACGGCAAGCGCGTCGACGAGTGGCCGATGACGCAGACCGACATCCATCACGCGGTCCCCGTCTACGAAGAGCTGCCCGGATGGTTCGAGGACATCACGCACATCCGCTCGTTCGAGGAGCTCCCCGCCAACGCGCGCCGGTACGTCGAGCGCATCGAAGAGCTCGCCGGCGCGCCTGTCTCCTGCATCGGTGTGGGGCCCGGGCGCGACGAGACGATCGTCCGCCGCGACGTCATCCACTGAGGCGCGCGGCGGCAGGCCGGGCGGGCGGCGCTACCCGCCCTGGGGGTCCGCCAGCCTCAGCCGCTCGGCCAGCACGGGGCCCACGGTGTCCAGTGCGGCGTCCCGGATCATCTCGGGGTGCGTCAGGGGCAGATCGTGGCCCTCGATGCCGCCGGACAGGTGCGGTTTCCAGGCGTCGCGGTGCAGCCAGGACTCCGCGCGCGGGGCGGCCGCGGTGAAGAACAGCACGTCGCCCTTGAACACCCGGTGCTCGTGTTCCCGCATGAGCCGCGCGTTGTTGGTGACTATGTCGACCACCGCGGACAGCGTCTCCTCGCCGAGGCTGCCCAGCGCACTCCCGCCGCGGCGCAGCCGGTCCATGACGGCGGCCCGGCCGGACGTCCCGGCCGCTCCGTCGGCGTCGGCGTCGGGCTCCTCGTCCGGATCCTGGCCGGCCATGTGCAGCAGCGCACGGAGCGCCTCGTCCTCGGTGGGCGCCTCGAGCCCGCGCCACTGGTCGCTCGGGTAAGCGTCGAGCAGGGTCAGCGACGCGACGGTGCCGCCGGACTCCTGGATCTGCACCGCCATCTCCTGCGCGACCACCCCGCCGACGGACCAGCCCAGCAGGTGGTAGGGGCCCTCGTCGCCGGAGTCGCGGATCGCGTCCACGTACTCGGCGGCCATCGCCTCGATGCCGGCGGGCAGTGCGCTGCGCCCGTCGAGCCCCCGCGCCTGCACGGCGATCACCGGCCGCCCTGACGGAAGCCGGCGTGCGAGACCCGCGTAGCACCAGCCGAGCCCGCCCGCCGGGTGCACGCAGTACAGCGCCGGGTCCGCCTCTGCTGTGCCGGCATCGGATCCCGCGCCCGAACGCAACGGGAACAGCACGTCGAGCGAACGGTCCAGCGCCCCGGCGTCGAGTTCCGCGGCGAGTGAGCGGGCGTCGGGCGCGGCGAAGACGGTGCCGACGCCGACTTCGACGCCCAGCGCGTCGCGGATCCGGCGCACCAGGGCGACGGCTGCGAGTGAGTGCCCGCCGAGGTCGAAGAAATCCTCTGTGGGCGAGACGGACCCGAGCCCCAGCACGTCGGCCATGAGCTCGCACAGTGCCTGCTCGCGCGGCGAACACGGTGCCTCGGAGGCGGTGCGCATCGCGCGGCCGTCGGCCTCGGGAGCCGGCAGCGCGGACCGGTCGAGTTTTCCGTTGGCGGTCACCGGAAGCGCGGCGAGAGGCAAGATGTGCGCGGGCACCATCGCCGCGGGCAGCCGATCGGCGAGGCTGCGGCGGACGGCGGCCGGGTCGATCTCCGTTCCGGCCTCCGGCACCGCGTAGCCGACGAGCATCATCGGGCCGTCCCCGCCGGCCCGGGTCGCGACGACGGCGGCCTGCGCCACCGGGCCGAGCTCGCGCAGGGCCGCGGCGATCTCGGCTGGTTCGATGCGCACGCCGCGGATCTTCACCTGGTCGTCGTCGCGCCCCAGATACTCGAGCGCGCCGTCGTGCCGCCTGCGCGCCTGATCGCCCGTGCGGTACAGGCGTTCTCCCGCGCGACCGAACGGGTCGGGGATGAACCGCTGCCGGGTGAGGTCCGGCCGGTGCAGGTAGCCGTCCGCCAGCTGCACGCCCGCGAGGTACAAGTCGCCGGCCACGCCGGGCGGGGCGGGGCGCATGGCCGAATCCAGCACGTGCAGCCTCGTGTTCCACACGGGGTGCCCGATGGGGACCGTCGCCGATCCCGCGGCGTGCCGCCACCAGCTCACGTCCACCGCGGCCTCGGTGGGACCGTACAGGTTGAACACGGGCGCGCCCAACTGCGATTCCGCGGTGTCGGCCAGGCCCGCGTCGAGTGCCTCTCCGCTGCACACGATCCGGCGCAGCGGCGTCGTGCCGGGCCGGCGCTTCAGGGAGGGCTCGCCGCAGAACGCCTCGAGCATCGACGGCACGAAGTGGATCGTCGTGACGCCCTCGGTCGCGATGAGGTCCGCAAGGTAGGCCGGGTCGCGGTGCCCGCCGGGTTCGGCGAGGACGAGCACGGCCCCGGTCATCAGCGGCCAGAAGAACTCCCAGACCGACACGTCGAAGCCGGACGGGGTCTTCTGCAGCACGCGGTCGTCGGCGCCGAGGCCGAAGGCATGCTGCATCCAGGCGAGCCGGTTGACGATGGCCCGGTGGCCCACCACGACGCCCTTGGGCGCGCCGGTGGAGCCGGAGGTGTAGATGACGTAGGCGGGCCTGTCGAGCAGGTCCCCGGGGCGGGTGACGGGTTCAGCGGGCGCGGCGAGGGCGGCGGCGACGGCGGGGTCGTCGAGCCGGACGACGGGCGCGGCGGGCGTGTCGGGGAGCCGGGCCGCCTCGGCGCCGGTCGTGACCACGCATCCGGGCCGCGCGTGATCGAGGAGGTAGGCGATCCGGCCGTCGGGGTAGTCGGGGTCCACCGGCAGATAGGCGGCCCCGCACTTGAGCGTCGCCAGCAGCGCCACGACCAGCTCGAACGAGCGGGGGAGGGCGACGGCGACGATGTCGCAGGGCGGGCCGGCGGGCGTGTCCCCGCCGCCGATCCCGTGCTCGCGGCGCAGCAGGGCGGCGAGCCGGTCGGCGCGCGCGTCGAGCTCCGCGTAGGTGAGCGTCTCGCCGTGGAAGCGCAGTGCGGGCGCGCCGGGGGTGCGCCGCGCGGCGGCCTCGATGCGGTCGATCAGGGTGGCGGGGTCGACGTCGTGCCCGGTGTCGTTGCAGGCGTCGATCATCCGCAGCTCGGCGCGGGTGGCGACGTCGAGCGTCTGCACGGGCCCGGGGGCCGTGCCCGTGGCGGCGCGGGTGACGAGCTCGTGCAGCCGGGCGTGGTGCGCGGCCAACTCGTCGGGCCCGTAGAGGCGCGGGTTGGCGGACATATCGAAGCCCAGCGCGCCGCCGGGGGCGGCGGTGTGCACGGTCAGCTCGATGTCCTCGACCGGCCCGGCCGCCAGGTAGTGCACGGCCGCCGGTCGGCTGCCGAACCGGAGCGGATACCCGAACGGCTTGATGTTGATCTGGGGCCCGGAGAGCCGCCGGTTCCCGCCGACCAGGCCGAGGTCGCGGCGCAGGTCCTCGTGCCGGTAGTGCTGGTGCGCGCGGGCCGCGGCGATCCCGTCGTGCACGGAGCGGGCGAGCGCGGACAGGTCGTCGTCCTCGCCGATGGTGAGCGGCAGCGGCAGCACGTTGACCGTGGTGGTGGGGACCTTCGCGGCGGCGGAGCCGGTGCGGGCGAGGACGGGGAGCCCCAGCACGACGTCCGCGGACCCGGTGATGCGGCCGACGTAGGCGGCGGCCGCGGCGAGTGTCAGCTCGGGCCAAGCCACGCCGTGCGCTCGCGCCGTCGTGTCCAGGGCGCGCGCAGTCTCGCGGGGGAGCGTGCCGCCGTGGCGCAGCACGTCTCGGGCTGCGGGCTGTGCACGGTCGGCCAGGCTGCGCGCGCTTCCGCGGCCGGCGAGGCGGTCCGCCCAGAACACGCGGTCCGCAGCGAAGTCCGGCGATGCGCGGTAGTCCTGTTCCTCGGCGATGAGCGCGTCGAGGGGCGCGAAGGGGCTCGCGGTCTGTTCTTCTCCGCGTTCGTACGCCGTGAACACCCGCGCGGTGCGCCGGATCACCGAGGAGAAGCCGAACCCGTCGAGCACGATGTGGTGGGCGCGCAGGTAGAGCAGTACGTCGCAGCAGTTGCCGCCGTCGGCCGGGCCCAGCGTCAGGATCATGGCCGTGAACAGCCCGCCGCGTTCGAGGTCCGGCGTCTCCGCCGTCGCGTCGCGCATCACGCGTTGCGCGGCCGCCTCCGGGTCCGGCTCGCCGGACAGGTCGAGGATGCGGATCGGATCGTCGAACGCGGCCCCCAGTACCTGGCGGGGCTCGCCGTCCCCGGCGCCGCCCGGCCCGTGGGTGTCGAATCGTGCGGTGAGCGTGCCGGTCTCCGCGACGACGTGGCGCAGAGCACGCCGGAGCAGTTCCAGCGCGGCGGCGTCCATCGGTCCGCTGATGCGCACGTACTCGGCGCAGTGGAAGGCGGGGCTGCCCGGATCGCGCTGCTGAGCGAACCAGATCCCCGACTGCGCGCGGGTCAGCGGCAGGGTGCTCATGCGCCCCGGCGGTCGCCGCGGGACATCAGTGCCAGCCAGGCGTCCAGGGAGGGTTCCTCGATGAGTTCGACGAAGCCGACCTCCACGCCACGCTCGTTCCACCGGGTCACCAGCGTCATCATCCGCATCGAGTCGATGCCGAGCTCGAGCAGGTCGTCGTCGCCGGAGAGGCTGAGCACCTCCGGGTCTTCGAGGATTTCGCTGACGTCGCGTCGGAGGTCGTCCAGGGTCGCCGGCAGTGGGGTGGTCATGCGGATGCGCCGCCTTTCAGCATCGGAATCGGGTGGGGATGGTGGGGGTGACGAGAAAATCACTCTCCGGCGCAGCGGGATTCGGCGAGTGCGCGCCGCAGCTGCACCCTGCTGATCTTGCCGATCCCGATCACCGGGAACTCGTCGACGATCTTCACGAGATCGGGGATCTTGTACGCCGCCAGGCCGTCCCGCCTCAGGTAACGGGTGACGTCCCGGGGGCCGAGCGGAGGCGCGCCGTCCCCCCGCTCCGGACCCCCTTGCTCCGGGCCCGCCTGCGTGCGGCGAGGGATGACGAATGCGCAGGTGCGCTCGCCCAGCGCGTCATCCGGTACGGCGACGACGGCCGCATCGTGGATGCCAGGGTGGGCGAGAAGGCGTCCCTCGACCTCGTCGGGCGAGATCTTCTCCCCACCGCGGTTGATCTGCTCCTTGATGCGGCCGACCACGGCGAGGTTGCCGTCGGGCCGCAGCACGGCCAGGTCGCCGGTGCGGTAGAACCCGTCGTCGGTGAAGGCGGTGCGGTTGGGGTCGGTGGGGGAGCCGGAGCCGGGAACGGACGGGTCCCCGGCGCCGCCGTCCCCGTGAGCGGGTTCGAAGTATCCGCGGATGGTGTAGGGGCCGCGGGTGAGCAGGTGCCCGGGGGTGCCG
Source organism: Tomitella cavernea (assembly GCF_016599145.1). Lineage (GTDB taxonomy): Bacteria > Actinomycetota > Actinomycetes > Mycobacteriales > Mycobacteriaceae > Tomitella > Tomitella cavernae. The sequence goes on from NZ_JAENKO010000021.1 coordinate 27,315, forward strand.
TCGGGCACCGGGTCGCCGGCGTCGTCGACGATGCGGATCTCGTCGGCGGCGGAGCACGGGCGGCCCTGCGTCGCGACGATCACCTCGTGCGGGTCGTCCAGGCGGGTGTAGTTGATGAGCCCCTCGGCCATGCCGAAGACCTGCTGCAGGGTGGCGTCGAGTTCGGGGCCGACCCGCCGCGCCAGGTCGGTGCCGCACGCGGCGCCGCCGATCTGCAGGACCTCGAGGCTCGACAGGTCGTGGCGCGTGGACGCCGCGGCCGCCAGCCACGACAACGCCAGCGGCGGGACGGCCGAGGTGATGGTGACGCGTTCCGACTCGATGAGCGCGAACACCACGTCGGGGCTCGGCACGTGCGCGAGGACGACGGTGGCACCGGCGTGGAACGCGCCGAGGATGCCGGGGGAGACGAACGGGAAGTTGTGCGCCACGGGCAGCGCCCCGAGGAACACCGAGCGCGCGTCCAGCGGGCAGGCGTCGAGGCTCTCGCGGATCGCGCACAGGTAGTCCTCGTGGCGGCGCGGGATGAGCTTGGGCACGCCCGTGCTGCCGCCGGACAGCTGCAGCAGCGCCACGTCGGAGGCGACGGGGGGCTCCGGGAGCGGGTCCGCGTCGGTGCTGTCGCCGGGACGGTCGTAGAGGTCGCCGAGCCGGTGGAAGCCGTGCGACCCGCCGACCTCGCCCGGTTCTCCTGCGACGATGACGTGCCGCAACGCGGGCAGGTCCGCCGAGACCTCGGCGGCGAGGGCGCGGTAGTCGAATCCGAGGTGCTTGTCGGCGACGATGTAGGCGACGGCGCCGGTGTGCCCGCAGAACTGCACGATCTCGGTGCGCCGGTGTGCGGGGAGCGCCAGCACCGCCACGGCGCCGAGGCGCAGCAGCGCGAAGAAGGTTTCGACGAACGCCGCGCCGTTGGGCAGGTGCACCACCACGTGGTCGCCGCGCCGGATGCCCGTCCGATGCAGGCCCGCCGCCAGGCCGTCGACGCGAGCGGCGAGCTCGTCGTAGGTCAGGCGGGTTCCGCCGGCGACGAGCGCGAGCCGGTCGCCGTGCGCGGCGGCCCGCGTGCTGAGCACGTCGCACAGGGTCTCGTCGCGCCAGAGACCCTGCGCGCGGTAACTGCGGGCGTAGTCCTCGGGCCAGTCGGGGTAGCGGGACCGCGTGGTGGTGCCGGCCATCAGTTCGCCATCGCCTCGTCGACGTCGTCGAGCATCGACATCGCGGCCAGCGGGCCGCCCAGGCTCATCCACTGCGAGCCGTCGACGGTGCTGACGTGGCCCTCCTGGACGGCGGAGAGCGCGGCGAACGACGGGCTGGCCATCGCGGCGTCGAGCGCGTCGACGTCGTTGCCCTGCCCGGAGAGGGTGCCCACGAAGATCCAGTCGCCGTCGATGGCGTCGAGGTTCTCCATGCTCAGCGGCATGCTGTGCTGCGCGGTCTCCTGCTGTGCCTCGGGGCGCTGGAAGCCGACGTCGTTGAGCACGCTGCCTGCGAACGTCCCCTTGTTGATGGTGCTGGGCCCCTTGGGGTTCCAGCGCACCACGCTGACGACCGAGTCTGCGGCCGGGCCCAGGTCCTGCTGCACCGACGCCACCTTGGCCTGGTACTCGTCCATGAAGGCCTGCTGCTGGTCGGTGCGGCCGAGCGTCTCGCCGATGGTGGCGAACGCGTCCTTCCAGTTCTCGCCGAGCTGGAAGGTGACGACTGTGGGCGCGATCTGGCGCAGGCGGGCGAGCACCTGCTGGTCGCGCACCTGGCCCGCGAGGATGACGTCCGGGTCGGCCTTGATCACCTTGTCCAGCTCGGGGCCGGTGACGGTGCCGACCATGGTGATGCCATCCGCCTTGTCGCCGAGGTAGCGCGGGGCGCCGTCCTGGCCGCGGCCGGCGGTCGCGCCCACGGGCGTCACGCCGAGTGCGAGCGCCGCATCGAGGTCCATCTCGCTCAGCGTCACGACACGCTGCGGGTCCGCGGGCACCTCGACCTCGGTGCCGGTGGCATCGGTGATGGTGACGGTGTCGGCCGACGCCGCCGATGCCGCATCGGCCTCGCCCGACTCGCCGGATCCGCTACCGCATGCGGTGAGCGCGAGCATCAGCGCCATGAGAACGGTGAACAGCGCGGCGAGGCCGGACCGGCGGCGCGGACCGCGGCCCGCACCGGCACGGCCTCGGGGCGCGGGGCGGGCGCCGGGGATCGTTGATTGCGGCATGAATGCTCCGTAGTGTTGTTGCGGTTGCGTCAGTGTTGTCGTGGACGTACGACCGGATCCGGGGTGCCGGGGGGCCGCTGTACGCGGGCGGGCCGCGTCGTCCCACTCGGCGGGGCCCGTTCGACCCCGCCCCGTCGGTTAGCTTAGGCTAACTTCATGGTCGTCGATCATGCTGCCACGGACCGCCGCCCCGGCGCCAGGGGGGTGTCTCCTATCGGGTTGGGCGGCAAACGGAGCCGCGTCGGGGCACGACGTCATGTCGTGTCGGCCGCGCTCCTTGTGCTGGCGGTGCTGCTGGCCGCCGTGGCGTCGCTGCTGTTCGGATCGGGCGATACGGGCGTGTGGCGTGCGGTGCAGTTCCTGGTGGGCGGCGGCGACGCGCGCGCCGACGAGCACCTCCGCATCGTCGTGATGGACCTGCGCCTGCCACGGACGTTCGCCGCGCTGTTGATCGGCGTGGCGCTGGGCGTGGCAGGCGCACTGTTGCAGGCGGTCACGCGCAACCCCCTCGCGGAGACCGGGCTCCTCGGCGTCAACGCGGGCGGCGCGCTGGGGGTCGTCTCCGGCATCATGCTCGGCGCCGCGGGCACCGGGACCGCGCGGCTGGGCTGGGCATTCGCCGGCGCCCTCATCGTCAGTGCCGTGGTACTGCTCATCGCAGCCAAGGGGTCCGGCGGGGCGTCGCCGCTGCGACTGGTGCTCGCCGGCGCAGCGATCGGAGCCACAGTCCGCGGCGTCACCGCCTACCTGCTGCTGGGCAAACAGGCGAGCTACGACGAATACCGGTGGTGGATCCTCGGTTCGCTGTCCGGTGTGTCGGCCGAGTCGGTCATCGACGTACTGCCGTTCGTGATCGTGGGCGTCGTCATCGCGCTCGCCTCCTCCCGTCCGCTGTCGGCGCTGTCGCTGGGCGATGAGACCGCGCGGTCGCTGGGGCACCGGCCCAAGCTGATCCGGTCGGTCGTGGTCGTCGCGGTGACGCTGCTGACGGCGGCGTCGGTGGCGGTGGCGGGGCCGGTGGCCTTCGTCGGGCTGCTCGCGCCGTACATCGCCCGCGCGGTGGTCGGCACGGCGATGGGGCCGCAACTGCTGTTCGCGGGGCTCGCCGGCGCGCTCGCGGTGCTGGTCGCGGACGTGGCCGCCCGGCTGGTGATCGCCCCGTACGAGGCGCCGGTGGCGGTGCTGCTCGCACTCATCGGCGCGCCGCTGCTCATCATGCTCGCCCGCTCGTCCCGGCTGCTCACACTGGGCGCGTCGAAGCAGGGGGCGCTGTGACGGCGGCGAAAACCCCGGTGCCGACGGAAACCCCGGTGCCGGAAGGCGACCGCGTGAAGGGCGGCGCCGCAGCGGCGGCACGGCCCCCGGACGGGTTCGTGGTCCGCGCCGGCGGCTACTCCGTAGTGCTCGCGCGGCGGGGGAGTCTCGTCGTCGCCGTGATGGCGGTGTGTGCGGCAGCGCTGGTGGTGGCATCACTGCTCACCGACTCGGCGGGGTTCGGCACCGGAGAGCTGTTTGCCGGGCTGTTCGGCCGCGCCGGCAACGGCGTGAACCTGCTTGTGCAGCAGATATTCCTGCCCCGGGTGGTGTGCGCGCTGCTGGCTGGCGCGGGCCTGGGCGCTGCCGGTTGCCTGTCGCAGACCCTCGCCCGTAACCGTCTGGCGACCCCCGACATGCTCGGCGTCAGCGAGGGTGCCACCACCGCGATGCTCGCCGTCGCGGGTGCCAGCGTCACCGGGCTGGTGGGCGCGTGGTGGGCGGGGCCCGTGGGCGCGGCGGCGGCCGGACTCGTCGTGGTGCTGTTGGCCGGCGGGATGGGGCGGGCCGGGTACCGGGTGCTCATCGTGGGGGTCGCGCTGACCACCATGCTCTCGTCGGTCACCCAGCTGGTGCTGGCCACCCAGAACATCAACTCCGCGGGCGGATCATTCCTGTGGACCATGGGCAGCCTCAACGGCCGCGGCTACGAGACCGCGGTGCCGGTGGCCGTCGGCCTGGCCGTGCTGTTCCCGCTCGCGCTGCTGATGGCGAGGAGGCTGGGGGTGCTGCGTCTCGACGACGCCACAGCCGCGACGCTGGGGCTGCGTCCGGATCGCACCCGGCTGGCGGTGCTGGCGGTGGCCGTCGGAATGGCGGGTCTGGCCGTCGGCGTCGGCGGGCCCATCGGGTTCGTCGCGTTGGCCGCGCCGGTGATCGCTTCGCGGCTGGCCGGGCCGGCGCGGGTCCCGGTGCTCTCGTCCGCAGTGGTGGGCGCGGTACTGGTGGTCGCCGCCGACCTCGCCGCCCGCACTCTCGCACCCGTCGAGATCCCCGCCGGCGTGGTCACCGCCGTCCTCGGCGGGCCGTTCCTGCTGTGGGTGCTGTTGTCGCGAGAAGGAGGAGGCCGATGACCGAAGCGACTGCCGCCGCGCCGGCCGGCGGCGCCGTGGGCTGGAGCCTGGAGGTCTCCGGGCTCAGCGCGGGCTATTCGGGCGCCCCCGCGGTGCGCCACGTGTCGTTCACCGCGGGGGCGGGGCGTGTCGTGGCCATCGTCGGGCCCAACGGCTGCGGCAAGTCCACTTTGCTCCGGTCGATCGCCCGTCTGCACAAGCCGACCTCGGGCGCGGTGACGGTGGGCGGCGAGGACCTGTGGCGGATGCGTCCGCGCCAGGCCGCGCACCGGGTGGCGTTGTTGCCGCAGTCTCCGCAGGCCCCCGAGGCGCTCACCGTGGCGGGCCTTGTGGGCTACGGACGGCATCCCCACCAGGGCCTGTTCCGCCAGTGGTCGTACCGCGACGAGCAGGCGGTGGCCGCCGCACTGGAAGCCACCGGCACGACGTCGCTGGCGGGGCGACGCCTGGACGAACTCTCCGGCGGCCAGCGGCAACGCTGCTGGTTCGCCATGGTCATGGCCCAGGAATCGCCGGTACTGCTGTTGGACGAGCCGACGAGCGCCCTCGACCTGGGGCACGCGGCGAGCGTGCTGGGTCTCGCCAGGGGCGTCGCCCGAGCAGGTCGCACCGTGGTGATGGTGGTGCACGACATCGGAGCCGCCGCGCGCTACGCGGACGACGTGCTGGCCATGCGTGACGGCGAGATGGTCGCGTGGGGTCCGCCCGGCGAGGTCGTGGACGCCGCGCTGGTGCGGACTCTGTTCGACATCGACGCGGACATCCTCACCGCGCCCAGCGACGGAGCGCCGGTGGTGGTCACCAGGGAGCATCCGGCCGCCCTCGATGCCTGCCCAGCGCCCGGTGCGGTGCCCGGCTCCCCGCCGGTGGCGACGGTGCACGCGTGACTGCGCGGGGCGCCGCGGCACCGCACCACGCGACCCCGCCGCAGACGCCCAGACCCGCGTCGGCGCCGCTGGCGGACAGCCCGCGGATCGGGTGCCTCGAGGATCAAGTGGGGCGGGGGATTCCGGGCGCGGTGGAAGCCTTTTGGCGGGAGGTCGCCGCAGAGGGGACGCCGCTGATCGAGGCGGTCCCGGGCGCTGGCGACGCGGGCGCCGGCGCGGCCCCGGCAGACGAGGTGATCGCCACCTTCGTCCATCGCGGCGGGCCGGCCGCCGCCATGGTGAACAAGTTGCACGACCGCGCCGACCCGGCCGCCTCGCGAATGCGGAACGTCGAGGGCACCGACGTGTGGTGGCTCGCCTACCGGCTCCCGGTCGGCTGGCGCGGCAGCTATCACTTGGTGCCGGGCGACGAGTCTGCCGAACCCGCCGCAGCCGTCCCCGACCCGCACAATCCGCGCCGGCTCGCGCAGCCGGGCGGCGCGGACAAGAGCGTGGCGGCGATGCCCCAGGCCCCTGCGGACGACCATCTGGCCCCGCCGCCGGGCACGCCGGCCGGTGCGGTGGAGACGCACGAGGTGACCAGTGCGGCGCTGGGCAACACCCGGCGGGTGTGGGTGCACACCCCGCACGGCTTCTCCGGGGCCGGCGCGCCGGCGGGCGGATATCCGGTTCTGGTGCTCCTCGACGGCGCCACCTGGTTCGAGACCGCACCGATCGGGCCGACGCTCGACCACCTTTACGCGCGGGGGGAGCTGCCCGCGATGGTGACGGTGGGCGTCGACACCCTGGGGCCGTCGGTGCGCAACGAGGAACTGACCTGTCACGCGCCGTTCGTCCGTTTCGTCACCGACGAGCTGCTGCCGTGGGTGGAGCGGCGCCTGCCGGTCACCCGGGATCCGGCACGCACCGTCATCGCCGGTCAGAGCCTGGGCGGACTGGCGGCGGCGTTCATCGCGGGCTCGGCGCCGGAGCGCGTCGGATGCGTCCTGGCCCAGTCTCCGTCGCTGTGGTGGCGGGGGCGCGGTCCTGGCGGGGAGTCGTCGCAGGACGGGCGCGAATGGCTGACCGACTGGTATGCGCGGCGTGAGCGGCTTCCGGTGCGTTTCCACCTGGAGGTCGGGTGCGACGAGTGGGTGAACCTGATGCCGGCCCGACGATTCCGGGATGTTCTCGAGTACAAGGGGTATCCGCTGGGGTACCGCGAGTTCGGCGGTGGGCACGATGTCGCCTGCTGGCGTGTCGGCATCGCCGGCGGCCTCGCATCGCTGACGCATGGATGGTAGCCGGGACCGTTGGGCCGCTTGGCAACCCGACCAATCATCTGTTAGGTTAGGCTAACCAAATCATTGATCGGAGGGTGCATCGTGGATGCTGCCGAGTTCACCGGCCGGGTGGCCGTGGTGACCGGGGCCGCGGGCGGGATCGGCGCGGCCGTCGCGTCGGGGCTCGCCGCGCGTGGCGCCGTCGTCGCGGCGCTCGACCTCGACGGCGCCACGGCTCCCGCCGGCGGCCGCGGATACGCCTGCGACGTCGCCGATTCCGCCGCAGTTGACGAGGTGATCGCGCGGGTCGAGGCGGAGCTGGGGCCGGTGGCGATGCTCGCGAACGTGGCCGGGGTCCTGGCCACGGGCGACGTCGTCGACACGTCCGACGCGCAGTGGTCGCGCCCGTTCGACGTCAACGCCACCGGCGTGTTCACCGTGTCCCGGGCGGTCGCCCGGGTGATGGTCCCGCGCGGGGCCGGCGCCATCGTCACGGTCGGCTCCAACGCGGCGGGCGTCCCGCGCGCATCGATGGCGGCCTACGCGGCGTCGAAAGCCGCGGCGACGATGTTCACCAAGTGCCTCGGACTGGAGCTGGCGGCGCACGGCATCCGGTGCAACGTGGTCTCGCCGGGCTCCACCGATACGCCCATGCAGCGGGGAATGTGGAGCGACGGCACAGGCTTGGACGCGGTGATCGCGGGTGCACCTGAGTTGTTCAAGGTGGGAATCCCGCTGGGCCGCATCGCCGATCCGGTCGACGTGGCCGATTCCGTGCTGTTCCTGCTGTCGGACCGCGCGCGGCACATCACCATGCACGACCTCTACGTGGACGGCGGCGCGACGCTCAGGGCGTGAGCGCTCCCGCCGCCGGCGGCCGGGTGGAACCGGCACCGGAAACGTGACACTGCACTGCTGACGACACCGCCGCCGGAACCCGGCGCGCGACGACAGGAGACGCGATGACCCTCTCGACTGCGATGCACACCGCCGCGCCGGCCGGATCCGGCGCGGCTACGCCGCTGGACGCGTACACGCCCGGCGACTTCTACTTCTCGAGCGGGCGCCGGGCGGTGCTGGGCAGGGGCGGGGCAGTGGTGGCTTCGGACGTTCCGGCCGTCGCGTGCACAGAGGCCGTGCGCGCCGCGCTCCGCGCTGCTCCCCGGAACGGGGGCCGGCCGGCGCGCGTCGTCGGGGCGGTCCCGTTCGACACGGAACGCCCTGCCCGCCTCATGGTCCCGGAGCAGCTCCAGGTGACCGACGGCAGCGGCGGTGATATCGGCGGCGTTGGTGCTGGCGGCGATCGTGTTGACCGCGGCGCATCGGCGGGCGTCGCACCGGCCTCATGCGCGGTCACCGCGTGTCCGAGCCCGGAGGACCACATGGCGGCCGTCGACGAGGCGCTCAGCGTGATGCACCGGGCCCCCGAGCTGCACAAGCTCGTCCTCGCCCGGACGCTGCACCTACGGCCTGAGGGCGCCCTGGAGCCCGGGCGCGTGCTGCGGGTCCTGGCCCGCCGGCATCCCGGGGCCTACACGTTCGCCGCGGACATCCCGGCGGCCCCCGGGGCGGGGCCGCGCGCGATGGTGGGCGCCAGCCCCGAGCTGCTCGCATCGCGGCACGGCGACGCGGTGCGCTCGTGCCCGCTTGCCGGATCCGCCGCGCGCAGCGACGATCCCGCAGAAGACCGGCGGCGCGCGGAGGCGCTGCAGGCATCGGCGAAGGACCAGGTGGAGCACGCCATCGTCGTCGACGCGATCGCCGAGGCGCTGCGCCCGCTGTGCGGCAGCCTCGACGTCCCGGTGCGGCCTCGGCTGGTCGCGACGCCGACGATGTGGCACCTGGCAACCCCCATTGTCGGGACGGTCGCAGACCGCGCCGTCACCGCGCTCGATCTCGCCCTGGCGCTGCATCCCACCCCGGCGATCTGCGGGGCACCCACGGCGGCCGCCCGCGCGGAGATCGGCCGGATCGAAACCTTCGACCGCGGGTTCTACAGCGGCTTCGTCGGCTGGTGCGACGCGGACGGCGACGGCGAATGGGCCATCTCGATCCGCTGTGCCGAGGTGGACGCCGGCGGGGCACGGCTGTTCGCCGGCGGTGGCATCGTCGCCGGCTCCGATCCCGCGGCCGAGCTGGCGGAGACCTCCGCCAAGTTCCGCACCATGACCGACGCCATCGACGAGGCGGTGGCGGCCGCCCCGGTGCGCGGCTGAGGGTCGATCGACCCGCATACAGACCCGACACACGCCCTACGCCAGAGACGGAGCCCGAAGCAGCCATGTCGATCCCCGCGATCCACCCTTACACCGCGCCCGCCGCGGACCTGGACGCCAACCGCGCCGACTGGCGCCCGGAACCAGGCCGGTGCGCTCTGCTCATCCACGACATGCAGCAATACTTTCTGGACGCGTACGACCCTGCGCAAGAGCCGATCCCGGAGCTCTACCGCAACATCGCGGCGCTGCGCGCCGCGTGTGCGGACCGGGGAATCCCGGTGCTGTATTCCGCACAGCCGGGCGGGCAGGACCTCGCACGGCGCGGGCTGCTCGCCGACTTCTGGGGAGAGGGGATGGCCGACGATCCCGCACAGACCCGCATCGTCGACGCGCTGGCCCCCGGGCCGGACGACATTGTGATCACCAAGTGGCGCTACAGCGCGTTCCAGCGCACCGAACTCGCGGACGTGCTGCGGTTCCAGCGGCGCGACCAGTTGATCATCACCGGCGTGTATGCGCACCTGGGGTGCCTGGCCACCGCGACGGAGGCGTTCATGCGCGACATCCGGCCGTTCTTCGTGGCCGACGCGGTGGCCGACTTCACCGCTGATGAGCACCGGATGGCGGTGGACTACGCGGCACGCCGCTGCGCCGCGGTGACCACCACGGCGCGCCTGGTCGACGCGCTCACCCCGGCGCTGCAGCACTGACGCGCACGCACAAGCGGTGCAGCCGGACCGAACTGTTCGATTACACAGCCTGTTCGACAACACAACGAAAGAAGAGAACACACTGATGGACACCACTCGTAAGTCGACGGCGCGGGTGCGCCGGATGCTCACCCTCGCGGCCGCCGCCGGCCTCGTCACCGCCACCGCCGCCCCGGCGCTGGCCGCACCCGGGCCCGCGGGTGTGCTCGGCTCGCTGGCACCGTCGCCGGAACCGGCCGTGCTCGACACGCTGCAGGTGGGCGACGGCAACTATGAGGTGGCCGTGGACCCGATCCACAACCGCGCCTACTTCGCGAGTCCCGGCGCGAAGGCGATCACCGTCGTCGACGCCACCACCAACGCGACGCTGCAGACGATCGAACTCGAACATGCACCCTACGGAGTGGCGGTCAACCCGATCACGCAGATCGTGTACACCTCGAACACGCGCGACAAGACGGTCGCCGTGATCGACGCCGTGACCGGTAAGGTCACCGGCACGATCGACACGGGCAAGGGCCACGGTATCGAGGTGGATCCGGTGCGCAATCTGGTCTACCTGGCCGTGCCCGGCGACTCCGCGGTGCAGGTGATCAACGGCGCGACCAACGCTGTCGCCGCGACGGTGCCGACGGGCGAGACTCCGGTGCAGATCGAGGTGGACGAGGCGCGCGGCAGCTATTGGGTGTCCACCACCGGCGACGCCACGGTGACCGAATACTCGTCGGCCACCAACGAGAAGATCGCGTCGGTGACCACCGGCGAAGGCCCGCAGAACATGTACTTGGACACCTTGCGCGGCAAGCTCTACGTCGACGCATTCAAGGCCGGCACCGTCGACGTGGTGGACGTGAACACCGACGCGGTGGTCGACAGCATCGACGTGGGCGCGCAGCCCATCGGCATCGACTGCAACCCGGTGAGCGCCGTGTGCGTGGTTCCGCACCTGACCGCCAAGGGCGACGGCGGCAAGGGCAGCACCGACCCGGACGACCCCGGCCGCGTGTCGGTGATCGACGCGGACGCCGGCACCAAGATCGCCGAACTGCACATCGGCGGCGTGCCGCTGGGCGTCGGCTACAACCCGTTGACCTCGACGGCACTGGTCACCGATCGCGGCAGCGCGGAAGTCGCGGTGATCGGCGCCTGACCCCGTCCCGGCCGCACCGACGCTCCGGCGCCGAGGGGACTCCCCTCGGCGCCGGAGCCTTTCCACGGGGCGACAGGCTCGCGGCCGACGCTCGTGTCAGGCTGTGAAGGCCAGATACGGCGCCAGCGCCAGCAGGGCGACGATGAGGGCACGCTTGAGCGTGCGGGTGGGGATGGCGTGCGCGATCCGCCAGCCGAGGAACACCCCGGCCAACTCCGGCACCCCGACCAGCAGCGCGAGCGGCCAGTCGATCGCGCCCTGCGCCGCATAGCCGACCGAACCGATGGCGGCGATGACGATCGACTGCGCCTGTGCCGCCGCAAGGGATTCGAGTACGGGCACACCGCATGCGATCAGCAGCGGCACGGCGAGCATGGGGCCGCCGATGCCCACGATCCCGCCCGTCACGGAGACGGCCGCCCCGATTCCCGCAACAGTCACGGGGTCCGGATGCCTGCGGGGCGCGACGGCTCCGGTGACCACAGCCGTCTCCCGTCCGGCGCCACGCCGCTCCCGGTACCACAGCAGCAGCGCGACGACGGCGACGACGGCGGCGAGCACATAGCCGAACGCGCGCTGGGACAACTGCGCGTTGACCAGGACCCCTACGGGGGTGCCGATGACGGCGGCACCGGCGAGGGTGAGCGCCGTGCGGCGGGTGTGCGCCTGGCGCAATTGACCCGAGCGTGCGAACGCCGCCGTGCCGGCGATGCCGGTGGCGACGTGCGTGACCAGGGCGGTTCCGGCCACGGCCGGTGCGGACAAGCCGGTCAGCGCGAACAGTCCGATGGTGGGGAGCACGCCGCCGGGGCCCAGAGCGGTGATACCGATGCCGCCGGCCAGGCTGATCAGCGCCAGCCCGACGAGAACGGCCGGGGACAGGCCGGCGATCAGGACGCGGCGTCCGAGGCGATGGTGTTCAGGTCGGTGGAAACGGGCGTGCGGCCGCGCTTCCGGTCCCCGGCGCGCAGCAGGTTGCTCGCGCCGGGCCTGCCGACGATCTCCTCCACGAGCGCCGCGGCGGCGAGCGCGGCCTCGAGGTCGATGCCGGTGGCGATGCCTGAATCGTCCAGCAGGTAGACGAGCTCCTCGGTGGCGATGTTGCCGCTGGCCCCGGGAGCGAACGGGCAGCCGCCGAAGCCGCCGACGGCCGCGTCCAGCTGCGTGACGCCCGCCTGCACCGCCGCCCACGCGCATGCGAGTCCGGCGCCGCGCGTGTTGTGGAAGTGTGCGCCGAGCGTGATCGGCTGCGCAGCAGACGGAGAGAGCTCGACGCGGATCCGACTGATGAGGGCCGTCACGCGGCCCGGCGTCGCGGTACCGATCGTGTCCGCCACTGCCAGCGAGTCGGCCCCGAGCGCCAGCGCCCCGGCCGCCACCCGCACGGTACGGTCCGGGTCGGTGGGGCCGTCGAACGGGCAGTCCCAGGCGGTGGCGATGATCACCTCGAGCCGACCGCCCGCACCGTGCACGATGTCCGCCACCCCGGATGTGCGCGCGAGCGCCTCGTCGGTGGTGGCCTTGACGTTGGCGCGGCTGTGCCCGTCGGAGGCGGAGACGACGTACTCGACGGTGGTGATGCCCGCGTCGACAGCGCGGCGCGCCCCGCCCGGGCTCGCCACCAGCGCCGAGAACTCCGGTCCGTCGTCGCGGAACGTGCCGGCTGCCGCGGCCATCGCGGCGGCGTCCGCCATCGCTGGGACCGCGCGGGGCGAGACGAAAGCGGTGAGCTCGATGCGTGGAACGCCCGTCGACGCGAGCGCCTCGAGCAGCCGCACCTTCGCCTCGGTGGGGAGCGGCGCCTCATTCTGCAGGCCGTCGCGCAGGCCCACCTCGCGGATGCTCACGCGCTGCGGCAGTCCGTCCATCAGATCGCGCCCTCCTCACGCAGCGCCGCCCGCCGCTCCTCCGAGTATCCCAGCAGCCCGGCGTACACCGCGTCGTTGTCGCCGCCCGGCTCCGCGGATCCAGCGGTGCGCACGGACCCCGGGGTGCCGGACAGGCGGGGCACCACGCCCGGGCCCAGCACCGCCTCGCCGACACGTGCGTCGTCGTGCTCGACGAACATGCCGCGGGCGCGCAACTGGGGGTCTTCGACCACCTCGGCCACGGTGTTCACGGGCCCGACGACCACCTGCGCACCGGTGAGCTCGTCGATGATCTTCCGTGCGGAGCGGCGCGCGGCCCACGCGCCGATGAGCCCGTCGAGCTCATCCTGATTGCGGCCGCGCGCCAGGTGGTCCCGGAAGCGCGGGTCGTCTGCCAGCTCCGGGCTGCCCAGGGCCGCGCACAACCGCCGGAACAGCGTGTCCTGGTTGGCGGCGATCACCACCCACTTGCCGTCGGACGAGCGGTAGATGTTCGACGGCGCGATCCCGTCGAGCCGCGTGCCCGACGGTCCGCGCACCACGCCGCCGCGGTCGTAGTCGGGGATCGTCGACTCCTGCACCGCAAGGCAGGCCTCGGTGAGCGCCACGTCCACCACCTGGCCGCGGCCGGTGGACTGCCGGGCCAGCAGTGCCGCGAGGATGCCCTGGGCGGCGAACATGCCCGCGAGCGTGTCGCCGATCGACAGCGACAGCCGGGGCGGTGGCTGGTCCGGGTAGCCGTTGAGGTGCCGCAGGCCGCTCACCGCCTCGGCCACGGAGGCATACCCGGGGCGGCCGGCGAGCGGGCCCGTCTGTCCGTAGCCGGACACGCGGGCGAGCACGATCCCCGGATTGCGCCCGCTGAGCACGTCGTAACCCAGCCCCCAGCGTTCGAGTGTGCCCGGACGGAAGTTCTCCAGCACCACGTCGGCGTGCTCCACAAGGTCCAGCAGCACCGCGCGGCCGGCGTCGCCGCGCAGGTCGAGCGTGATCGACCGCTTGTTGCGCGCGTGCACGGTCCAGAAGAACCGGTGACCGTCCTGCTCGGCGTTGCCCCACGTGCGCAGCGGATCGGGGCGGTCGGGCGCCTCGACCTTGATGACGTCGGCGCCCATGTCGCCCAGCAGCCGTCCGGCGAAGGGGCCGGAGATGAGCGTGCCGAGCTCGATGACGCGGTAGCCGTCGAGGGCCCCGGGGGTGTCGGTCACCTGTCCGCCTTCCGTTGTCGCCGCCTCGACGATACCGGCGAGCGGACCCGGTCAGGAGGCGCAGTCCCCCGCGTCGGGATCCCCGGCGAGACGGTCGTTCATCCACGTCAGCGCCTCGGGTGCCGCGATCGGCATGGCCGCCACATGGTTGACCAGCGGGGCGATGTCCGGCGTCGGATAGTCGCGGAACGTCACCGTCCCGCCGAGGGAGCACCAACGATCGACCATGGTGCGCACAGTGCGCGCGGGGACGATGTCGTCGCCGTCGCCGGTGACCACGAAGACCGGCACGCCGGGCCGGATCGTGCCGATGGTCTGTGCGGCGACGACCGACTTGATCGGCTCGGAGCCCAGCAGCGACTCGATCGGCTGCCCGGAGACGGTGAACTCCGTGCTCTGCGCGCCGCCGAACTCGTCCTCGGTGGCCGAGGTGCACTGGGTGGCCACGTCGCGGAGCATCGCGCGGCCGCGGTCGTTGAGTTGCGCGTCCACCGACGGGACGATCTGCGGGTAGTCGGCCTCGAGGCCGTTGATCGCGTAGCCGATGGCCCCGGCCAGGCGGCTGCCGTCGACCCGGGCGGTGGTGACGGCGAGGTTCGCCGGCGGAGCGCCCGCGAACGCGCCGCGCACGCCCAGATCGGGTGCGTAGGCGTCCACCTGCTCGGCCGCCGAGGCGACCGCGCCGCCGCCCTGCGAATAGCCCCACAGGCCTACCGGTGCGCCGACCCGGATCTCGGGGTCATGGAGGTTCTTGGCGGCACGGCCCATGTCCAGCACCGTGTGAGCCTGGGAGAGCCGGTTCATATAGGTGTGGATGCCGGGGGTGCCCAGGCCTTCGTAGTCGGTGACCGCCACCGCGTAGCCCTGCATGAGGAACACGCCCGCCTGGGCCAGGTTGTCGACGGAGCCGCCGCCGGGCATCCGCCGTGACGGCGCGCACTGGTCGCCCTGGCCCTGAGTGCCCGGCGCGAGGACGACGAGCGGGCGCGGGCCGGGCCTCGTCCACGGCATGTCGGGCGCCATCACGGTGCCGCTGACGGCGATGGGGTCGCCGTGCGTGTCCGTCGAGTGGTAGAGGACGGTGGTGGCGTGCACGGGCAGGTCGAGGCCCGCGAAGTCGATGGCGGTGGGCCGCGCGCGCAGGACGTCGCCGGGGCGGGTGCCGGCCAGGTCGGCGGGAGCGTCGTAGAAGGCGTCGGGCGCCGCCTGCGCCGGGGCGTCCGTGCGCGACCCGGCGAGCATGTCGTTGAGCATGGTCTCCGGGCCGGCCGCGGGGGCGGCCAGCGCGGGGGCGGCCAGCGCTGCCGCGGCTGCGGCGGTCGTGATGACGGTCGCGGTGGCGGCGCCGAGTCTTGTCAACGGTGCCGCGACACGGGGGAGTGTGCGTGGGAATCGGGTGCGCATCCGGGATCCTTCCGCCGGGCACGTGGTGCATGTGCTGCGGCGATCCGCCGGAATGGACCGTCGATGACGTGCCGCATGTCACGGTATCGGAATTCTGGACACGCGTTTGTGAAATCAGTGGAGTCGCCGGGGCGGGCGCGCCGCGGGCGTTCGTACTTCGGGCGCGGGTGCATCTGGATCCGGCAGGGCCGTCAGGCGCCGGCCTCCGCGGTGAGTGTTTCGACGAGACCGGTCACCGTGTCGATGCGCCTCCGTAGCTTTTCGCGCTGCGCATCGGCCTGCGCGGCGAATTGCCCGAGCCGCGACCGGTCTTCGTCGGTGCGGTCGACGGCGGGCCTGCCGAGGATCGTGAGGAGTTCGCGGATTTCGGCCAGCTGCAGGCCGGCGGGCTTCATCGACTTCAGCAGCAGCAGGCGGTCGAGGTCATCGGCGGAGTACAACCGAAACCCCCCCTGACTGCGGGAGCTCGGCACTGCCAGGCCGACTTCCTCGTAGTACCGGATAGTCCGCAGGGACAGGCCGGTGCGTTCGGCCACCTCGCCGATCTGCATCCGCCCGTCCACCGACGACCTCCACGTTCCTGTAGTGCACTCGGATCTTGCGCGCGCCGGACTGCCGGTTCCCGGGCCGCCGACCCTACGATCATCGACCCTACGATCCCGCGGCGGCGCCCGGCATACCCCCGCGCAACCCTAACCTTACGTAAGGGTACCGTTGAACGGACGTCGGTGTATGCGTGGCCGCGTCCCTGCTGGCCTCTCTGGAACCGGCCTGCGCCATATGCTTCGGCGGCGCGAGAACGGAGCTCACCCCATGTCCGCTGCCACCGCCGCGGCGTCGCCCCTGGAAACCCAGTCCTGGTTGGCCGCACTGCGTTCCCCCCGCCGCATGCGCATCGAAGTGCTCGGCGGGCTCGTAGTCGCGCTGGCGTTGATCCCCGAGGCGATCTCGTTCTCGATCATCGCCGGCGTCGACCCGCGCATAGGGCTGTTCGCGTCGTTCACCATGGCCGTGACCATCGCGTTCACCGGTGGGCGCCCGGCGATGATCTCGGCGGCCACCGGGTCGGTCGCACTCGTCGTCGCCCCCTTGTCGAAGGAGTACGGGCTCGACTACCTCATCGCCACTGTGATCCTCGGAGGAGTGATCCAGATCCTCCTCGGCGGGCTCGGGGTGGCCAAGCTGATGCGCTTCATCCCCCGCAGCGTCATGATCGGGTTCGTCAACGCGCTGGCGATCCTTATTTTCCTCGCCCAGCTCCCGCATCTCATCGACGTCCCCTGGCTGGTCTATCCGATGGTCGCCGTGGGGATAGTGCTGATCATCGCGCTGCCGCGGATCACCAGCGTCGTCCCCGCGCCATTGGTGGCGATCGTGCTGCTCACGGCCGCGACGATGGTGTTCGGCCTGTCGCTGCCGGACGTCGGCGACGAGGGCGAGCTTCCCCGCAGCCTGCCTTCGCTGCTCCTCCCCGGCGTGCCGCTGACCTGGGAGACGCTCACCATCATCGCCCCGTTCGCGTTCACCATGGCGCTCGTCGGGCTGCTCGAATCTCTCATGACCGCCAAATTCGTCGACGACATCACCGATACGCACTCGGACAAATCGCGGGAGTCGATCGGCCAGGGCATCGCCAACCTGGTGACCGGATTCTTCGGCGGCATGGGCGGCTGCGCGATGATCGGCCAGACGATGATCAACGTGAAGGGCTCCGGGGCGCGCACCCGCATCTCCACTTTCCTGGCGGGCGTGTTCCTGCTCATCCTCGTGGTGGGGCTCGGCGACCTCGTGGCGCAGATCCCCATGGCCGCGCTGGTGGCGGTGATGATCATGGTTTCGGTCGGCACCATGGACTGGCACAGCCTGCACCCCAAGACGCTGCACCGCATGCCGCGCAGCGAAACCGCGGTGATGCTGTCGACGGTGATCGTCACGGTGGCGACGAACAACCTCGCCTACGGGGTGGCGGTCGGAGTGATCGTGGCGATGGTGCTGTTCGCGCGTCGCGTCGCGCACCTGACGAGCGTTGAAAAAGTCCACGACGAGGACGCCGACCACGACGGAGCCGTCGACACCCGCGTGTACAAGGTCCGTGGCGAGCTGTTCTTCGCTTCCAGCAACGACCTCGTGTACCAGTTCGACTACGTGGACGACCCGCAGAACGTGGTCATCGACATGACCGGCGCCGACATCTGGGATGCCTCGACCGTCGCCGCCCTCGACGCCGTCCGCCGGAAGTATGCGGCCAAGGGCAAATATGCCGCGATCATCGGACTCGACGGCGCCAGCCTCGACCGGCACGACCGGCTCAGCGGGCACCTCGCCGGAGAGAACTGAAGGTCGGCGGGCCGGGTGGGTCGCCGACGGCCGCGTGTGGCGTGCGGGCTTCCAACGCGACGTGGCGGCGCGGCCGGGCCCCGTCGGAAGCCGTTCCGCCCCGGCACCGCGATCGGATGCCGGGGCGGAGCGTGCCGCACGGGGGGAGCTCAGGCGCCGTGCGAGGCGCGGAGCATGTCCTCGCGCTCGACCACCTTGACGCGCTCGCGGCCCTCGTCCTCTCCCAGCCCACGCTCGTACGCATCGAGCTTGTACCAGCCGTCCCAGGTGGTGTACGGGTGACCCTTGGCGTCGAGGAACTCGATGATCGCGTCCTCACCGGTGTTCTCCGGCTGCGGAAGCCGTCCCGCGTCGAAGTCCTCGATGAGGCAGGCGACGGTCTCGTTGGCGTCGCCCTTGGTCGAGCCGATGAGCCCCACGGGGCCGCGCTTGATCCAGCCGGTGACGTAGGTGGCGCTGAAGTGCGCGCCGTCGTCGCCGGTGACGCGGCCGGCCTCGTTGGGGATGGTGCCCGCCTGCTCGTCGAACGGAAGCTTGGCGATGTTCTGCGACAGGTAGCCCACCGCCCGGTACACCGCCTGCACGGGCCACTCGTTGAACCGGCCGGTGCCGCGCACGTTGCCGGTACCGTCGAGCTCGGTGCGCTCGGTGCGCAGGCCGACGACCTTGCCGTCCTCGCCGAGCACCTCCACCGGGTTCTCGAAGAAGTGCAGGTGGATGCGGCCCCGGCTCTCGCCCGGATCACGCAACGCGTAGTCCTGGATGATATTGGCGACCTGGTCGACGATCTTCGAGTTGCGCCGGGCCGCCTCGGAGGCCTCGTCGTAGTCGATGTCCTCGGGATCGACTATGACCTCGAGGTTCGGCGAGTGGTTGAGCTCCTTGAGCTCGAGCGGGGTGAACTTGGCCTGCGCCGGACCACGGCGGCCGAACACGTGCACGTCGGTGGCCTTGTTGGCCTTGAGCCCGTCGTAGACGTTGGCGGGGATCTCGGTGCGCAGCAGCTCGTCGCCGGTCTTGGCCAGCACGCGCGCCACGTCGAGGGCCACGTTGCCCACGCCGAGCACCGCCACCGACCCGGCCTCCAGTGGCCACTCGCGCGGCACGTCGGGGTGCCCGTCGTACCAGGAGACGAAGTCGGCGGCACCGTAGCTGCCGTCGAGGTCGATGCCCGGGATGTTCAGCGGCCGGTCGGCGTTGGCGCCGGTCGAGAAGATCACCGCGTCGTACATCGAGTGCAGGTCGTCGAGGGTGACGTCGTTGCCGTAGTCGATGTTGCCGAGCAGACGGACCTGCGGCTTGTCGAGCACCTTGTGCAGCGCCGAGACGATGCCCTTGATGCGCGGGTGGTCGGGGGCGACGCCGTAGCGGATGAGGCCGAACGGTGCGGGCATGCGCTCGAAGAGGTCGATGCTCACGCCACAGCCACAGGTCGCGGTATCGGATTTCATCAGGGCGTCTGCGGCGTAAATGCCGGCAGGCCCTGCTCCAATGATTGCGACACGCAGTGGACGATTCACTTCAGACCCTTTTGTCGAATTGGCGGTTCTATGGACATTCCAGTCTAGGGCACCGAAGCCTTACCTTTGTGATGGAGGTGACACTTGTCTCCCGGTTCCGGGTGCGTGATCGGCATCACGACGAGTTTCGCCGGCGTCGCGGCCCAACCCTGCGACGCGCGGTCACCGCGCGCGGTGACACACTGGAACCGCCCCGCACCGAGGTGTGCGGCGGGGCGGGATATGCGATGCGAGTCGCGGACGGAATTCACGGGCGGGAGGCTCCGGCGATGGCGGATGGGACGGACCCGCAGGCGGCCGGCTATGCGGGCGATGTGACGCCCGCCCGCGCCTGGGAGATGCTCGGCGACGACCCGCGCGCCGTCCTCGTCGACGTGCGCACCGGTGCGGAATGGCAGTTCGTGGGGGTTCCCGACCTGTCCGCGCTGGGGCGCCGCACACGGTTCGTCGAGTGGATCGACTACCCGTCGGGCGCGCCCAACCCGCAGTTCGGAGAGCAGCTGCAGTCCGAGGTCGCGGCGGAGCGGGGGGCCGCGAGGGACGGCGACGCGTCCGGCTCGCCGTCACCGATCCTGTTCCTCTGCCGCTCGGGGCAGCGGTCCATCGGGGCCGCCACCGCGGCCACCGGCGCGGGCATGGGGCCCGCTTACAACGTCCTTGAAGGGTTCGAAGGCGGGCTGGACGCCCACGGGCACCGCGGCAGCGCAGGCTGGCGCGCGGCAGGCCTGCCCTGGTGTCAGTCCTGACCGCTCCCCACACCGCGACGGCTGCAGCTTTCCGGCTGTCATCGACGTCGCGCTCCTGACGCCCACAGATCTTCCCGGCCCGTCGAGACGGCCGGGCCGACCCGCCCCACGGAGGCAGCGACGATGTCCGATCAGCCCGCGCACGACCAGCACGCATCCCGTCTCCCCGAGGGGGTGCGCCCCGCCACCGTCGGCATCCGCGGCGGGGTGATGCGCTCGCAGTACCAGGAGACGGCCGAGGGTTTGTACCTGACCTCCGGCTACGTCTACGAGAGCGCCGAGGCCGC
The DNA here is from genome assembly GCF_016599145.1 of Tomitella cavernea. Classification (GTDB taxonomy): domain Bacteria; phylum Actinomycetota; class Actinomycetes; order Mycobacteriales; family Mycobacteriaceae; genus Tomitella; species Tomitella cavernae. The sequence continues at coordinate 47,512 of NZ_JAENKO010000021.1, forward strand.
CGAGCGCGCGTTCACCGGGGAGGACCAGCGCTTCGTGTACTCGCGCTACGGCAACCCCACGGTGGAGATGTTCCAGGAGCGTATGCGTCTGCTCGACGGCGCCGAGGCCTGCTATGCCACCGCCACGGGCATGTCCGCGGTGTTCACGGCCCTGGCCGCGCTGTGCGGGAGCGGCGACAGGCTCGTCGCGTCGCGCAGCCTGTTCGGCTCGTGCTTCGTGATCTGCAACGAGCTGCTGCCGCGCTGGGGCGTGGAGACGGTGTTCGTCGACGGCACCGACCTGGACCAGTGGCGCGAGGCGCTCTCGAAGCCCACCAAGGCCGTCTTCTTCGAGACCCCTTCCAACCCGATGCAGGAGATCGTCGACGTCCCGGCGGTCTCCGAAATGGCGCACGCGGCCGGCGCCACCGTCGTCCTCGACAACGTCTTCGCCACCCCCGTGCTGCAGAACAGCCTGGCACTGGGCGCCGATGTCACGGTGTACTCCGGCACCAAGCACATCGACGGCCAGGGGCGCGTGATGGGCGGGGCGATCCTGGGCTCCGCGGAGTTCATCGGCGGGCCGGTCAAGCACCTGATCCGCCACACCGGCCCGTCGCTGAGCCCGTTCAACGCCTGGACCCTGGTCAAGGGGCTCGAGACCATGGCGATGCGCGTGGAGCGCATGGCGGCGAGCGCGCTCGAGATCGCCGGGCTGCTCGAAGCGCACGAGGCGGTCGCGTGGGTCAAGTACCCGTTCCTGCCGTCGCACCCGCAGTACGAGCTGGCCCGCTCGCAGATGTCCGGCGGCGGGTCGGTCATCACCTTCGAGCTGGCCGCGGCGGAGGGGCAGGGCAAGGCGCGCGCCTTCGAGTTCCTCAACCGGCTGCGCATCCTCGACATCTCCAACAACCTGGGCGACGCCAAATCGATGACCACCCACCCCGCCACCACCACGCACCGCGCGATGGGGCCCGAGGGGCGCGCCGCCATCGGGATCACCGACGGCGTGGTGCGGCTGTCGGTGGGGCTCGAGGACGTGCGCGACCTCACCGAGGACATCGCGCAGGCGCTGGGGTGATCTCCGGCGGGGGCGGAACCGCCGGCGCACGCTGCTTGTGGCACGAAATCAACATTCTGTGACCCTCCGATGGCGGGTTTCCGCCGTCGAAGCTCCACAGAATGTTGAGCAGGTGTCACGCCCGGGCCTGTTCCGAGTGCTGCGCGCCGCTTCCGTGGCAGCCAGGAGGATTCTGGTCGGGAACGGCGATCGGGGCGCGCATGATCGACGGGTAAACTGCCACCCGGCCGGCGCCGCCGGTCGCCGTGGGTGTCAGTGAAGTCCGGTGCGATGCCGGCGCTGTCCCGCAACTGTGAAGCCGACGCCGCGTGGATGCGCATGAGGCGAGTCGGATGAGCCAGGCCAGCTGGCCCGCGGCCACACGACGCCCCTCGGATGAAGGAACGGCTCTGTGCCCCACCACCCTCATGCCCGTGCCGGCCGCGCCCGTCGCGCAGTACTCCGCCTGTTCGCCCTGGTCGTCGCGCTGCTGCTGGGTGCGGTGCTCGCGGCGTGCGGCTCGAGCGCGGGAGAATCGGGCGGCGGTTCCGGCGGGGCGTCGGGCGCGGCGGCAGCGCCGGAGTCCCCGGAAGACGCGCCGCAGCGGATCGTCTCGCTGAGCCCGTCGGCCACGGAGATCCTCTACGCGGTGGGCGCGGGGAGCCAGGTGGTGGCGGTGGACGACCAGTCGGACTACCCGCAGGGCGTGCCCACCACCGACCTGTCCGGGTATACACCCAACCTCGAGGCCGTCCTGGGCTACCAGCCGGACCTCGTGGTGTTCTCCGACGACAACGGCGACCTGACATCCGGCCTGGACAGGGTGGGCGTGCCATACCTGCAGCTGCCCGCGCCCAGCGGCATCGAAGGCGCGTACGAGCAGTTCGTCCAGGTGGGCGTCGTCACCGGGCACGCCGACCAGGCGCACGAGCTCGTGGGGACCGTGCGCGGGCAGATCTCCGCGGCGATCGACACCGCGGCCGGCGCGGGCGATGGCCTCAGCTACTTCCACGAACTCGACCCGACCCTCTACACGGTGACCTCCGAGTCGTTCATCGGGCAGGTCTACTCGCTGTTCGGTCTGCAGAACATCGCGGACGCGGCATCCGGCGCGGGCGCGTATCCGCAGCTGCAGCCGGAGTTCGTCGTCTCGGCGAATCCGGACCTGATCTTCCTGGCCGACGCCCAGGAGGGCGGCGAGTCGCCCGCAACGGTGGCGCAGCGACCCGGGTGGGCCGGCGTCACTGCGGTGCGCGATGGGCACGTGTATGCGCTGGACGCCGACATGACCAGTCGCTGGGGGCCGCGGATCGGCGACCTGGCCCGGCGCATCGCGCAGATCCTCGCGGACCGGCCGGGCACGTGACTGCCACGGCGGCCCGCCCCGGCGGAGTCGTCGCGCGCCGGGGGCGCGGACGGGGCGCGGCCATCATCGTGGCCGCGGCGGCGGTGACCGTCGCGGTGCTGCTGACGGCCACGCTCGTCGGCGCGTCGGGCCTGTCGCCGTCGTCCGTGCTGGCCGAGCTGGCCGACGCGCTGCCGCTGGTGCACGTCGATTCCGGCCTCACCGCGCAGCAGCACGCCATCCTGTGGCAGATCCGGCTGCCGCGCGTGGTGCTCGGCGCGCTGGTGGGGGCGACCCTCGCCGTGGCCGGGGCCGCCTACCAGGGCGTGTTCCGCAATCCGCTGGCCGACCCATACCTGTTGGGCGTCTCCAGCGGTGCCGGACTGGGTGCGACGGTGATGATCGTCGCCGGAGCCGCAGGCGCGGGCATGGGCTCGCTGGGCGTGCCGGTGGCGGCGTTCGCGGGCGGCATCGTCGCCGTCGCCGCCACCTATCTGCTGGGCCGCAGCGTGGGCGGGGGCCGAGGCGAGGTGGTGATCATCCTCGCCGGGGTGGCCGTCGCGGCGTTCGCCAACGCCGCGCAGACGTTCGTGCAGCAGCGCTATCAGGATTCGCTGCAGAGCGTGTACGCGTGGCTGCTCGGTCGGCTGAGCACCGACGGCTGGTCCGACGTCACCCTGGTGCTGCCGTACGTGGCGGTGACGATCGCGACGATCCTGTTGTTCCGGCGCACCCTCGACGTGATGTCGGTGGGTGACGTCGAGGCGGCCAGCCTGGGCATCCGCCCGGCGCGGGTGCGGCTGCTGCTGGTGGCGGTCGCCACCCTCGGCACGGCCGCGGTGGTGAGCGTGAGCGGGCTCATCGGGTTCGTCGGGATCGTGGTGCCGCACGCGGTGCGCTTGGTGGTGGGGCCCGGGCACCGGCTGCTGCTGCCGCTGTCGGTACTGGCGGGCGCGGCGTTCCTGGTGCTCGCCGACGTCGTGGCGCGCACAGTGATGTCGCCCGCAGAGCTGCCGATCGGCGTGGTGACGGCGGCGATCGGCGCGCCGTTCTTCCTCGTGGTGCTGCGGCGCGGCAGGGGGATGCAGTGACGGTGGGGGACGCTGTGATCGGAGATGCGGCTATCGCCTGCGCGGGGCTGACCGTGGCGCGCGGCGGCGCGACGGTGGTGGACGACGTGACGCTGACGATCGGCCGGGGCGAGTGGGTCTCGGTGGTGGGCCCCAATGGCGCCGGCAAGACGACGCTGCTGCACGCGTTCGCCGGGCTGCTCAGCCCCGCGGGCGGCACCTCGGCGGGTGGGACGGTGACAGGGGAGATGACGGTCGCGGGCGCCGACCCGCGCAGGACGCGGCGACGCGTGATGGCGCGCAAGGTGGCGCTCATGCCGCAGCGCCCGGTGGTGCCCGAGGGGATCACGGTGGCGGAGTTGGTGTCGCTGGGGCGCACCCCGCATGTGCCCCGGTTCGGGGTGGAATCGGCGACGGACAAGGACGCGGTGGCGCGGGTTCTGCGGCGGCTCGACCTCGAGGAACTGGCGTCCCGGCAGGCCGCGCAGCTCTCCGGCGGAGAGCTTCAGCGGGTGGTGCTGGGGCGGGCGCTGGCCCAGCAGCCGGAGGTGCTGCTGCTCGACGAGCCGACCAGCGCCCTCGACATCGGGCACCAGCAGCAGGTGCTGGACATGGTGGAATCGCTGCGGGCCGACGAGGGGATCACGGTGCTCGCCGCGATGCACGACCTCACTCTGGCCGCCCACTACGGTCGACGCATGGTGATGATGGCCGACGCCCGGGTGATTGCCGACGGCGCGCCCGAGGACGTGCTCGCACCGGCGCGGATCGGCCGCGTGTACGGCGCCCGGGTCGAGGTGCTGCGAAGAGGCGGCACCGTGGTCGTGCTGCCGACGAGTCTGGGCGCCGGGACTGTCGGGTGTGCGGCCAGGGGAGCGGCGGAATGAGCGGCAGCGACGGCCGGCCGGGCGGGGAAGTCCGGGACGGCGGGGATGTTCAGGACGGCGGGGATGTTCAGGACGGCGGAGAAGTCGTGCTTTTGGGCAGCGGCGCCGCCGACGGATGGCCCAACCCCTTCTGCGAGTGCGCGTCGTGCGTGGCCGCAGCCGGGGCGGGGCGCATCCGCGGACAGACTTCGGCCCTGGTCGACGGTCGGCTGCTGCTCGACTGCGGCCCGGAGGCGCCTCGGAGCGCGATGCGGGCCGGCCGCTCGCTGGCGGGGGTGCGGCACCTGCTGCTGACCCACTCGCATCCCGATCACCTGGGCCCGGCGGCCCTGCTGTTCCGGCATTGGGCCGGCCGCCGCGAACCCCTGGACGTGGTGGGCCCGGCCGATGTCGTCGCACAGTGCCGGCAGTGGGTGGCGGCCGGCGACCCGGTGCGATTCATCGAGGTGGCGGCCGGCGACGAGGTGGTGCTGGGGGAACCGGACGGTGCGCGCTACCGGGTGCGCGTGCTGGACGCTTCGCACGCGGTGCGGGGTGCCGGCGACGCGGTGCTCTACGACGTGGCACGTGTGGGCGCGGCCGGCCGCATCCTGTGGGCCACCGACACCGGGCCGCTTCCGGAGCCGACAGTGCGGGCGGTGGCGGGCGCGCGGTTCGACGCGGTGTTCCTGGACGAGACCTTCGGCGATCGGACCGACCTGGACGGCGGGCATCTGAACCTGACGACGTTCCCCCGCGCGCTCGCGGGGCTGCGGCGATGCGGGGCCCTCGTCGAGGGCACACAGGTGGTGGCCGTGCACTTGAGCCACCACAATCCGCCGCCGGACGAGCTGGACCGGCGGCTGCGGCCGTGGGGGGCCCTAGCGGGGGAGGACGGGATGGTGGTGCCGGTGCCGGGCGTGGAACGTGGGCCGGGCGCAGCAGGCGGGCCGGAACGCGCGGGCCCCCGTCGGACACTGGTGCTGGGCGGCGCACGTTCGGGCAAGTCCACGCTGGCGGAGGAGGCGCTGGCCGACCGCGCCGACGTCACCTACCTGGCCACCGGCGGGCACGGGCGCGACGATGCCGAATGGCTGGCGCGGGTGGCCGCGCACCGCGAGAGGCGCCCGGAAACGTGGCGCACCGTCGAGACGACCGACGTGGCGGAGCTGCTGCGGACTGCGACGGGACCGGTGCTGCTCGATTGCCTGGGCACCTGGTTGACCGCGCGCCTGGACCTGCACTCGGCGTGGGACGGCGGGCCCCTCGAACGGGTCGAGGCGGACATGGACGAGCTCGTCGCGGCCTGGAGCGCGTGCCCGGCGCCGGTGGTGGCAGTGAGTAACGAGGTGGGCAGCGGCGTGGTGCCGGCCACCGCCTCGGGCCGGCTGTTCCGGGACCTGCTCGGCCGGCTCAACGCGCGCATCGCCGCCGCGTCCGACGAGGTGCTGCTGGTGGTGGCGGGGCTGCCCGTGCGGTTGCGGTGACGGCGCCTCGCCCGTCGGTACGTTTTTCGGTGATCGCGCGGCGATTTCCACCGAAGAACGTACCGAGCGGCGGGGAGTCGCGGGTCGCGGGGAGGGCAGCCGCCTAGAACCGCACACCGAACTGTCGGTTGAGGATCCGCTCGGTAACCGACTCCGGCAGCGTCCTTTTCATCGCGAACGCCACCCGCGAGCCACCGCCCACCGCGTACATCGGTCGGGGCCGCCGCGCACGGATCGCGTCCATGATCTGCGCGGCGACCTCCTCTGCGGGGATGCCGGCGGCCTCGCGCGCGTCCAGGCGCGAGATCACCCGCCGGTATTGCTCCTCGAACACCGAGCCGGACCGCACCAGGTGGGTGCGGCGCCCGCTGATGCCGGTGTTGATCGAGCCGGGCTCCACGGTGGTCAGCCACACCCCGTACGGCGCGAACTCGGCCCGGGCGGCGGACGCGAAGGTGCGCAGCGCCGCCTTGGACGCGCAGTACGACGAGCGGTAGGCCAGCGGCAGGCTGCCGAGCATCGACCCGACCATGACGACGCGCCCGTACCCGCGTTCGCGCATCCCGGGCAGCACCAGTTGGCTCAGGAGCACCGCCCCGAGCACGTTGATCCGGAACAGCCGCTCGAGATCGTCCGGCGGCAGCTCCTCGAACGGGCCCGACTGGCTTTCGCCCGCGTTGTTGACGAGCACGTCGACGGGGCCGGCCTGCGCGGCGCAGCGTTCGATGGATGCGGGGTCGGCGAGGTCGAGCGGCAGGTAGTACACCCCGGGCACACGGACGTCGTCGGGCATGCCGTCCGGATTGCGGCCGGTGCCGTACACGGTGTGGCCGCCGGCGACGAGGGCGCGTGCCGTCGCCAGGCCGATGCCCGACGAGGCTCCGGTCACCAGGGCGGTGCGCTGCCTGTGCGGTGCGGTCATGGGTGGTCCTTCCTGCAGGCGGTTCCGGGGGGCCGTCAGAGGGATTCTGGCAGTAGCGGGCCGGCCGCCGCGCGCCGTCGCGCATTCCGGTGAGCAAGTGGCGGCGTGTCGTCGGCGGGCGTCGATGGTTGAATCGAGGCTGACTGTCATCGGCGAGGAGGATCTGGACATGGCGAAGCGCCCGCTCAAGCTCGGCTACAAGGCGTCTGCGGAGCAGTTCGATCCGCGTGAGCTCGTGGAGATCGCGGTGGCCGCCGAGCGTCACGGGATGGATTCGGCGACGGTGTCCGACCACTTCCAGCCGTGGCGGCACGAGGGCGGGCACGCGCCGTTCTCGCTGGCGTGGATGGCCGCGGTGGGCGAGCGGACCGAGCGCCTGCAGCTGGGCACCTCGGTGATGACGCCGACCTTCCGCTACAACCCTGCCGTGGTGGCGCAGGCGTTCGCCACCATGGGCTGCCTGTTCCCGGACCGTGTGATGCTCGGCGTGGGCACCGGTGAGGCGCTCAACGAGATCGCCACCGGCTATCAGGGCGAGTGGCCGGCGTTCAAGGAGCGCTTCGCCCGGCTGCGCGAGTCGGTGCGGCTGATGCGCGAGTTGTGGACCGGCGACCGCGTGGACTTCGACGGCGAGTACTACTCGACGTCGGGTGCCTCCATCTACGACGTGCCCGAGGGCGGCATCCCCGTCTACATCGCGGCGGGCGGACCCGTCGTCGCGCGGTACGCCGGGCGCGCGGGCGACGGCTTCATCTGCACCTCCGGCAAGGGCATGGAGCTCTACACCGACAAGCTCTTGCCCGCCGTCTCCGAGGGGGCCGCCAAGAAGGAGCGCGACGCCGACGAGATCGACAAGATGATCGAAATCAAGATCTCCTACGACACCGACCCGGACAAGGCGCTGGAGAACACCCGCTTCTGGGCGCCGTTGTCGCTCACCGCCGAGCAGAAGCACTCCATCGACGACCCGATCGAGATGGAAAGGGCCGCCGACGCGCTGCCCATCGAGCAGATCGCCAAGCGCTGGATCGTCGCGTCCGACCCGGACGACGCGGTGGAGCAGGTGCGCCAGTACATCGACGCCGGCCTGAACCACCTTGTGTTCCACGCGCCGGGCCACGACCAGCGCCGGTTCCTCGAGCTGTTCGAGCGTGACCTGGCCCCGCGCCTGCGCGCGCTGGGGTGACGCCGGGCGTCACCCCGCCGGTCGCGGCACCCCCCGGATCGGGGGACCGGTCGGATGGCGCGCGCCACTAGTCTGGGGCAATGCCCTCTGAGTCGCCCTCCGCGTCGCCCTCCGAGTCTCCCCCGGCCACCGCGCCGCGAACGGCCTCCGGGTCCCCGGCGCCGAGTATCTTCCTCGCCTCGGCCGAGGGGAACACCGGAAAGTCGGCTATCGCGCTGGGCCTGCTGCACATGCTCGCCGAGTCCGGTGCGCGTGTGGGCGTGTTCCGGCCGATCACTCGCAGCGCGGACGGCCCCGACCCCATCCTCGAGCTGCTCGTGCGGCACGCTACGGCCAGCCTCGACTACGCCGACTGCGTCGGCGTCACCTACGACCAGGTGCACGCCGACCCGGAGGCGGCGCTGAGCGAGATCGTGGCCCGCTATCACGAGGTCCAGACGAGTTCCGACGCCGTCGTTATCGTGGGCAGCGACCACACCGACGTCGTCAACCAGTCGGAGCTCGCCTACAACGCGCGTATCTCCGTCAACCTGGGTGCGCGGGTGCTGCTGGCGGTGAGCGGACACGACCGCGCGCCGTGGGAGACGGCGGAACTCGCGTCGCACAGCATCGCCGAGATCCGCTCGGCGCAGGCGCACGTGGCGGGCGTGGTGGCCAACCGGTGCGAGCCCGACGGACTCGACGCGGTGGTGGAGGCGCTGCGCGGAACGGGGTTGCCGGCCTGGGCGCTGCCGGAGGTGCCGGTGCTGTTCGCGCCGACGATGGCCGAGCTGTGCACCGCGGTCGGCGGAATCGTCTACGCGGGCGACCCGGCGCTGCTCGCCCGGGAGGCCACCAGCGTGATGGTGGGCGGCATGACGGCCGAGCACATCCTCGAACGCATCACCGAGGGGCAGGTGGTGATCGTGCCCGCCGACCGCTCGGACGCGCTGCTGGCGTTGGTGGCCGCCCACGAGGCCGAGGGCTTCCCGTCGCTGGCGGGCATCGTGCTCAACGGCGGGCTGCAGCCCCACCCTGCGATCGACGCTCTGGTCAAGGGCACCAAGCCGCGGCTGCCGCTGATCCGCTGCGAGCAGGGCACGTTCGCCACCGCGGCCATCGCGTCGCAGACCCGCGGCCAGATGACCCCGTCGTCGCTGCGCAAGGTGGATACCGCGTTGGACCTGATGGAGCGGCATGTCGACGGCGAGGCGCTGCGTGACCTCATGCGGGTGGAGATCCCGGAGATCGTGACGCCGCAGATGTTCGAGTTCCGGCTGCTGGCGCGGGCCCGCGCCGACCGCCGCCGCATCGTGCTGCCCGAAGGTGATGACGACCGCATCCTGCGCGCGGCCGGCAGGCTGATCCGGCGCGGCATCGTCGACCTGTCGATCCTCGGCGACGAGACCCGCGTGCGCCAGCGCGCCGCGGAGCTCGGATTGGAGCTCGACGGTGCGCAGGTGATCGACCCGACGTCCTCCACGATGCGGCACGGGTTCATCGAGGAGTACGCGCGTCTGCGCGCGCACCGGGGCGTCACCGAGGACGTGGCCGTGGAGGTGATGCGCGACCCGTCGTACTTCGGCACGATGATGGTGCACATGGGCGCGGCCGACGGCATGGTCTCCGGCGCCGCGCACACCACCGCCCATACGATCCGCCCCGCCTTCGAGATCATCAAGACCCTGCCGGACGTGTCCACGGTTTCGTCGATCTTCCTGATGTGCCTGGCGGACAGGGTGCTCGCATTCGGCGACTGCGCAGTGGTGCCCGACCCCACCGCCGAGGAGCTCGCGGACATCGCCGTGTCGTCGGCGCGCACCGCGGCGCAGTTCGGAATCGACCCGCGCGTGGCGATGCTGTCGTACTCGACGGGCGAATCGGGCTCGGGCGCCGACGTCGACAAAGTGCGTGCCGCCACCACGTTGGTGCGCGACCGCGGCACCGGGCTGCCCGTGGAGGGGCCAATCCAGTTCGACGCGGCCGTCGAACCGTCGGTGGCGGCGGCCAAGATGCCGGACTCGGCGGTGGCCGGCCGGGCCACGGTGCTCGTGTTCCCGGACCTCAACACGGGCAACAACACCTACAAGGCGGTGCAGAGGACGGCGGGCGCCGTTGCCATCGGGCCGGTGCTGCAGGGGCTGCGCAAGCCCGTCAACGATCTCTCGCGCGGGGCGCTGGTGGAGGACATCGTCAACACCGTGGCGATCACCGCGATCCAGGCGCAGGTGTCGGGCCGCGCCTCCGACTCGACGGAAGGGGCGCGCCGATGAGCCGCCTTGTGCTGGTGATCAACTCGGGATCGTCGTCGATCAAGTACGAACTGGTCGACGTGGCCCGCGGACGCGCCGTCGCGTCCGGCCTCGTCGAGCAGATCGGCGAGCCGCAGGGCCGGCTCGTCCACGAATACGACGGGCGCACCAGCGAATGGCATGGTGAGATCACCGACCACACGCACGGGCTGACGCTCGCGTACCGCACGTTCGCCGAGACCGGGCTGGACCTGGACGAGGCGGGGGTGGCGGCCGTCGGCCATCGGATCGTGCACGGCGGCAAGGTGTTCACGCAGCCTACGCTCATCACGCCCGAGGTGGTCGAGACCATCGAGCGGCTCGCCGACCTCGCACCCCTGCACAACCCGGCGAACATCATCGGCATCGAGGTGGCCCGCGAGCACTTCCCCGACGTGCCGCACGTGGGCGTGTTCGACACCGGCTTCTTCCACACGCTGCCCCCCGCGGCCGCCGCCTACGCCATCGACGCGGACGTGGCAGAGGAGTACGGGGTGCAGCGCTACGGGTTCCACGGCACCTCGCACGAGTACGTCAGCGAGGAGACTGCGCGGCTACTGGGGAGCCCCCGCGACGAGGTCAACACCATCGTGCTGCACCTGGGCAACGGCGCGTCGGCCTCGGCGGTGCGCGGCGGCGTGGCGGTGGAGACGTCGATGGGGCTCACGCCTCTCGAGGGGCTCGTCATGGGCACCCGGCCCGGAGATGTGGACCCGGGGGTGCTGCTGCACCTGGGCCGGCACGCCGGGATGGACATCGCCGACATCGACGAGCTGCTCAACCGGCGCTCGGGGCTCAAGGGGCTCAGCGGCGTCAACGACTTCCGCACCGTCACCGAGAGGCGGGAGGCCGGCGATCCGCGTGCGGCGCTCGCCTACGACGTGTACGTGCACCGGCTGCGCAAGTACGTCGGCGCCTACATGGCGGTGCTCGGACGCGTCGACGCGATCACCTTCACCGCCGGCGTCGGCGAGAACGCCGCATCCGTGCGCGAGGACGCGCTGGCCGGGCTCGAAGGGTTCGGCATCGAGGTGGACCCGGCCGCCAACCGGGTGCGTGGCGGCCACGGACGGGTGATCTCGACCGCCGCATCGAAGACCGCGGTGCTGGTGGTGCCCACCAACGAGGAGCTCGCCATCGCGAACGCCGCCTGGGCGTTCGTGTAGCGGTGGTGCCGGGTAGGCGGGGGCCGGCCCGCCACGTCGCGCCCGAAGTTCAAACGCGACGCCGTCGACGCTCGAAGTTCAAGCGCGACCCGCTGTTCGCGCCCGAAGATCGAGCGCAAACCTGCTTCGCGCTCGAAGTTGCAGGGTGCAGTTCGTAATTACGGACCGGATGCGACAACTATGGGCGTGGTGTCACGTGGCGTTCGAACTTCGGACGCGGAGACGCGCCCGCAGCCGGGTCACCGCCCGCCGAGCTCCCCGTGGAACCGGTCGATCACCGGCCACGTGTGCATGCGGGCCCCGCTGCCGGCGACCATGCCCAAATGGCTGCCCGGGACCGTCTCGACGAGCACTCGCGGCGAGCCGGCGAGCACGTCGGCGGTGGCCGCGACGCTGGCCGCGGGCGCCAGTACGTCGGTGTCGCCGCAGATCGCGAGCACCGGCACCCGCAGGTCGGCCAGGTCCACATCGTGCCCGCCCATGCGCACGCCCCCCGATGCGAGCGCGTTGCCCATGATGAGGTTCTTGTGCATCTGGGTGTAGAAGCGGGCCGGGTACCCGGGCATGCCGGCCATGAACCGGTCGATCGCCTCCATCTGGGCGAGCGCCGTGGTGTCGGTGAGGTTGTGCGCGATGAACCACGGCCGGGTCAGCTCCCGGGTCAGCGCCGTCGAGCGGTAGCTGAGCTTGACCAGCGGCGAGGGGATGCCGCCGGCGGTGCGCACCACTCCGCCGACCACCGGCAGCGGCGCGAGCGAGCCCATGGCGCGCAGCGGCGCGATGGACGGGTTCTTCGCGTAGTCGATGGGCGTGCCCATGGCGACGATGGACCGGATCGGCAGTTCGGGGCAGTGGGCGGCGGTGAGCAGGGAGAGCGTGCCGCCCAGGCTCCAGGCGACGAGGTCCGGCGTGGGATCGGCGGCGGCAGGGCCGTTGTCCGCATCACGCAGCACCACGCCGATGGCGGTGGGGATGATGCGGTCGAACCAGTCGTCGAAGCCCATGTCGCGGTCCGCGTACCGGATGCGGCCGTAGTCGACGACGTAGACGGGTCGGCCCGCCTCGACGAAGTGCGCGGCCAGGCTCTGCCCCGGCCGCAGGTCGTAGCAGTCGATGGACACGGCCAGCGGGGGCACCAGCAGCACCGGCGCCCCGTCCGTCCCCGGCGCGCTGTACCGGCGGACCGTGCAGTGGGGCGCGTCGTGGACCACGGTGGACGGCAGGGGTGCGGGCCGCTCGATGCCGCTGCCGAAAGGCGTAAGTGCCCATGCGTTGCGGAAGGCCAGAGCGAGGGCGGCGGTGCGGGTGCCGCGTGCCTGCGGGCCACCTGCGGCGCGCTGCGGGGCTAGCGTCGCTGTCATGTCGGCTCCGATCTCGTCAGCTTCGGCCGGGGACACCGGTATTGTATCTGTGAACAATAGTACTGCCTGTGTGACCTCCGGCACGACGTGGCAGACTCGCTCGTGATCGGACCCACCAACCCTGACCGAGAACTCCCACCCTGACCGAGAACAGAGGTGCACTGATGCGCGTCGGCATGACCCTCAACTACAGCGGCGGATTCGCCGAGACGGCCGCGGAAGTGGCGGACCTGGAACGGGCGGGTCTGGACATCGCCTTCGTCCCGGAGGCGTACTCGTTCGACGCGGTCAGCCAGCTGGGGTTCCTCGCCGCCCGCACCACGCGCCTGGAACTGGCGTCGGGGATCCTGCAGATCTACACGCGCACGCCCACGCTCACCGCGATGACCGCCGCCGGGCTGGACTACGTCTCCGACGGCCGCTTCACCTTGGGGCTCGGCGCATCGGGCCCGCAGGTCATCGAGGGTTTCCACGGCGTCAAGTACGACGCACCGCTGGGGCGCACCCGCGAGATCATCGACATCTGCCGCCAGGTGTGGCGCCGCGAGAAGGTGCAGCACCAGGGCAAGAAGTACCGGATCCCGCTGCCCGCCGACGAGGGCACCGGGCTGGGCAAGCCGCTCAAGCTGATCAACCACCCTGTGCGCGAGCGTATCCCCATCGTGCTCGCGGCGCTGGGGCCCAAGAATGTCGAGCTCACTGCGGAGCTGGCCGAGGGCTGGCAGCCGATCTTCTTCTACCCGGAGAGGGCGCAGGACGCATGGGGCGACGCGTTGGCGGCCGGCAAGGCCAAGCGCGATCCGTCGCTGGGCGAGCTCGAGGTGTATGCGGGCCCTGCGGTGGCCATCGGCGACGACGTGGACCACATGCACGACTGGGTGCGCCCGCACCTGGCGCTCTACATCGGCGGCATGGGCGCCAAAGGCAAGAACTTCTACAACACGCTGGCCACCACGTACGGCTTCGGCAAGGAGGCCGAGCTCGTGCAGGACCTCTACCTGGCGGGCAAGAAGGAGGAGGCCGCGGCGGCGATTCCGGACGAGCTGGTGCGGGCCGTCAACCTGATCGGGCCTGAATCGTATGTGCGCGAACGGGTCGCCGCGTTCGCCGAGGCCGGTGTGACCACGCTCAATGTGGCACCGATGGCGGCGGATGCGGCCGGGCGGGTGGCGCTGATCGAGAAGCTGCGGGGCATCTGCGACTGACTGGGCTCGCCCCGTCACGCCGCCCGGGGGCCCGCGCACCGCCTGGGGCAGCCCGCGCGCGTGTTCTCGCCGCTCCGGCTGGAAACGGTGCTCGGAACGGTGCCTCACAGGAGCAAGAGGCCCGGCCTACGTCCCCAGGGCCGGGCCGATGACGGTGAACCAGGACTCGCGCAGTTCGGCCTCGAACAGTCCCCAGGTGTGCGCCCCGCGATCGCGGTGCACGAACGTGTGCGGCACGCCCACGTCGTCGAGTCTGCGGGAGAACGCGGCGGTGCACGCATCGGCGATCGCCTCGACGGCCCCGCCGCCGGTGGCCGCGCCGAAGAGCTGGTAGGGCGCCAGCGCGTCGACTTCCCCGGGGATGCCCGACGCGGAGCCCAGGTAGACGGCGGTGCCGCGCAGCTCGCCGGCCCGGGCGAACTGGTCGTGCGCGGCCCAGCCGGCGCTGCCGGGCGGCCCCCACATGTTCGAGGCGCTCCCGCCGCCGGCGAGCACCACCGACGACACCTGCGCGGCGCCGAACACGCCGCCGTTGATGGGGCAGCCGCTGTACGAGCCCGCCGCCTGGTAGAGGCCGGGCGCCTGGATGGCGAGGTCGATGGCGGGCCCCGCCGACATGGACAGACCCGCGATGGCGTTGCGGCCGGTGGTGGCGAACTCGGCGTCGATGGCGGGCGGGAGCTCGCGTGTCAGGTAGGTCTGCCACTGGTTGGCGCGGGCGGGGCCCAGGATCGGGTCGTCGAATCGCCAGTCGGTGTACTCGCTGAACGGGCCGCCGACGGGGGTGACGACGGTGACGTTCTTGTCCGCGAAGAACTGTTCGTAGGCGGAGTCGTTGAGCCAGGAGACGCCGTCCGTGCCGCCACGGACGCCGCCGAGCAGATACAGCACCGGGGCGGGGCCGCCGCCCGGGGGACGCAGGACGGTGTTGGAGATGACGCGGTCCATGCTGGGGGAGTACACGTCCACCTGCAGGACCTGCGGCCCGAGGTCGCTGATGCCGGTGACGTGGGCGGGCGGCGCGGCACCCGCCGGTGCGGCCGAGAGCACGGCGGCAAAAGCGACGGCAAGCACGGCGGCAAGGGCGGCGGCAAGCGTGGTGAAAAGGGTGCGGGCGGCGAGCGGGAGGGGCCGGCGGAAGCGGGTGGTCCGCATCATCGTGTACCCCGATTCGTTCGAAGAGTCGAGCCCGGGTCACCGGTGCCGGACGGTGCCGCTGTGACTGCGTACTGTACTACCGCGTGCAGTGCCCCGCACCCGGAAACAGTCTGCTCAGCCCGCTTCGCGGAGCATGTCCGGTCCGCGTACCGCCTGGACAAGCCGCGCACCGCTTGAATCCAAGCACGCGATATCGGCCGGTCGCCGGGAAGCGGTGCGCGGGCCGGCGCCGGCGGGCCATTACACCCAGGTGCGGGGGCGGACCCGGTTGGCCAGGTCCACCAGCCGGTAGCGGCGCTGATTCTCGCGGACGGACCGCGCCAGGGTGCGCAGTGTGCGCTCGGTGTCGGCGCGCAGCCCGTGCTCGGTGAACCGGGTCCCCAGGATGTGGGTGTGCTTCGGGGTGCGGCCGTGGCGCAGCCATTCGAGCGCGATCCCCATGGCCAGCGCGCGCAGCTGCAGGGTGCGTCTGTCGTCCGCGGGCAGCAGCTCGATGCGCCTGCCGGCGTCTTCGAGCTGATCGTAGGTGATCGAGGGGACCGCGCGCTGGTCGATGAGAGTGAGCACCGCCGTCATCTGCGCCTCGTCGCGGTGTCGAGAGCTGACCGGCACCTGGTCCAACGCGGCGACGGCGCCGGTGATGTCGCCGCGCTCGACCAGTTGCCGGGCCAGCCCGAAGGCGGCGGCCACCACGGCGCGGTCGGTCTGCCACAGACGTCGGTAGTAGCGTTCGCCCAGCCCGCGCCATGCGTCGGGTGCGTCGCTCTCCCAGGAGTCGAGGACGATCTCTGCGGTGGCGGCGGCGGCGAGCTTGGGGGCCGCTTCGCCGGGCAGCGCGGTGAGCACGGCGTCGAACGAGGTGAATGCCTCCTGGTAGTCGCCGCACTGCAGCTTGGCGACCCCTTCGAGCCAGTCGAACCGCCAGTCGGGCATCCGCTCTGCGCGCAGCCTTTCGAGCAGTTCCAGCGCATGATCGGGTTCGCCCAGGTCGAGGAATGCGCGTATTTCGGCCAGCGGGATCTCGACGCTGTCACGCACGGCGTCGTCGTCGTAGTCGCGCACCCGGCGCAGCATGTCGAGGATCTCCTCGGGGCGGCTGTGCACGGTGGACGCCAGGTGCACCGCGGCCGGGTCGTCGGCGGGGACCAGCGGCACCGGAAGCGCCTGGGCGACGGTGGCGGGGCGCACCCGCGGCTCCTCGGCGTGTTCGTCGACGAGCCTGTCTGTGCGGGCGATGGCGAGGTCGGTGCCGAACGTGGTGCGCGGCGGGCTGAACAGCGATGACATCGCAGGGTGGGGTGTGCCGGTGCGGGCGGAGATGATCTCGCGGAGGACGCCGCGCAGATCCTGCGCCAGCGCGTGCGCGCTCGGGTACCGGTTGTGCGGCTCGGGGTCGGTGCAGCGCATGAGCAGCCGGTAGAAGAACTCGTGCGCGGAGAACAGCGGCTCCTCGGAGGGGCGGGGGATGCCGTCGACGTAGCGGCCTTTGTCCTTGGCGATGTCGACGGTGAGCACGGCCAGGGTGCGGCCGACGGTGAAGATGTCGGTGGCCGGGGTGGGGCCGGTCTCCATGATCTCCGGGGCCTGGAAACCCTGGGTGCCGTAGATGTATCCGTAGTCGCCGATGCCCGCGACGGCGCCCATGTCGATGAGCTTCACCTGGTCCTCACCCACCATGATGTTGTCCGGCTTGAGGTCGTTGTAGACGAGGCCGCTCGAGTGCATGTACTCCAGCGCGGGCAGGATCTCAAGGACGTAGGCGATGGCGTGCTCCAGCGGCATGAGCTCGTCGCTGCGCGGCCGTTTGAGGGTGGTGCCACCGATGAACTCCATGACGATGTAGCCCACCGGGGTGCCGTCCGGCCGTGGGTGTTCGACGAAGTTGAAGATCTTCACGATGCTCGGATGGGTCAGCTCGGCGAGGAACTCGCGTTCGGCCACCGCCACCGCCTGCGCGGACGGGTCCTGCGAGTGCAGCAGGCCTTTGAGCACCACCCAACGGTCGCTGACGTTGCGGTCCATCGCCAGGTAGATCCATCCGAGCCCGCCGTGCGCCAGGCATCCGCGCACCTCGTACTGCCCGGCGATGAGGTCTCCGGGGCGGAGCATCGGCGTGAAATCGAATGGTGCGCCGCACTTGTCGCACAGGCCGGCCACCGGGCCCGCGCCGGCCGCGGTGGCGCGCCCCACCGGTTGCCCGCAGGTGCCGCAGTATCTCTTGCCCTCGGCCACGACGGGGCTGTCGAGCAGAGCCGATTCAGGGTCCGTCTGCTGCACTATCGGGACCTCGACGAGGCCGCCTGCCAGCCGGGCGGAGCCGGTGCGGGCGCGTGCACGCCGTCGGCCCGCGGTGGTGGCGGACCCGGGCGGCGACGCCCAGGACGGTGCGGTCGCGGATCGCAGTGAACCGTGGGTTCCGGGCCGGTCCGCAGCGCTTGTGTTCATGCTGCCCAGCCTGTCACCCCGGCGGGTGGCCGTGGCCGTTCCCGCGATCCCGGCGGGGCCGCCGCCCGCCCGGGCGGCATGTCAGTCCACATAGCGGGGTGCGGGAGGTTCGGGCGCGGGCCCCAGCACGGTCAGCCACCGGTCGTAGATGTGCTGCCAGGTGCCGTCGTCCCGGATGCGTTCCAGCGTTCCGTTGACGAAGCGGACCAGCGCGTCGTCGCCTTTGTGCATGCCGATGCCGTAGGGCTCCTGCTCGATCGGGTCGCCGACGATCATGAGGTTGGGGTCCTGCGCCACCATGCCGGCGAGGATGGTGTCGTCGGTGCTCACCGCGTCCACCTGCCGCTGCTGGAGGGCGACGAGGCAGTCGCCCCAGCTGGGGACCGTCATGATTCGAGCGGAGGGCTGCACGTTCCACAGCGACGGGATCGAGGTGGTGCCGGCCGCCATGCAGACCGTCTTGCCGCCCAGGTCCGCCGGGCCGCGCACCGGCGAGTCGCGCGGCACCAGCACCCGTTGCGCCGCGCGGTAGTACACCGTGGAGAACGCCACCGATCGGGCGCGCTCGCAGGTGATCGTCATCGTCTTGACGACCATGTCCACGGTGCCTTCTCGCAGTGCCTCCTCGCGTTGGGCGGAGCTGAGGAAGTGGAACTCCACCTTGGTCGGGTCGCCGAACAGGTCGCGCGCCACCTGGTGGGCGATGTCGACGTCGAAGCCCAGCAGGTCGCCGCTGAGCGGGTCGCGGAAGCTGAACAGGTTGCTGCCCTGGTCCAGGCCGACGATCACCCTGCCGCGGTCGCGGATCTGCTGCAGACGCCCCGACACCGCGCCCTGCACGCCGGGCCGCAGACTGCCGGTGGCGTCGCAGTCGGTGGGCGGCGACGGGCGTTGCGTGGGCTGTGGGAGCACGGTGGCGGCGGCGGGCAACGGCGGGCCGCCGGGCTGCGGCGTGACCGACGGCGCGACGGCGGGCGAGGCGCAGGCGCCGGCGG
>NZ_JAENKO010000001.1 GCF_016599145.1 Tomitella cavernea
GCACCGCCCGCCGCGTTCGCTGCGGCCCTCGGCGGCACCGACGGCCCGGCCGGCAGTCCCGGCGCCGGGGCGTCGGACGGGACGGCCGCGCGGCTCGCAGCCCTGCCCGAGGACGAACGCTCCATGGTGACCGCTCTGCTCTCCGGCGGCGGGCTCGGCAGAACGCGGGCCGCCGCGGACGACGCACCACCGACGAGCCCGGTGCAGCGCCTGCTCCAGGCCGGGCTGCTCGAGAAGGTCGACGACCACACCGTCCGCCTGCCCGACGCCGTCCGATCCGCGGCAGGTTCCCTGGCCGCCGCGCAGTTGAGGCTCACCCCTCCCCCGATCGTGCCGACGGTGCACGATCCTGGGACGGTCGACGCCGCCGCGGCCGGCGAGGCCGGGGAGCTGTTGCGGCACGCTCGCGCCGTCCTCGACTCGCTCAGCGCGCGCCCGGTGCCGGTGCTGCGCAGCGGCGGCGTAGGCGTGCGGGAGATCCGGCGGCTCGCCAAGGAACTGTCCCTGGGCGAGCGGCGCGTCGGGTTCCTGCTCGAGCTCCTCGCCCGTGCGGACCTCATCCGTTCCGGGCTGCCCGACCCCGTGCCGGAGCACGACACCGCCGACTCTTATTGGGCGCCGTCGACGGAGATCGACGCCTGGCTGGGCCTCGAACCGGCCGGCCGGTGGGCGGTGCTGGGCCGGGCGTGGCTGCGGATGCCGCGGCGCATCTGGGAGATCGGCACCCGGGACGCCGCGGACAAAGTGGTACCGGCACTGTCCGCCGAGCTCCACGCGCCGGGGGTCGCCGCCGACCGTGAGGCGGTGCTGGGGCGCCTGAGCGCCGAGCCGTCCGGCACCGGCATGAGCGCGTCCGACCTGCTCACGTCACTGCAGTGGCTCCGCCCGCGGCGCCACGCGCGCATGCCGCCGGGATACGTCGAATACCTGCTTGCCGAGGCGCAGGACATGGGTGTGGTCGCGCAGGGTGCGCTGTCGGAACCCGGCCGCGCGCTGACGCAGCAGACCGTCGCCGAGGCCGACCCGGCGGCCGACCCGGCGGCCGACCCGGCGGCGGCGGCGATGTCCGCCGCCATGCCGGATCCGGTGGACCACGTGCTGCTGCAGGCCGACCTCACCATGATCGCGCCCGGCCCGCTCGTACCGGAGCTCGCAGCCACGATCGCGCGGGTCGCCGAGGTCGAGTCCGCAGGAGCGGCCACGGTGTACCGGATCACCGAGGATTCGCTGCGCGCCGGATTGGACTCCGGGATGAGCGGCTCCGATCTGCACGCACTGTTCGCCGGCGCCTCGCGCACGCCGGTCCCGCAGGCGCTGACCTACCTGGTCGACGATGCGGCCCGCCGGTACGGCCGGCTGCGCATCGGCTTCGCCAACTCGTTCCTGCGGTGCGAGGACGAGGTGCTGCTGTCCGAGGTGTTCACCCGCCTGCCCGACCTGGGGCTGCGCAGGCTCGCCCCGACCGTCGCCGTGTCCTCCCTGGAACTGGCGGACCTGATGGACGCCCTGCGCGGCGCCGGCGTCGCGGCGGTCGGCGAGGACGTGAACGGCAGCGTGTTGGACCTGCGACCGCGCGGCGCGCGGGTCGCGACGCCGCGCCGGACGCGGCAGAACGTGCACCGTCCCCGACCGGCCGCCCTCGGCGACGCCGCCCTCGCGGAGGTCGTGGCCGGCATGCGCGCGGGCGACAAGGCGGAGGGCGTCTCCGGCGCACCCACCATCCGGGCCGACGGCACGCGCGCGGGCGGGGCCGCCACCGTCGCGCTGCTGCAGACTGCCACGCGCACAGGGCGGACGGTGTCGGTGGGCTACGTGGACGCGCAGGGTACGGCGATCCACCGCCTGGTCGAGCCCGTCGGATTCCACGGCGGCGTCCTCGAGGCGCTCGATGCCGTCACCGGCGCCCGCCACGTGTTTTCCCTGCACCGGATCACCTCGGTATCGTGGGCGGACTGAGGAACATTGCAGACCGGGGAGGCCATGTGAGCGACGGACCGCTGATCGTCCAGTCCGACAAGACGCTGCTGCTGGAGGTGGACCACCCGCGGGCCGCGGACGCCCGCGCAGCCATCGCCCCGTTCGCGGAGCTCGAGCGCGCCCCCGAACACGTGCACACCTACCGCGTCACTCCTCTGGCGTTGTGGAACGCGCGCGCTGCGGGCCACGACGCCGAGCAGGTGGTCGACGCCTTCGTCACGTTCTCGCGCTTCCCCGTGCCGCAGCCCCTGCTGGTGGACGTGGCCGACACCATGGCCCGGTACGGACGGCTGCAGCTTGTCAAGCACCCCGCGCACGGGCTCACCCTGATCAGCCTCGATCGCGCAGTGCTCGAGGAGGTGATGCGGCACAAAAAGATCAAGCCGATGCTCGGCGACCGCCTCGACGACGACACCGTGCGCGTGCACCCCAGCGAGCGCGGGCGGCTCAAGCAGATGCTCCTCAAGGTGGGCTGGCCCGCCGAGGACCTGGCCGGATACGTCGACGGCGAGGCCCACGAGATCGCATTGGACCCCGACACGCATCCCTGGCAGCTGCGCGACTACCAGCAGCTTGCCGCCGACTCGTTCTGGGACGGCGGATCCGGGGTGGTGGTGCTGCCGTGCGGCGCGGGCAAGACGATGGTCGGCGCCGCCGCCATGGCCAAGGCGCAGGCGACGACGCTGATCCTGGTCACCAACACCGTCGCCGGCCGCCAGTGGAAGCGGGAACTGATCGACCGCACCACCCTCACCGAGGACGAGATCGGCGAGTATTCGGGCGAGAAGAAGGAAATTCGGCCCGTCACCATCGCCACGTACCAGGTCATCACCCGTCGATCGAAGGGCGAGTACAAGCATCTCGAGCTGTTCGACTCGCGCGACTGGGGGCTGGTCGTCTACGACGAGGTGCACCTGCTGCCCGCCCCGGTGTTCCGGATGACGGCCGACCTCCAGTCGCGGCGCAGGCTGGGGCTCACCGCCACGCTGGTGCGCGAGGACGGCAGGGAAGGCGACGTGTTCTCGCTGATCGGGCCCAAGCGGTACGACGCCCCGTGGCGCGACATCGAAGCTCAGGGCTGGATCGCCCCCGCCGACTGCGTCGAGGTCCGGGTGACTCTGACCGAGAACCAGCGGATGATCTATGCCACCGCCGAATCCGAGGACCGCTACCGGCTGTGCTCCACCGCGGAGACGAAGGTGCCGGTGGTCCAGGCGATCCTCGACCGGCACGAGGGCGCGCAGACGCTCGTCATCGGCGCGTATCTCGACCAGCTCGAAGAGCTCGGTGCCGCGCTGCAAGCGCCGGTCATCCAGGGCTCCACCCGCACGGCCGAGCGTGAACGGCTCTTCGACAGGTTCCGCAGCGGCGAGATCCGGACCCTCGTGGTGAGCAAGGTCGCCAACTTCTCGATCGACCTGCCCGAGGCGGCCGTGGCCGTGCAGGTCTCCGGCACCTTCGGCTCCCGGCAGGAGGAGGCGCAGCGACTGGGCCGGTTGCTGCGACCCAAGCGCGACGGCGGGCAGGCGCACTTCTACTCGGTGGTGGCGCGCGACACCCTCGACGCCGACTACGCGGCGCACCGGCAACGGTTCCTGGCAGAGCAGGGGTACGCCTACCGGATCGTCGACGCGGACGAGCTGCTGGGCCCGCCGATCCCCGACGTGGAGGGCGACCTGCCCGACTCCGAAGCCTGACCCGGAGCCGGGGCCTGCCCCGTCGGCGGTCACCGTCACGGAGGCGACCGCTAAGATCGGTGCCGTGCGTCAACTGCCGTTCCCCGTCGATGTCAAGTTCGCCAAGAGTGTAAACGAGAACTACCAGGAGTTGCGCAGGCTGCGCATCTCCTCGATCCTCGTCGCTTTGCTGTGGATCGCGGGCGGCGTCGCGGCCGCCGTCTTCGGCTCAGGCGGCTGGTACATCCTGGCCGCCGCGCTGGTGGTCATGGGGGTCGGCTCCATCGTCATGGCGATCCTGCTGCCCCGCAAAGTCGGCTCCATCAAACGACAGTACGAACGCAGTCAGCTGGTCGGCGCCGTCCTCGCGGAGAAGCGTCGGCACGGCGTCACCCTGCTCGGGCTGGTCAATGTCTCGCGCACCGGCGACGTCGACCCCGTCTACGCGCTGGTCACGCGTACCGCGACGGCCGTGACCGGGCACCCTATGGTCGTCGGCGCGAAGATCCCCTGCGTCGCCGTGCTGCAGGACCGTTCCAGCCGCTACCGGGGCGCGTCGTGGCAGACCGCGAGCCTGATGCCGTTGTCGTGGGCCACCAAGGACAAGTCGGTGATCGGCCAGGGACAGTCGCTGATCGCGGGCTACGAATGGGACCTGCTCCAGCGCAGCATTCCGCGTACGGCGGAGGTGGACAAGTCCCCCAATCAGATGATCCTGCTGTCCAAGCGCGACCTGCCGGAGGCGTTGCGCGGCTGACCCGCCTTGAGCAGCACGTAGTCGTCCAACGACACCCGTGATGTGATGCGCCGGTAGGCGGAGACGGTGTCCGGCCAGTTGCTGGAGATGCGGCCCGACGCGGCGACGTACCAGCTGTCGCACCCGGTCCACGCGCTGTGCGCCAGCTGCCGCTGCACGTCCGCGTCGAACCGGTCGTCCACGTCCGCCCGCACATCGACGGCGTCCGCCCCCGCTGCGTCGGCCAGCTCGGCCAGGCGCCGGATGTACACGGCCTGGCGCTCGAGCATGAACAGGATCGACCCCGAGCCGAGGTTCGTGTTGGGCCCGTACATCATCAGCAGGTTGGGGAACCCGGGCACCGCGATCCCCAGGTACGCCCGCGCGCCGTCGGCCCACCGCTCGGCCAGGGCCTCCCCGCCGGCGCCTCGGATGTCGAGGGCCGTACAGAACTCCTGCGCGCGGAATCCGGTGCCGAAGATGAGCACGTCCGCCCGATGCCGCGTGCCGGAGGCCGTGGTGATGCCGTCGGACGTCACCTCGGCGACGGCGTCGGTCTCGACCGTGACATCGGGCTGCGACACCGCCGGGTAGTAGTCGCTGGAAAACAGCACCCGCTTGCATCCCATCGGGTAATCGGGGGTGAGCACCTCCCGCAGTCCCGCGTCCCGCACCCCCCGCCAGCGGTGCAGAGCCGACCATGCACGGAATGCGGCGGACACCACGCGGTTGCCCTTCATCTGCAGCGTCCACAGTTCAGCGAAGCACCACCAGAACAGCCGTTCCGCCGCCAGGGTCGCCGGGACGGCGCGGAAGAGCCTGCGGTGGCGGGCGCTGTAGACGCGGTCCAGACGCGGCAGCAGGTAGGGGGCGGAGCGCTGGAACACCGTCAGGTGCGTCGCAGCGGCCTGCACGTGCGGGATGAACTGGACGGCGCTGGCGCCGGTCCCGATCACCGCCACCCGCTTGCCGGTGAGGTCGACGTCGTGCCGCCACCGGGCGGAGTGGAAGGCCGATCCGGAGAACGAATCGATGCCCGGGATCCGTGGCAGCGCCGGCGTGGACAGCTGGCCGACCGCGGGCACCAGGAAACGCGCCCGGACCACCTCACCGTCGCCCAGCGTGATATCCCACCGGGCCGATTGCGCGTCGAACCGCGCCGCGGTCACCTCGGCGCCGAAGCGGATGCGCGGGAGCAGGCCGTACTCGCCGACGAGACGACGGATGTAGGCGAAGATGTCAGGCTGCCGCGAATACCTGCGCGGCCAGCCCGGCTCGGGCGCGTAGGAGAACGAGTAGTACGGCGACGGCACGTCGCACGCCGCCCCCGGGTAGGTGTTGTCCCGCCAGACCCCGCCCGCCCCGGCCGCGCGCTCGAGGATGACGAAGTCCGTGCGCCCGGATCGCGCGAGTTCCATGGCCGCCGCCAGCCCGCCCAGACCGGCGCCGATGATGGCGAATCCGTACGCTTCCGCGCCGGAAGACCCCCGGACGCCCGTCACCCGGGATCCGGCGTCTTTCGTCACGTCCGCACCCGCTCCCGACATCCCGCCTGCTCCCGCCTCGCATCCAGCATGATCCGGCACCCAGCCGCACCCCACCGTACCGTCAGCGTGACGAGGGTCACCCGCTCACAGGGACTCCGGTGGCACCGGGCCGCCGCCGCGGCCGACAATGACGCCGTCCACGGCGGCACGGTCCAGACGGGCGGCCCCTGCCACGGCGAAGGAGCACGAATGGAAGAACTGTTCGACACGCGCGACATGACGGGCCTGGCGCAGGCGATCAGCGGCGGCGAGGTGTCCGCGCGCGAGGTCCTCGAGTTCGCGCTCGACCGCATCGGGCAGCGCAATCCCACGGTGAACGCCGTCGTCGCCACCCGCGCCGACGAGGTGCGCGCCGAAGTGGACGCCGGACTGCCGGCGGGCCCGCTGCACGGCGTCCCCTTCGCCATCAAGGACCTCGGCGCGGATGTCGCCGGGCTGCCCACCACCAACGGGAGCCGCCTGTTCGCGGACGCGACGGCCGCCGCCGATTCCCCGATCGTGTCGGCGTACCGGCGCGCGGGCCTGGCCGTCGTCGGCAAGACGAACACCCCGGAGTGGGGCCAGAACGCGTCTACGGAGCCCGCCCTGTTCGGCCCCTCACGCAACCCCTACGACCTGGGCCGTTCCCCCGGCGGGTCGTCGGGCGGCGCGTCAGCGGCCGTGGCCGCGGGCATCCTTCCGGCCGCGCACGCCAGCGACGGCGGCGGTTCGATCCGCATCCCCGCGGCCATGACGGGTCTCGTGGGGCTCAAGCCGTCGCGCGGGCGCACCTGCGCTGGCAACCCGCTGGGCGCCCCGCTGTCGGTGCAACACGCCGTCACCCGCAGCGTGCGCGACTCCGCGCTGCTGCTGGACATCGTCTCCGCACCGCGCATCGGCGCCCCGGTCACGATCGTGCAGCCGGCGCGCCCCTACTCCGCGGAGGTGGGGGCCGACGCCGGCACGCTGACGATCGCGACGACGACGCACTTCCCCGACGGCCGGCCCGTGCATGACGACTGCGCCGCGGCGGTCGACGACATCGCAGCAGTGCTCTCGGGACTGGGACACCATGTCGCCCCCGGCGCGCCCTCGTTCCCGCTCGACGACATGGCGGCCCCCATGTCGATGGGGATGGCGGTGTCGATGACCGCGGCGGTCGACGCCCGGCTGGCCGCGCTCGGCCGCGGGCTCCGCGACGACGACCTCGAAGCGGTCGGCCGGATGATCTACGAGCGCACCAAGACGCTGAGCGCCGCCGACTTCGGCGTCGCACTGGACAAGCTGGCGGCAGTGGCCGGAACTGTCGGCGCGTTCTTCGCCGACCACGACCTGCTGCTGCTGCCGACGCTCGGCGCATTGACCCCGCCGCTTGGCCTGCTGGACGCCGGCTCAGTGGAGGCCATCTGGACGCACGGGGCCGTTTACGGCGGGCTCACCAGCCCGTTCAACATCACCGGCCAGCCTGCGATCTCATTGCCGCTGGGCACGGACCGCGACGGCATGCCCGTCGGTGTGCAGCTGGTGGCCGCCTTCGGCCGCGAGGACCTGCTGATCAGAGTCGCGGCGCAGCTCGAGCTGGAGCGCCCCTGGCCGATCACGCCGGTGTGGCCGGCCCGCAGCTGAGGCCCCGCTGCCGGCGGCACCGGCGTGCGCCGCCGGGGGTCCTCCTGGCTACTTGACCTGTTTGGCCAGGTTGGCGAGGGTCTCCGCCTGGATCTTCCGCAGGCCCAGCGGGGCGAAGATGCCCTCGAACACGCCGCCGATGCCGCCGGCACCCGCCCATGCGGTCTCCACCGCCACGCGCGCCCCGTCCGCGATCGGGGTGACCGTCCATGTGGTGACCATCGTCGAATTGGCGTCGGTCTCCGTCACGGTGTCGCCCGCCACCGAGACGGCCGCCTCGACGTACCGCACGCGCTTCTTCGTGGCCTGCAGGGTCCAGCGCACGATGGTGCCGTCCCCCCGCCCGCCCTGCACCACCGCATAGTCGCGGTACTGGGACGGGAGGATCTTCGGGCGCACCGTCGTGTAGTCGGCGATGGCCTCGAGCACCACCGACGGCTCCGCGACGATGTCGATCTCGCTGACCGCCTTGACCTCTCCCACAGTGAACTCCCTCTGCTCGTGTCGCGGCGCACCGTTGCGCGCCGACGCGCCCCACGCCGTCTTGTCCCCCGCCATCGTGCCACCCGCGTCGGCGTCCGCCCCTTCGGCCATGGCTGCAGCCCCGTCTGCGCACCGGAACTCATCCGCGACAAATCGTGATGCACCGCATACCATCAGCGGGCATGAAACGGCGTGCGAGTGAATCGGGACGGCGGAACCACGGCGACGACGGGCGGGGGCGCGGCCTGCTGCGTGCGACGGCGCGCGTGACGGGCGGCGTCCCCTCGCACCTGTGGGTGGGCGCCGCGGCGACACTCAACTCCGTCGCTCCGCCGTCGAATTACTGGCTGGGCGCGGGCTCGATGATGGTAGGCGGCCCGGTCAACGAGCTGTCGCCGTACCTGCTCGGTGCCTCCGCGGCGGATGCCGCCGTCGGCGTGGCACGGCGGCGCGGCGCCGCATCCGCCGCGATGTCGGCCCTGACCATCGCGGGCCAGGTCGAGCTCCTTCGCCGGGCCCTGGCCACGGGCCCCGCGGTGGACTCCGCGTTGGACGAGGCCATCGGCCGCGCCCGGCTGCCCGCCGGCGGACGGGAGAGCCTCGCCGCGCGCCTGTCCCCCGTGCCGATGCGGGCCGGCGACGTCGAAGTACTGCACGACATCCCCTACCTCGACCCGGCCGGACTCAATTCCGCGGGCAGCCCCGCGGCACGGGCCCGGGCGGAGAAGCTGTGCCGCCTCGACATCCACCGATCGCGCAGCGGAACCCGTCCGGGAGGAGAGGCCGGGCCCGCGCCCGTCCTTCTGCACGTGCACGGCGGGATGTGGATGGGCAGCGACAAGCGCTACGAGGCGCTGCCGCTGCTGCACCGGATGGCCGCACGCGGATGGGTGTGCGTCAGCATCAACTACCGCCTGTGCCCCAAGGATCCGTTCCCCTCGCAGATCCTCGACGTCAAGAGCGCCATCGCATGGGTGCGGACGCACGCCGCCGAGTACGGCGCAGACCCGTCGTTCATCGCGATCACGGGCGGCTCCGCAGGCGCGCATCTGGCGTCGCTCGCCGCACTCACCCCCGGTGACCCACGGCTGCAGCCGCACCTGGCCGACGGCACGGACACCTCGATCCAGGCCGCGGTGCCCCAGTACGGGATCTACGACTTCACCGCACAGTCCGGGACCGCCCACGCCACCAAGCGACGCGACCGCTTCCTGGCGCCGATGATCCTCAGAAAGGACCCCATCGACCACGCCGCGGAATTCGCGCTGGCGTCGCCGCTGCTGCACGCCGACGCCGCGGCGCCGCCGTTCTTCGTCCTGCACGGGACCGACGACACCGGAGTCGAGATCGAGGAGTCCCGGCACTTCGTCCGCCACCTGCGCGCGGTCTCGGACAGCGTCGTCGCCTTCGCGGAGCTCCCCGGGGCGCAGCACGCCTACGACCATCTGAACTCGATCCGCGCGCGGCAGTCGGTACGCGGAATCGAACGATTCCTGGAGTGGGCGGCGGCCACTCGCGCCTGACCTCCCGATCACCAGTATTCGCCGAGCATCTTCCGTGCCGACCTGCAATGCTGATCACAGCCGCGGTCTTCTGTGCGATAGACCACGGCACTGGGGTGACGTGGGCGAAATGGGCGCCGCACGGAACCTGAGCCGAATGACGACTCGCGTCACGCGGAAAGCGTGGCGGCTCCTGGGAGGGTGCGCATCCGATGAGCGAAATGACAGTGCAGTTCGATGACAGACTCAGCGCATTCGACTACATGATGTTCCGGGCCGACATGGACGCCCACTCACGGACGTCGCTGATGTTCATCGAGACCCTCGACGAGGTTCCCGATTTCGCGATGCTGCGCGAGCAGATCGACCGCGCGTCGCGTGTGGTGCCGCGGCTGCGGCAACGCGTCGTGGCTCCGCTGCTACCGCTGGCGCCGGCGCGCTGGGTCTTCGACCCCGACTTCTCGCTCGGATACCACCTGCGCCACATGGTGCTGCCCGGCCCCGGTTCACTGCGCGATCTTCTCGATCTGGCCGAGGTCCTGCATGCCACGCCGCTCGACCCGGGCCGTCCCCTCTGGGAGGCCACACTGGTAGAGGGACTCGACGAACCCGACGCCAAGGCCGCGCTGCTCTGGAAGCTCAGTCACACCGTGACCGACGGCGTCGGCGGCATGCTCCTGGACCAGATGATCCACCAGGACAGCCGCGAGCCGTCCCCAGAGCCGATGCCTCCGGTGCCCGTGCCGCAGGACGTCACCCCCCTCGAGCTGACACAGTCCGCGGTCCGCGGGCTTCCGCAGCGCCTCGTGCTCGGGTCCCTCTCGCGCGCCGCCGGTATCGCCCGCCGCGCGGGCAGCGCCGTCACCGATCCGCGCGGCGCGGTGGGATTCGCCGCCCGCACCATCGACGATCTGCGCAAGCTCGCCGATTCTGCCGCCGCCGAGCCTTCCCCGCTGCTGCGCCGCCGCGGCCTGGACCACCGCTTCAGCACGCTCGACTTCCCGCTGGCCGACATCCGCGCTGCGGCCAAGTCGCACGGCTGCTCGGTCAACGACGCCTTCCTGGCCGGCATCGCGGGCGCTATGCGCATCTACCACGAGCACCTCGGCGTGCCCATCGACTCACTCAACCTCGCCATGCCGGTGAACGCCCGCGCGGGCGGCGATGCCACGGCGGGCAACCAGTGGTCGGCCATCACAATGGGGTTGCCGGTGTCCGAGTCGGACGTGGTCAAGCGCATGCTCGCGATCCGCAAGAGCGTCCTGCACGCCCGCTCCGGATCGTCCATCGACCCCACGGCGCTCCTCGCTCCCGTGCTGTCATGGCTGCCGCAGCAGCTGCTCGCCGGCGCGGGCACCGGGAGCCTCGGAATCGACGTGCAGGCCAGCAACGTCCCCGGAAAGGTCACGGAACGCTACATCGCCGGGGCCCGCATCACCCGCAGCGTGCCCATCGGACCCCTGCCGGGCGTCGCGATGATGGCCACGATGGTCTCGTTCGCCGGCCGCTGTTTCGTCGGTGTCAACTACGACACCGCGTCGTTCAGCGACTCAGAGACGCTCGAGCAGGCACTGGCCGCCGGGTTCGATGAGGTGCTCGCAGCGGCGCGCACGGGGGAGGCGAAGGACTCGGCCGCCACTGCGGTGCCGCCCCGGAAGCCGAGCGCCGAACCGGCTGCCGCGGCGGCTTCGCCCGTACCGGGCGCAGCGTCGAAGCCGACCACCAGCAAGACCACGGCACGCAAGTCCGCCGCACGCAAGGCGCCGGCGGCGAAGGACGGGGACAAGTAGATGGCGGCCAAGAACCTCAGACTTCCCGGCACTGTGGAAGAGATCACGAGCGGGCCCGACGGGCCTGTGGTGGGCGCTTTCTTCGACCTCGACGGCACGCTCGTCGCCGGATACACCGCGCGGTACCTCACCGAGGAGCGGATGAAGGCCGGCGACTACGGCCCCGTCGATGTGCTGCGCACGCTCGGCGTGATGGTCGGCGGCGGGGGGCTCAACCCGGACACGTTCGCAGAGCTGCTCGACCTCGGCGCGCACACCTGGGCGGGCCGCGCCGTCGAAGATCTCGACGAGATGGCGCTGCGCCTGTACAAGAAGAAGGTCGCCGGCCGCATCTACCCCGAGATGCGCGAGATCGTGCGCGCGCATCAGGAGGCAGGCCACACCGTTGTGCTCACCTCCTCCGCCACCACCTTCCAGGTGCAACCGGTGGCCGACGCCCTCGGCATCGAGCACGTGGTCTGCAACCGGTTCGAAGACGAGGACGGGGTGCTCACCGGCCACGTCACGAAGCCCGTCATCTGGGGTGACACCAAGGCCTACGCCGCGCAGCAGTTCGCCGCGGACCACGGCGTCGACCTCGACCAGAGCTACTTCTACGCCGACGGCGACGAGGACGTCGCGCTGATGTACCTCGTCGGCAAGCCCCGCCCGACGAATCCGGGCGAGACGATGGCCAAGGTCGCCGGCAAGCGCGGCTGGCCGGTGACCCGGCTGTCCAGCCGCGGCGCGGGGTCGTCGATCCGTACGCTGATCGGCTTCAGCACCTTCGTGCCGATCGCCGGGCTGGGCGCCGCCAAGGGACTGCTGGCACGCAACCGCCGCAGCGCGATCAACTTCATCACCGAAAATTGGTCCTCGCTGATGCTCCGCATCAACGGCGTGGAGATGAACGTGCTCGGGCGCGAGAACCTCACCGCTTCACGCCCAGCAGTGTTCCTGTTCAACCACCGCAACGGCTTCGACCCGTTCATCGCCGTGACGCTCATCGGAAGGGACTTCACCTCGGTGGCCAAGGCCGAGCTGAAAGACGACCCGATGATCGGCGCGTTCGGCCGCTTCGCCGACATCGCCTTCGTCGAACGCGACAACACCAAGTCCGCGGTCGAGGCGCTCAAGCCCATCGAGGCGATGGCGGACAAGGGCCTGTCCGTGCTCATCGCGCCGGAAGGCACGCGGCTCGACACCCGCGAGGTCGGACCGTTCAAGAAGGGCGCGTTCCGCATCGCCATGCACGCCGGCATCCCCGTGGTGCCGATCGTCATCCGCAACGCGGAGATGCTCGGCGCGCGCGACGCGGTGACGATCAATCCGGGCACGGTGGATGTGGCGGTGCTGCCCCCGGTCCCCACCGCCGACTGGAAGCTGGACGAGATCGACGACCGCATCGCCGAGGTGCGGCAGATGTACCTCGACACCCTCGCGGATTGGCCGGGCGACGATGACTGACACGGCCCGATCCCTGGAAGACAGCGACACGCTGTTCCTGTGCGACGCCGAAGACCTCCGGGAAATGGCTGCGCTCGCAGAATGGGTACGGAGCCACCACCCCGGCGGCCGCACCCGCGCCCACTACGCCAAGGTCTCGTTCAGTGGTACCGAGGCACCCGACACGGCCGAGCTCGCCGCCGCCGTCGCCTCCTCCGACGAGGACACCACGGTCGTGCCGGTGCGCCGGGCGTGGGTCCCGGCCCGTAGCACCCAGGATTCGACCCCGCGCTTTCGCGACCTGGTATTAGGCGATCCGGCACGGCCACGCAACCAGATCGCGCGCCGGCTGCGCCGCGACGACCCCGCCCGGCACCTCGTGGTGCTGGGGGCGGGCGCGACCATCGCCGATTTGCGTGCCCGTTACGAGGCGGAAGGCGTCGTCGACGGAGCCGTCGACGACGTCCACCGCGAGTCGTTCGACGCTTTCATCGCCCGGCACGCCGATCTGACGCTCGACGTGGAGGAGCGAGGCCTGCGCGGGCGCCGGTACAAGGTGCCGCGGTTCGTCATCCCCGGCATCGAGGCGCGCGCCGGCTACCGCGCGGCCGTCGCCGATGCGGCCCGGACCCTCGGCCGCCCCGCAGAGGAGATACGCACCGAGTCCCACGCATACCTGCAGGAGCTCGTGGCCACTCCCAGCACGTTCTTCATCGACTGGATGGGCACGCTCACACGCTGGATCACCTCTCTCGGCTACCGCCGTGTGGTCACCGATCCCGCGAACGTCGAACGCGCCCGCGCGATGATGCGGGACAACCCGTCGGCGCTGCTGTGGACGCACAAGTCATACATCGACGCCATCGCACTGATGTCCGTGATGTACGACAACGACTTCCCCGCTCCGCACTCGATAGGCGGCATCAACATGGCGTTCGCCGGAGTCGGGTACGCCGGCCGCCGCTCCGGCACCGTATTCATCCGTCGCAAGTTCAACGACAACCCTGTCTACAAGCTGGCCCTGCGACAGTACCTCGGCTTTCTCATGGCCAAGCGGTTCCCGTTGAGCTGGTCGTTCGAAGGCACCCGCTCACGCAGCGGGATCATCGGCCGCCCCCGCTTCGGGTTGCTCAAGTATGCGATCGACGCCGCGCACGCCACCGGCACGGAGGACCTGCACCTGATCCCGGTTTCGATCAACTACGACCTCATCGGCGAGACCGCCGAGTACGCCCGGGAGGAGGCGGGCAAGCCGAAGGAGACGGAGAGCCTCGGCTGGTTCGTCGACTACCTCCGCCGCCTGCGGGCACCGATGGGGGACATCTACCTCGACTTCGCCGAGCCGGTGGTGCTCGACGGCGTGGCGCCGGAGCCCACCCCGGAACTGCTCCGCCAGGTGTCCACGGACGTCGCGCGGCGCGCGAACGCCTGCGTACCCGTGACGATGGCCTCGCTGCTGTGCCTGGTGCTGCTGGGCACCCAGCCGCGCGCGCTCACCCGCGTCGAGCTCGATCAGGCGACGCGCGAGATCGTGCGCTGGCTCAAAGCGCGCGGCGTCCGACTGGAGGACCCCCTCCGCGACGGCGACCTCGCCACGGGCGAAACGCTGTTCCAGAACGCCCTGGGCACCGGCGTGCTGCGCCATTCCACCGGCGCATCAGTGGAGCTGATCGGGCTGGGCCGGGGCCAGGACCTGGTGGCCGGCTACTACCGCAACACGATCGTGCACTACTTCATCGAGAAGGCGGTGGCGGAGGTGTGCGTGGCCACCGTCGCGTCCGCGCCCGCCGAGACCCGCGTGGAGGCCTTCGACAGGACCGCCGACGAGCTGCATGCGATGCTCCGTGCCACCTTCTTCCTGCCCTCGGCGGACGAGTTCCGCCGGGCCGTCGACAAGGCGCTCTCCGATCACGACGCCGACTGGCGCGTCACCCTCGCACGGCCGGGCGAGGAACCGGTGCACACGCTCCTGGGCGGTTTCCGGCCGCTGGTCGCCCACAGCACCCTGCTGCCGTTCATCGAGGCCCGGTGGATCGTCTCCACCGTCGTCGCCGGCCTGGCCCCCGACGAGGCCACCGACAAGCAGGAGATCATCGCCAAGTCGCTGCGCTACGGGCGCACGGCACTCGAGCGTCAGCTCATCGTCGGCGAATCGTCCGTGGGCAAGGCGATGCTCGAGGGCGGCTACACCTATCTCAGCGAGGCCGGACTGCTCGACCCCGGGGAGGACGCGGACGCGAAGGTCGCCAAGCGGCGTGCCGCACGCGCACACCTCGAATCGATCATCGACGCGATCGTCATGGTCCGCTCCCGGGCGCATGCGCAACTGTTCGACCTGGACTCGTCGCGCACAGCGTGAAACCGCCCGGCTCACACTGGCCGGTCTGAGCCGGGCGCTGGTGGCCTACCTGGCCGCCGCCCCCGCGCGCACCACGGATCCGCGTGCCGGGGCGGCTCCGGCCCCTGCACCGTCGCGCTCCGGGACCCTCGCGACCGGAGCGACGGAAGCCGGGTCCGTCGCAGCCGCGACCCGCGATTCCGGGACGTCGTCGGCCGGCCCCACCGTCGGTGCGGCGGCGTGGTCGGCGGCGGTCTCGGTGGACTTCCGCCGCGGCCGGATCCTGTCATGCGCGACGAGGATGCGGGCCAGCGGCGTGTACAGGATGAGTTCCACCAGGCACAGGCTGGCCACCAGGGTGACCAGCACCAGCAGGATGCTGCGCTGCAGCGTCGTGCCCGGGTAGGTGGCGTAAAGCCAGTCGACGAAGCCGGACTGGTGGATGAGATCGATCACGAGCGGATGCACGGCGAAGATCCCGAAGGCGCGCACCGCCCCGTAATCGACGAACCGGGCGCCCCATCCCGTTCCGTCGCCGCGCCGGTCGTCCCACGCCTGCGCGACGATGAAGAACAGTGCCACGGCCGCCAGGTACCACGGAAGGTTCTGCACGCTCCATGCCGCGTAGGCGAGACCGGGGATGTGCCCGCCGCCCGTGGTCGCGAAGAACATGACGACCGTGAAGACCGCGCCGGCGATCGA
Source organism: Tomitella cavernea (assembly GCF_016599145.1). Classification (GTDB taxonomy): domain Bacteria; phylum Actinomycetota; class Actinomycetes; order Mycobacteriales; family Mycobacteriaceae; genus Tomitella; species Tomitella cavernae. The sequence continues at coordinate 15,782 of NZ_JAENKO010000001.1, forward strand.
CAGGGGCACCAGCCACCGCCGATTGCGGCGCGCCCACGGGGCGAAACGCTCGTAGTGCACGGCCGCCAGAGCGCCTCCCACCAGGAACAGCGCGTAGGTGGGCAGCGCCTTCCACATGTGCCCGTACCAGTCGAGGTCCGGATGGTAGAAGCTGAACAGCGCGAACACGCCGACCTGCACCGCCGCCGCGCCCGCCATCACCTTGCCGTGGTGCCCCTCGGTACGGCGCAGCAACATCCGCACCAGGGGAAAAAGAAGGTAGACCTGCATCGAGATGAGCAGGAAGTACATCTGGTACTTCGCGTTGCCCTGCAGAATCGCGGCCCCTATGTCGCCGAACACCGCGCCGGTGTCGGGCCACGGCTCACGGACGAACACGTAGCCGGTGATGACGTAGATGACCGACCAGGCCAGGTACGGCGCCGCGACGAATCCGTAGCGCCGCCGCCAGAATGCCGATGCGGTGATGGGACTGCGGTAGTAGGCCAGGAAAAGTACGAATCCGGTGACGAACACGAACCCGTACCGTGCGCAGTGCACCATCATCGTGAAGAACTGCATGCCGCGCACGTGGTCCGCGTCCCAGTTGATCGAGCCGGTCGCGTGCACCATCAGGACCAGCGTGAACAGCGACACTCTGATCAGATCCACACTGTGAATGCGCGCGCGGCGGCCCACGAGGTGCTCAGTTCCGCCGCAGCCGGCGGAGCGCGTAGACGTGGGGCGCACCTTCCTCCTCATCCGGTTGTCGACCGCCCAACGCTACCCAATGGTCAGTTTCGCGGGCATTCGGGCGGACCGGATATGACCTCGGTCATGTTCGGACCCCGCGCGGGCCAGGCGGACACCGGTGCCGGCCGCCCGGATCCGGCCGCTTTCAGGCGGGTCGGCGCGCGGCCGCCCGGAGGCACTGCGAGGATGGATTGCCGGAACCGCCTCTCGGGGCCGATCCGTGACCACGACCATCCTGACTGCACAGGCGGACCACCCACGCATGAAGTCGCTCGTATCGATCATTCCGCTGGCCGCGGTGGACTCGGTCAACGTGCTTGCGCTGCTCGCCGTGTCGTACGTGTGGATCTCCAGCGCCTCCCGGTGGGCCTATATCCGCACTGCTGTCGCCTTCATGGTGGGCGGGGTCTGCGGGCTGGCGCTCACGCTGGCGTTCTCGTTCACGGTGATCCTCGACATCATCCACCGGGCCATCGACGCGCTGTCCGGCACGGTGGTGGCCGTCCTCGGCCTGCTCATCGCCCTGGCCGTGATCGCGGTCGCCGCACGCGGCTTCGCCAAGCCGCCGCTGGCCCTTCCGGTGCACAGGAAGGTGCATCCGGCGCTGGCGTTCGTCCTGGGCGTAATCACCTGGGGGGCGCAGTCGCTCACCTCCGCGCCCTTCTACGGGGCGATCGCCGTGATGGCGAAACACGACACGGCCACCCGGCTGGGGCTCTCCGCCGTCTTCGTCCTCATCGCGCTGCTGCCGGTGGCCGCGCTGCTCGCGGCCCTCGCCCTGTGCTCGCAGGATGCCGGCCATCGGCTCATCGTGCGGGTGGAGAACATCCTGCCGACGGCGTCGCGCGTGGTGTCCGCGCTCCTCATCGTCGCCGGGGCCGTCGGGGCCGCCTTCGCGATCATGAAGATAATCGGCTGAGCACGGGCGCATCCTCGGCCGCTGCCGACGCCGACTTCACCGCAACTCGGGCAATTCCAGCAGGTCCCGATGGTAGCGCCGGGCGACGTCGGGGTGCGCCCGCAGCCGCGACTTGAGCGCGTTGAGCCCGTAGACCGCGTGCAGTCGGCCCCCATGGGAGTCCTGACCCACGCCGCGCGCATCGGCCGCCAGCGCCGGCTCCAGGGCGACCGGCGGCAGCGCCTGGTCGAATCCGGGGTTGAGGAAGAACGGCAGCGAGATCCGGTCGTTGCCCTCCGACGGCGGCAGCACCTTGTGGTTGGTGGCTTTCAGGTAGCCGTCGGTGGCCACCTCCAGCAGCTCGCCGATGTTGACGATGAAGCTCCCCCGCCGGGGCGGCGCGTCGATCCAGCGTCCATCCGCCTCCACCTGCAGGCCGGATGTGCCCGGCTCGGGATACAGCAACGTCAGCGCGCCCACGTCCTTGTGTCCACCCACCCCCTGCCCGCTCGCGGCCCCGTCTCGCCCGGGGTACCGGACGATCTTGAGCAGCGGATCGGGGTCCGCGAACGCGGCGTCGAAATGCCCGGCCGGCGCACCCAGCGACACGGCCCACGCTCGCAGCAGGCGCATGCCCACGGCCCCTGCCCCCGCCATCCAGTCGAGCGCCGCGCGCCGCAGCCGGGGTACCTCCGCGGGCCACAGGTTGGGCCCGTCGAGCACCCGCCAGGGCCGCTGCGGGTCCGGCGGGGTCGCCGCCCGCTCGGCGCCGATGTCCAGCTGCTCCCGCCAGTCCACGCGCCCCTGCGTGCGTTCACCGCCGAGCGTCGTGTATCCGCGGAAGTGCGGCGAGCGCACGTTCTCGATCACACGCTTGCGGCTCTCCGGCAGCGCGAAGAACTCCCGTGCCGCGGCGATCAGCTCGTCGGCCGCGTCCGCGGTCGCTTCGTCGCCGTGGCCGACGAGGTAGAAGAACCCGATCCCGTGCGTCGCGGTGCGCAGGGCACGCAGCTCCGCCGGGTCGCCCGCGTCGAGCGCGGCCAGGTCGATGGTGGGCAGGTCGGTGATGGGCGGTGTCGCATCGGCAGCCATGACGGTCCTTTCTCGCGCACCGACCACTGTACGGCCGGCACCCGGGCTTCTGACGCGCGCGGGACGGTGCGGCGCAACGCGGCGGGGCCCGGCGCATCCGAAGACGCGCCGGGCCCCGCCGCAGTGAAGGAGCCGAAGAAATCGGCCCCGCGGATCAGCCCTCAAGACTCGCCGGCGGGGTGAAGCGCTCGCCGTACGTGGCCGCGAGTTCCTTGGCCCGCTTGACGAAGCCGGCCTTGCCGCCCTCGTAGCCCACGATGTACTGGGCGACGCCGCCGGTCCAGGCCGGGTAGCCGATGCCCATGATCGAGCCGATGTTCGCGTCGGCGGTGGTGTCGATGACGCCCTCGTCGAAGCACTTCTGCGTCTCGATCGCCTCGATGAACAGCATCCGCTCGATGAGGTCCTGCAGCGGCGCGTTCGACGAGGCGTCGCCGACGATGCCTGCGAGCCCGGACCACAGCCCGGCGCGCTTGCCGTCGGCGTAGTCGTAGAACCCGGCGCCGCCGAGCTTGCCGGTGCGGCCCGCGTCGACCAGCGCGTTGATGACGTCGCCGGCCGGGTCCGCCGGCAGCGTCCGCCCCTCGGCGGCGGCCGCGTCGGCGGTCTCCTTGCGGATCTTCTGCATCAGCGTCAGGTTGAGCTCGTCGGACAGCTGCAGCGGCGCGGCCGGGAAGCCCGCCTGTTGGCCGGCCTGCTCGATCGTGGCCGGGGGCACGCCCTCGGCGACCATCGCGATGGCCTCGTTGATGAAGGTGCCGATGACGCGCGAGGTGAAGAACCCGCGCGAGTCGTGCACCACGATCGGCGTCTTGCGGATGGCCTGCACGTAGTCGAACACCCTCGCCAGGGTGCGGTCCGATGTCTTCTCCCCGCGGATGATCTCCACCAGCGGCATCTTGTCCACCGGCGAGAAGAAGTGGATGCCGATGAAGTCCTCCTGGCGCTTGACGCCCTTGGCCAGGCCGGTGATCGGCAACGTCGAGGTGTTCGACCCCAGCAGCGCGTCCTCGGTGACGACGTCCTCGATCTCCTGGAAGACCTTGTGCTTGAGCTCCTCGGACTCGAAGACGGCCTCGACGACGAAGTCCACGCCCTCGAAGTCGGCCGCGTCGGCCGTCGGGCGGATGCGGCCGAGCAGCGCCTTGGACTTCTCGTCGGTGGTCTTGCCGCGCTTCAGCGCCTTCTCCTCGAGCTTCTCCGCATAGCCCTTACCACGCTCGGCGGCGGCCTGCTCCACGTCTTTGAGCACCACCTCGAAGCCCGCCTTGGCGGAGACGTATGCGATGCCCGCACCCATCATGCCCGCGCCGAGCACTCCGACCTTGGTGATCGGGGTCTTCTCGACACCGTCGGGCCGGGAGGCGCCCGAGTTGATCGACTGCAGGTCGAAGAAGAACGCCTGGATCATGTTCTTCGCCACCTGGCCGGTGACCAGCTCGGTGAAGTAGCGCGCCTCGATGACGAGCGCGTTGTCGATGTCCACCTGCGAGCCCTCGACGGCAGCCGACATGATGGCGCGCGGCGCGGGCATGGGGGCGCCCTTGAGCTGCTTGCGCAGGTTCGCGGGGAACGCGGGCAGGTTGGCCGCGAAGGACGGCGTGGCGGGGGTGCCGCCCGGGATCTTGTAGCCCTTGACGTCCCACGGCTGCACGCCGCTCTCCGGGTTCTCCTTGATCCACGCCTTGGCGGCGGGGACGAGCGCGTCGACCGAGTCGACCACCTCGTCGATCAGGCCGACCTCCTTGGCAGCGGCCGGGCCGCGCTGCTGCCCCTGCAGCAGCACGCCCATCAGCGCGTTCTGCAGGCCGAGCAGCCGCACGGTGCGCACGATGCCGCCGCCGCCGGGCAGCAGCCCCAGCGTGACCTCCGGCAGGCCGATCTTGACGCCCTTGACGTCCGCGGCGATGCGGTGGTGGGTGGCCAGCGCGATCTCGAGGCCGCCGCCCAGCGCCGCGCCGTTGATCGCGGTGACGACGGGCTTGCCCAGCGTCTCGAGCCGGCGCAGGTCCGCCTTGGCGGCCAGGCTGTGCTCGTAGATCTCCGCAGCCTGATCCTTGCGCACGGCCAGCAGGTTGTTGAGGTCGCCGCCGGCGAAGAAGGTCTTCTTGCCCGAGGTGAGCACGACGCCGGTGATCGCGTCCTTCTCCTCATAGAGGCGGTCGACGGTGGCCTTCATCGACGACAGGTACCGCTCGTTCATCGTGTTCGCGCCCTGGTTCGGGTCGTCGATGGTCAGCACGACGATGCCGTCGGCGTCGATGTCCCAGGCGATGATGTTGTCAGTCATGTGTTCGTGTTGCCCTTTCAGGAATTCCCGCCGGTGACGATCAGACGCGCTCGATGATGGTGGCGACGCCCATGCCACCGCCGATGCACAGCGTGATCAGCGCGTAGCGGCCGCCGCGGCGCTCGAGCTCGTCGACCATCGTCCCGGTGATCATCGCGCCGGTGGCACCCAGCGGGTGCCCCATCGCGATGGCGCCGCCGTTGACGTTGAGCTTCTCGTCCGGGACGTTCATGTCCTTCTGGAACCGCAGCACCACCGAGGCGAAGGCCTCGTTGATCTCGACCAGGTCCATGTCATCGATGGTCAGGCCTGCGGTGGCCAGCACCTTCTTCGACGCCGGGGTGGGCCCGGTGAGCATGATCGTCGAGTCCGCGCCGGAGGTGGCGGTGGCGACGACACGTGCCCGCGGCGTCAGGCCCATGTCCTTGCCCACCTGCTCGGAGCCGACCATGAGCAGCGCGGCGCCGTCGACGATGCCGGACGAGTTGCCGCCGTGGTGCACGTGGTTGATCTTCTCCACCCAGTGGTACTTCTGCAGCGCCACCGCGTCGAAGCCGCCGATCTCACCGACCGTGGCGAACGACGGGTTGAGGCCGCCGAGCGCCTCCACGGTGGTTCCGGGGCGCATGTGCTCGTCGTGGTCGAGCACCACGATGCCGTTCTGGTCCTTCACCGGAACGATGGACTTGGCGAAGTAGCCGGCTTCCCACGCCTTCTTCGCCAGCTCCTGCGAACGGGCCGCGTAGGCGTCGACGGTCTCCCGGTCGAAGCCCTCGATGGTGGCGATGAGGTCCGCGCCCACGCCCTGCGGTACGAACCCGGTGTCGTAGTTGGTGGCCGGGTCCAGGCCCCACGCGCCACCGTCGCTGCCCATCGGCACCCGCGACATCGACTCGACACCGCCGGCGAGCACCAGCTCGTCCCAGCCGGAGCGCACCTTCTGCGCGGCCAGGTTCAGCGCCTCGAGCCCGGACGCGCAGAAGCGGTTGAGCTGGAATCCGCCGACCGTGTCCGGGTACCCGGCCGCGGTGATCGCGGTGCGGGCGATGTCCATGCCCTGGTCGCCCACCGGGGTGACGCAGCCCAGGATCAGGTCGGACAACCGGTCGTAGTCGACGTCCGGGAAGCGCACCTTGATCTCGTCGAGCAGGCCGGTGACCAGCGAGATCGGCTTTACCGAATGCAGCGATCCGGTCTTCTTGCCGCGGCCGCGCGGCGTGCGGATCGCCTCGTAGATGTATGCCTCGGTAGTCATCGGCATTCAATCCTCTCTCGTACGTTTCTATAACGTGTTCTACCACTGTGGGCGACGGGATGCCCTGTTTCGCCCCCGGGATCCGGCGGCCGCGCCCCGCCGGGGCGCGCGGCTAGGGTGGGCCCCATGCCGGAACCCGCACCGCAGCCGCCCCGCACCGTCCGGCGCCTGCAGCCGTACGGTGCGACGATCTTCGCCGAGATGACCGCGCTGGCCGTCCGGCACGACGCTGTCAACCTCGGCCAGGGTTTCCCGGACACCGACGGCCCGCCCGCGATGCTCGAGGCCGCACGCGCGGCGATCGCGGACGGACTCAACCAGTACGCGCCTGGCCTCGGCATGCCCGGCCTGCGCGCCGCCGTCGCCGAGGACCGCCGCGCCCGCTACGGGCTCGACACCGACCCCGACACCGAGGTCCTCGTCACCGTGGGCGCCACCGAGGGGATCGCCGGCGCGGTCCTGGGCCTGGTGGAACCCGGTGACGAGGTGGTCCTCATCGAACCGTACTACGACTCCTACTCGGCGGTAATATCGCTCGCCGGCGGGGTGCGCCGCACGGTGCCGCTGGTCCCGCGCGGAGGCGGCTTCGGCCTCGACCACGACCGGCTGCGCGCGACCGTGTCCGACGCGACACGGATGCTCATCGTCAACACGCCGCACAACCCCACGGGCACCGTCTTCGACGCGTCCGACCGGGCGGTCATCGCCGAAGTCGCCGCGGCGCACGACGTGCTCGTGCTCTCCGACGAGGTCTACGAGCACCTCGTCTACGAAGACGCCGGAGCCGGCCCGCATGTGCCGCTGTGCGCCGTCGACGGACTCGGCGACCGCACCCTCACGGTGTCGTCGGCCGCCAAGACGTTCAACGTCACCGGATGGAAGACGGGCTGGGTGTGCGGCCCGGCGGAGCTGGTGGCCGCCGCGCGCGCGGCCAAACAGTTCCTCAGCTACGTGGGCGGCACCCCGTTCCAGCCCGCGGTGGAGCTCGCGCTGCGCACCGAGCAGGAGTGGATCGCCCGCAACCGCGCGGACCTGCAGCGCAAGCGCGACTTCCTCGCGGGCGCCCTGCGCACGACCGGGTTCGGCGTGCACGACTGCGCCGGCACGTACTTCCTGCTGGCCGACCCCCGCCCGCTCGGCCACGACGACGGCGCAAAGCTGTGCCGCGCGATGCCGGAGCGGGTGGGGGTCGCCGCGGTACCGATGGCGCCGTTCACCGACGCCCCCGGCCCCTGGCGGCACCTGGTGCGCTTCGCGTTCTGCAAACGCGACGAGGTGCTCGCCGAGGGGGCACGGCGTCTGGCCGGGCTGCGGGAATGACTCCGCAGCCCGGCCGGGCGCCCCGGTGCAAGCGGTCACGCTAGGCATCCCACCCGATCTGTCCCAGCGGCGTCGCCCCCCGCGGCCGCACGCCCGCGTCCGCAGGGGGCGTGCGCGAGAAGCGTGGCGCCGGGGCCGGCTGCGGCGCGCCGTCCGGCCCTGTGCGCGGAAGCGTCCCCCGCGCCGCGAGATGCTCGGCGTCCGGCGCCTCCGCCATGGTCAGCACCGGGGTGACGCACGCGTCCACGTCGGCGAACACCTTCGTCCACTCGTCGCGCGTCCGCGTCGCGAACCGCACCGCGAAAAGCTCGCGCAGCTCCGGCCAGCGCGACTGGTCGATCTGCATCGGCAGGTCGTCCGCCGAGAGCTCGAGCCCCTCGAGCAGCAGCGCGTAAAACTGCGGTTCGATCGCGCCCACCGCCATGTAGCGACCGTCGGCGCACTCGTAGACCCGGTAGAACGGCGCACCACCGTCGAGCAGGTTGGACTCGCGCTCGTCCTGCCACATCCCCGACGCGCGGAACGACCACGGCATCGCGCCCAGTGCGCTGACCCCGTCGACCATTGCGGCATCCACCACCTGTCCGCGCCCCGACGTCTGCCGCTCGAACAACGCGGCCAGCACGCCGGTGACCAGGAACAGCGAGCCGCCACCGAAGTCCGCCGCCAAGTTCAGCGGGGGTACGGGCGGCTCGCCGCCCCGCCCGATGGTCGACAGCATGCCCGTCATCGACAGGTAGTTGATGTCGTGCCCGGCGCGCTGCGCCATCGGCCCGTCCTGTCCCCACCCGGTCATCCGCGCGTAGATGAGGCGGGGGTTGCGCTGCGCGCAGTCGTCGGGGCCGATGCCCAGCCGCTCGCACACGCCAGGCCGGAACCCCTCGATGAGCACGTCGGCGCGCTCGACCAGGTCCAGCAGCTCGTCGCGTTGCGTCTTGATGTCGAGGTCGACCAGCCGGCGCCCGCGCAGCAGCACGTCACGGTCCTCCGGGGGCAGCACCAGGCCGCCGGGACGGCGCACGCGCACCACATCCGCGCCCAGGTCGCCGAGCAGCATCGCCGCGTGCGGCCCCGGGCCGATGCCGCCGAGCTCGAGCACCCGCAGGCCGGCCAGTGGACCGCCGGCACAGCCCGATCGCGCGGGGCCGGAGTGAACGGGAGACGCCATCACATCCCCAACCCGCGGCCGATGATCTCCTTCATGATCTCGGTGGTGCCGCCGTAGATCGTCTGCACGCGGGAGTCCATGTAGGCCTTCGCCACCGGGTACTCGCGCATGTAGCCGTAGCCGCCGTGCATCTGCAGGCAGCGGTCGATCAGCGCCACCTGCTTCTCGGTGGTCCACCACTTGGCCATCGCGGCCTCTTCGATGGTGAGCTCGCCACGGTTGAGCGCCTCGATGCACTGGTCGACGAACACCCGGGCGATCTTCGTCTCCGTGGCGAGCTCGGCCATCACGAACCGCGAGTTCTGGAACGAGCCGATGGAACGGCCGAAGGCCTTGCGGTCACGGCAGTACTCGATGGTCTCCTGGAGCACCTGCTCCATCGCCGCGGCCGCGACCACCGCGATCGACAGGCGCTCCTGCGGCAGGTTCTGCATGAGGTAGGCGAAGCCCATGCCCTCCTCTCCGATGAGGTTGGCGGCGGGCACGCGCACGTCGTTGAAGCTCAGCTCCGCAGTGTCCTGGGCCTTGAGCCCGATCTTGTCGAGGTTGCGGCCACGCTCGAACCCGGGCATGCCGCGCTCGACGCCGAGCAGCGAGAATCCCTGGGCCCCCTTGGACGGGTCCGTCTGCGCCACGACGATCACCAGGTCGGAGTGGATGCCGTTGGTGATGAACGTCTTGGCGCCGTTGAGGATCCAGTCGTCCCCGTCGCGCTTGGCGTTGGTCTTGATGCCCTGCAGGTCCGAGCCCGTGCCCGGCTCGGTCATGGCGATCGCCGTGATCAGCTCGCCGGTGCAGAACCGCGGCAGCCACCGCTCCTTCTGCTCGTCGTTGCACAAGTTCATCAGGTAGGGCTGGATCACGTCGTTGTGCAGCATGAAACCGAGACCGCTGTACCCGCCGCGCACCGATTCCTCGGTGACCACGGCGTTGTACCGGAAGTCCGCCACCCCGCCGCCGCCGTACTTCTCGTCCACCGCCATACCGAGGAATCCGAGCTTGCCTGCCTCCACCCACACTTCGCGGTCGACGATGTTGTCGTCCTCCCACTGGTCGTGGAACGGCGCGACGTGCTCGGCGAGGAATCCCCGGTAGGACTCCCGGAACAGCTTGTGGTCGTCCTCGAAAAGTGTGCGCTCCATACGGTCGCCCTCCTGTGCGGACATGCGTGTTGTGCGGGAAATACGTACCGGCCGGACCCGCGCACGGGCCGGTCCGGGTGCGTTCCGCCTCACCGTATGCTCGGGCGGGGACGGCGGTAAGTACCGAAACGATCAGCGTTCGTGACCGATCCGACAGGGGCCCTGAAGAGGCGGGAGGAGGCCGGCATGGCGGTGCGGATGGTGCCGGTGGGTTTCGTCCAGCGGGCCCTGCACGCGTCCGCCCGCCGGGGCACCGACCTGGACCCCGCCCTGGTGGCCGCGGGGATCACCGCCCACGAGCTCGACAATCCCGACACGCGGCTCACCGTCGACCAAGTCGCCCGGTTCATGCTCGGCGCCGCCGAGATCACCGACGACGAGCTCATGGGGCTGGGACTCGCGCCCGTGCCGCGTGGAACCTTCGCGCTGCTCTCGCACGCGATCATCCACTGCCCGGACCTCGATACGACGCTGCATCGGCTCGCGGGTTTCCTCCCCGCGCTCCCCTCGTCGGCGCCCGTGCGCATCGACTTCCACGGGGCCGGAGTGCGGTTCTGGTTCGACACCTCGGTGCTGCCCGTGGCGGGCGCCGACGCGTGGGAGGACGCTTCCGTCGTCGCCGACTTCGGGCTGCTGCTTGCGCACCGGTTCGCCGCCTGGCTCACGGGACGACGGCTGGAGCCGTCGTCTGTCGAACTCCCCTACACCGCCCCCGCACCTGTCGACGTCGTCGCGTACCACCACATGTTCGGCATTCCCATCACCTTCGGCAGCCGTGACCCCGCCATCACGTTCGCCGCGGCGGACCTGGCGAGCCCGGTGGTGCAGGACGAGGACTCGCTGCGCGACTTCCTGCGCGACTCCCCCGGCCGGCTGTTGTCCCGGCGCGACTACGACACCGGCCTGACCGCGCGCGCCCGGCGGATCGTCGAGCTCGGCATCCGCGGCACCCAGCCCACCGCATCCGACGTCGCGGCGGCGCTGGCCGTGAGCGAGCCGCAGCTGCGCCGGATGCTGCGGCAGGAGGGCACGTCGCTGGGCCGGCTGCGCGAATCGGTGCTGCAGGAGTACGCGGTGGCCGGGCTCGACGCGGGCGAGTCCGTCGACGTCATTTCCGCGCGCCTCGGGTTCTCCGAGCCGAGCGCCTTCCGCCGAGCATTCAAGCGGTGGACCGGGAGGACGCCCGGAGAATTCCGGTAGCGATGATTCCCACGGAGCCGCCCGGTCTGCATACCCGCACGCACCCCGCCCCCGGAAGGAGCCGGCCATGACCGCACCGCATCCGTACTTCCCCGCCGACGCGTACGACGGCGTCACCATCCTCGACGGCCCCGAGGTGCCGCTGGCCGTGGTGGAGGTCCGCGACTATCCGCTGGCCCGCATGCCCGAGCTGATGGACGCCGTGTTCCCTCGGCTGTTCCCCGCGCTCGCCTCCGCGGGCACCGCGCCCGCCGGTCCGGCGCTGGCGCTGCACACGCGCATGCCCACCGACACCGTCGACATGGCGGTCGGCGTCCCCGTCACCTCGCCGCTCGCCCGGCCGCTGGACCTGGGCAACGGCTACTCGGCGGTCGCCTCGGCGATCCCCGCCGGGCGCGTGGCCGCCACCAGCCACCTGGGCTCGTACGACGGCCTGGGCGAGGCGTGGGGCCGGTTCATGGGCGACGTCGCATCCGCCGGCCACACGCCCACCAAGCGGTTCTTCGAGGTGTATGTGACCGAGCCGACACCCGATGCGGACCCGTCCACCATGCGCACGGACCTGGCGGTGTTCCTGGCCTGAGGAACCGCACGCGCATATCCTCGGCGGTCTCCGCACGCGGATCATTCTTCCGGCCCGTCGATGCCGCCGGGAGCCGTGCCACTCTCATCTGGCTCGTCGTCTGGCCGCACCTCCGCCGCACCCAGCAGGTGTTCGATCATGCCGACCACCTGCCCCGGCGACCAGGGCGGATCCTCGTCCGAAACCTGCTCACGGCTTTCCCCCGGGCCGTCTGCCAGGGTCGACTCGTCCTCGGCCGCGACGTCGATGCAGAGCTCGTCCCGCAGCAGGCGCACGAACTCTCCATTGCGTCTCTCGTGGTCGAGCCTTTCGATCAGATCGGCCTCCTCTGCGGCCTCGACCATCGAATAGAGCCACCCGAGCGTCGCACCGCCGCCGGGCTGCGCATCGTCGCGCATCACTGCGCATCGCCTCCGTCCTGCACGGTCCATAATGCCGTGATCGGCCCGGTCACGTGCAGCGCCGACGGACATCAGGCCATCCCCGACGGCCTGCCCCTCGTGCCCGGTTCCTGCACCGGCATGCTGTTCGGCGGCACCGGGTACGAGGCGCCCATGTTGACGAACCCCAGCCCCATGCTGCCGCCGCACTGCAGCACCGCGGGCCCCACCCGGCTGTAGCCGTCGAACATCGGCGGCACCGAGGGGTCGGGACGGCCGGCGAAGTTGAACGCGGAGGTCATGTCGCCGCAGGTGGCGCGGCGCCACGGCGTCAGATTGGGCACGTCCACCCCGAACCGGCGCTCGATGAGCCGCAATTGCGAGGTGTGATCAAACACCTCGGACGCGACAAGCCCGCCACGGCTGTACGGCGAGATCACGAGCCCCGGCACGCGGAACCCGAGCCCCACCGGTCCCGCGATGCCCTCGGAATCCTCGACCCCGCCGAGCGGCACCGTCAGGTACTCGCCGGGGGTGCCGGGCGGCGGCACCGGCGGGGCCACGTGGTCGAAGAAGCCGCCGTTCTCGTCGTAGCTGACGATGAGCGCCGTCTTCTCCCACACCGCCGGGTTGGCGGTGAGGATGTCGAGGGCCATGAGCAGTCCGGTGGCGCCCAGGGCCGGGGGCAGCGCGGGGTGCTCGCAGTCGAGCAGGCGCGGGATCAACCACGACACCGCGGGCAGCCGGTCGTTCTCCACGTCGTCGCGGAACCCGTCGGGATACGTCGGATCCTTGCCCTTGCGCGCCAGCACCGACGCGGGATCCGCGGCCTGCCGGAAACACCCCATCATGCCGTCGAGCACCACGGCGGACACCGGCCCCAGGTCCCTGTTGTTGTAGATCTTCCAGGAGACGCCGGCCTCCTCGAGGTTCTCCGGCATGGTGCGCCAACTGTAGGTGTTCTGCGGGATCAGGTACGGCGTCTTGATCAGCGGCCCGCCGTGCGTCCCGTCGGGGTCGATGGTGCCGCTCATCCAGTACAGCCGGTTGGGGTCGGTGGGGCCCATCACCGAGCAGTAGTAGCCGTCGCAGATGGTGAAGGCGTCGGCCAGGTCGTAGTGCACCGGGAGGTCCGCCCGCGTGTAGTAACCCATGGTGGCCGGACCGTTGGCGGGCCCCTCCGCGGCGATGTGCTCGGGGATCCACCGGTCCATCGCACCGCCGTTCCACGCGCGGTGCTGCGGGCCCCAGCTGTGGGTGGGGTCGTTGATGCACTCGCCGTCGAGGGCCGGCCCCCGATTGGTGTCCAGGCGGAACGGGTTGACATAGCCGTCGGGGGTGGGCCCGACTCCTGGCCGGTAGCCATACTGGTTCCATGCCGGGGACGGATCGCCGAAGCCGCGCACCCCGGACAGCGTGCCGAAGTAGTGGTCGAACGAGCGGTTCTCGTTCATGAGCAGCACGATGTGTTCGATGTCGTCCAGCGAGCCCGTGCCCGCGGGGTCCGCCGCGTAGGCGCGCTCGATGACGGGGCCGGCCCACGAGGCCAGCACCGCCATTCCGCCCGCGGCGGTGACTGTGGCGAGGAACTCGCGACGCGACATCCCTGCGAACGGGCCGTGCGGCATGGGCGGCTCCTTGATCGGGCGGTACGCCTGATCGACAGCGGATCGCGTGATGCACGCAGTATCCCCGTCGCGCGCCCCCTCCGCGACCGGTTCCGTCAATTCATGGAATACCGCGCGGGCCGAGTGCTTCTTCCCGCCGGGGCAGCGGGGTCGAGCGTCCGGACCACGCGGGGAACCCTCGGCGCAGGCCGCGGCGTGCGCGTCGCGCCTCAGCGGAACCCGCAGGCCGCCTCCGCCTCGGCGGCGTCCGCCACCACCACGGGGAATCCGGGCGCCGGAGGGACGTCCCCCGCCTCCATCTGCGCGCCGGTCAGCGGCGGCGCATCGGTCAATGCCCGCAGCTCCGCGCGCATGAACGGGCGCGAACGGGTGAGGAACCGGAGGCCCTCGGGCGCCTCCAGACTGAAGCCTCCACCTCGACCTGCGACCACGTCGAGGATCAGCTGCGTGTGCTGCCACGCCGCGTACTGCGACCCGGAGATCCACACGGCCACGGCGTCGTCGCCGATGGGGCGTTCGGCCGCAACCGCGCCGGGCACCGCCGCCAGATCGAGCTCGCCCAGGAGGACGTCGCGGTCGCCCACGAGGAACTCCCCGGCGCCGTAGCACATCGGCGAGGACCCGTCGCAGCAGCCGCCGGACTGGTGGAGCATGAGCGGACCGTGCCGGCGGCGAAGGCAGCACAGCAGGTCACGGGCCGTCACGGTGGCGATAACGCGCGGGGGTGCGGTCATGAACGGTCCTCGGTTCGCGAGTGTTCCGGGTCGGATGGCCGCCGGTGCGGGGGACGGCATCGGCGCTCGTCCCCCGCACCGGCGTGAGTCCCCGGCCGCCGCGGGGGGGGGGAGGGGGGATACGGCGGCCGGGGAAGCCGGTCAGAAGAAGCCCTGGGCCCCTTCGGCGTAGGAGACGAGCAGGTTCTTCGTCTGCTGGTAGTGGTCGAGCATCATGCGGTGGTTCTCCCGGCCGAAGCCCGACTGCTTGTAGCCGCCGAACGCCGCGTGCGCCGGGTACTGGTGGTACGTGTTGGTCCACACGCGGCCCGCCTGGATGTCGCGTCCGGCGCGGTAGGCGGTCGATCCGTTGCGCGACCAGACTCCGGCGCCCAGCCCGTAGAGGGTGTCGTTGGCGATGCGGATGGCATCGTCGTAATCAGTGAACGAGGTGACCGAGACGACGGGGCCGAAGATCTCCTCCTGGAAGATCCGCATGTCGTTGGTGCCCGCGAACACGGTGGGCTGGATGTAATAGCCGCCGGACAGGTCGCCGCCCAGGTCGGACCGCTCGCCGCCCGTGACCACCGTGGCGCCCTCGGCCTTGCCGATGTCGATGTAGGACAGGATCTTCTCGAACTGGTCGTTCGAGGCCTGTGCGCCGATCATCGTCTCGGTGTCGAGCGGGTCGCCCTGGCGCACCGCCTTGGTGCGGATGGCCGCGAGTTCGAGGAATTCGTCGTAGATGGTGTTCTGGATGAGCGAGCGCGACGGGCAGGTGCACACCTCGCCCTGGTTGAGGGCGAACATCGTGAACCCTTCGAGTGCCTTGTCCTGGTACGCGTCGGCCTTGGCCAGGACGTCGTCGAAGAAGATGTTGGGACTCTTGCCGCCCAGTTCCAGCGTGACCGGGATGAGGTTCTGGCTGGCATACTGCATGATCAGCCGTCCGGTGGTGGTCTCACCGGTGAACGCCACCTTGGCGATCCGGTTGCTGGACGCCAGGGGTTTGCCGGTCTCGGTGCCGAAGCCGTTGACGATGTTGAGGACGCCATCCGGCAGCAGGTCCCCGATGAGGGAGATCAGGTGCATGATCGACGCGGGGGTCTGCTCGGCCGGCTTCATGACGATCGCGTTGCCGGCGGCGAGCGCGGGCGCCAGCTTCCAGGTGGCCATAAGGATCGGGAAGTTCCACGGGATGATCTGGCCGACCACGCCGAGCGGCTCATGGAAGTGGTAAGCGACCGTATCCTCGTCGATCTGCGAGAGCGAGCCCTCCTGCGCGCGGATCGCGCCGGCGAAGTACCGGAAGTGGTCGATCGCGAGCGGGATGTCCGCGTTGAGCGTCTCGCGGACCGGCTTGCCGTTGTCCCACGACTCGGCCACGGCGATCGACTCGAGGTTCGCCTCCATGCGGTCGGCGATGCTGTTGAGGACGAGTGCCCGTTCGGCGGCGGTGGTCTTGCCCCAGGCGGAGGCTGCGGCGTGTGCGGCGTCCAGCGCCAGCTCGACGTCGGCCGCGCCGGACCGCGCGACCTCGCAGAAGGCCTGGCCGGTGACCGGCGTGGTGTTCTCGAAGTACTCGCCGCCCACCGGGGCGGTCCAGGTGCCGCCGATCCAGTTGTCGTAGCGGGACTGGAACAACATCACAGCATCCGGTGCACCGGGGCGGGCATACACGGTCATCACGCACTCCTTGGGTTCGTGTTCTCCACCCGGCCGACCGGGCGTGATGCACGACACTAAGTGCGCGGACGTTGCAACCGGGTTGCAGCGCGGCCGAACCGGCGCTCCAGCAGGTCCGCATGCGCCTTGGCCTGTACGAACGCGGGCGAACCCGCGCGGAGCAGGGCGACGAGCGCCTGCCAGACGAGGGGGTCGTCCCGGCCGGTCGACGTCGCGGCCCAGCGTTGCAACAGGGACGGGTCGCCACTGTGGAGCACCGCCTCACGCATGCGCGCGTCGAGGGACTCCCGCACCTCCGACACCCCGGGCGCCAGCGAATCGGGCAGCGCCGGGCCGCGGTACAAGCGCAGCGCCTCCTCGACATCGCCCCTGCTCAACGCACCGCGGACCGCCATCACATCGGTCAGTACGGAGCCCGTCAACCGGTAGGGGCGCGAGGCGATCATGTCCGCGCCGAGCACCCGGCGCAATCGCGACATCTCCGCGCGCACGGTCACCGAGTCCAGGGAACGCTCGTCGAGCTCCACCGCGAGCCGCTCGGCGCTCAGCCCGTCGGGATGCTCGGTCAGCAGCACCAGGATCTCCGCGTGCCGCGGCGACAGCCGCGACTCGCCGCGGCCGGCACGCAGCGTCGGCCGATCTCCCCCGAGGACCCGCAGCCGCCGCGCGTGCGGCGAACCGGCGCCGGCCGGCGGCGCGAGCGCGTCGGCGACCGTCGCCGACGCCGATGCGGACACATCGCGCCACTCGTCCGAACGGTGCCCGCCCGCGATGCCGCGCAACCGCAGCTCCGCCTCGGCCGCCGCCACGGTCGCCCGTACGAGGGTGAGGACCTCCGGTGCGGCCACCCTCATGCCGCCGGTGATGTCGACGGAGCCCAGGATCGCGCCGGATGCCGGGTCGTGCACGGGGGCCGCCGCGCAGCTCCACCGCCGGACGGTGCGCGCGAAGTGCTCGGCGCCGAACAACTGCACACAGTGGTCCAGCGCAAGCGAGGTGCCGGGGGCGTTCGTGCCCATGGCCGACTCGCTCCAGTCGGCCCCCTCCGCGAACGCCATCGCCGCGGCGCGGTCCCGCATCGACGTGTCGCCCTCCACCCAGAGCAGGCGCCCGTCTGCGTCGCTGATCGCGACCAGCAGCTCCGCATCCACGGCATCGTCGACGAGCAGTGTGCGCACCACCGGCAGCACCGAGGCCAAAGGATGGACGGCTCGGTATTCACGCAGGTCCACGTCGCCGAAGGCCACACCGGCGGACTCCGCCTCCGGGTCCACCCCGCTGCACCTGCTGCGCTCCCAGGATTCCAGGACCACCGCGCGTACGTCAGCCGCCAGCGCGACGTCGCCCGCCGCGCTCCCCCTCGACGATCCGCCAGTCGGCCCGCTCCTTGTCGACCGGCCCGCTTGCCGCGCGCCTCCGGCGACGAACCGGTCGTGGGCCGCACCGAGCCGCCGGGCCACCGCCGCCGCATCCTCGCCCGGGCGCAGCGCAGCCCACTGCCCCGCCCGCCCGGGAACCGTGTTCGCCGCCACCGTGCCCCTCCTTCCGACGATCACCACTGTAATCAGGGTCACAAACGGAAGGAATCCTGCGCACTCGCGGACGGGCCGGATCGACGGCGCCCCCGTCACCCCCGCCGCGGCAACAGCGCCGCGGCACTGCGTGCACGGATCGCCCCCCGCCACAGACCGAAGCCGTAGCCGGCGTCGTCGAGCCGCTTGCACACCAGGTATCGGACAGGGTCCAGCCGGGGGCGCCGCCAACGGCCCTCGCCGCCGCGCAGGTCCCGCACGTACCAATCGACGAGGCCTTCGGCGACCGCCGTGGCCAGGACGACCCGCCGCGCCCGCCGGGACACCGCGGCGGAGGCGACCGCCAACGGCCAGTAATGCCGGCACACCCCCAGCGCAAGCTGCCACAGTGCGGATCCGCACCCCAGCGCCAGCAGCCGGCCTGCCGTCTGCCGCGGCCGCCGCAGACCCGTGAGCGTCCGCGCGATGCGCGCCCCCGCCGCCGCGGAGACGACGATCGCGACGCCCAGGCCGGCGCGCGTACCCGTGAACACCGCGGCCCCCGCGGCCGCGGACCACGGGGCGAGGATGAGCGGTGCGACCTGCCCCGGGTGGCGCTCGGCGAGCGGCGCCGCCCCGAGCCCGTAATACGCCTTGCGCGCCAACCAGCCGTGCAGCCGCGTCCGGTGCTCATGCGCCACCACCGCGGCCGGGTCGTAGCGCAGCCGCCAACCGGCCTCGTGCAAGCGCCAGCACAGGTCCACGTCTTCGGCCACGTGCATGCGCTCGTCGAAGCCCCCCTCCCCTGACGACTCCGTCGGGATCCCGGTGATCGCCGTCCGCCGCACCACCATCGCCGCGCTCGGCACGTACGACACCGGGGTGCCGGGCACCACCGGGCCCGGCACCGCGCCCAGGTCCAGGGACGACCGGATCTCCTCGTATCGGACGAGGCCGACGCCGGGCCGCATCGTCCCCGGCTCGTCCGCGGTGGCGAGTGCAGTGATGCGCGGCGCGGCGAGCGCGACGGAAGGGTCGGCGAAGTGCGCCGACAGCGCGTCCAGCCACCCCGGTTGCGGGACCGTGTCGGAATCGAGGAACGCGACGAGCGCTGTATCGCAGGCGGCCAGCCCCGCGTTCCTGGCGGCGGCCGGGCCGCGCGGTGCGGCGTGGCGGATCACCCGCGCGCCGGGTGCGCGGACCGGGGTGGGCGAGCCGTCGTCGACGACGATCACCGGCACGCCGACGAGCGCGCGCAGGAGCCGGTCGACGCCCGCCTGGTTGTCGCGCACGGGGACCACGACGGTCGCCTCGTGCAGCGGCTCGGCGCTCAAACCGATATCAGCCGGCGAGAGGTCGGGGTGCGCGATGCCCGTGTCGAGCAACCGGCGGGCGAGTGTTCCCGTCACCGCGTCGACCACCGTCAACTCCCCCGACGCGAGCAGCCCGGCAGCGCGGGGTGTGAGCCGCAGAAGCCGGGTGGGTGCGCCGCCGATCAGCGCCGTGCCGCCGTCGAGGACACGCACCGAGGCCCCGATGCGGACGCGGAATCCGATGGGAAGCGCACCGCTCACGCCGCGATCCTCCCGTGCCCGTCCGGACTCCACGCATCGACCGCCGCCCGCAGCTCCGCGCACAGCACCTCCACGATCCGTTTCCCCTCGTCCGCGGTCGCGCCCGTGGGGTCGCCGAGGACGCCGGAAACGCTCACCGCGGCCACCCCGCCCTCGCGCATCGCCTGCCACAGCGCGCCCGCGGGCGCCGTGTTCCCGGGGGCCGCCGCGCGCATGCGCACCGAGCCCGGCGCCAGGTGCAGCATCACCGCCGTCTCGGTGCGGCCGGCGTGGGCGTCGCCGTCGGGGATCACCGGTGTCCACCAGGCGGCGTCGCGGCCCTCGTAGCGCAGCAGTTTCACCGCGGACGCCAGCGCCGAGGCATTGCCGCCGTGCCCGTTGACGAAGACGACCCGCCGTGCCCACCGGCAGGCCGAGCGTCCGTACTCGACGAGCAGCAGGCGCAGGGCCTCGGAGCCGATCGACACGGTGCCGGGGAACTGCTCGTGCTCGCCGCTGGCGCCGTAGGCGAGGGCGGGTGCGACCACCTCGTCCAACGAAACGGCGACGGCGGTGGCGATGCGGGTGTCCGTGTCCAGCGGCAGGTGCGGGCCGTGTTGTTCCACGGATCCGACCGGCACCACCAGCAGGTCCGCGGCCGTTTCAGCCCATGTCGAATCCGCGAGATTCACAACGCAGCACCCGACCCCAACAGAGCCCCCACGCGCTCGCCCTCGCGGATCGCGGCGTCTGCACGGCGCGGAGCCAGCGCGTCACCGATCCGGTACATCGGGAACCCTGCGGAGGATCTCGCAGCCCCCGCGGTCTCCGGCCGTCCCCTGCCGGGTGCGGCGCACGCCAGGTCACGCCACAGCGCGTCGTCGCTCCTCTGCTGCCCCGCGTACACCACCCGATCCCACCACCCCTCCGATGATGTCCCGGTGGGGTGGTGGACGAGGGTGACGCGCACGCCGGAGCCGTCCGGCCGCGCTGCGCCGACGACGGTGTCGGTGCGCTGCCGGATCCCGGCCCGGTGCGCCCGGGCCAGCCAGCCCTCACGATCCAGAGTCACACCCAGATCCTGCCCCACCACCATGCCGTCCGTGCACACGGTCACCGCGTGGCCGCGCGCCGCGAGCAGTTCGGCCACCGAGGTGGCCGGGTGGAAACCCAGTCCGTCGACGATGAGGACCCGGCCCGCGGCCGTCGAACCGTCCGGCGGCCCGTCGGGGGCCGCGAGCACCTCGCGCACGTCCGCGTATGCGTCGGCCGGCAGACCACGCGCCCACCCCGGCGGGGCGGGCAGCGCCCCGGTGGCGACGACGACCACGTCGGGCACTCCACCCGCACCGTCAAGCATGTCCGCACTGAACATCCCCGCCCGGACGGTGACGCCGCACTGTATGCGCACCCCGGCCGCCGCGCACCGCAGCGCCAGGTCCCGCGTGATCTCCGCCAGGCCCTCCCGGTACGGCGCCGCGGCGCCGAGGGTGATCTGGCCGCCGAGCCGCGGGCTCCTCTCGAACAGGGTGACCTCGTGGCCGTTCTCGGCGGCGGACACCGCCGCCTGCATCCCCGCCGGGCCGCCGCCCACCACGGTGACGCGCAGTCTCCGCTCGGGCCGGGACAGGCCGACGGGTGTGCGCGCCGCGTTCTCCCGTCCCGCCTGCGGGTTCTGGAGGCAGCGGATGGGACGGTTGAACCCGACCCGCCCGATGCATTCCTGGTTGCACGCAGAGCACACACGCGGCGTGCCGTCGCCGTCGCCGGACAGGGCCGTGACCGCCTGGGCCGTGAAATCCGGGTCGGCGATCTGTCCTCGGACGACGCCGACCAGATCGCAGGCGCCGTCGCGTAGGGCCGACTCGGCATCGCTCGGCCGGGAGAACCTGCCGACACCCACCACGGGCAGGGCGACGGCGGCGCGCAGCGCCGACGGGATGTGCAGCGCGTAGCCGGGCGGCGTGGCCATCGACGCCTCGATGAGGTGCAGGGTGCTCGTCGCCAGACCGATCGAGGTGTTGATGTAGTCGACGGCGCCGGTCGTCTCCACCGTCCGCGCCAGCGCCACGGCCTCGTCGAGCGTGATACCGCCGTCGACCTGCTCCTCCCCCGCCAGTCGCACGCCCAGGATCATCCCGGGGCCGAGCTTGTCTCGCACGGCGGCGATCACCTCGAGCAGGAACCGCGCGCGGCGGGCGGGCGTGCCGCCGTAGTCGTCGACCCGGTGATTGGTGCCGCGGGCGAGGAACTGCCGGATCAGGGAGGCCTGCGAGCACTGCAGCTCCACCCCGTCGAACCCGCCGAGGCGGCAATGCCGGGCGGTGTCGGCGAAGCCGCGCACGATGTCCGCGATCCCCGCGCGGTCCAGCGGGCGGGGAACCTCACGGAACATCGGGTCCCACACGGGGCTCGGCGCGGACAGCGGGCGACGGGTGTACAGCGAGCTGCCCTGCGCACCGTTGTGGTTGAGCTGGGCGAGGACGACAGCGCCGTGCGCGTGGACCCGGTCCGCGATCCGCCGGTAGCCCTCCACCACCGCCGGGTCGTATCCGCGGATGAGCTTCTCGTAGGGGCGGTCCGAGGCGTGCACGGTGTGCTCCTCGGTGACGATCAACCCCGCACCGCCACGCGCCCGCGCCTCGTAGTACGCAGCATGATCGGCGTTCGGCATGCCGTCCGCCGCCAGGTTGGTCAGGTGTGCGCAGAACACGACACGGTTGCGCAGCACCGTCGCGCGCCCGTCCGCGCCCAGCCGCAACGGGGACGACAGCAACGGGACGGCCGGGGATCGGTCAATGCGCACCCATTCGACGGTAGTCGTGACAGTGGCGATGCGGACCCGCCCCTCCGCCCTGCGCGGACGCCTACAGAGCCGGCCAGCCCAGCAGCTCCCGCGACGCCGACTCGTCGTACAGCTTCTCGAGGCGGGTGATCTTGTTCTCCGAGTTGATCCGGATCGAGTAGACGAAGGGGATCTCCGCCTTCTTGTGCGTCGGCGGCACCGGCCCGCCGTCCCCCGTGTGCTGGGCGTAGGACATCCCGTGCAGCAATGCGATACCGGCGTCCGCGTCATACCCGGACGCGACCAGCGCATAGGTGGAACCGCGGAATGTGGTGGCGAACGCCCCGGCGACCTGGTCGCAGTACGCTGCCAGCGTCGTCAATCCGGTGTAGCTGCCGGCCGGGCTGTGGAACTGCGCGTCGGGTTCGGCGTACTGGCGGCATTCGTCCCATCCCTGCGCGGACTCGCAGGCGTGGAAGAACTTCTGTGCGGTTTCGAGGGCTTCCATGGGCTGTCCTTCCGAAGGCGCATCGCAAGCGGCAAGAGGGTCGATATGTGACGCACAGCATTTCGCATTCCATGCGCTTCGGGGTACTGCTCCCGGCAGGCGGGAACACGGTGATACCACTCCTGGCATGGAGAACCCGTGGTAGCGGCCAGGCCCGGAGACAGGGAAACCGCCGAAACGAACCATCCAGCGCCCCAAGCCCCTACAGTTGCCCCGGAGAACGACCGCGAAGGAGAGCCCCGTGGCCGCACCCGCAATGAACCGCACCCTTGGCGCGACGATCGCGACGAGCGCAGCGCTCGGCATCGCATTGACCCTCGGTGCCGGGACCGCCGCAGCCTACGACTGGACCGGGGTCGCGCAGTGCGAATCCGGCGGAAACTGGCATATCGACACCGGCAACGGCTACTACGGCGGGCTGCAGTTCAGCATGCCCACCTGGCAGGCGTACGGCGGCGTCGGCAATCCGGCGCACGCCACCCGTGCCGAGCAGGTCAGGGTGGCGGAGCGCGTGCTCGCCGGCCAGGGCATCGACGCATGGCCGACGTGCGGCACGCACCTGCGCCCCGGCATCAGCCCTGCACTGGCCGCCGAAGGGTTCCTGCCACCGGGGTCGCTGGACCTGCTCCCGGGGTCCGTGGATCCGGGCTCACTCGACCCGCTCGGTTCGGCGGCGGCGATGATCCCACCGGGGTCGATCGCGCTGCCGTTCCCCTGACGTGCGGCGCATCCCCCAAGCCGAGCACCTGTTGCATCGCAGTCCCGGCGGAACCGGTGCGACGTGCCCATCGAGGGGGATGGTCGCCGGACACGGGATGATGTCGGAATGACGAGCACCGCACCGCGCTTCTTCTCCGCTTCGCCAGCGGCGTTCCTCGGCCGCGATTCCTACGTCGACACGACGGACCCCGACATTCTGACGCTGGCGCGCGGCCTGCGGGCACGGGCGGGCTCCGCCGCACCCGGCACCGACACCGCAACGGCCTATGCCCGAACGGCTTTCGAGTGGGTCCGAGACGAGGTGGCGCATTCCTACGACGCCCGCGACCCACGCGTCACGCTCACCGCCGGCGAGGTGCTCGCCGAACGCGTGGGCCTCTGCTACGCCAAGGCGCACCTGCTGGCCGCGTTGCTGCGGTGCGAGGGCATCCCCGCAGGCGTGTG
Source organism: Tomitella cavernea (assembly GCF_016599145.1). Lineage (GTDB taxonomy): Bacteria > Actinomycetota > Actinomycetes > Mycobacteriales > Mycobacteriaceae > Tomitella > Tomitella cavernae. The sequence continues at coordinate 39,390 of NZ_JAENKO010000001.1, forward strand.
TTACCAGCGGCTCGAGCACGGCGACGGACACGTCCTGCACGGCCTCGTCGCCGTGCACCTCTGCGAAGCCTGGCACCGGCAGGACCCGCGCGGGAACACCGGCGGCATCGACGCGCGGTTCTCGCTGGGCGCCGAGCGACTGGTGTGGGCCATTGATCCGACTCGCGGCGAGGTCGATTACCCGGAGCTGTACGCGGCGCCGGCGCGGTGCGTCGTCGACACGCTCCGCGGCGCCCGCAACGTGCTGGACCTCTACGACAACGGGCTGCCGACGGAGCTCTGGCCGCCCCCGTCGCGACCCTGACCGCACTCCCTTCGTCCTATCGGCGTCGCGCGAGCGTGGTCCTCGCGGCCTCCTCCCCCTCGCGCATCGCCTCGAGCGCGGTGCGCGGCGCTACGCAGTCGCCCGCGCGGACGGCCCCTGCGAGCGATATTCCGGGCAGCCGAGGCGCGCAATCCACCACCAGTACGCACGGCACCTCCCTACGCTCACCGGTGTGGCCGTGCTCGAGCACCGCTGCCCCGTCGCGTTGCCCGCGCAGCACCGAGAGCACGTGCCTCGTCACCCCGGCGCGAGCCAGGCGCACATTGGCGCCGACGAGGTCGCCCGCGCGTGCCAGCTCGGCGCCCGCGACCGGGTCGGGCGTCACCAGGTGCACCGTGCGGCCGGCCGCGGCCAGCCATTCGGCGAAGGCGACGCCCACCGGGCCGCCTATCGGATCGTTGACCAGCACAGGACCGTCGGGTAGTGGTAGAACCCCGCCCACGGTATCGAGCACCGCAGCGGCCTCGGCCCAGGCCTCGCACGGCACGCCCGCCGGCCGTGGCAGGCCGCCGGTCGCCTGAATCACCGGCGTGCCGCATCGCAGCGCCTCCGCCGCGCGCCGCTCGCCGTCGTCCACACCGCACTCGAGCCGCACACCGAGTCGCGCGCACTCGCCCTCCAGCCAGCCGCGGAGGCCGGCGAGCGCCGGGCGTGCGACCGCGGCCGCCTGCAGTACCCCGCCGGGGGCCGCTGCACGCTCGAGCACCGTCACCCGCGCACCACCGACCGCCAAGACGCGCGCGGCGGCCAGGCCGGCGACCCCTGCGCCGAGCACCAGCACTCCGAGAGGATCCGCCGCGGTTGCCTCTGCGCAATCGGCCACAGCCTCCCCGCACTCCTCCGCCACCGGAATCGACTCCCCCGGCGGACCCGGCCGCACGGCGCAGTCGACGAGCGGATTGCGTGGGTCGTCCACCATGCACCCCTGGTTGCACAGAAGGCACGGGCGCGGAGCAACACCCGCCTGCGCGCAGGCCACCAGGTGCGGGTCCGCGATGAGGGCGCGGGTCATCTCGACGAGGTCCGCCGTGCCGTCCTCCAAGAACCCTTCCGCTGCAACCGGCTCCGTCACGGATCCCTGCAGTGCTACGGCGGCACGGCCGTCGGCGGCCGCACGCATCGCCCGGCACAGCTCCGCGTTGAAGCCGGGCGCCGTGTCGAACTGCGCGTGCGCCTGCGCCCACGGCGGCAACGCCACCGGCCGGTACGCGTCGACGGTGTAGAGGCCGCCGCGCACGACGGTGATCAGGTCCGCAACGTCCGCTGCCCGGCGCACCGCCGCCGTCGCCTCGTCGGGTCCGATTCCGCCCCAGGACACTGCCTCGTCACAGGTGAGCCGCAGCGCGACCACTGCGTCACCCACGGACTCCCGCACCGCGACGAGAACCTCGAGCAGCAGCGCCGCACGGTCCTCCCCGTAGGCGTCGGCCCGGCGGTTCGTGAGGTTGGAAAGGAACTGCCGCAACAGGGATGTCGGGCCGGCGTCGATCTCCACGCCGTCGCACCCGGCACCGGCAGCCCGCCGCGCGGCATCCGCGAATCCGGCGACGACGGCCGCGATCTCGCCGCGCTCCATGACCGCGGGCATTTCTCGGGTGGCCGGATCCGCCACGGCCGACGGGCCCCACAGCGCCCCTCTGTCGCCGAATGCGCTCTTGCCCTGCATCCCGCGGTGACCGAGCCCGGCGAGCACGAAGGTGCCGTGCGGGCGGCAGGCCTCGGCGATCCGCGCCCAGCCGTCGGCGCATTCCGCGGCGAGCGGTGCACGTTCGTACGGCCAGTCCGACGGGTGCACCGACGCCGTCTCCGTCACTACGATGCCCGCGCCGCCCGCCGCGCGCTCCGCGTAGTAGGCGGTGTGTGCGGACGACAGTGCGCGGCCGGCGCCCAGGTTGGTGACGTGCGGGCCGAACAGCACCGCGGACGCCGGACGCCGGCCCGCCACGCGCGCCCGCCGCGCAAGCGGAAGCCGCGCGGCCGGTGCAGGCCGCGCGGGTTCGCCGTCGTGCAACGCTGCGCTGCTCAGGCGCCCGTCTCCGTTCAGGCGCCCAGCTTCCGCACGAAGTCCTCGGCCATGATGAGGTCCTCGGGGCTGAGGTCGTGCACCGACTTGTGGCCGAGCCCCAGCACCGCCGAGTCGATGCCGCCGCGCATGATGTCCAGCACGTTCTCCACGCCGGCCTGCCCGTTGGCTGCGAGGCCCCACAGGTAGGCGCGGCCGATCATCACGGCCTTGGCGCCCAGCGCGAGGGCCTTGACGACGTCGCCGCCGCGGCGCACGCCGCCGTCCATGACGACCTCGATCTGGTCGCCGACGGCCTCCGCGATGGGTCCGAGCGCGCGGACCGGCGCCGGGGTGCCGTCGAGGTTGTTGCCACCGTGGTTGGACACGGAGATCGCGGTGACGCCCGCGTCGACGGCGCGCTTGGCGTCGTCGACCCGCATGACGCCCTTGAGCATGAAGTTCTCACCCCACTGCTCACGCAGCCAGGCGACGTCCTCCCACGTGGGCAGCGGGGTGCCCATCCATTCGCCGTAGGCGCCGAAGAACGTCGGCGCCGGCTGCCCCGGCTTCTTGAGGTTCGGCGTCGTGAGGTCCGGGATGGCGCCGGACTTGGCGTACTGCAGAAGCCACTTGGGGTGCAGAGCGCCCTGCAGGGCGTTCTTGCGCATGGCGGTGAAGTCCATCTTCTCGGGGATCTCCGGGCTGCCCCAGTCGCGGCCCATGGAGAACGACCAGTCGAGCGTCATGATCAGGCCCTTGGCCCCGGCGGCGCGGGCGCGTTCCATGCGCTCGACGAGCGTGTCCCTGTCACCCACCCAGTACATCTGGAAGAACGTCTGCGGGTTGGCCTCCGCGACCTCTTCGATGGACTTGCTGGCGAAAGAACTCAGCCCCATCGCCACTCCCCTGTTGGCGGCTCCGCGGGCGACGGCCACCTCTCCGTCGGGGTGCACGGCCTGCACACCGGTGGGCGAGATCATCACCGGCATCGACAAAGGCTGGCCCATCACCTCGGTGGCAAGCTCGCGTTCGTCCTTGAGCCCGGCCACGTGCGGCGCGAAACCGAGTTCGCTGAAGGCGTTCATGTTGTCGCTGGTGGTCAGGCCCTTCTCGGAGCCGGCGACCAGCGCCATGTAGACGGGCCGCGGAAGTCGTTTCTTCGCGCGGCGCTGCGCCTCGGCGACGGTCTCGAACCAGGGGTTTACCATGTGCTGCTACTTCTTTCCGGTGATCTGGGGAGGTGGCGGGTGCCGATTCAGCGCATCTGCTCGGGCAGGTCGGCGAGCGGGTTTTCGTCGCATGCGCGCGACGGCGGCCGCGTGATGAGGTTGAGCGGGATGGGCGTGCCGGGCCCGCTTCCGCGTTTGCGGCCGCGGTGCGACTGGTCGACGCTGGGCTTCGGCAGCGCCATGTCGATGCCCCGGTCCGCCAGCAGCGCCTCACCGTAGCCCTTGACGCATTCGGGGTCGGGGCCGTCGAGCGGCAGCCCGGTGAAGAACTTGGCCGCCATGCATCCGCCGCGGCACGAGTCGTAGAAGTTGCAGCTGGCGCACGCCCCGGCGGACTGCGGATCGCGCAGCTCGCGGAACAACTCCGCGGACTTCCACACCGACTCGAAGCCGCCGTCGCGCAGCACGTTGCCCGCCAGGAACTCATCGTGGATGGCGAACGGGCAGGCGTAGACGTCGCCGACCGGGTCGATCAGGCACACCACGCGACCGGCCCCGCACAGGTTGAGCCCGGGCAGTCCGCCGCCGTTGCCCCCCGCACCGGTGCCGTCGCCGTAGGCGGAAAGGTGGAAGAACGAGTCACCCGTGAGGACCCCTTCGCCGTGGGCGACGAGCCAGTCGTAGAGCTCGCGCTGCTGCTCGGGCAGGGGGTGCAACTCGTCCCACACGTCCACGGCGCGGCCCGACGGGCGCAGCCGGGTGATGCGCAGGGTGGCGCCGAAGCGGTCCGCGAGCGCCTTGAACTCGTCGAGCTGGGAGATGTTGTGGCGGGTGACGACAACCGAGATCTTGGCGTCCTGGAATCCGGCGTCGGCCAGGTTCTGCAGAGCCGTGGTGGCCATGGCGAACGAGCCTTTGCCGCGCACCGCGTCGTTGACCTCGGCGGTGGCGCCGTCGAGCGAGATCTGCACGTCGACGTAGTCGGAAGCCGCGAGCCGCTCGGCGATGGCGCGGTCGATCTTCAGACCGTTGGTGGAGAACTTCACGCCCACCTGGTGGTCGGTGGCGTAGTCGACGAGCTCCCAGAAGTCGGGCCGCACGGTGGGCTCACCGCCGCCGATGTTGACGTAGAACACCTGCATGCGCTGCAGCTCGTCGATGATGGCCTTGCACTGCTCGGTGCTGAGCTCGTCGGGATTACGCCTGCCCGACGACGACAGGCAGTGCACGCACGAAAGATTGCACGCGTAGGTGAGCTCCCAGGTCAGGCAGATGGGGGCGTCGAGGCCGGACTCGAACTGGTCGACGAGGCGGCCGACGGGAGCCGGCTGCGAAAGGGTGGCGGTCATGGGTACTCCATTACTGCTCGGGGATACTGCTCAGGCGGCCGACTGGCCGGCACGCACGAGCATGTCCGACGACGCGAGCGTCGTCAGCGCGTGCACGTACAGGTGCCGCGACTGCTCATCGACACCGGCCGCGTCGATGGCGTCGGCGATGGTCGAGTGCTCGGGCAACGACTGCACGATCCCCACGACGGTCCGGTTCTTCAGGAACGACAGCTTCCTGGTACCGAAGTGATAGAGCAACGCCCCGAATGTCTCGGGCCGCAGCGCCACCTGGGGGTGCAGCCGCCACCCGGGCTCGGTCTCGAACCCGGGGGCGGCGGCAGTCATCAGTAGACCCCGCACATGCCGTCGATCGAGACCTCCTCGATCAGCGACTCCTCGGCCACCACGGTGTCCACGGCATCGGCCTGGACTGCATTGCGGTCGGACATGCGAACCTCCTTCGACGATGGCCACGGCCAGGTGGCGACTGTGACCTGATTCATCACTGTAATGGCATCGGGTGCATAATTGCATCAGCGGGAGGAGATCCGATGCCGCATGTCACAAAACCCGCCGGTCGGGCAGGTCGGCGCCCCTCCACGAGCGCCGACCGGATCGGCGCGGTCGGTATCAAGCTGTTCACCGAGCAGGGCTTCGAGGCGACGAGCGTCGACGAGATCGCCGAGACGGCCGGCATCGCACGCCGCACCTTCTTCCGCTATTTCCCCTCCAAGAACGCTGTGCCCTGGGGCGACTTCGAAGGCCACTTGGCGCGCATGCGGGAGGGGCTGGCCGCGCTCCCCGACGGGATCCCGCTCGCGGAGGGGCTGCGCCGCGTGCTCATCCGCTTCAACACGTTCCCCTCCGAGGAGGCCGTCACCCACCGGCGCAGGATGGCGCTGATCCTGGGCGAGCAGCCGCTGCAGGCGTACTCGATGCTCATGTACACCGACTGGCGCCAGGCGATCGCCGAGTACGTGGCACGGCGCACCGGCATGCGCCCCGACGAGCACATCCCCCAGTCAGTCGCGTGGACGATGCTCGGAGTGGCCCTTTCCGCCTACGAGAAGTGGCTCGACAACGCGGACGACGCCGGCGAGGGGGCGCAGCCGACGGGGGCGCGGCCGGAAGCACGCGTCCCCGACGTCTCCGGATCGGCCGCCCGGCTGCACGCCCTGCTCGACGAGGGGATGCGCGTGCTCGATACCGGCGTGGGATCACTGCCGACGGCGCCGGGCCGCACCGACCGACCAGGAGCCGCCGCCGATGCGGGGCTGCGACCCGCCGGCAGCGCGTACACGACGCGATGACGCCCCCGCCCGGCCCGTCCGTCAGCGCGTCACGTGTGCGTGGAGATCCCGCAACAGCGCCACCTCGGCGAGGTGGTGGATGAGCTCGCGGTGGATGTGCAGGACGAGCGTCGACATCGGATAGTCCGCCCACGGGCCTTCCGCAGGCCCGCTCGGCGCGGCCAGCCCGTCCTCGCCGAGCCCCTCGACGCCCGTGAGCCAGGCGGCGTATTCGGCGTCCAGTTGCGCCAGCGCTTCCCGCGCGGTGCCGGCGTAGTCGAATGTCGTGTAGTCGACCTGCTCGCGGCCGAAGTGGCCGGCGTTGCGCATCGCGAGGACGCCGACGATGACGTGCCCCAGCCGCCAGGCGATCGTCGTCACCGGCGCCGGCGACGGCGCGGTGAAATCGAAATCGATGGTGAAGTCTCCGGAGCCCCCTTCGATGGGGGCGGTGCCCTCTCCCCGCGGATGCACCGTCCACGCTCCCGGGACCGGCTGCCAGAAGTACTCGGCGTCGGTCAGTCCGGCGAGTCGCGGCCGTATCTGGTTGTCCCAGTGCCGGGAGATCTGAAAACGGAGTTGCGAGTTCCAATCGGCTGCGTTCATGACTCCACCGTGACGCATGAACAGGACAACTCCGGTCCTCTTTGTCCATGATCGACGGATGTTGGTCCATGATCGACGGATGAGGAGAACCGGCCGCCCCCATACGCCGGGCATCCGGCCGCCCCGAGATCGCACATCGGCCGCCGCCATACTGGCGTCGCTGCGCCGCGGCCTCGCCGACGATGATCCGGCGGGGCCGCTGTGGCGCGCGGCTCAGGCTTTCCGCGGCGTCGGGTTCCTCTACGCGCTCGGCTTCCTCGTAGCGGTGGACGCGGATCTGTTGCACCCGGAGGCCACCTGGGCCTTGTTCGGCGTACTCACCGCCGCGAACCTCGTGTGGGCCGTCGGCTACCTGCGCGGTTTCGCGCGCCGCGGAGGGTGGGTCGCCGGCGAACTGGTCGTCTCTGCCGCGATGATGCTGTCCACCTCGCTGGTCGCCGACGCGGAGTGGATCGCGCACAACCAGACTTGGCCGACAACTCTGTGGATGGCGAGCGCCGTGCTGTCGGCCGCCCTGCTCGGCGGTGCTCGCTGGGGCCTGGCGGGCGCGGTGACCATCGGCGCGGCGAACTACTTCGTCAAAGGCGAGATCATCCTCAACTTCGGGCGCAACGCGACGATGATCCTGCTCGTCGCGGCCTCGGTGGCCGTGGGACTGGCCGCCTCACGCGCCCGCGTGACGCACGACAGGCTGGCCACTGCGATAGGGCTGGCCGCCCGGTCCGCCGAACGCGAACACCTCGCCCGCGAGGTGCACGACGGGGTGTTGCAGGTTCTCGCGTTGATCGCCCGGCGCGGGCGCGAGATCGGCGGCCCCACCGAGGAGTTGGCTCTGCTCGCCGCCGGGCAGGAGCGCAGCCTGCGGCGGCTCATCGCCGCGGCACCGCCGAACCCCGTTCCGGTCGCCGGGCCCGCCGATCGTGATCTCGGCGCGGCGCTGCGGGCGCTGGCCGAGGACCGCGTCCACGTGAGCACCCCCGCCGACCCCGTCCCAATGCGCAGCGCGACGGCCGACGAGGTGCTCGCCGCCGTCGCCAACGTCCTCGACAACGTGGCACGGCACGCGGGCCCCGGCGCCCGCGCCTACATTCTGCTCGAGGATGTGGGCGACGAGGTGGTCGTCAGCATCCGCGACGACGGCGCCGGCATCGCACCCGGCCGCCTGCGGGAGGCAGCGTGCGCGGAGGGCCGGATGGGCGTGTACCGCTCCATCGTCGGGCGGATCGAGGACCTGGGCGGGATCGCCCGCCTGGAATCGGAGCCGGGGACCGGGACAGAATGGGAGCTGACCATCCCCGCTCGTGTGGAAGGGGCGGGGACCGGACGAAAGGCGGGCCCCCGGTGACCGAGTCGAATCCCGCGCTGCGGGTGATGGTCGTGGACGACCATCCTCTGTGGCGCGACGGCGTCGCCCGTGACCTCGCAGAGGAGGGGTTCGACGTGGTCGCCACCGCCGACGGCGTCGCCTCCGCCGCCGCCCGCGCCGCGGCCGTGCGCCCCGACGTGGTCCTGATGGACATGCAGATGCCCGATGGCACGGGCGCCGAGGCGACGGCGCAGGTGCTGGGGGCGCACCCCTCTGCTCGCGTGCTGGTGCTCTCCGCCTCCGACGAGCGCGACGACGTCCTCGACGCGGTCATGGCGGGCGCCACCGGATACCTGGTCAAGAGCGCGCAGAGGTCGGAGCTGGTGGCCGCCGTCGTCGCCACCGGCGACGGACAGGCGGTGTTCACTGCCGGGCTCGCCGGCCTGGTACTCGGCGAGTACCGGCGGATCGCCCGCGCCCCCGACGCCGACGCCCCCGTGCTCACGCCACGCGAGACCGAGGTACTCAGGCACGTGGCGAAGGGGCTGTCCTCCCGGCAGATCGCCACGCGCCTGGACATCAGTACCCGCACCGTCGAGAACCATGTGGGCGCCGCACTGCGCAAGCTCCAGCTGGGCAATCGCGTGGAACTGGCCCGGTACGCCATCGAGCACGGCCTGGACGACACACCCGGGTGAGCGCGCGGACGGCTCGTGGCTGCGCCGACGAACGCAGAAGTGACCACGGCATCTGCGTAGTTCTGCGCATGTGCCCGGCGTCACGTGCGGCGATGCTGGATCCATGAACGACGCAGCACCATCCTTGAACGACAACGCACCATCCATGAACGACAACGCACCATCCATGAACGACGCAGCACCATCCATGAACGACAACGCACCGTCCTCCTCCGCTGAACACATCGACGGCCAGTTGCGCGAACTGGCGCAGCGCCTTGCCGCGGTGAGCAACGACTTCGCCGTCTTCGCCGCAGCACGGCGAGCCCCGACGGCCGGTCCGGTCGCCGACAACCCGCCGCCCGTCCCGCGTCCGCGGCAGGAGTATCCGCCGCAGTACGCGCCGCCGCCGGTTCCGCAACGGCCATACCCGCAACAGCCGCAATCAGGGCAGCCGTACCCGCATAGGCCCTATCTGTACCCGCCGCAGCTCCCGCAGCCGTCGCGGCGGCCCGCGGCCGCACCCGGCGAGCGGCTCGCGGCCGCGGCCGAGCGCGGCCTGATCGGACGCGTCCTGGCCGTCGGCGGCGCGGTCATCACGCTCGTGGGAGTGGTCCTGCTGCTGGTCCTGGCAGCCCAGGCGGGCCTGCTGCGGCCCGAGGTACGGGTGGCCGGCGGCGCGGTGTTCGCCGTCGCCCTCGTCGCCGCGGGCGCCCACGTCGGCGGCGCTGCCGAGCGCCGCACCGGGGCCATCGCCCTTGTGGCGACAGGTGTCGCAGCGGGGCTGTTCGACACGCTCGCCGCGTCGTCCATCTACCACTGGCTTCCCGCGACCGCCGCCATCGCCGTCGGCGCCGCGATCACCGCCGGCGGCGCCTGGCAGGCCTGTCGCTGGGACAGCCAGGCGCTGTGCGTGCTGGTGTCCGTCCCGCTGCTCGTGTTCGCGCCCATAGTCACGGCAGGCGTCGACGAGACCCTCATCGGGGCCACGCTCGCCTACGCCGCCGCCATGCTGTGGCCGCAGGTGCGCCGCGACTGGACCGCCCTGTTCCTCGTCAATACCGCGGCCGCCACCCTGCCGTTGCTGTTCGCCGGCGTCGGCGAAGACCTGAACGCGTGGTTCGTCGGCGCCGCGGTGGCCGCCGGCCTCACTCTCGCCCTCGCATCGGCGGTGATCCTGCTGCCGTCCAGCACCCGGGGAGCCCTGCTGGGCTTGGGGTCCGCGATCGCCGCGCTGCCGGTGTTCACGCTCCCCACGGTGCTCGACCGCCCGATGGCCGCCGTCGTCGCCGGGGTCTGCACGGCGCTTCTCGCCGCTGCCGCCTTCGGCACCGCCCACCGCACTGCAGTGCCCGTCTCCTGCAGGATCACCTGGGTCTCCGCAGCGGCGGTCACTGCCCTCGCGGCCATCGCCTACGCTTCCTCGATCGACGCCGTTGCTCCGGCACTGCTCAGCACCGCCGTGGTGATGGGACTCGCCACGCATCGGGCCGGAACTCTGCGTCGCGTCCTCCTGATCATCGCGACCGTGTTCGGGGCGACGGGCCTGGCGGCGATGATCTACGCCGGTGCGATCACGCAGCTGACCGTTCCCGGCGGCATCGACCCGTCGATTCGCGCGTCGATGCTCATCAGCACGCTCGTCGCGATCGCCGCGGCAGCAGCGCTGACCGCCGCCTGGGCCGACGACGCGGGCACTGAGGACGGCCCGGTGTGGATCGCCGGCGGCGTGGTCATGCTGTCGCTCGTGACCCAGCTGTGCATCAGCACAGCCGATCTGATCACCGGCGGCACCGATGGCGGATTCCGCGGCGGCCACACCGCTGCGACCCTCGTCTGGTTCGCCACCGCCGCGGCGGCCCTTCTGTGGGCGCGTTCGGCGGCCGGGCGTGCGCGGACCGTCGCCCTCGCCACCGGGCTCGTCGTGATCGCCGCGGGGGTCGCGAAGCTGCTGCTGTTCGACCTCGCAGCGTTGAGCGGAATGTTCCGGGTGATCGCGTTCGTCGCCGCCGGGCTGGTGCTGCTCGCCCTCGGCGTCGCCTACGCCCAGCGGCTCACCGGCGAGGGGCCGGACCGACAGCCAGCTGCCGACACTGCCGGCCCCCGGAACCTCTGATCAGCAAGCCCGCGCCGAGCACCTGATGCACCGGTAGACCGACGCACCAGGTGCTCGGCTTGCGCCGCAGACACTCGGAACGTGATCCGGCTCAGGCGATGTGCGCGGAGGTCGTCACCGGCACTCCGTGCGTGAGGTTGTCGAGAACCGGGCAGTGCTTCTCCACCGTCGCGATGAGGTGCTCGTAGCGCTCGCGCGGCTCGGGGCCGGAGAGACTCACCTGCACCTCGATACCCCGGAATCCGGGGCGCACGGCCTCGTCCAGGCCGAAGAACCCGCGCAGGTCGACATCCCCGCCCAGCTTGATGTCGACGGTATCCAGAGCCAGGCCAAGCTTCTGCGCCCACACCTGGAACGTGATCGCCTGGCAGCTGCCCAGTGCCGCCAGCAGATGTTCCACGGGGTTGGCGCCGGTGTCGTCGCCGCCGAGCGCTGCCGGCTCGTCGACGGTGAAGGCGTGGTCCCGCGCCGTGATCCGGACCTGCGTGGCGGTGCCGGGCACGTGTGCGGCGCGCACCTCGCTGCGCAGCCGGTGCCCTTCGGTGGCGGTGTCAGCAGTGGTGTCGTCGGCGGTAGTCGTCATGGTGGTCCTTTCGTCGTCCGCGCGGCAGTATGCGTGCGGGCACGCAGGGGCCCGCGCCGCCGCGCGGCGCACAGTGGTGGCAGAGGAATCGTGGAAGTGAGAAATCGCGGATGTGCAGCGCGCCACCGACGATCGGGGGCGCGAGGGCTACCGCCGGTCAGTTCCGGCCGAGGGGCATTCGACAGCCGTCGGCGCCCACCCTGCACAGGTCGATGTGCCTGCGGGCATGCAGGAGAACGAAAACGGCGGTGGCGTTGCAGCGCATGTGATCACCCATCCATCGCTCCTGGCGGGAGCACCCGCACCCGAATATCCGGGGGGTTGCTGCGGCGTCGTCGAACCAGGCTTCTCGGCCGCTCTTGATAGCTGGCGGCACCCAGCCTAACGCATGCGCCGCGTAGTCCGAGCGCCTGTTCCCGCTGGACGCCGGAGAACAGGCGCTCGGACTACGCACGAAGCGTTCGGACCGGCCGGACCGCCCTGGAACCGGGCACGCCGCTCACTCAGTTCCGCGCCGTCTACAACCCGGCCCGGACACTGCGCGCCGCCTCGACGAGGTGGCGCAGCGACTCCGTCGTCTCCGCCACCCCGCGGGTCTTGAGCCCGCAATCGGGGTTGACCCACAGACGCTCCGCCGGCACCGCCGCCAGCGCCTCCTTGAGCAACGAGGCGATCTCGTCGACTCCCGGCACGCGCGGCGAGTGGATGTCGTACACCCCCGGCCCCACTCCCAGGTCGAACCCGACCTCGTTGAGGTCGCCGAGCACCTCCATGTGCGAGCGGGCCGCCTCGAGGGAGGTCACGTCCGCGTCGAGCCCGGCGATGGCTTCGATGACCTCGCCGAACTCCGAGTAGCACAGGTGCGTGTGGATCTGCGTCGAATCGGCCACACCCGACGTGGCCAGCCGGAATGCCCCTACCGCCCAGTCGAGGTAGGCCTGCTGATCCGCCGCCCGCAGCGGCAGCAGCTCCCGCAAGGCGGGCTCGTCCACCTGGATGATCCTGATGCCTGCGGCTTGCAGGTCCACCGTCTCATCCCGGATCGCCAGCGCCACTTGATCCGCGGTCTCCGCCAGCGGCTGGTCGTCGCGGACGAACGACCACGCCAGAATGGTCACCGGACCGGTGAGCATCCCCTTCACTGGCTTCTCGGTGAGCGACTGGGCGTAGGTGATCCACTCGGTCGTCATCGGCGCCGGCCGCCGCACGTCGCCGTAGAGGATCGGCGGGCGCACGCACCGGCTGCCGTAGGACTGGACCCAGCCGTTCTCTGTCGCGAAGAATCCGCCCAGCTGCTCGGCGAAGTACTGCACCATGTCGTTGCGCTCCGGCTCCCCGTGCACGAGCACGTCCAGCCCCAGCTCCTCCTGCAGCGCAACGACTTCGGCGATCTGCGACTGCATGCGGCGACGGTACTCCGCGTCGTCGATGACACCCTTGCGCAGATCGGCCCGCGCGACGCGGATCTCCCGCGTCTGCGGGTAGGAGCCGATCGTCGTGGTCGGCAGCAACGGCAAGCCGAGGCCGCGCTGGGCCTTCCGGCGGATGTCGGCCCCGCCTCTTCCCCTCGTCCCTGAGGTCAGCGCATCGATCCGGGCGCGCAGCGACTGGTCGTGCAGACGCGGGTCCTCGCGCCGTGACCGCAGCGCGGCCCGGCCCGCGTCGACGGCGCCCACCACGGCGTCGAGTCCCTGACGCAAGGCCGTCGCCAGCGTCACGACCTCCACGGATTTCTCCGCACCGAACGCGAGCCACGAACGCAGCGGCTCTTCAAGCCCGGTCTCCGCGTCGAGCGTGTAGGGCACGTGCAAAAGCGAGCACGACGTGGACACCGCCAGCGAGCCGACGCTGCCCAGCAGCGTGACGAGCGTGCCGAGCGCACGCTCCAGGTCGGTGCGCCACACGTTGCGGCCGTCGACCACACCTGCCACCACATGCTTGCGTGCCAGGCCCGGCACCGTCGCGAGCGTGTCCGCGCCGGCAACCAGATCGACGGCGATGCCGTCGATCCCCGTGGCCGCGAGCGCAGGCAGCGCATCGCCCAGGCTGCCGAAGTAGGACGCGACGAGGATCGCGGGGCGCTGCACCACGGCGGCGAGCTCGTCGTACACGCGGCGGACGACGGCGATGTCGTCAGCGGTGCGGTCGGCCACCAGGGCGGGTTCGTCGATCTGCACCCACTCGGCACCCGCCTCGGCGAGCAGACCCAGCAGTTCGGCATACAGCGGCAGCAGTTCGTCCACGCGGTCCAGCAGCGTTCCAGAGCCGTCGACCTTCTTGGACAACAGCAGGAATGTGACCGGGCCGATCACCGCCGGCCGCGCCGGAACGTCCTGCGCCCGCGCCTCGGCGAGCTCGCCGAGCAGCTTCGACGGGTCGAGCGCGAACCGCGTCCCCGGGGAGATCTCCGGGACCAGATAGTGGTAGTTGGTGTCGAACCACTTCGTCATCTCCAGCGGCGCGACCGTGTCGGTGCCGCGGGCCGCCGCGAAATAGCGGTCGAGTGGATCGTCGATGTCCGAGACCCGCTCCGGCAGCGCTCCGAGCATGACGGCGGTGTCCAGCATCTGATCGTAGTGGGAGAAGGTGCCGACGGGGATCGCATCGAGACCGGCGGCCTGCTGCTGCGCCCACATGCCCGCCCGCAACTCCGCACCGGTGGCCAGAAGCGCGTCGGCCCCGATGCGGCCAGCCCAGTAAGCCTCGACGGCCCTTTTGAGTTCTCGCCGTGGTCCGATGCGGGGGGAACCCAGGACTGTTGCAGTGAATGTCGTGTCCACGTGTATCTCCAGTACGAACGTCGATGTCGCCACCGCCGGCGGTACGCGCGCACGCCCCGAGCCCCTGGCAGTACCCGACTGCGGTGCAGATCCGGCTACGGATCCGCCCCAGTCCCGCTGCCGTGCAGATCGTCCTGCACTGTGACACGAACCGGTCGACACGCCCATTCCCCGAGGCGGTGGCCCGACGGGCACGGCGTGCCCGTCGCAGCCGGCAGGTCTTCGGACTCGCGGGCCCGCGGCACACGGCCGCCACCTACTGCCCGCCGCTTCCCGGGCGTGCGCCCAGTGCTCCATGGCGGGGTTCGTTCCCACTCACCGCTGCGGGACAGCCCCGGATTTCCACCGGGTTCCCTCTCACCGCCTGCGCCGATGCGGCGCGGGGCTTCGACGTCCGGCACGGGCTTCGGGGCTCCTCGTGACCGGCCGGACGAACCAGCTGCACGGATCAGCATACAACCCGCGCCCCGCCGATCGGCACCGGACGGCGGAAGATCATCCTCGTAATTCGTCCGAGAGTTCCCCGGCGTGTCCATCGCAAACCCTCGCGGCCTGGAATAACGTCGATTGGGACAGCACCCGCCGCAGCACGCAGGAGGAACAGTGGCCGTCGACGATTCCGCGAAGCGCAATGCCATCCGCGCGACAGTCCAGTCCTACGTCGACGCCGTCGGCGCCACCGACCCCGACGCCGTGCTCGCCCTCTTCGCGCCCGGCGCCACGGTCGAGGACCCCGTGGGCACCGAGCCGCACCGGGGAATCAACGACATCGCCGCCTTCTACGCGAAGTCCGCCGGCTACCGTAACGAATCCGAACTGCTGGACTGCCTCATCTCCGGCGACAGCGCCGCGTTCCGGTTCCGCATCACCACCACGCTGCCGGAGCGCACAGTCGAGGTGACCCCCATCGACGTCATGACCGTCGACGACGATGCGCGGATCACGAGCATGCGGGCGTTCTGGCACACCTCGGACTACCGGGTCGTGCGGCCGCGCTGAGCATCGCTCCGACCGGCGCAGCACTGCGGGCGCACCATGATCAGGCCGTCGTGGCCGGGCCTGTTCCGGTCAGCGGAGCCCGGACGCGACGAACTCCGCCGCGCGTTCGGCGAGCATCACCGCAGTGGCGTGCGGCCCCCTGCTGGGCACCCGCGGGAAAACCGAGGTGTCGGCTATGTAGAGCCCGCCGAGCCCGTGCACACGGCAGCGCGGATCCACCACCGCGGTGCCGGGATCGGCCCCCATCGGGCACGTGCCGCTGAGGTGCTGCGACGTGCCCAGGCGCGGCGGCACGCCGTCGATCACCGCGCCCAGCCCCGCCGCGTCCAGCAGCCCGCGCGCCAAGTCCACCGCCGCCGCGGCGGCCGCCTTGTCCCGCGGGTCCGACAGGTAGTGGTGTTCGATCCGGGGCGCCCCCCACGGGTCGGCCGGATGCGGAACCATCCGGCCCCTCCCCCACGGCGACATGAGCGCGGCGCCCAGCACCGACGGCATCGGCGGATTTCCCGGCACCGCGTCGCCGAACGACGCCGTGTAAGGGCGGATCTCCACGGCGCCGTCGCCCGAATCGAGGTTGAGGCAGGCCTCGAGGATCGGCGGTGCGGCGCACTCTTCCGAGACCTGTTCGCCGGCAGGCGGAGCCGGGTTGTATGGGATCGTGATCTCCGGGTGGTCGGAGAACTCGCGCCCCACCCCGGGCAGCGCGTGCACGGCGGCCGCGCCGAGCATCCGCGGATCGCCGATCCCCGAGCGCCACAGAAGTGCCGGCGTCTCGATGGCCCCCGCGGCCAGCACCACGTTGTGCGCTTGCACCTCCAGCAGCGCACCGTCCCGGACCACCTCTACAGCGTGCACCGTGCCCGCCGCGGTCCGCAGCGCCCTCACCGTCGTCCCCGCCCAGACGGTGAGGTTCGGACGGCGTGCCGCGGCCCCGAGGTATGCGGAGCCGGGATCCACGCGCATGCCGCGGTCGATGTTGCACGGCACGGGGCCGACGCCCGCGGGCCCGCCGGCGTTCTTGTCCGGTTCGGCGTGGAAACCCATCGCGCCGGCCGCCGCGACGAAGCGCGCCGTCACCGTGCTCCACGACTCCGCGGTGCGGCGCGACACCGGCACGGGACCGGCATCGCCGTGCAAGGCCGACGACCCGAAGTCGTAGTCGTCCTCCGAGCGCCGGAAGTATGGAAGCGTGTCGCCGTACGACCAGCCGGTCCGTCCAGACCGGCCGCCGACCGCGCTCCCCCACGCGTCGAGATCGGCCGGCGTGGCACGGACGAAATACGCGCCGTTGACCGCGCCGGAGCCGCCCAGGCCGCAGCCCCGCACGAGCGCCCCCGCCACGCCGCGTCGCAGCGTCGTCGCATAGTGGCGTGTGCGCGGCGAGCCGGGCCCGATCGGCAGGATGTGCGCGGGCGACGGCCCGCGCACCGCACCGCCCGCGCCGGCCTCGATCAGCAGCACCGAGCAGGCGGGATCCTCGCTCAGGCGTGCCGCGAGCACCGAGCCGCAGGAGCCGCCGCCGACGATGACCACGTCGACGGCGCGCGGGCCCGCTCCGCCGTTCAGAGCGCGCCGAGACGCCGTGCCGCGACGACGGCCTCGATCCGGTTGTTGGCGCCCACCTTGCGCATGGCGGTGCGCAAGTAGCTCTTGACGGTCTCGGCACCCACGCCGAGACGCTCGCCGATGAGCGCATTGGTGTGCCCCATCGCCACCTGGACGAGGACCTCCCGCTCGCGCGGGCTCAGCCGCACGCGCGGCGGCGCCTGCCTGGACGCCGCAGTGGTCGTCTCGCCGCCGTCGCCGCCCGGCACCGCACCGCCGCCCGGAACCGCACCGGCGCCCGGCACCGCACCGGCACCCGACGCCCCGCCGTCGGCGCCCTCCAGCTGGGCGACCACATCCATGAGCTCATCACGCACTGCGGGATCGTCCACCCGGCCCGCCAGGTCGAGCAGCCGCCGACGGATCTCCGGCGGCGCGTCTTCGAGCGCATGCTCGTCCGGCAGCGGGAAGATCGCACTGGACGGGTTCCGGCGCTCCAGCGCATCACGCACCGCCAGATCCTGCTCGAGCACACGCCCCACGGTGACCATGGAATCGATCACGCGGTCGCCGATCGAGACGGTGCCCCGCAGCGCGCCGTAGAGGACCCCGCGCACGGAGCGGCCCACCATCACGGGCACACCGACCATCGTGCGGATGCCCTCGCCGGTGACGGCCTCGTCGTAGTCGTGGGTGATGGCGTCCGCCCGGGCGTAGTCGTTGACCAGCACGGGCCGCCGCATCGCCATGGCCTTGCCGCCCAGGCCGGAGCCGACCTGCACGCGCAGGCCGCGCATGGTGCCGCTCTTGGCGCCCACGAACTCCGTGATCTGGAGTCTGTCCCTGCCGGTGATCGCGCCGCCGAAGACCATCGGCAGGCCCGACTCCCTGTGCAGCCGGCCGACGGCGTCACGAATGGCCACGCGATCGTCGTGTGCCACCTGTACTCCTTCACCTGAAACCGATCGGCGTCGCGAGCGCACGCGCCGACTGTGGCCCGCTTCCGGGGCATCACCGGCGGGTACCCGCACGCCCGCGCACGGGACGAGACGCCCGTCACATATTACGATAAGCCAGTCCGCGCCCCTATCGCATCCCGATAGACGTATACCCGCGCCCGACGCGCACAGCCACCCCCGTACGGGGGTGCCTCGCAGCATTCCGTGACCGGCGCAGCATTCCGTGACCGGCGCCCCTCCGGATCCGTGCTGCAGCCGACGCCCCAGCGCAGGGAAGTCCGTGGCCTTCCGATAATCGACCTGTCCGCTATCGGTAGGATGGGCGTCTATGAGCCCGCCGACCCCGCTGCCCGAGGACCCCATCGCGGAGGCCCGCCGCCAGTGGGTCGCGCACGGCTGGGGGTCGGTGGCGGACGGTATGGCCGCGGTGACGTCGGTGATGCGTGCACACCAGATCATGCTCAGCCGCGTCGAGAAGGTGCTGCGTCCCCACGGGCTCACGTTCGCGCGGTACGAGATGCTCATGCTCCTGGTGTTCGCGCGCAACGGCGCGCTGCCCATGAATAAGGCCAGCGCGCGCCTGCAGGTGCACCCGACCAGCGTCACCAACGTGGTGGACCGCCTCGAGGCCGCCGGGCTGGTGCGCCGTCAGCCGCACCCCAGCGACCGCCGCACCACGCTGGTCGAGGTCACCGACGAGGGCCGCCGGCTCGCCGATGTGGCCACCGGCAGGCTCAACGACGTGGTCTTCGCCGAACCCGGGCTCACCGGCCCCGGGGTCGAGCAGCTCGTCACGGTGCTCACCGAATTGCGCCGCGGCGCCGGGGACTTCGTGGAGCACTGAGCGATGGCCGCGCCGCCGTGAGCACCCGCGAGTTCGTCCACCGTGTTTCGTCGGTGCCCGGTGTACTCGCGCTGTACGGGTACGCGGCGGACGGGCTGGACGCCGGGCTGCACCGCGGGGTCCCGTCGCGGGGGCTCACCTTCATCCTCAGCATGGACGACCCGGTGGAGGGCGCCGAGACGCTCCCCCACTGGAACGCGGGGCGCCTGAACGCCTTCGACTCTCTCGTTGCCGGACTGCACATCACGCCCGCCTACATCCGGCAGCCCACACGGCAGCGGGGCATCCAGATTTCAGTGCATCCGCTGGCGGCGCCCAGGCTGTTCGGTGTTCCCGCCGGAGAACTGGACCGGCGGACCTGGCCGGCCGAGGACGTGCTCGGCCCCGGCATCACCGCGCTGCGCGAACGACTGCACGAGATCCCCACGTGGAACGGTCGATTCGATGCCGTCGAGGACTATCTGCGCGCCCGCCTGTCCGCGGAGCGGTTCCGGTTCCGCCCGCGCGTCGAGGTGCGGGAGGTCTGGGCGAGGCTGGCCGCGGCGGACGGCGCGGTCCCCGTGTCCGTTCTCGCACGGGAGACGTGCCTGAGCGAACGTCAGCTGACGGTGCTGGTGCGCCGGGAGCTCGGCCTGACGCCACGCGATCTCGGGCGGCTCATGCGGTTCGACGCCGCCTTCGGCGCGCTCACACGCGCCGTGCGCGGCGGTCTCCGTCCCCCGCTGGCCGACCTCGCCGTCGCCCACGGCTACTACGACCAGGCGCACCTGGCGCGCGAGTTCCGGCGCTTCACCGATACCTCGCCCAGCGCGTTCGTGGGCGAGGAGATCGGAAACATCCAAGCCGGGGGCCACCGGCGCGCGCGAGACTGGACGGCATGAACACCACAGACGACACCACCGCCCCGGCGCCCACCGTGTGGCCGTCCCTGCAGGCGCGCGATGCACGGGCGCTCATCGACTGGCTCGTCGGCACGCTCGGCTTCGTCGAGGCCGCCTGCTACACCGACGGCGGGCGCGTCGCGCACGCCCAGCTCGCCTGGCCGGAGGGCGGCGGCATCATGCTCGGCGACCACGAGCCCGGGGCCGAATGGGCACTGGAGCCCGGGACGTTCGGCGCCTACGTCGTCACCGACGACGTCGACGGGCTCTACGCGAAGGTGCGGGCCGCGGGCGCGGACATCATGCGCCCGCTCGCAGACCAGGACTACGGGAACCGGGAGTTCGCCGTGCGCGACCCGGAGGGCAACAAGTGGAGCTTCGGCCCCTACCGCGGCGAACCGGTGCCGCGGTAGGAACGGTTCACGGCAGGGCCGCGAAACGCCGGGGCAGCGCCGCCTCCACCGCCTTCGAAAACGAGGTGAACGGTTCGGCGTCGATGCGCACCGCCTTGCCGCTGCCTTTGCGCTTCCACGTGCCCACGACGCGGCCGCCCGACACGACGGTTCCGCGGAACATCCCGTTGTTCCCCGGAACCACCTTGCCCGCGTGTTCGTCCGGCAGCGCCGCCCCGCGCGTGCCATAGCCCAGCAGGAACTCGTCGAATCCCGGCAGCAGCAGAACCCCGCCGGCGGCGCGTCCGGCCCCGGCGAGCAACTCCGGGGTCTCCGGTGCCATCAGGTATTCGGCGCCGCCCACCGTCCACGACTCGAGGCTGCCGGCGACCTCGGCCACCGCCGCACGGATCGTGTTCAACGGCAACTTGGTCCACCAGGCGAAGTCCCGGACCGTCGCCGGCCCGTGGCTGCCGAAATATCGCAGCACCCACTGCGCCAGCGCCTCGTCGGGCGCCGGCACCGCGGCCGGCCGGATCCAGTCGGACACCGCGACGATGCGCTGGCCGCCGTCCGCGAACGGTCCGAAGCACAGGTCGCCGCCGACGGAGAGGGTGAACAGCAGGCGGTAGCCTCGATAGCTGTCACTCATCAGGCCCGCCTCCGACCACAGGGTCATCAGCCCGTCCCGCGAGAGCGAACCGTGTTCTTCGAGAGCCTCGAATGCCGCCGCCCGCGCCCGATCCAGCAGCGCCTCGTCGACGCCGCGGAGTTCGCGGTTGCGGGCGGTGGCGCGTAGAGTCCGCTCACCGGTGAGCGACAGGATCCAGCCGAGGTCCTCCGCGGGGATCAGGTGCAGCGTGCCGCGCATCGGCCAGGTGCGCACGATCTCGCCCGCGTTCATCGCGTCCACGATCGCCTGGCGCGGGCGGCCCGCCACCCGCAGGGCGGCCGACGTCATCGCACCGGGCAGGTCCTGGCCCTGCATAGCGGACATGTGCCGCACGGCGGACGCCGCGTCCGGCAGCCCGCCGCCCACCAGACGCTGGGCGGCCAGCCGCAGGCGGGCGATCTCCCGCGACTGCGCCGCCGTCGCGCCGCTCACAGGTCCTCCCCGAGGTGCCGCAAGTAGCGCTCTGCAGAGCGGCGGACCGCGGCCTTCGCTCTGCCCTCGACCTGCGAACCGTCGAGCACTTTGCCCCACCACGCTCCGTAGACCACGTCGAAATCGTAGGGTTCGAGCATCCGCACCGCACGGCGGACGGTGTCCGGATGTTCCGGAATGAGGTTGGGATAGCTGTACATGAAGCTCACCCAGCGGCGGTCGGACACCACCTGGAGGATGTCGCCGGAGCACACCGCGCCGCGGCCGTCGGCGCCCTGCCAGTGCACCACTGTGCCGCCGGCGAAGTGCACGCGCAGGTTGAGCAGTGTGCGGCCGGGCAGCACCTCGAGCGTGTCCCCCTCCCACAGCCGCACCGGGTCCGTCCGGCCCCGCACGCAGTGCTCCACCCAATGCGCGTCGTCCGCGTGCACGTACACGGGGATGCCGCCGAAAGCGTCGGACCATTCGAGCATCGCACTGTAGTAGTGCGGGTGCGAGATCGCGATCGCCGCCAGGCCGCCCAGCTCGCCGATGCGCCGGACGGTGTCATCGTCGACCAGGCTGATGCAGTCCCACAGCAGGTTCGCGGGAGTACCGTCGGTGTCCTCGCCCGGCACGATGAGCGCCCGCTGGCCGATACCGAACCACGGCTCGGTGCTCACGCCCCACACCCCGCGCGGCTCCTGACGCAGCACGTTCGCGTGATCGCCGCGGAGCGCCTCGAGCGTCGTCCACTGCTGCCCGCCGTAGCCGACGTACTGGCGTTCCTCGTCACAGACCGGACAGCGGGCGGTGTCGTGGCCGCGGGGGAACTGCACGCCGCAGGTCACGCAGATCGGATGGTCGCTCACGGAACCGATGGTGCCATCCCGGACCGCCTCCCGATATGACAATCTGTCGAGATGCCGGAACATGTCGTGCGCAATCCCGAGTTCGAGCAGACCGTCCGCGACTCGTTCGCGCGGCAGGGCCTCATGTCCACATATGGGGCGCTGCTCGAGCGCGTCGAACCCGGGCTGGTCGACCTCGCCGTGCCGTTCGCCGACGGACTGACCCAGCAGGCCGGCTACTTCCACGCCGGGGTGACGACCGCCGCGGCCGACTCCGCCTGCGGATACGCGGCGTTGACGCTGATGGCTCCGGGCTCGGAGGTGCTCTCCGTCGAGTTCAAGACCAATTTGCTCGCTCCCGCTCGCGGGGAGCGGATCGTCGCACGCGCCCGCGTCGTCCGCTCCGGGCGCACCATCACCGTCTGCCAGGCCGACGTGTACGGCGTGGACGGCACGCGAGAGACGCACTGCGCCACGATGGTCGCGACGATGATCCGCGTGGACGCCGGCTGAGCCTCCGGTTGTCCGTCTCCCATTCCGCCGCCTTCTAGTCCACCGTCACCGGGTCCAGGCAGCTCGACGGCGCATCCACCAGCGAACAACCGGCCGGGGGCCGGCTGGGCGTATAGCCGTCAGGAACCCCTCCCGTGCGGATGATGTCGCGGTAGGCGTCCACACCGTCGGTGGGCCGCCGGGTGAGCTCCGGATCGGTGAGCACGTCGACGGTGTACAGCCCGAACCGGGGCGCGTAGGTGCCCCACTCGTAGTTGTCGGTGAGCGACCAGTAGTTGTAGCCGATCACGTTCATCCCGTCGGCCTTGGCGCGCTGGATCCAGTAGACGTCGTCGCGCAGCGCCGCGGCACGGGTCTGCCCGTCTGCGCGCGGGGCACCGTTGTCGGTGGGCATGCCGTTCTCGACGATGTACAGCGGCTTGCCCGGGAACTTGCGTGCGTAGTACCGCAGCGCGTAGTAGACCCCCTCGGGTTCCAGGGTGGCCTTCCAGTGCTCGTCGAGCAGTGCGTAGACCGCCGTCGGATTCGTGGGCGACACGCCGTAGTAGTAGTCGATGCCGACGTAGTCGAGCCGGTCCGCCACCTTGTCGATGAGCTGGGCGTCCATCACCGGCTCGGCAGTGGGGATGTACGACGCGTTGGTGGTGACCATGGCGCCGGGCTGCACGGCGTGGATGTAGTCGTAGATGGAGCGGTGCGCCTGCGCCATCCGGTCGAACATCACGGGGACGTCCGCCGGCGACAGCCCGCCGTGCTTGACCTCCTGCATCACGTAGGCGGTGCCCTCGTTGAACGTCACCCACAGCGGATCGAGGTGCGCGTAGCGGTCCACCACTTTGCGGGCGTTATCCAGCCATTCGCCGACGATGTCGGGATTCGCCCAGCCGCCCTGGTCCGCCACCCACCCCGGATACACCCAGTGGTCGAGGGTGAGCATCGGGCGCATGCCGGCGTCGGCGATCTCGCGCAGCACGTCGTCGTAGTACTCGAAGGCCTGCTCATCCCACTGGCCCGTTGCGGGCTCCAGGCGCGCCCACTCGATCGAAAGCCGGAAGGTGTTCACCCCGAGGTCCGCCGCGCGCTGAATATCCTCGGGGTAACGGTGGTAGAAGTCGACGGAGTTCCGGTACGGATCGGCGGACCGCTGCGCATACCGCGTCCAGTTGCTGTCCGGGAAATAGCCGCCGGACTGGAACTCCGACATCGCCACGCCCCAGTGGAAATCGTCCCCCGCCGCAGGCAGGCCCTCCGCCGCCGCGAAGTTCTGCGGGACCGCGACGAACCCGATGAGCAGCAAGGCCGAACCGATCATGCGCAAGACCAGAGCAGGCGCAGCGAAACTCTTCAGCATTCCCGGAAATTAGCATCCTGGACGGCCGTTCGGCGTGGTTCCGCGGAACCGCGTGGGTGGTCGCTTAAACATCCGACTCCGGGCTACGGCTCCGGACAGTCCACGGCGGGCGCGTCGATCGCCGGCGGATCACCAGCCTGGTCGACGTACAGGCTCCACAGGAACGCCGTGGTGTCGCCGGTGTTGGTGCCGACGTGTGCGGCGCCCCCGCCGGACATCGGGTCGCCCGGACCTGCGGTGTAAACGGAGCAGTCGTCCAACGTGCGGGTGATGTAGCCGCCGGTGACGAAACCGGGCACGTCGCCGTCGTGGGTGTGCCACCCCGTCGTGCCGCCCGGGGCGAACACGATGACACGCGCGGTCAGGCCGGTCCCACCGATATTCACTGCGCCGAGAGGTATCGGGATGACGCCGGCCGGCGGGGACGCCGAGGCGGCAGGCGCCGCGACCACCGCGAAGGCCGCAGCCACCGCTGCGGACGCCGCGCAGACGGCACCGCGCACCGGGGTTGAACGCCGAGCTCTCGACATGGCCACCTCGCCGGATGCGGAACAGTACCGTCACAGTAGCGCCGCCGCACCGCGCGGCGGCCGTGGTCCGTCATTCCCGCCTCCATCCGCACGCCGCCGGTGCAGGGAGGGCACCGTCGCGACCGGCACACCGGCGACGGTGCGCGGGCCGCTCAGCGGCAGCGCGATCTGGTGGGTGGACGACAATCCCCGGACCTACCGCGAACTGGCCCGACGTCACGCCGAGGGCGCTCGCCCCGCCGGTGACACGACGTTCAGTCCGAGCGATCCGGCCGCGACAGCCAAGCGCCGGTCATAGGCGACGAAGTCCGTGAGATGCTCCGCTATCTGCAATGCGGAAGCAAGGTGCAGGGCGTCGAGGGAACGCAGGGCCGGCAAGCCGACCGACGCGGCGGAGTCGATGACGTGAGGGGTGATCGGGAGCGTATCGACCGCGTCGAGTACCCGCCGTGCCCTGTCGACGAGCTCCGGTAGCCCCTGCCGCCGTGCCACGCGGATCAGCTCCACCCGTGTCAACGCACTCGTCACCTGCGGGACCGCCTCGCGGGATTCGATCCAACCGATGAGCGGCGCGGTCTCCGCCTCCCGCCCGATCAGTTTCACCAGAGCGGACGTATCGAAATAGATCACCTGTCCGCGCGCAATTCGTTGAGGACGCCCGACAGATCCGCCACCGTAAGGTCATCGTCCAGCACCGCGTCGAGAACCCCCGGGTCGAGGACCCCGGCGCGACGGGCGGGCACCAGGATCCCCGCATCGATGAGACTCTCCCGCGTACGTTCCCCCTCCGACACCGGCACCATCCGCGCCACGGTCCGCCCCCTCCTCGTCACGGCGATCTCCGCGCCCGCTTCCACCTCGGCGAGATAACGCGAGGCGTTCTGCCGCAGTTCCCGGACACCGATCGTCTTCACACGTCTATGGTAGCACTCAATGTGCTACAACAGATGCCACCGAGGAGCACCTCAGCCCTTGTTGAATTCCGGCTTTCGCTTCGCGATGAACGCGGACATCCCCTCGGCCTGGCCGGCGGTGGCGAAGGTGGAGTAGAAGATCCGCCGCTCGGTCTTCACGCCCTGCGTCAGCGTGGTCTCGAACGCGGCGTTCACCGCGTCCTTCGCCATGATCGCCGTCGTCTTGGCCATGCCGGCGATGGTGGCGGCCGTTGCCATCGCGGTATCGAGCAGATCGGCCGCCGGAACCACGCGCGCCACAAGCCCCGCACGCTCGGCCTCCTCGGCCCCCATCTGCCGGCCGGTCAGGCACAGGTCCATCGCCTTCGCCTTGCCGACGGCACGGGTGAGCCGCTGGGAACCGCCCATGCCGGGTATGACGCCGAGGGTGATCTCCGGCTGCCCGAACTTGGCGGTGTCGGCTGCGATGATCATGTCGCACATCATCGCCACCTCGCACCCGCCGCCCAGCGCATAACCGGCGACGGCCGCGATGATCGGCGTGCGGGCCCGGACGAGCGCATCCCAGCCGGCGAAGAATTCCTGGCCGTGCACGTCGGCGAAGCCCAGCTCGGCCATCTCCTTGATGTCGGCGCCGGCCGCGAACGCCTTCTCCGAACCGGTGATGACGATCGCGCCGATGCCCGGGTCCGTGTCGAGGCCCGCTACTGCCGCGGTGACCTCGCGCATGACGGTGGAATTGAGCGCGTTGAGCGCCTTCGGCCTGTGCAGCGTCACCACGCCGACGCGGCCGGTGCGCTCCAGGAGAATGGTCTCGTAATCGCCCACTGGTTCAGTTCCCCTTCCCGGACTTGTCCCGGATGTCGTTGATGATGTCGGAGAAGTCGTTGGCTGCCCGTCCCGCGTCGCGCATCTCCGCGTAGCGCTCGGCCATGCGCAGGCCCAGTTCCCCCGCGACGCCGTGCTCGCGCAGGGCGTTCGCCGCCAGCCCCAGGTCCTTGGCCATGAGCCCCACCGCGAAGCCCGCCTCGTAGCCGCGGTTGGCGGGGCTCGTCGGCACCGGGCCCGGCACCGGACAGTTGGTGGTGAGCGCCCAGCACTGGCCGGACGCGTTGGAGGCGACGTCGAAGAGCGCCTGGTTCGACAGGCCCAGCGCCTCGCCCAGCACGAACGCTTCACTGACCGCGTCCATGGAGATCGCGAGGATCATGTTGTTGCACAGCTTCGCCGCCTGGCCGTTGCCCGGGTCGCCGCAGTGCACGATCTTGCGGCCCATGTCCTGCAGCAGCGGTTCGGCGCGCCGGAAGGTCTCCTCGTCGCCGCCGACCATGAACGCGAGCGTCCCGGCCTCGGCCCCCACCACGCCGCCGGAGACGGGGGCGTCCACCATCGCATGGCCTGCGGCCGTGGCCATCTCGTGTGCAGCCCGCGCGTCCGCCACGTCGACGGTGGAGCTGTCGACGAACAACGTGCCCGGCGACGCGGACGGCAGGATGTCGGCGTACAGCTCCAGCACCAGTGCCCCGTTGGGCAGCATGGTGATCACCGTGTCCGCACCGGCGACCGCGTCGGCAGCGGCGGCGGCCACCGTCACTCCCGCGGCCGTGGCAGCCTCCTGCGTCGCGGGCGCCGGGTCGAAGCCGCGCACTGTGTGCCCCGCCTTGACCAGGTTGGCGGCCATGGGGCCGCCCATATGCCCCAGTCCCAGAAATGCGATGGTGCTCATGAGTCAGTCCTTTCGGCGGCCGCAGCGGCCGCGGGTGCCGGGTCGTCGTCGATCCCCCGGGCGTGGCCGCCCGCTGTCACGACGCCACCGTCCTGCCGACGATCATCCGCATGATCTCGTTGGTCCCCTCCAGGATCTGGTGCACGCGCAGATCCCGCACGATCTTCTCCAACCCGTACTCGCTGAGGTATCCGTAGCCGCCGTGCAACTGCAACGCCTCGTTCGCGATCGCGAAGCCGGCGTCGGTCACGTAGCGCTTGGCCATCGCGCACAGCGTCACCTTGTCGGGGGCGTCGCGGTCGAGCGCGTCCGCGGCGCGCCACAGCATCAGCCTGGCGGCCTCCAGGTCGGTCGCCATGTCCGCCAGCTTTCCTTGCAGCACCGGCGAGGTGCTCAGCGGCGCACCGAACGCCTCGCGCTCGCGCAGGTATGCGGCGGTCTGCTCGAATGCCGCGCGGGCACCGCCGAGTGAGCAGGCGGCGATGTTGATGCGCCCGCCGTTGAGCCCGTTCATCGCGATGGCGAAGCCCGACCCCTCCCCGCCCAGCAGGTTCGCCGCGGGAACTCGCACGCCGTCCAGGATGACCTGGCGGGTGGGCTGGCAGTTCCAGCCCATCTTCGACTCGTTCGCGCCGAACGACAGCCCCTCGGCGCCCTTTTCGACCACGAAGGCGGAGACCCCCCGCGGGCCGGCCGAGCCCGTGCGGGCCATGACAACGTAAACGTCGGACACGCCCGCTCCGGAGATGAACTGCTTGACCCCGTCGAGTACGTAGTGGTCGCCTTCGCGCACGGCCCGCGTGCGCAGCGCCGCCGCGTCCGACCCGGCCCCCGGTTCGGTGAGGCAGTAGCTGCCCAGCAGATCCATCGCGCACAGCCCGGGAAGCCAACGCCTGCGCTGCTCCTCGCTCCCGTAGGAGTCGATCATCCACGCGACCATGTTGTGGATGGAGATGTAGCCGGCGGTGGCGGGGCAGGCGGCCGCGATCTCGGCGAAAATGCGCGCCGCATCGATGCGCCGCAGCCCGGACCCGCCCACGTCCTCGCCGACATAGATGCCGCCCATACCCATCGCGGCACCTTTGCGCAGGACGTCCACCGGGAAGTGCTTGTCCCGGTCCCAGTCCAGGGCGTGCGGGGCGACGTGTTCGGCGGCGAAATCCCGCGCGGTGTCGACGATGGCGCGTTCGTCCTCGCTCAGCGCGAACGCGCCCGCCGCCGGTGCCGTATCCACCGTCACTCCATCACCGGCAGCACGAAGTGGTCGGCGTTCTCCTTGAATCCGGACTGCCAGCGCCGCGTGACGGTCTTGGTCTTGGTGTAGAAGCGGATGGAGTCGGGGCCGTGCTGGTTGAGGTCGCCGAATCCGGAGCGCTTCCAGCCGCCGAAGGTGTGGTAGGCCACCGGTACCGGGATCGGCACGTTGACCCCGACCATGCCGGTGTCTACGCGGCTGGCGAAGTTGCGTGCGGTGTCGCCGTCGCGCGTGAAGATCGATACGCCGTTGCCGTACTCGTGGGTCGACGGCAGGTCCAGCGCCTCCTCGTAGTCGTGTGCGCGGACGATGCACAGCACGGGGCCGAAGATCTCCTCGCGGTAGATCGACATGTCTTTGGTGACGTTGTCGAACAGCGTGCTGCCCAGGAAGAACCCGTTCTCGTGCCCGGCGATGGTGATCTCGCGGCCGTCGACCACCAGCTCCGCGCCGGAGTCGATGCCGGCCTGGATGTAGTCGCGCACGCGGGCCACGGCGGCGGCGCTGACCAACGGGCCGTAGTCCACGTCCGGATCGTCGTAGGAGCCGATCGTGAGCTTGTCGATGCGGGCGACGAGCTTCTCGCGCAGCCGGTCCGCGGTCTCCTGCCCCACGGGCACCGCCACGGACAGCGCCATGCACCGCTCCCCCGCCGACCCGTAGGCGGCGCCCACCAGCGCATCCGCCACGTCGTCGAGATCCGCGTCCGGCATGATGATCATGTGGTTCTTGGCGCCGCCGAAGCACTGAGCGCGCTTGCCCCGGGAGGTGGCGCCGGAGTAGATGTACTCGGCGATGTCCGACGATCCGACGAACCCCACAGCCTTGATGCGCGGGTCTTCGAGGATGGCATCCACCGCCGCCTTGTCGCCGTTGACCACGTTGAAGATCCCGGCGGGCAGGCCGGCCTCGATGAACAGCTCCGCCAGCCTCAACGGCACCGACGGGTCGCGTTCCGACGGCTTGAGGATGAACGCGTTGCCGCACGCGATCGCCGGCGCAGCCTTCCACAGCGGGATCATCGCCGGGAAATTGAACGGCGTGATCCCTGCGACCACGCCGAGTGGCTGACGCACCGAGTAGACGTCGATGCCGGTGCCCGCACCCTCGGTGTACTCGCCCTTGAGCAGGTGCGGGATCCCCATCGCGAACTCGACCACGTCCAGCCCGCGGGCGACGTCCCCGTGCGCGTCGGCGATGGTCTTGCCGTGCTCCGAGGCCAGCAGTCGCGCGAGCTCGTCGGCGTTCTCCCGCACCAGATGTGCGAACTTCATCATCACCCGCGCGCGCCGCTGCGGGTTCCACGTCGCCCATTCCTTCTGCGCTACAGCGGCGTCCGCAACGGCTGCAGACACCTCGTCGACGCCCGCCAGCGGCACCCGCGACTGCACGGCGCCGTCGCTGGGGTTGTAGACATCCGCGAACTGCCCGCTGGTGCCGGACACCCGTCGGCCGCCGATGAAGTGCGCAAGTTCCTGCACCATGACGCTCCCGCCTCTCGTGTGATCGTGATGACACGAGAATATACTTGGACTCCCTACTATGTCGAGACCTAGTTTCGGCCACACGAGTCCGCGAATCGGCGATACACGGAAAAGAGGCCTGAGTGCCTGCCCCCCTGGCGCACCGTCGAGGTCACGTGCAACGGTGCGGCCCTCCACGCCGATGAAGGGGGTATACGAGGAGGCGCACCATGCATCGCATAGCACGGATCATCCTGGCCGCCACGCCGGTGCTGCTCGTGTTCCCCGCGGCGTGCGGAGACAGCGCCGACCCTCCCCCCGTCCCCACCACGCAGGACGGCCCCGCGGCATCGCCCCCGCCTGTGTCAGGCTCCCTGGATTCGACCACGGCCGGTTCAGGTCCTACGACATCGAGCGCGCTCCTGCCCGACCCTGTTTATTCCGGCACCGTCTCACCCGGCCCGGCAGCGACCGCCGGACCCATCCCCTCGCCTGCCGACCACACCGCACAGCACACGCTCACCTTCATCGCAGTGGGCGACGGCGGCGCGACCGGACGCCCGGTGGGGTGCGGCGACAGCGCAGTGCCCGTCACCGTCACCACGGCCACGATCGCCCCGCTCGGCGAGCTCTACCGTGCACTGCTCGCCCTGGACGAGCAGCGCTACGGCGCATCCGGCCTGTACAACGCGCTGGCGAGGTCAGATCTGACGTACCAGGCCGCGACTATCGCGGACGGCCATGCGACGATCCGTCTCGCGGGGGATCTGACGATGGGCGGCGAATGCGACATTCCGCGGGTGCGCGCACAACTCACCGACCCCGCACTGCAGTTCCCGAATGTCGACTCGGTGGACGTCTACATCAATGGCACGCCGCTGGACGACGCGCTGTCACTGCGATGACACGCGGCACCGGCCGGCCCCTTCAGGGCCGGCCGGTGCCGCGTGAAGACTTGCGGGCCGACTACACCCAGCGCGCCTGCCCGCCGTCGAGCGGGATCGTCGCACCGGTGAGGTAGCGCGCGTCAGGGCCGACGAGGAATGCGACGGCGCGCCCGATGTCCTGCTCGCACTCGCCGATCCGGCCCATCGGAATGGTGGCGACGAACTCGGCGGCCTCCTCTGGATTGTGCTCTGTCCAGGCTTTGAGACCGGGCGACAGCGCATGCGGCGCAACGGCGTTGACGCGAATGTTGTCACGCCCCCACTCCGAGGCGGCCGCGCGCGACAGCGAGCGCATGGCCTCCTTGGCAGCCGCATATCCGCCATAGTTCGATGTGTCCCACCGCACGGAAGCAGAGGTGACCATGTTGATGACGGCACCGCCGCCGCGCTCCTTCATGACCGGATAGCACAGCTGCATGAGCGAGAGCGCCGCCAACGGCCCGACAGCAAAGGCCTTGTCGACGTGGTGCCGCTTGATCTGCGCGATCGGGCCCAGAACGCTGTAGTTTGCGTTGTTGACGAGGATGTCGATCCCGCCGAGGGCACTGACCACCTCGTCGACCGCCGGCGACAGCTGATCTTCCTTCGCTACGTCGCACTCGACCGCGATCGCGGTGCCCCCCAGCGCTTGGATGGCCTCCACCGTCTCGTCCACCTTGGCCTTGGTGCGTCCCAGCGCCGCGATGCTTGCTCCTTCTTTGGCGAGCGCGAAGGCGACCCCCTCGCCCACGCCTTGACCGGCGCCGGTGATCAGCGCGACCTTGCCGTCCAATGTGCCCATCGATGTGCTCCCAAAATGTCGGCGAGTAAGTCCTACCCGTTCAGTGACCACCAGGATAATCAACCGAGCAAGTGCTTGGTAGCCTCGTCCCGATATACGGAGCACACCGACAGTCGGAGCACGCCGACGCCCGGAAGCGAGGACCGCATGAGTTCCCCCGACCCCACCAGCACGATCGATCTGAGCGGCCGGGTGGCCATCGTCACCGGCGGCACCAAGGGCATCGGATTCGTCATCGCGACGACACTGCTCGCCGCCGGCGCCGAGGTCACGGTGTGCGGCAGGACCGAGCCGGAATCGCTGCCAGCCACGAACGGCCGCACCGCGCAGTTCCGCGCCCTCGACGTGCGCGACGCCGAGGCCGCCAAGGCTCTGGTGCAGGACGTCGCAGGGCAGCACGGCCGCCTCGACATCCTCGTCAACAACGCCGGCGGCTCCCCCGACGCCGACTCCGCCACCGTCTCCACGCGCTTCGTCGACAAGATCGTGGCGCTGAACATGCTCGCCCCGTTCTACCTGGCGCAGGCTGCCAACGCGGTCATGCAGCAGCAGGGCTCGGGCGGGTCGATCATCAATATCGGCAGCGTCTCCGCGCACGATCCGCAGCCCGGCACGGCCGCATACTCGGCTGCCAAGGCGGGGCTGCTCATGTTCAGCCAGGCACTGGCTCTGGAGTGGGCGCCGAAGGTGCGTGTCAACCACATCACCACCGGACTCATCCGCACGGAGGCCGCCGCCGAGGTCTACGGCGACGACGGCGGCGCAGCGGTGGCGTCGATCATCCCCATGCAGCGCATGGCCGTTCCGGAGGACGTGGCGAAGGCGTGCCTGTTCTTCAGCAGTGATCTCGCCTCCTACCTCACCGGAACCGATCTGGCTGTGCACGGCGGCGGCGAGTTTCCGGGCCGCTACCTCGTCACCCGCGGCGAGGCGGCCCTCTGATGCGCACCGCCACGATCTGGACCAAGGCCGATCCGTTCGCGTCGCTCATCGCGGCACGCGCCCAGGACGACAACCCCGGCCTGCGTTTCGAGGACCGCGAATGGTCGTGGCGCCAGATCGTGGCGGAGGCCGCAGCACGTGCGAAACTGGCCCGCGGCATGCAGGTGGACGGCCCGTGGCACATCGGCCTGCTGATGGAGAACTCGCCGGAGAACCTGTTCTGGGTCCTCGCCGCGGGCCTGTCCGGGGCCACCATCGTGGGGATCAACCCCACTCGCCGGGGCGCCGAGCTGGAACGCGACATCGACTTCACCGACATCCAGCTCATCGTCACCGACCAGGCGCACCGGCCTCTTCTCGACGGACTGACGCTGGGTTGCCCGCCCGAGCGCATCATCACCAGCGACGCACCCGACTTCGCCGCACTGCTCGAGGCGGAACGCGGCGGAAGCGGCGGCGGGTTCGCGCTGCCCGATCCGGCGACGATCTTCTCCCTCGTGTTCACCTCGGGGACCACCTCGGCCCCCAAGGCGGTCATCTGCTCCCAGGGGCGGCTGGGCACCATCGCCCGACAGCAGCAGGAGCGCCGGAACCTCGGCGCCGACGACGTCTTCTACGTGGCCATGCCGATGTTCCACTCGAACGCCATCATGGCCGGCATCGCACCCGCCGTCAGCGCCGGCGGGTGCATCGCACTGCGCAGGAAGTTCTCCGCGTCCGCATGGCTGGACGATGTCCGCCGCTACAAGGCGACGTTCTTCAACTACGTCGGCAAGCCGCTCAACTACATCCTGGCCACCCCGGAGCGGCCCGACGACGCCGAAAATCCGCTGCGGATCGCCTTCGGCAACGAGGCCAACGAGAAGGACATCGACACGTTCTCCCGGCGTTTCGGATGCGAGGTGATCGACTCGTACGGCACGTCCGAGGGCGGCATGCGCATCAACAGGACCCCCGGGATGCCCACGGGGTCGCTGGGCGTGGCCGACGAGGGCACGGCCGTCATCGACCCCGAGACGCTCGAGGAGTGCCCGCGGGCCGAGTTCGACGAGCAGGGCCTCCTGCTCAACGCGGAAAAGGCCATCGGGGAGATAGCCAACACCAGCAACGTGAACCAGTTCGAGGGCTACTACGGCAACGCTGAAGCCGACGATGAGCGCGTCCGGCACGGCATCCTGTGGTCCGGCGACATGGCCTACCGCGACGCCGAAGGGTTCTGGTACTTCGCCGGCCGCACCTCCGACCGCCTGCGCGTGGACGGCGAGAACTTCGCGGCGGCCCCGGTCGAACGCATCGTGGCCCGCTTCCCCGCCTTCAACCACGTCGCGGTGTACGCCGTGCCGGACGAGGTGGTGGGCGACCAGGTGATGATCGCCGTGGAGCTCCACCCGGGCACCGAGTTCGATCCGGACGCGTTCGGCAGGTTCCTGGCCGAGCAGCCGGACCTCGGCACCAAGTGGGCGCCCAAGTTCGTGCGCATCTCCGCGGCCCTCCCGCGCACTTCGACCAGCAAGGTGATCAAGCGACAGCTGCAGGCGGAGGGACACGCCGTGCCCGACGAGGTGTTCGTCCGCGACGGCAAGGAGCTCGTCTTCCGCGAGATGTGAACGGACGCGACCGCCGCCCGCCTCCGATCGAACGCGCGTTCCGCGACCCCCCATGGCATCGAACACTTGTTTCAGTACTGTTGCGGCGGAGGCGAGGGGGCGGGGCGGTCACGGGCGCCGGCCCCGGCGGCACGGGATCGTGGGGTCGGTCATGGGACAGCGGCGCGGGCGCAACACGCGCGCAGACGGGGCGCCGGAATCGGCGACGACCGCTGGGCTGTGGCACCGCACCGAGCCGGACGGCACGCGCGACCGCCGCGGCGCTGTCCGTGCACATCGGCTTGCGCTCCCTCGCCGGCACCGACGCCGACCCCGACGTGCGCGCGGAGCTGATCTCCGAAGGCCGGTACGCGGAGATGTTCGACACCCCCCACGGCATGACCGACTGGTTCGCGGCCATGCCGGTCTCCGCCGCGCGACGCCTTGCATGCGACGCCGCCGTCACACCGGTCGGCGTCGACGGGCACGGCGCGCCGTTGAACGTCGGACGCCCCCGCAGGTTGGCGGCGGCGGTGCAGCGCCGCGCGCTCGCAGCCCGCGACCACGGCTGTGCCTTCCCCGGATGTGCCTTCCCGGGATGCGACCGCCCGCCCTCAGGGTGCTTCGCGCATCACGTGCACCACTGGGGCGACGGTGGTCCCACCGACCTGGACAACCTCGTCAGCCTGTGCACCGAGCATCACCGGTCGGTGCACCACCGCGAGTGGACGGTCACAGTCGACGCTTCCAAGAGACGACCGCGGTTCCTCCCGCCGGCCGGCCACACGCTTGCGCTGCAATGGCTCGATGCCGACAGCGCCCCGACGGCCGCACCGGCGAATCAGCCGGGCGAGGTTCCGTAGGGGTTCCACGGCCGCGGGCCCGCCGAGGAGGCCGTGGACGCGGCGCCAACCGTCTCGTCGGGAGCTACTCCCGTCAACGCTATTGCACTGCCCCCTGTCCGCACCGCGGCACTGCCTCGGCGGCGCAGCGGCATACCCACGCCACCGGCCTCCGCCGCGCGTTCTCACCGTACGAAGGACGTGGCGCCGCGGATGACCGCCTGCAGACTTGCTGCGAGCACGGACCGGTCGACCCCTGCGGCCCAAGCACTGCGCCCTCCGACGCGGTATTCAATGAGGGTCAGCGCGTCCGTGTCGCTGCCCGCCCCGATGCTGCTCTGGTGCAGCCCGAGGATCTCCACGTGGATGCCGCAGCGGCCCAGAGCTTCCGTGAGAGCTTCGACAGGGCCGACACCCTCATGCGTCGTCCGGTACACCGTTCCCCCGATATCGAGGGCGATCACGGCGCCCGCCTCGGTCGCGTCGAAGGCGAGCAGTACCGGCGCGTCGGCAGCGCGGGGGCACGCCACATACGCGTGTTGGAAAACGCCCCACAGTTCTGCTGCAGTGGCCTCACCGCCACCGGCGTCCGTGTGCTGCTGAACATGACGGGCGAAGTCGATCTGCAGCCGGCGCGGAAGCTCGATCCCGTATTCGGACTCCAACAGGTAGGCGATGCCGCCTTTGCCGGACTGGGAATTCACACGGATCACCGCGTCATAGCTCCGCCCCAGGTCAGCAGGGTCGACGGGCAGGTACGGCACCCGCCACTCGATGTCGGACTCGGCACGACCTTCGGCCGCCGCACGGGATCGGTGCTCGGCGAAACCCTTGTTGATCGCGTCCTGGTGGGTTCCGCTGAACGCCGTGTGCACCAGGTCGCCTACGTAGGGATGCCGCGGGTGGACCTCGATCCGGTTGCAGAACTCGACGGTGCGGCGGATCTCATCGATGTCGGAGAAGTCCACCATCGGGTCGATGCCCTGCGCGTGCAGATTCAGGGCGAGGGTCGCGATGTCGACGTTGCCGGTGCGCTCCCCGTTGCCGAAGACGCACCCCTCGACGCGTTGCGCACCGGCGAGGACGGCGAGCTCGGCGCAGGCCACACCGGTGCCGCGATCGTTGTGCGGGTGCACCGACAGGATCACACCGTCCCGCCGCGCGAGGTTGCGGTGCATGTACTCGATCTGGTCGGCATACACGTTGGGCGTGGCGATCTCGACCGTTGCGGGGAGGTTCAGGATGACCGGCCGGTCCGGCACTGCATCCCACAGTCCGGTCATCGCATCGCACACCTCGAGCGCGTAGTCGGGCTCGGTGAGGTTGAAGACCTCGGGCGAGAACTCGAAGCGGACGTTCGGGAGAGCTCCGGCGCACTCGAGCACATCGCGCCCGCCGGCCAGGATCAGCTCCTTGAGCGCCGAACGATCGCGGCCGAGCACGACCTGGCGCCAGATCGGCGCGGTCGCGGTGTACATGTGGATCACGACCTCGTTGCGGATGCCGCGGATCGACTCCACGGTCCGTTCGATCAGGTCACGGCGAGCCGGCGTGAAGACCACTATCGTCACGTCGCCGGGCGCGATGCCATGCTCGGCTATCAGGCGCACGAAGTCGTAATCGGTCTGCGAAGCGGACGGATAGCCCACCTCGATCTCCTTGTACCCCATCGTGACCATGAGCTCGAAGAACCTGCGCTTGCGTCCCGGATCCATCGGCTCGGCCAGCGCCTGATTGCCGTCACGCAGATCGACCGGCACCCACAAAGGCGCTGCTACGAGCCGGTTCGACGGCCACTCTCGACTCGTCGGAGGGACCTCGACGCGGGAATACACGTCGCGGTAGCGGTGCGAGGGCATCTGCGAGTGGCGCTGACGATTCCATCGGGGCGCATCGGCGGGAATCGGGCCGGTGGGGGTGGTCAGGCGGGAAGCCGCGTTCTGGCTCATGGGGTCCTTCTTCGATCCGGTGGCTGAGGACCGGCGCACAACTCGACTCCACGCCGGGGAGCCGGTCCGGCTAAGCCCCGCCGTGGCGGCAAAGGAGAAGGAGCCTCTTCGCGTGCATGCCGAGAACGCTACCAGAACTCATCAGACAACCTGAGGTGTCGATCATGATGGGATACTCGCGCCATGACCGTCGTGCGTCGTGAACCTCTTGCGGACCAGACCGCTGCATTGCTGCTGGAGCGCATCCGCGCAGGAGAGTGGGCGCTCGGCGCCAAGCTGCCCGGTGAAACCACCCTCGCCCCGCAGTTCGGTGTCGGACGGTCGACCGTGCGCGAGGCGATCAGCCAACTCGCCGGCCGCGGGATCGTCGCCACCCGGCAAGGCGCCGGTGTGTTCGTGACCGCCCTCGACGCCCCCGAGGACTGGACCCGGAAGGTGGGACGTGCGGACATCCGCGCGGTGATCGAAGCCCGGATCGCCATCGAGGTCGAGGCTTCCGCCCTTGCGGCCGGGCGTCGCACGCCGGCGGATCTCGACGCGCTGCGAGACGCGCTGGAGGTGCGTGCATCCCGCCGCAAGCAGATTGACGAACACGTCGACGCCGACGTCGTCTTCCACCGCGGCATCGTGACCGCGGCGCACAACCCGATCCTGCTCGAGCTATTCGACTCCTTCACCCCGCGCAACCGCGAGGCCATGGTTGCGATGCTCCGCGCGCGCGGAAGCCACGGCGACGACGCCGACCATGCGACGCACCAGCGCATCCACGACGCGATCATCGCCCGCGACTCGGACGCCGCAGCCGCGATCACGCGCAATCACCTGATTTCGCTCACACGGAACCTGGGCCGGTGAACAGCGGCACGTGGCCCCGAACTCCTACACCACAGCCCGGGCCGTGGATCGGCGACGCGTCCCAGGCCTACGGCCCCGCCGTCTACTACAGGTTCTGCAGCACCTCGCCGCGCACCACCTTGCCGGAGGCGTTGCGAGGCAGCGGCGCGTCCCGCACCAGCCAGCGGACGGGAACCTTGTACGCGGCGAGACGTTCGGAGACGAACCGGGCGAGATCATCGGTCAGCGTCGGGACCGCACCTTCCGCACCGGAGCCCCTGCCCGCAGGCACCATGACCGCGCACACCTCCTGGCCCCAATCCGGGTGCGCCGCGCCGTACACCATGCATTCCGCCACTGCCGGATGCGACTCGACGACGGCCTCCACCTCGGCCGGGTAGACGTTCTCACCTCCTCGGATGATCAGATCCGTGCGACGGCTGTGCACCCGCAAGCGGCCGTCCACGAACTCGCCCAGGTCGCCCGTGCGCAACCAGCCGTCCGCGTCGAACGCCGCGCCTGTCGCCTCGCGGTCACGCCAGTATCCGCTCATCAGGTGCGGCCCGCGGGACCAGATCTCCCCTACGCCCGCGGAGCGGTGCCGCCCGTCCCGGATCTGCACCTCCATCCGCGGCACCGGGGTACCGACGCACAACGGGTCCGCCGCCAGGTCCGCATCGGTGGCCGCGGTGACGGGGCATGCGGTCTCCGTGAGCCCGTACGTGGCGGCGAGCCCGGTCCGCGCCACAGGCACCAGTGCCCGCAGCCGGTCCTGCATCGCCGGTGCCGCGGGCGCGGTGATCAACGACAGGCCGCGCAGAGTCCGCAGCCGGTCCGCCGTCGCCGGACGGGATTCGAGCAGGTCGAGCAGCCGCGACGCCATCGTCGGCACCGCGCTCCAGTGCGTCACCGACTCCGCGTCGATCAGCCGTGTCACACCGTCGATGTCGAACCGCCCCTCCCACAGCACCGCGGTATCGCCGAGCGCCAGCCGCGGCACCGTCAGGTTGTGCAGCGCTGCCACGTGGAACAGCGGCGTCGCAAGCAGGTAGCGCCGCGGGGCCGGATCGTCGACGCGCGGCAGCCGCTGATGGTCGGCGGTGGCGATCAGGCTGCGGTGCGGGTGCACGACGCCCTTGGCGCGGCCGGTGGTTCCGGAGGTGAACAGGATCGTCGCCGGATCTTCCGACTGCGCACCCATGCCACTGGAGACGACGCCGCCTGCGCCGTCCGCGACCATCGCGTCGACCGATTCGATCGCGCACACGGGAACCGCGCCGTCGCCAGTGCGGGGCACGAGGCCGCGTCGGCGCTCATCGGCCAGCACCAGCCCGGGCTCGGTGAGACCGAGCGCATGCACCACCTCGGGCGCCGCCCACCGCGAGTTCATCGCCACGGCCACCCCGCCGAGCACCGCCACAGCCCAGAACGCGGTGATCCAGGGGATCCCGTTCGCGGCGAGGATGGCGACCCGGTCCCCCCGTCCGATCCCGTATTCGCGTCGCAGCACGGTGGCGAGCGCATGGACGCGCGCATGGTTCTCCCGGAACCCCACCCGCCGGCCGCCCGCAACGAGGTACTCGGCGTCGCCGCGCCCGGCGGATTCCTCCAGCAGCCGGGCCAGGTTCATGCCCCCCGCCGCCGTTCCGGGCGGCAACAACCGTGTCCGGCCGTACGTGGCGACCTCGGTCTCGTGCGCGTCCATCTTGTAGTACTCCTCGAATGCCGGGGCGCACCGCGGGGCCGAGCGCACCCTCCGACGAACTGTAGCCCCCGACGAACCGCAGCCGCCGTAGACCACGGCGCCGAAGGCGTCGGCCAACGCTCCTCCGGCCGTACTCTCAGTGACGCTCTCGGCCCGCGACCAAAACCTGTCGCGGTGCGGGCCCCGGATGCGGGTCGTCCGCGCGGTCCACGGCCGGCTGTGCAACGGCCGCCTGGTCTGCACCCGCATGTGCGACGCCCTCCCGTCCGGATTCGGCCTCTCGCATTCCCCTTCCAGACGACACCTATCGGACGGGCGCCCGACGGCCGCTACGGGCGCTCTTACTCTGAAGCCAACAGTCCTGCCGGACGGGGCGCGATGCCCCGACCGTAGGAAGAAGTGTCCCGATCATCGGAAGTTTTCCCGCCGCGCCACCGGCACGGCACGGCACACTGTCGGCATCGTGCCACGTGGATCACATCCGGCAGTCCGGCCCCAGAAGGAGAACGAGATGCCCGTCGACGCGCAGGAAGCCTACGCACAGCTCATCGGACGGCTGACCGGCCCGGGAGGGCCGCACGAGCTCGCGCAGGAGAATGTACTGGGCGCCCCCATGACGGTGTTCAAAAACCGGATCGGTTCACTCGCACAGATGCTCGTCGACTCCGAACGGCACGGTGACGCCGAGTACATGGTCACCGAGGACCAACGGATCACCTTCGCACAGCACGCCCGTGACGTCCGCTCGCTCGCGAAGGCGTTCGCCGATGATTACGGGATCGGCAAGGGCGACCGCGTCGCGATCCTCGGCGCCAACAGTCCCGAATGGGTGGAGGCCTTCTGGGCCACCCAACTTCTCGGGGCGATCGCGGTGGGATTCAACGCGTGGTGGGCACCGGTGGAAGTCACCAACGGACTGGAACTGAGCGAGCCGAAACTGATGCTCGTCGACACGAAACGGGCGTCGTTGCTCGGGGAGGTCGACGTGCCGCTGCTGTCGCTCGAAGACGACGTCCCGCGGCTGGCGGCGGCCCACCCCGA
The DNA here is from genome assembly GCF_016599145.1 of Tomitella cavernea. GTDB lineage: Bacteria > Actinomycetota > Actinomycetes > Mycobacteriales > Mycobacteriaceae > Tomitella > Tomitella cavernae. The sequence goes on from NZ_JAENKO010000001.1 coordinate 79,511, forward strand.
GGCCACCGCGCCGACCGTGGATATCGACGAGGACGACCCGGCGATCATCCTGTTCACCTCAGGCACGTCCGGCAAGCCCAAGGGAGCGGTGCACTCGAACCGCAATGCCATCGCGGTCACCGGGTTCCACGTGTTCAACGACTCGATCCTCGAAGCCTTCGCGGGCGACGACGCCGACGCGGCCCACGTCTACCTGGTGACCTCGCCGATGTTCCACATCGCGAGCCTGCACAACATCGTCGTCCCACGCCTGGCCACGGGCACGAAGATGGTCATCTACCAGGGCAAGTTCGACGCCAACAGGGTGCTCTCCCTCATCGAGACGGAGAGGATCACCAACTGGGGCGCGGTGCCCACGATGGCCAAGCGCCTCATCGCCGACGGCGATTTCGACGCCTACGACACCACGTCGCTCAAGGCCTTCGCATTGGCCTCGGCCCCGTCGTCGCCGTCGTTCCAGCAGCAGCTGCGCGAGCGGGTGCCGTTCGCGCAGAACAGCCTCGTCAACAGCTACGGGCTCACCGAAAGCTGCGGCGGCATCGCCGTGGCCACCCCGCCCGACCTCGCGGCGCACCCCACCACGGTGGGGCGGCCCACTCTGACGGTGGAGATGGAGATTCGCGACGCGTTCAACGAGAAGGTCGACGACGGCGTCGAGGGTGAGGTGTGCGTCCGCGCGCCGTACATCATGATCGGCTACTGGAACAACGGCGAGGCCAACGCGGCCGCGTTCGATGAGGACCGCTGGCTGCACACCGGCGACATCGGCATGATGAAGGACGGCATGCTGTTCCTCACCTCTCGCCGGTCCGACCTCATCGTCCGCGGCGGCGAGAACATCTATCCCACCGAGGTCGAGCAGTGCCTGGACGACTACTCGGGTGTGCGCGAGTGCGTGGTGCTGGGAGCGCCCGACGACGACTTCGGCCAGGTGCCCGTCGCCATCGTGGTGACCGAGCCCGGCGCGGACGTCACGCGGGAGGGTCTGGAAGGGTGGGTTTCGGAGAGGCTCGCCTACTTCAAGCGACCGGCGCGCTGGCGGATCACGGAGAACCCGCTGCCGCGCAACGCCACAGGCAAGATCGTGCGCCGGGAGATCCCCATCCCGACCGCGTAGAGGAGTGTGATCGGACCGTGCAGCACCGGCCGGAACCCCAGGCGGACGCACCCGGCACCGCTGTGGCGGGGGAATCCGCGGGGGTGGTGGACTTCTGGCAACGGCTGGGGCTGCCCGGGCTGATCGACGTGCACACGCACTTCATGCCCGCCCGCGTGCTGGACAAGGTGTGGCAGTACTTCGACAGGGCCGGCCCCCTGGTGGGTCGGCCCTGGCCGATCGCCTACCGGCACGACGAGGCCACCCGCATCGACACGCTCCGCCGGTTCGGCGTGCGGGCGTTCTCATCGATGCTCTACCCGCACAAGCCTGACATGGCGGCATGGCTCAACGCGTGGGCCGCCGACTTCGCCGCCCGCACCCCCGACTGCCTGCACACCGGCACGTTCTACCCGGAGCCCGCCGCCGGAGCCTACGTATCGGACGCGCTGCGGGCCGGCGCCCGCATCTTCAAGTCGCACGTGCAGGTGGGCGACTACTCCCCCGACGATCCCCTCCTCGACCCGGTGTGGGGCCTGCTCAGCGACGCCGGCGTACCCACCGTCATGCACTGCGGCTCGGGCCCCGCCCCCGGCAGGTTCACCGGGCCCGCACCGGTGGCGCGCCTACTGGCCCGGTTCCCGCGGTTGCCGCTCATCATCGCCCACATGGGGATGCCCGAATACGCGGAGTTTCTCGATCTCGCCGAAAACCACCGGAACGTGTACCTGGACACGACAATGGCGTTCACCCGGTTCACCGAGGAGAAGATCCCCTTCGACCCGGCGGAACGGCCGCGCCTGATCGGGCTGCAGGACAAGATTCTGCACGGGTCGGACTTTCCCAACATCCCGTACCCGTACGTCGAGTCTCTCGACGCCCTGGCTCGCCTCGACTTGGGCGACGACTGGCTCCGCGACGTGACCTACCACAATGCCGCACGCCTGTTCGGCATCGGCGCGCGCTGACGGTGCGTACGGCGCCGACCACGCCCCAGTTCACTTCTCCCGGCGCGGGCGTGGCACCTTCTTGTCGATGAACAGCCCCTCCGCGGACACGCACAATTCACCGGCATCGTCTCGGATCTCCCCGACGGTCCAGATCTTGCGGCCCTCTGTCCGTTCCTGGCGCGCAGACACGGCCAGCCGGCGGAACAGAGGCGTGGGCCGGTGGTAGCGCAGCGTCAACTGCGCAGTCATGCCGTCCTTGCCGACCCACGAGTTGGCCACGCCCAGCGTGTGGTCGAGCAGCAACGCCGACACCCCGCCGTGGACGCAGGTCGGTGGACCCTGGTAAGGGATCGTCATGGTCACTTCACCGTCCACGCTGCCGTCCGCGCGGCCCGATAGAGTGAGCGGCGGCGCTATCGCGTTCTCCGGCCCTGTCACCGGGTCGTGGCGAGTGGTGCCCTCGCCCGACCACATGTCGACAAGCCGGTCCTGCACGGCCGGGGCCTGCGCGTCCAGATCGTCCACAACCGATTCGAGCCGCTCGGCCACGCCCGTCAGATCGGTCCCGTCCCGGTCCGCGCGCAGAAGCGCATCGATGAGCCGCCGCGCCGCATGCGTCGCCCGATCTATGGCTGCGTCACCGCGCAAGGAGGTGAGCACCGCGCCGTCGGGGCTCTTGTCGACCCGGGGAGTCCCGCCCGGCACCATGGAACCGTCGCCCGCTGCGGAATCGTCAATCACTGTGGGTCTCCCGCCATGCGACTGCGCTGGACAGCGATCGGAGCAGGATCCGGCAGAACGCCTGCAGGTCCACCTCGGCGGTCTTCTGGGTGACATGCCCGTTGAGGCACGACTGCAGCACGCCCAGCCACTGCTGGTTGAGCAGACGCAGCAATTGTTCATCATGCTCGGTCGGTGTGTCGATACGCGCGGCCTCCAGAACCGCGTCGTCGAACGCCGCATCGACCCGCGCCGAGTCGAGCACCGTGTCCACACGCGCCGTGTTGATCGACCGCACCATCGCCGAAGCGAGCAAAGGCCTGCGCATGAGCGCCCGGAGCGCTCGCGTGGAGAGCACCGCCACCGCCTCCTGCGGTGATTGGCAGGGGTCGGCGGCCACCCGGTAGCTCGAGCGCATGTCCTCGACCTCGCGCGCCATGACGCCGACGAACAGGTGCGTCTTCGACGGGAAGTACCGGTACAAGGTGCCGATGGCGATCCCCGCCTGCTTCGCCACGTCGTGCATCTGCACGCGTTCGAACTCTTTCTCCTCGGCCAGCTCTGTGGCCGTGTCGAGCATGCGGCGGTATTTCTCCCACTGCAGCTTCGAGCTCGGCTCGGCGGGCACACGCGCCTCGGCTATACGTGGCATTCCCCTCCGCACCCCATTTCCGTCGTCATCCGTGCGCCGACCGCCCCGTCAGGAACCTTCCGCGGTGACTCCGGCCACGCCATCGTGTGACAAACGCATTTTCCGCGCCGATCGCACGTCCGCTCACCGGAAACCGGACTCGCCGGCGGCGCGGAGGTCTCGCTGTCCGGGAAGGGCTACCAGCGCGTATGGGTGCCGCCATACCGTGACGGTAACTCAGTAAACCTATATCGAGGACGGACGTCATGACTATCACCGCAGACGGCGCCAACTCGGCCCGCATGATCGAGTCCGGCCCTGCCCCGGAGCGGTTCGCCCGTGGCTGGCACTGCCTGGGCCTCGCCCAGGAATACCGCGACGGCAAGCCCCACTCCGTGGAGGCGTTCGGCGGCAAGCTCGTCGTGTGGCAGGACACCCAGGGCGAGCTCAACGTGCTCGACTCGTACTGCCGGCACATGGGCGGCGACCTGTCGCAGGGCACGATCAAGGGCGACGAGATCGCGTGCCCGTTCCACGACTGGCGCTGGGGCGGCGACGGCAAGTGCAAGGACATCCCCTACGCCAAGCGCGTGCCCATGCGCGCCCGCACCCAGGCCTGGACCACGCTCGAGCGCGACGGCCTGTTGTTCGTGTGGAACGACCCCGAGGGCGGCAAGCCGGAGGACTACATCCCCGTCATCCGCACCGGCGACGACGAGTGGACCGAGTGGCAGTGGAAGACGATCACCATCGACACCAACTGCCGCGAGATCGTCGACAACGTGGTGGACATGGCGCACTTCTTCTACGTCCACTACGCGCTGCCGACCTACTTCAAGAACGTCTTCGAGGGCGTCACCGCCACCCAGTACATGAACGGCGAGGGCCGTGAGGACATGATTCCGCCGGGCACCAACGTCGCCCACGTGGCGCAAGGCAACTCGTCTGTGGCCTCCTACTACGGACCGTCGTTCATGGTCGACGAGCTGTGCTACCACTACGCGGACTTCGACGTGGAGACCAAGCTCGTCAACTGCCACTACCCGGTCGGCCCGGACCGGTTCGTTCTGATGTACGGCGCGACGGTGCGCAAGACCGCGGACATCCCGGCCGGCAAGGCCGAGAAGATCGCCGCCACCAACGTCGAGTTCATCACCAAGGGCTTCGAGCAGGATGTGGCCATCTGGCGGTCCAAGACGCGCATCGACAACCCGCTGTTGAGCGAGGAGGACGGCCCCGTCTACCAGCTGCGCCGCTGGTACGAGCAGTTCTACGTGGACCGTGCGGACGTGACCGCCGAGATGACCGACCGCTTCGAGTTCGAGATCGACACCTCGAAGCCGATGAAGTCGTGGCGCGCGCAGATCGCCGAGAACATGGCCGCCCGCGAGACCGCCGGGGCGCAGGGGTAGAGCGATGGACTTCCATCCCGTCAGCTGCGACCGCTGCGGCACCGAGGTGCTGGTGCACAAGTCCAGCTTCCACCAGACTTCCGTGCAGTGGAACGGCACGGCCGCCCAGAACTGCGAGCTCCTGCAGTCGGCGGCGTCCGAGGCCAAGCGTCTGGATCCGGAGGCGCACTCGTGCCCCGCGCTGCGCGCGAGCATCGAACGCGCCGTGGTCGAGCGCAGGCTCGCCGTACCTGAGGACGACGACGAACGCACCATTCCAGGATTGGGTTCGCCCGGCGAGGCGGCCACCGAGCGCCGAGACGACTGACCGCCCGGCCCGGCGACCGCTCCCCGCCACCTCAAGAAAAGGACTCATTCAACGATGATCGACACGAACAAATACGGCCCCTGGGCAGTCATCGCCGGAGGCTCCGAGGGCGTGGGCGCCGCGTTCGCCGACGAGCTCGCCCGGGCCGGCGTCAACCTCGTCCTCGTCGCCCGCAAGGCAGGCCCGCTCGAGGAGACCGCCGAGGCGGTCCGCAAGCATGGTGTCGAAGTGCGGACGCTCGCGCAGGATCTTCTCACCGACGACGCCGTGGCCCACATCGCCGCTGTCACCGAGGGGCTGGAGGTGGGCCTGCTCATCTTCAATGCCGGCGCCAACACCTACGGGCACGAGTTCGTCACCGGCAATATGGACGGCTTCCGCGGGGTCATCACGCTCAACGTCGACCGCCAACTCGAGCTGGCGCAGCTCTACGGCAAGCCGATGGCCGACCGTGGCCGAGGCGGCATCATTCTGCTGGGGTCCCTGTCCGGTTACCTGGGCTCTGAACAGCAGAGCATCTACTCGGCGTCGAAGGCGTTCAGCCGCATCTTCACCGAGGGCCTTTGGCTGGAGATGAAGGACCACGGAGTGGACGTGCTGCAACTGGTGCTGGGCGTCACCCGCACCCCCGCGATGGAGCGCGCCGGGTTGAACTTCGACGTGCCCGGCATGCGAGTGTCCGATCCGCTCACCGTTGCGCGTGAAGGCCTCGAGCACATCGCCGACGGCCCCGTATGGGTCGCCGACGGCAATCAGAAGGGCGCCGAACTGCAGTCCGGCTTCCCCCGCGACAAGATCGTCGCCGGGCACGCCGCTGCGCTGCGCAAGCTCATGGGCCGCTGACCGCAGGCGTAGCGCAGCGCGGAGCACACCGGTAGTGCCCGACGATGCGGCGGGGAGGATCCTGCGCGGCCTCCCCGCCGCATCGTCGCGCGCATTCAGCGTTGGTCGTACTTGCCCTCCAGGCTTGCTATCACCTCGAGCAGCGACTCGCGGAACTGGTCCGCATCCTTGATGGCCCCGGTGATGAGCGGGTCCGATTCCACCCGCTCTGTGATTCGCGTGTGCAGATCCCGGCCGCGCTCAGTGATGGTGACCAGTTGGCGCCGCTCGTCCTGCGGGTCGGTGGCCCGCGTGACCATGCCGTGCCGCTCGAGCCTTTCGATGCTGCGGCTGATGGTCTGGTCTGTCACCAGGCAGTAGCGCGCGACGCTGCGCTGCGGAAGCGGACCCTCCTGCAGGCTCTCGAGGATGACGAACCCGGCATGGCTGACTCCGTGCTGGCGCAGCAACTGCTCCCAGGCATGCTGCATCAGCCGGGACGCTGTCATCAGCAGGCGTCCGATGCTCCACTCCGAGAGTTGCCGGGTCACAGGTCAATCGTAGGCAGCGCCCACCATCGCCGTGGCCTATTCATGACTTAGCGGGCAGTCCCCACTGGTCGGCACGCTGCTCGCGCCCCTCCACGCGGCGACGCCGCGCCCCTGCCTGCGGTGAGGCGGGGCGCGGCGCAGGTCGCCGTTCTGGAAAGCCGGCGGGAATGCGGTGTGCTGCGGTCAGATCTGGCTGGCCATCCTGCCCTGCGGCTCGCCGCCGAGCTGGGTGAATGCGCTCGCATGGTAGATCTGGCCGGGTACGTGCACCGCGTGCACCACGCCGGCGTGCGCGTCGCGCCAGAACCGCTGCAGCGGGTGGCGCAGGTGCAGCGCGCCGCCGCCTGAACGGTCCATGATCTCGTCGACGGCGCGCACTGCCCGGTGCGCCGCCCGGATCTGGGTGCGCCGGCCGATGGCCCGCTCCTCGAAGGTGACCTCCTTGCCTGCGTCCACCTTGTCGTAGAAGCGGCAGGTGGTCTCGAGGAGGGCCGTACGCGACGCCTGGATCTCCGCGGCCGCTTCACTGATGGCGTAGAGGACGTACGGGTCCTCCTTGATGGGCTGGCCGGTGATCGCCACGCGGTTCTTCTGCGCCTCGACATGCGCGTTCATGGCGCCTTCGGCGATGCCGATCACGGCCGCCGTGATGCCCAGCGGGAAGACGTTCCAGTACGGCATGTTGTAGAGCGTCTGCGTCAGGCCCATCTCCTTGGCCGCCTCGCCGCTCATCACCTTGGGCGCGTCCAGCGTGCGGTGGGTGGGGATGAAGGCGTTCTTGACCACCACATCCTTGCTGCCGGTGCCGCGCAGACCCACGACGTCCCAGCTCTCGTGATCGATCTCGTAGTCGCCCCACGGCACCAGCACATGCATCATCTGCGGCGGCATCAGCGGCTTGCCGTCCTTGTCGCCCACCATGGCGCCGATGAACAGCCAGCGGCAGTGGTCGGTCCCCGAAGAGAAGGACCACCGGCCATTGAGGATGAACCCGCCGTCAGTGGGCACCGCGACGCCCATCGGCGCGTACGGCGACGCCATCCAGACGTCCGGGTCCTCGCCCCAGATCTCCTCCTGCACCTTGGGGTCCGCCACGGCGAGCTCCCACGGGTGCACGCCGACGATGCCGCCGAGCCAGCCGGTGGCGCCGTCCAGCGCGGCGGTGGCCATGACGGACTCGGCGAACTCGCGCGGGTGCGCTTCGTCGCCGCCGTGCGTCTTGGGCTGGAGCAGACGCATGATCCCGGACTTGCGCAGGACGTCGGCCGACGGGTCGGCGACGCGCATCAGCTTCTCGTTTTCGGCGGCGTTCGCGCGGATCTCGTCCGCGCGTTCCATTATGTAGTCGAGCGCCTTGGTCATATTTCCTCGATTCCGGATCGGTTGGTCGCTTGTTCTATTCGGCGCGCTGCGGCCCCCGCAACGCGCCCGGGTTCGTCAGGGCAGCCGGTCGGCCGATTCCGGACGGGTGAGGAACGCGAGTGCCGCAGACAACCATGCCTCACGCGCCTCGATCATGGTCCAGTGCCCGCAGTCGGGGATCACGTGCAGCTCGGCGCGCGGGATGTCCCGCATCGGCAGCAGCGCCATATCGAGCGGGCTGACGCGGTCGTCGCGCCCCCAGGTGAGCAGCGTCGGCGCCTGCACCTTGTCGAGCCGCGACCAGTACGGCGGCACCGACGAGTTCCTCGCCGCCGCCATCGTGGCGGCGAACGCCTCGGTGCTGTACATGCGCTTGGCGATCGCGAGGGTGGTCGGGTCGGTGGCCAGCCGCCAGCGCTCTTCGATCAGCTCATCGGTGACCACCGCCGGGTCGTAGACCATCGAGTGCAGCCACCGGACGAGGCCTTCCCTGGTGGGATTGTCCGTGAACTCGCACAGCAGCTTGATCCCCTCGCTGGGGCCGTGGCTGAACAGGGCCTTGCCGGGGCCGCCGACGGTGACCAGGCGACGAACACGCTGTGGCGCGGCGATCGCCACATTCACCGCTACGATGCCGCCCATCGAGTTTCCGACGACGTCCACCTCGCCCAGCCCGAGCCCGTCGAGGAAGCGGCCGACGGACGCACCGGCCATCTTCATCGGATGCCCCTCCCCGGGGTCGGACACGCCGAATCCGGGGAACTCCAGGACCAGGCAGCGGAACCGCTCGCCGAGCTCGCCCACCACACCGCGGTAGTTCTGCCATCCGGTGACGCCGGGCCCCGAGCCGTGCAGCAGCAACAACGGCGGTCCGTCGCCCATTTCGTGGTAGCGCAGCACCCCCGCATCGGTCTGCAGTTCCCTGCGGGAACCCTCGTAATCGACGTCCACCATCTAGTGTGCTCCCGTCCTCGAGGCGCCTGGCCCGATCATGAGTGCTTGCCGCAACTTCCTCTGCACATACCGGAAATTATCGCCGGGCAACGCGACGGGATGCGGGCGTCCCGATCACCGGAACACCCGACCGGTCGGATCAGGCCGTGCGCAGGACGTGCCGGTGGCCGCCGGCGACACGGGGCGCACCGGAGCGTCCTCCGCGCTGCGCGCCGAGGCGCTGCATCTCCGGGTAGAGCTCGTCGGTGATCTCGCGCGTGGTGGCCAGCACCAGCGGCGCGTAACGCTCGAGTGGCACCGTGTTCGACGGCGGGCACAGGCACACCGCGGCCTCCGGCCCCTCGGGGCCCACGACGGCCGCACCCACGCTGATCAGCCCCATCGACCGGCGTCCGGAGCGGTCTATCGACAGGCCATATTGCTGCCGGATCCGGTTGAGCTCCTGATGGAGCTCCGGAAGCGCCCAGCCGCCCTCGCCGCGGTGCGACCGGACGCGATCGCCCACCAGGTCGTCGACCTCCTCGGGCGTGAGCGCGGCGAGCATGGCACGGCCTCCGCTGTTCCAATGGGCGCCGCTGCGGCCGCCGACCTTCGAGGCCAGCTTGCCCGCGAAACGGCCGCCGATCTTGTCGAGGAAGATCTCGTCGGAGCCGTCGAGCGCCGACAGGTGCACGACCATGCCGGTGCGCATGTGCAGCTCGTGCAGGTACGGGTTGGCAACACTGCGCAGCTCCGCATGATTGTTTCCGCTGTCACCGAAGCCCAGCGCACGCCTGCCCAATCCGTAGCCGAGCGAGCCGTGGTCCAGCCAGTCGAGCTTGACGAGCTGGTCGAGGATCCGGTGCGCCGTCGAGCGCGGAAGCCGGGTGCGCTGCGCGACTTCTTCGAGGTTGAGACGGCTCGAGCGCCGGTCGAACGCGTCGAGGATCAGCGTCATGCGTTCGACCATCGACGGCGGCAGGGGCTTCTTCTCGTCGGCAGGGCGCGGGGCGGCCTCGAACGAACGGGTGTCCACAGATGACATCGGTGCCTCCATCGGGTGACGGCGTTGCAATCCGTGGTGGACGGGCCGGCTCCGCCTTCGAACCGCGTACCCCGCCAGACGCTTGCGCGCGTCAGCGTCGCGGGACGCGGGCGATATCACCGACGCCGACGCCGATACAGACGCCGATGAAGTCGAGGACCATGACGGGGCCAGCAAGTGCCACACCGCAGAATTGGAATTGATTCTCAAATTGTAGCAGTGACCCACCTCTCGATTCAACGGGCATGCAGTGTCCGCCCGGAAACGCCAGGACGCTCCCACTCACCGATACCGCCGCCACGGCGGAAAACCCGCCGGTCACGCAGCACGCACACCGAGTACAGGCCTCAGCCGACCCCGGCGTGCACCGACCCCGGCACATCGGATGGAACAACCGCGCCGTGACGTACGCCACGCCTACGCGTCCAGTCTGCACGGCGAAGACGGGGCGCACAGACGAACCCGGAAGCAGGTTGCACCGCCCGTGCATCCCAGTCGTCCCGGCAAGAGAAGCGAGGCTGCACGACGGACGGCGAAGCCCGGACTGCTACCGGCCGAAGGCGGCGTCGATCAGCCCGGGAAGCGCAGCACCGGCCCGCGCACGCACATCGTCGCGCACGATCGATTCCAGCCCGGTGGGCGACGGGTTGACCTGGACGATCCGCGCGCCGGCCCGCGCCGCTGTGTGCGGAAGCTCGGCCGCGGGGTACACAGTCGACGACGTCCCGACCGACAGAAGCAGATCCGCGCGCGCGGCGGCAGCCTCCGCACGCAGCCACTCCCCCCTCGGCAGCGCCTCGCCGAACCACACCACGGACGGGCGTACCGGTCCGCCGCATACGGGGCACGCCGGCGGCGCGATGCGCGCGCCACCGGTCCGGATCTCCGGACCGGCGGTGTCTGAGGCCGCCCGTGTCTCCGGCGCCGCTTCGGATTCCGCGGGCGCTCCGCACACCGAGCATCGCGAAGCCGCAATCGCGCCGTGCAGGTGGACGACATCCTCGGCCCCGGCTCGTTCGTGAAGGTCGTCGACGTTCTGCGTCACGACCGTCACCGTCCCTCCGCGCGCACGGACCGCGCGCTGCAGCCGGGTCACGGCGTCGTGCGCGGGGTTGGGCCGGCACCGCGCAATCTGTTCACGCCGCCAGACGTACCAGCCCCACACCAGGCCTGGATCGGCCTCGAACGCCTCCGGGGTGGCCAACCGGGCCGGATCGAACCGTTCCCACAGCCCCGTCAGAGCGTCGCGGAACGTGGGGATCCCGCTCTCGGCGGAGGCGCCCGCCCCGGTGAGCACCACCACGCGTCGCGCCGCGCGCAGCGCCGCCGCGAGCCCGCCATCCGCTTTCTGCGCCCCGCCGCCCACCGTTCCGTCCACGCCGCTCACTTCCTCTGCAGCGCCGCCAGCTTGCGGAAGTCCCAGCTCACGATCTTCTCGGGCTCGATTCGCAGCCACGCATGCCGACCGTCGGCATAGAAGGCCCCGCCCATGTACTTGTCGGCGAACACCTGCTCGATCGCCATGAGCTCCGGGTCCGGTGCCGCACTGCGCGGCACCTCGCCCACCTGCTCGGCACGGCCGTGGACCTCGACGCCGCGCAGCTCGTCGTACTGCTCCCCCGCGTCCACTACGACGGACACGCGCGGATCGCGCTCGAGGTCGCGCCAACGCCTGCTCTTCGTGATCGAGAACAGCCACACCGCCCCGCCCGACCAGCCGAACCAGAGCGGGCTCACATGCGGAGCCCCATCCTTGCCCACCGTCGCAACCCGGCAGGTCCGTTCCGCGGCGAGGAACCCGTCCCGCTCCGCGTCGCTCATCGCGATCGCCCGGCCGCGGCGCTGCCTGCCCGCCGCCCTGTTGCTTCCGTCCCCGTCCACCATCTGCGCCTGCCTGTCGAATCGTCCCGGTCGACTCACGGGGATTGCCGCCCGCGGTCCGTCCGCGAGTGTATGGGTGCACGGACATGGGCGACATCACACTTGCCGCATCCACACGGACTCAGGCCGTGCCGCACCCCGCATAACTGGACGTCGAAGCGAACCGCCCGACGCCCAGGACATAGCATCGGCCGACGTAGTAGAACGTGATCCAGTTTGGTAACAGGACAGGAGCCGACATGGCCGACGAACTGAGCTTGGCGGGCAAGGCCGCCGTCGTCACCGGCGCGGGAGCCGGGCTGGGCAGGTCCGAGGCGCTGGCACTCGCCGACGCCGGCGCCGCCGTCGTCATCAACGACATGACCGACCGGGCCGACGAGGTCGTCTCCGAGATAGTCTCCGCCGGCGGCGAGGCCGTCGCGGTGAAGGGCGACGTGTCCGACTGGCCGCTGGCACAGTCCATAATCGGCACGGCCGTCACGCATTTCGGTTCCATGGACATCCTTGTGAACAATGCCGGAATCACGCGCGACACCATGATCTTCAACCTCACCGAAGACAAGTGGGACGACGTGCTGCGCGTGCACCTCAAGGGGCACGCCGCCACCTCGCATGCAGCCTCCGTGCATTGGCGCAACCTGTCCAAGGAGACCGGGCAGCCCGTGTACGGCCGGGTGGTCAACACCGCCTCCGAGGCGTTTCTGTTCGGCCCTGCCGGCCAGCCCAACTACGGTGCGGCCAAGGCGGGCATCGTGGCGCTCACCCTGTCGACGGCCAACGGCATGCACAAGTACGGGGTCAAGGCCAACGCGATCTGCCCCCGCGCACGCACGGAGATGACGGCGGACACCTTCGACGCGAACACCGCGTCCGGCGTCGATCCGCTCGCACCCGAGCGCGTCGGCACTCTCGTGCGGTACCTGTCCTCGCCCGCCTCCCACGAGATCACCGGGCAGGTGTTCGTCGTCTACGGCAACATGGTCACGTTGATGGACTCGCCCAAGATCGAGCACAAGTTCGTCGCCGCGGACGGGACGTTCACCCCGCAGGAGATGAACGAGCAGCTGTCCTCCTACTTCGCGGGACGCGACCGCTACGACACCTACGCCGCCTACAGCCTCGCGGCGATCGAGAAGGACGCCCTCAAGACGGAGTGACACAGGCGCACTTGACGATGCCCCGTGGCCGAGCGCGTCTGCGGGGCATCGTCGGTTTCGTGCCCGGCCGGCGCCCGACCGCGCCGCACGCCGCCGCTGTCCGGTACTCACACTTGTCCCGCGCGTCATATGTGACGGATATTACCCGGGGGATTCCGGACGCACGCACCACAGACGACGGTGAGGAGACACCATGGGCGCCGAGTACCGCCTGCAGGGGAAGACCGCGATCATCACGGGTGGCGCCGGCGGCATCGGCCGCGGCATCACCACCGCCTTCGTCAAGGCGGGCGCGAACGTGCTGTTCGTCGACATCAATGCCGAGGCCGGCGCGGCCGTGCAGGATGAACTCATTGCGGCCGGGCATCCGGGCCGGGCGGCCTTCCGCCACATCGACATCTCTGACGAGGACGGAGCCGAACGCATCGTCGCGGCGGCCGTCGACGAATTCGGCGGGGTGGGCGTGCTGGTGAACAACGCGCACGCGTCACGCCAGGCGCCGCTCCTGGAAACCACCGCGGAGATGTTCGAGTTGTCCTTCAGCACCGGTTTCGTACCGGCCGTGCGCCTGATGAAGGCCGCCTACCCGCACCTCAAGGAGGCTGCGGGTTCGGTGATCAACTTCGGCTCCGGTTCCGCGATGGACGGCATGCGCACGCAGGCGTCCTACGTCGCTGCGAAGGAGGCGATCCGCGCGGTGAGCCGGGTGGCGGCCAACGAATGGGCCGCCGACGGCATCAACGTCAACATCATCTGCCCACTCGCCGCCACCGAGGGCGTCGCGCACTGGATGGAGCAGCATCCGGATACGGCGTCGAAGCTGATCTCCGCGGTGCCCATGCAGCGCTACGGCGACCCGGAGGACGATATCGGCCCGGTCGCCGTCTTCCTCGCCTCCGACGACGCGGGCTACATGACCGGCCAGACCCTCATGGTCGACGGCGGCAGCCAGAAGCTCCGTTGATCGCGCCGGCCCCCGCCCCCGCACAGCTGCTCGCGGACGCGGAAGAAATGCTGCCCTCGCTGGTGGCGCTGCGCCGCGACCTGCACCGCCACCCCGAACTCGGTCTGCACCTGCCCCGCACGCAGCAGGCCGTGCTGCGCGCCCTGGACGGGCTCACCGGCCTGGAAATCGTGCGTGGGACGGCGACGACGTCGGTGGTCGCCGTGCTCCGCGGCGCCCGGCCCGGTCCGACGGTGCTGCTGCGCGGCGATATGGATGCACTGCCCGTGGCCGAACTTGCCGACGTGGAGTACAAGTCGGTCAACGACGCGATGCACGCGTGCGGCCACGACCTGCACACCGCCGGACTCGTCGGCGCCGCGCGGCTGTTGCATGCCGCGCGTGACACGCTCGCCGGGACCATCGTGTTCATGTTCCAACCCGGCGAGGAAGGTCACGACGGCGCGCAGGTGATGCTGGACGAGGGCGTGCTCGCCGCGGGCGGCGCCCCCGTGGCAGCGTTCGCCGTCCACGTGGGGCCCCTCGACCGCGGCACCTTCGTCACCCGGCCGGGGCCCATCCTGGCGGGGGCCGCGGAGCTGCGGATCACCGTCCGCGGCTCGGGCGGCCACGGATCGCAACCGCACTCCGCGCATGATCCGATCCCCGCGGCCGCCGCGCTTGTGGGCGCACTGCAATCCATGGTGACACGGCGTTTCCCCGCCTTGGACCCCGTCGTTCTCAGCATCACCCGCGTCCGCGCCGGCGACGCGCTGAACGTCATCCCCGACACCGCCGAGATGGCGGGCACGGTCCGGATGGTCTCCCCCGAAGCGGCAGCTCAACTGCCCGACCGCATCCGCGAGACTGCGGACGGCGTCGCGGCCGCGCACGGATGCACCGCGGAGGTGGAGTTCGACCTGGGCTATCCGGTCACCGTCAACGACCCCGCGGAGACGGCGGCCGCCGTCGACGACCTGGCCCTGCTGGTAGGCGCGGAGTCGCTCGTGGCGATGCCCTACCCCGCCATGGGCTCCGAAGATTTCTCGAAGGTCCTCCAACGCGTCCCTGGCACGTACTTCTTCCTGGGCGCGAGGCCCGACGACCCGCCGGAATCGGCGCGCGGCGAGGTCAATCACTCGCCGCGCATCGTCTTCGACGACGCCGTCCTGGGCACCCAGTCCGCGGCGCTCGCCTGGCTCGCCGTCCGCGCCCTGCAACGCCACGGCTGATCGCGGGCGGCCACCCGCCGCAGGACGGACGTCAGTGTCACTCGGCACGCCCCGCCGGAAATACCGCTGGGCGGGAGCCGTTGGTGTCCCGGGTCACAATCTCACTGAGGATGAGGCCGACTCCCGGCCACGGGAACACCTGTCCACACCCGAAGCGGAGGACTTCATGAAATCGAACGACCACAGGGCGGGCGGACGGCCGCCCGCCCGCCGCGTGCGGCTCGCCGGACGCGCCGGCCTGGCGGCGCTCGCTGCGGCCGTCCTCGTCACCGGCTGTGCGAGCGGGGGCGGTGGCGACACCGGCTCCGACGGCGGCACCTCGAACGGGACCTCCGATGGTGCCGGCACGTTCACACCGGGGCTGGTGAACATGCCGAAGGACGAGGGCGACGTGGTGCGCGGGGGCACGCTGACCTACGGCGTCCAGGCGTTGGCCCCCGTGCTCACCCCGGGCAAGCAGGGCGCAAGCCGCGGCGGGACCGGCGGCGATGCGGCCGCCGCCGTGTACGACGTGCTCATGAAGTACGACCCGGACAGCGGTGAATTCACCCCGCAGCTCGCCGAATCGCTCACGTCCGACGACGATGTCACCTGGACGCTGAAGCTCCGCGAGGGCGTGAAGTTCAGCGACGGCACGCCTCTCGACGCGCAGGCCGTGGTGGCGAGCTTCGAGCGGTACACCGCGCAGAACGGCGCCGACGCCGGCCTGTGGAACCAGACTGTGGAGTCCGCGAGCGCTACCGACCCGCGCACCGTCACCATCACGCTCAAAGCGCCCTGGCACCGGTTCCCGTCGATGCTGGCCCTGGGCTATGGCATGGTCGTCGCGCCGACGGCCGGAAGCGACGACGACTTCAAGCCCATCGGCGCCGGCCCCTTCATCGAGCAGGAGTTCCGCCCGGGCGAGGCGCGCATCCTCAAGGCCAACCCCGATTACTGGGGCGGACCACCGCCGCTCGACACGATCCGGATGGTCGCACTCAACGGCCCGCAGGAGAACTTCGACTCGCTCAAGTCCGGCGGACTCGACCTCGCCTACATCCGCGGCCTCGCGCCGGCCATCCAGGACGTCGTCGACGCCGGCTATCCCGGCTACATCAGCGTCCTCAACTCGGGCAGCGCCGAGATCATCAACAACCGCGAGGGACGCCCGGGCGCGGACGTGCGGGTGCGCAAGGCTATCGCCATGGCCTTGGACCCGGAGCAGATCGACCAGCGGGCCCAGAACGGCGAGGGCATGCCGACGTCCGACATCTTCGCGGAGACCTCCCGCTGGCACCCCGACGTGCCGGGCGTCGCCTTCGACCCCGATCAGGCCCGGAAGCTTCTGGGCGAGGCCAAGGCCGACGGCTACGACGGCACCCTGGACTACATGTTCCTCAACGAGCCGAAGGACCACGCCATCGCGCTGGCGGTCCAGGCGCTGTTGCAGAACGTGGGGTTCACGGTGAACATGCACGGCGCCACCAGCGCTGCCGACATCATCACCGGCGTCTACGTGCAGCACGACTTCGACCTGGCGCACGCGGGGCTGGGTTTCTACGAGTCGATTCCCGACTTGGGCCTGCAGGGGACGCTCCAAAGCGATTCGCCGTCGAACACCGCCGGCTACTCCGACGAACAGATGGACGCGCTGATCGCGAAGTTCCGTTCCACCGCCTCCGAGGACGACGCCCGCCAGGTGATGGCCGAAATACAGGAGCATTGGAACGAGACGGTCCCGTCTGCGCCGATCGGCGCGTTGCCGTCCATCCGCGCCTGGCTGAAGAACGTGCACGGCGTGGAGCCGTCCGCCACGGGGATCATGCTCCTGGGCGACGCGTGGAAGAGCGGGTCGTGATCATCACCGCCTGACGACGCGGCATGACACATGACTGCGCCCCGGCCGGAATTCCGGCCGGGGCGCAGTCGATTCAGTGTCAGACGGGGGTCAGGATCCCGTCACCCACGCGGAGTCGAGCAGGAAGATGTTGTCAGCGCTGCGCTTGACGCCGTGCACGTCGTCATTCCATATAGTGAGCACCTTCGCAGGTCCCCAGATGGCGTAGGGGATGGTCTCGTTGGCCTGTGCCTGAACCTCGTCGATCGCTGCCTTCTTGGCGTTGTCGTCGGTCGCGGTCTGCACGGCTGTGAGCAGCTCATCCATTTTGCGATCCGAGTAGCCTGACGCATTGTTGTTGGCGTCGCTGCCCAGGCCGGCATACAGACGCAGGTACGGGGCATCGTCCATGAACTGCAATGCACTGCGTGCCATATCGAAGTCGTGATCGACGAACATCTTTCGGACCAGGTCGTTGACGCTGTTCGCATAGTCGATCTGCACATTGAAGCCGATGGCGTTCAGCTGCGCCTGCACCGCCAGCGCCGCGGCCCGCGCCGACGGGTCGTTCCCGGACAGGTAGTGCAGGGTGCCGTCGTAGCCGTCGGCCTTCGCCTCATCGAGGAACTTCTTCGCCTGGGTGGGGTCGAACGGCACGCCTTTCGCGCCGTCATACCAGCGGGAACTCTCCGGGACGATGGCCGAGTCGGCGATGCCGAGCCCGTTTTCCACGCGCTGATTGAGCACCTCGGGGTCCACGCCGTAAGCGATTGCCCGGCGCACGCGGACGTCGGCACCTGGCCGGCCCTCGTGCTGGTTGATGAAGCCGAGGCTGCCCAGACCCTGAATGTCCAGGTAACCCGGCAGACCCGCATCGACTGCCTGATTGATCACCTGAGAGTCACGGTTGATGTAGGTCATCGACAGCTGGCCGCTCTGCAGCGACTCGAGCTGCTGCTGCGCGCCGCTGGTGGGCACGAAGGTGACCGTGTCCAGGTGCGGCTTGCCGGCGAAGTAGTCCTCGCGCGCATTGAGCACGATCTTCTCGCTGGGGGCGAACTGGCCGAGGGTGTACGGGCCGGCGCCGATGGGGGTGAAGTCGCCGCCCGCGTCGGAGCCTTGGCCGACGATCATGCCCGGCCCCATGGCCAGCAGCACCGGGAACTGCTTCCACGGCCTGTTGAGCGTGATTTTCACGGTATGCGCATCGGGTGTGCCGGTGGAAGTGACGATGTCCGACCACACTTGCGCGACGTCACGGCCGGCCTCGACGTACCTGTCGATGCTCCACTTGACGGCCGCCGAGTCCAACGGGGAGTTGTCGCTGAACGTGACACCGTCACGCAGCGTCAGGGTGAACTCGGTGTAGTCATCATTGTGCTCGATCTTCTCCGCGAGCTGCGGAATGAAATCTCCGCTGCCCGGATCGGTGCGCACCAGCGTGTCGTAGATTGCGGCCATCTCGGTACCGCCATTGGACCCGGCCGCCAGCGTCTTCGTGGGGTCGAGCGAGCTGGGGAACGAGTACGAACCGAATGTCAGCGTGCCGCCGTCGACAGGGTCGCCGGAATCGGCTGCGCCGGCACCGACGAAGCCGATGGTGGTCGCCCCGTCGGAGGTGGCGCCCCCGGAAGGAGAGCCGCTGTCGCCGTTCGAGGCGCATCCCGCCGCCAGCAGGGCCGCGGCCGCGCCGACCGCCGCGAGCCGTACGCCCGAACGTATCCATGGTCTTTTCACTGCAGTCCTCACCGTTGCATTGCCGCCGGGGTCCGATCCCGGCGACGGTTCGGAACGAACCGTAGTAGGACGGGCACCTCAATGTGTCTCTGATCTCAATAATTGAAATGCACCGCCCGCGTCACATGACCGGAATCAAGCCCTGCGCAGGACCGCCTCGGCGTGGCGGAGCACCGGCGAGTCGACCATGGCGCCCTCGAAGGCGAACACCCCGCGCTGACCCTCCGCCGCCGCCAGGACACGGCGCGACCAGTCGATCTCGGCATCGGAAGGCCGGTACGCCGCACGCACCTCCGCGACCTGCGCGGGATGGATGCACGCCGAGGCGTCGAAGCCCGTCGAGACCGCGTCGAGCGCCTCCGCCCGCTGCCCGTCCAGATCCGCGATGTCCAGATGGACGGCGTCCAGCGCGAGCTTGCCGAATGCCTTCGCAGCGAGCAGCACCGTGCTGCGCACCTGCTGCGCCACCGGGCGGTATGCGCCGTCGGCTGTCCTGCTGGAACTGCCGCCGAGACCGGCCACGAGATCCTCCGCGCCCCACATCAGGCCCGCCGTCGCGGGCTGCGCTGCGATCTCCCGTACCGCCACCGCCCCGCGCGGGGTCTCCACAAGGGCGATCACCCGCCGGGGCGCCAACTCCGCAATCTGCTCCCCCGATTCAGTCTTGGCGAGCATCACGTGCGTGTACTCCGTCTCCGCAAGCGCCTCGAGGTCCAGCGCCTGCTCCGGCGAATCCGCGGAGTTGACCCGCACGACGGTGCTGGCCGGGTCATGCGGGTGGTCGACCAGCGCCTGCCTGGCTGCTTCTTTGTCCGCGGGCGCGACCGCGTCCTCCAGGTCGAGGATGATGACGTCGGCCGCGCTCGCCGCCTTGGCGTAGCGCTCCGGACGGTCTGCGGGGCAGAACAGCCACGCGGGCCCCACTGTCAGTTCGGATGGTGCTGTCACGTTCGTTCGCCTCCGTGGTCGCGATCGGTGTCGGGTGGCGACGGCATCAACGTCACCGTTTCTGCAATCGCTGTGTCCGTTTCTGCAATCATCGTGGCCGCTTCTGCATCATCGTGGCCGCTTCTGCATCATCGTGGCCGCTTCTGCATCATCGTGGCCGCTTCTGCATCATCGTGGCCGCTTCTGCATCAAGGTGGCACGGACCGCGCGGGCGACGATCACGCCGTCCTGATTGCGTCCCACGTGCTCCAGCGTCACGATGCCCTCGTCGGGGCGGCTGCGCGACTCGCGTTTGGCCAGCACCACGGTCTCGCCGTAGAGGGTATCGCCGTGGTACATCGGCTTGGGGAAGGCGATCTCGGAGAAGCCCAGGTTGGCGACGATGGTGCCCTGCGACAGCTGCGCGACGGACAGCCCGACGAGCGTGGAGAGGGTGAGCATCGAGTTCATCAGCCGCTGCCCGAACTGCTGCCCCTGCGCCCACGCCGCGTCCAGGTGCAGCGACTGCGTGTTCATCGTCAGTGTCGTGAACAGGACGTTGTCGGCCTCGGTGAGCGTGCGGCCGGGGCTGTGCTTGTACACCACCCCGGTCTCGAACTCCTCGAACCACAGCCCGCGCTGCACCACCTCCCGCAGCGTCTCGGACGGTGCCTGCCGCCCGGCGCCCTCCTGCGGCAGGCCGGCACCCGGCGCGTTCACCGGAACCCCAATTCACGTGCGATGAGCATCAGCTGAACCTCGGTGGTGCCCTCGCCGATCTCGAGGATCTTGCTGTCGCGGTAGTGGCGGGCCACCGGGTATTCGTTCATGAAGCCGTAGCCGCCGTGGATCTGCGTGGCATCGCGCGCATTGTCCATCGCCGCCTCCGAGGACACCATCTTGGCTATCGCCGCCTCCTTCTTGAACTGCTTGCCGGCCAGCATCTTCGCTGCCGCGTCGTAGTAGGCGAGCCGGGCTGTGTGCGCGCGCGCCTCCATGCGGGCGATCTTGAAGCTCACGGCCTGGTATTCGCCGATCGGCCTGCCGAACGACTGCCGTTCACACGCGTACTTGACCGACTCGTCCACGCACCCTTGGGCCGCGCCGGTGGAGAGGGCCGCGATGGCCACTCGTCCCTCGTCGAGGATGGACAGGAAGTTCGCGTACCCGCGGCCGCGCTCGCCGAGCAGGTTCCCGGCGGGCACCCGGGCGTCTGTGAACGACAGCGGGTGCGTGTCCGAGGCGTTCCACCCGACCTTGTCGTAGGCGGGTTCGGCGACGAATCCCGGCGTGCCGGCCGGGACGATGATCGTGGATATCTCCTTGCGCCCGTCGGACCGGGCACCCGTGACGGCGGTGACGGTGACGAGCGAGGTGATGTCCGTGCCCGAGTTCGTGATGAACTGCTTGGCGCCGTTGATCACCCATTCGTCGCCGTCGGCCCGGGCGGTGGTCTTCGTTGCCCCCGCATCGGATCCCGCGCCCGGCTCGGTGAGCCCGAACCCGGCGAGGCGCTGTCCAGCGGCGAGGTCCGGCAGCCACGTCCGCTTCTGCTCCTCGGTGCCGAACTTGTAGATCGGCATCAATCCGAGGCCTACGCCGGCCTCCAGGGTGATGGCCACGGACTGGTCGACCCGCCCCAGCTGTTCAAGCGCCAGGGCGAGGGCGAAGTAGTCGCCGCCCATGCCGCCGTACTCCTCGGGCACCGGCAGGCCGAACAGCCCCATCTCCCCCATCTGCTCGATCACCGCGTAGGGGAAGGCGTGTTCGCGGTCGTGGTGCGCCGACACCGGCGCCACCACGGTGTCGGCGAAGTCCGCCACCGTCTCGCTGAGCGTCCGGTAGTCCTCCGGCAGTTCCGCCGCCATGCTCGTCGTCACGATGCCTCCTGTGCGATCGTCTCCGCTGTATCGTCCTGTTCCGCAGGGGCCTCGCCGGCTCCGTCCGCACCCGTACCGTCCGCACCGGCGTCGGGCACCAGCCGGGCCAGCACCTGTTCGAGGCCGACCTGCTCCCCCACCGCCACCAGGTTCTCGACGGTCCCCGCCACCGGCGCTGTGAGCGTGTGCTCCATCTTCATCGCCTCCACGACGACCACGGGGTCTCCCTCCGCCACGGTGGATCCGGTGGCGGCGACGACGGCGATCACGCTTCCGGGCATGGGGCTGAGGACCTCGGCCTGCTGCGGACCGCGGGAGCGTGCGATCCTGCGCACCTCCTCCTCGCCGAGCCGCCAGGTGCCGCGGTCGTCACTCACCCAGACGTCGCTCCCGGACTCCGAGACCCGGTAGGACCTGTGCACGCCGTCGATGACGGCGCCCAGGCTGCCGCCCGGCTCCGGCGCGTAATCTCGCACCGACGCGTCGACGGGCGGCTGCTCGCCCACGTGTACCCGCGCCGCGGCGGGAGCACCCCACATCGAGACGGTCTCCGCGCGCAGCGGGCTGCGCATGCGCGTGCGCACCGGCGCCGTGCCGCCCACCCGCCAGCCGACCTCCGTCTCCCAGGGGGATCTCCCTCCCACGATCAGGCGTTGCTGGCGTACCAGCGCGGCCGCGACCATCGTGTCGTCCGGCGCCGGGGCGGGCTCGAACTGCTCGGCGCGCGCGTCGAGCAGCAGGGTGTCCAGGTCGCCCGCCGCCACGCGCTCGTCGGCCAGCAGATACCGCAGGAACTCGACGTTCGTCTGCACGCCGTGCACCGCGGTGTGCGCCAGCGCGCGGTCGAGCCTGGACATCGCCTCCGCCCGGTCGGCGCCGCAAGCGATGACCTTCGCGAGCATCGGATCGTAGTCGCTGCCCACCGTCGTGCCGTCGCGCAGCGCCGAGTCGACGCGCACCCCGTCCCCCCGCGGCTCCAGCGCCGCGAGCACCGTGCCGCCGGTGGGAAGGAATCCGCGCGCCGGGTCCTCGGCGTACACGCGCGCCTCCACCGCGTGTCCGGTCATGACGACGTCGTCCTGGTGGAAGTCGATCCTCTCCCCCGCCGCCACCCGCAACTGCCACTCGACCAGGTCGACGCCGGTGACCATCTCGGTGACCGGATGCTCCACCTGCAGTCGCGTGTTCATCTCCATGAAGAAGAACTCGTCCGGGTGGTCCGCGGAGACGATGAACTCCACCGTCCCCACGCCGAGGTAGTCGACGCTGCGCGCCGTGTCGCACGCGGCGGCACCGATGCGCGCGCGGGTTTCCTCGTCCAGCAGCGGGGATGGCGCCTCTTCGATGACCTTCTGGTGCCGGCGCTGCAGGCTGCACTCGCGTTCGCCCAGGTGCACGACGCCGCCGTGGCGGTCGGCGAGCACTTGGACCTCGATGTGGCGGGGCCGCAACACGTACCGTTCCAGAAAGAGGGTGTCGTCACCGAACGCCGATGCCGCCTCGCGCCGCGCGGTCGCCAGCGCCTCCGGCAGCGCCGACGGCTCGTGCACCAGATGCATGCCCTTGCCGCCGCCGCCGGCCGACGGCTTGATGAGCACCGGGAAGCCGATATCCCCGGACGCGGCGACCAGTTGCTCGTCGGTGAGACCGGGTTCGGCGATGCCGGGCACCACCGGCACGTCGAACGCGGTGACCGCCTTTTTCGCGGTGATCTTGTCGCCCATCACCTCGATCGCCCGCGCCGAGGGCCCCAAAAAAGCGATACCCGCCTCGTCGCAGGCGGCGGAGAACTCGGCGTTCTCCGACAGGAAGCCGTACCCGGGGTGCACCGCCTGTGCGCCGGTGCGCAGCGCCGCGTCGATGACCCTGTCGATGCGCAGGTAGCTCTCCCGCGCCGCAGCGGGCCCCAGGCGGACCGCCACGTCCGCCTCCGCGACGTGCCGTGCGTCGGCGTCCGCGTCGCTGTACACCGCGACCGACCGGATGCCCAGCCGGCGCAGCGTGCGCATCACGCGTACCGCGATCTCGCCGCGGTTGGCCACCAGAACCGTGTCGAACCCCTGCTTGCGCTCGGATTTCTGCATCTGTTGACTCACATCCTGAAGACGCCGTAGGAGACCGGCTCGAGCGGGGCGTTCGCCGCAGCGGCCAGCGCCAGGCCCACGACGGTGCGTGTGTCGGCGGGGTCGATGACGCCGTCGTCCCACAGCCGCGCCGTCGAATAATAGGGACTGCCTTGCCGTTCGTATTGCTCGCGCAGCGGGGCTTTGAACCGCTCGGCGTCCTCGTCGGACCAGCTTTCGCCCTGGGCGTCGAGGCGGTCGCCGTGCACCGTGGCCAACACCGAGGCGGCCTGTTCACCGCCCATCACGGAAATCCGCGCGTTGGGCCACATCCACAGGAACCGCGGCGAATACGCGCGCCCGCACATCGAGTAGTTGCCGGCTCCGTAGCTTCCGCCGATGACGACGGTGAGCTTGGGCACCCGAGCGCACGCGACGGCGGTGACCATCTTCGCGCCGTGCTTGGCGATGCCGCCCGCCTCGTAGTCCCGCCCCACCATGAACCCGGAGATGTTCTGCAGGAACAGCAGCGGGATCCGGCGCTTGTCGCACAGTTCGATGAAGTGTGCTCCCTTCATGGCGGACTCGGAGAAGAGCACGCCCGCGTTGGCGACGATGCCGACGGGGTGCCCGTGCACCCGCGCGAACCCGGTGACGAGCGTCTTGCCGTACTCCGCCTTGAACTCCTGGAATCCGCTCCCCGCGTCCCCGGGTCCGGGCCCGGCTGCGCCGTCGACGATCCGGCTGATGACGTCGCGCACGTCGTACGGGATGCGCGAGTCCGGCGGAACCACGTCGTAGACGGTCTCCGGGTCGTGGAGCGGCGGCACGGATTCGGCCACCTCCCACGGGGGATCCGCGCGCGGGCCGAAAGTGCCGGCGATGCGCCGGACCGTTCCGAGCGCGTCCTCGTCGTCGTCGGCGAGGTGGTCGGTGACCCCGGAGACCTTCGAGTGCAGTTCCCCGCCGCCGAGTTCCTCCGCGGTCACCACCTCGCCGGTCGCCGCCTTCACCAACGGCGGGCCGCCCAGGAAGATCGTGCCCTGTTCGCGGACGATGACGGCCTCGTCGCTCATCGCCGGCACATAGGCTCCGCCCGCCGTGCACGAGCCCATGACGGCCGCGACCTGCGGGATGCCCCGCGCGCTCATCGTCGCCTGGTTGTAGAAGATGCGGCCGAAGTGGTCGCGGTCCGGGAACACCTCGTCCTGCCGGGGCAGGAACGCGCCGCCCGAGTCGACGAGGTAGATGCACGGCAGGTTGTTCTGCAGCGCCACCTCCTGCGCCCGCAAGTGCTTCTTCACCGTCATCGGATAGTAGGTGCCGCCCTTGACGGTGGCGTCGTTCGCGACCACCACGCACTCGCGGCCGGCCACCCGGCCGACGCCGGCGATGACGCCCGCGCCCGGGCACTCGTCGTCGTACATGCCGCCGGCTGCCAGCGGGGCGATCTCGAGGAACGGCGAACCGGCGTCCAGGAGGCGCTCCACCCTGTCGCGCGGGAGCAGCTTCCCGCGGTCGACATGCCGCTGCCGGGCGCGCTCGCCGCCGCCCAGCGCGGCCGAAGCCAGCCGCTCCCGCAGCTCCGTGACCAGCGCGCGGTGCTGGTCGGCGTACCCGCTCTCCGCTGCAGTGTCCGTCATCGTCGTCATTTCTTCCCGATCAGTTCGAGGGACTCTGTACGCATCTGCACCTTGCGGATCTTCCCGGTGACCGTCATCGGGAACTCGTCGACAATGTGCACGTACCGAGGAATCTTGAAGTGAGCGAGCCTGCCCCGGCAGTACTCCCGCAACCCGTCGGCCGTCAGTGCGTCCGCACCGTCGCGCAGCTTGATCCACACCATGAGCTCCTCGCCGAACTTCTCATCGGGCACGCCGATCACCTGCGCGTCCACGATGTCGGGGTGGGTGTAAAGGAACTCCTCGATCTCACGCGGGTAGATGTTCTCCCCGCCGCGGATCACCATGTCCTTGATCCGTCCGGTGATGCTGAGGTATCCGTCATCGTCCATCACGGCGAGGTCGCCCGTGTGCATCCAGCCCTCGGCGTCGATGGCCTCGCTGGTCTTGGCCTGGTCCTCCCAGTACCCCCGCATCACGATGTATCCGCGGCTGCAGAACTCGCCGGCCTCGCCGCGCGGCAGCGTGGAGCCGTCGGCCGGGTCGACCACCTTGACCTCCACGTGCGGCCCCGCGCGCCCGACGGTGCCCACCCGCTGCTCGAGCGTGTCCGCAGTGCGGGTCTGCGTGGACACCGGCGAGGTCTCGGTCATCCCGTAGCAGATCGAGACGTCCTTCATGTTCATCCGGTCGATGACCTTGCGCATGACCTCCGCCGGGCACGTCGATCCGGCCATGATGCCGGTGCGCAGGCTGGACAGGTCGAACGTGTCGAAGTCCGCCAGCCCCAGCTCCGCGATGAACATCGTCGGCACGCCGTAAAGGCTGGTGCAGCGCTCATCCTGCACAGCGCGGAGCGTGGCCCGCGGGTCGAAGCCCGGTGCGGGGATCACCATCGCGGCGCCCCTGCTGGTGGCCGCAAGGTTGCCCATCACCATGCCGAAGCAGTGGTAGAACGGCACCGGGATGCAAATGCGGTCGTGTTCGGTGTAGTCGATCAGCTCGCCGACCATGAACCCGTTGTTGAGGATGTTGCGGTGGGTCAGCGTGGCACCTTTGGGGCGCCCGGTGGTGCCGGAGGTGTACTGGATGTTGATCGGGTCGTTCCGGTCCAGCCGCGCGGCCGCCGCGTTCACCGCCGCCTCGTCGGCGGCGTCGAGCGGCCGGTCCGCGAGCTCGGCCCACCGGTCCGACCCGAGGTAGACGACGTCGGTGAGGACGGGGCAGCGGGGCGCGACCTCGTCGAGCATCGCGCGGTAGTCGGAGTCCTTGAAACTCTCCGCGGCGAAGACCGCAGTGATCCCGGATTTCTCGAGCGCGTATTCGAGTTCGAACGCGCGGTAGGCGGGGTTGATGTTCACCAGCACGGCGCCGATCTCCGCGGTGGCGAACTGGACGATCACCCACTCCCAGCGGTTGGGCGCCCAGATCCCCACCCTGTCTCCGGTGCGGACGCCGGTGCGCAGCAGCCCTGCGGCCAGCCTGCGGACCGCCGTCCGCAGTTCGGTGTAGTTCCAGCGCAGGCCGACCGCGCAATCCACCAGGGCCTCACGCTCCGGGTGGCGCACGGTGGTGGCGGCGAGGTTCGCCCCGATCGTCTGTTCCAGCAGCGGCGGTGCCCCCTCGCCCTGCGCGTACGACGACTGCCCCCGGTCCGCGGAAACCCCGCGGCGATCCGCATCGACCATTCTGCTCTCCCGATTCCGCTGGCGCTCCGTGCAGGTCACCCGGTTGACAGCGGGCGCCCGGCCCGCGGCGCGCGATCCGGCCCGGCCATGCCCGGACCCGCTCCCACACTCGGTTAACAACCGATAACTGAGGCTAGCACCGAGGGCGCCGATGTGTCCACCATCACTGGGACGCCCGAGTATTCCGCGGCCGGGCACGGCCGAACGGAGGGCATGAGAGGAATCCGGATCAGTCGGCGAGCGGCACGCGCAAGGCGGCCAGCGCCATCGCCGACAACAGGCGCACCGCGTGGCCGCCCCCGACTGCGTCGACCGACGGCGCGTGCGGCGTGGAGTTCATCAGCCCGAACGCCGCATGCGCGCGGAACCGGGCGTCGCGCACCGACAGCCGCGCATCGAGTTCGCACAGAGTGCTGGCCCACAGCTCCACATACTCGCGCTGCAGCCGCCGGACACGCCTCTCCGCATCCGGCTCCAGCACGGACAGGCTGCGGTCCTGGATCCGGATGAGGTCCTCGTCGGCCACCGCGAACCGGGCGTGCGCCGCGACCAGGCGCCGGAGGGCGTCGTCGGGTCCGTCCGCAATCGACACCTGCGCCCTACCGTCCGCCAGGAGCCGTTCGCTGATGCCCACGAGAAGCTCCACGAGGACGTCCTGCTTGCTCGCGAAGTGCCGGTACACCGCCGGGCCGCTCACGTCCGCCGCGGCACCCAGGTCGCGCATCGAGACGCCGCCGTAGCCGCGGTCGGCGAACAGGCGTGCTGCGGCGTTGAGCAGGCGCAGGCGCCTGTCGGCCTTCTGCCTGTCGCGCAACGTCCCGCCTTCCGCCGAGGTGTCCGCGCCATCCGCTTCGACTCCGGTCATGCCGCCGACAATACGATGCTGCGGCCGCCCGGATACCCTCAGGTGATGGCGACGGTCACCTCCTCATCCCGGCAGCACGACCCGTCGGTACCCGTTCCCGCGTACGGTTCCGGCACCATCGCGGACCTCGTGCCAAGCGCGCTCGCGGTGCTCGGGATCCCAGGCGAGGCCGACAGGCTCGACCTGCACGCGCTGCTCGGCGCGGCACCGGCGCGCCGCCTGTGCATCCTGCTCGTCGACGGGCTCGGCGCGCGCCAGCTCGCGGACTGCGCGGACGCGGCACCGCTGCTGACCTCGCGCGTCGCGCCCGCCACCGCGGAGTCGATGCGGGTGATCGGCACGGGGTTCCCCTCCACGACCGCGGTGAGCCTCAGCTCCCTGGGCACAGGCGTCCCCCCGGGCGAGCACGGCCTGGTCGGGTACCTCATGGCCGTGCCCGGGTTCGATCGCGCCATGAACCCGCTGCGCTGGCGCCTGCACGGCGAGGGCGACCACGTCGACCTGCTCGCCGAACTGCCCCCGGAGCAGTTCCAGCCCCGCCCCACGGCCTTCGAGCGCGCGGCCGACGCGGGCGTCGCCGTCACCCGCGTCGCGCCCGGTTACCAGGCCGCGTCCGGCCTCACCAGGGCATCGCTGCGCGGCGGACGGTTCGACGCCGCGTTCTCCCTCGGCGACCTCGCCGCGCGCTCGGTCGCCGCACTCGCCACCTCCGATCGCGCGTTGGTGTACACCTACCACGGCGACCTCGACCTCACCGGCCACGTCCGCGGGCCCGATTCCGACTCCTGGCGCGACGAACTCGCCCAGGTCGACCTGCTCGCCGCCACGATCGTGCGCGACCTGCCGGAGGACGCCGCGCTGATCGTCACCGCCGATCACGGCATGCTGGGAATCGACGACCCGCTGGACCTCGACGACCGCGACGGCGTGGCCGCCGACTCCGACCTGCTCGACGGGGTGCGGCTGATCGGCGGCGAGCCCCGCGACAGGCACGTCTACACACGCGAGGGTGCCGCCGCGGACGTGCGCAGCCGGTGGGCGGAGACGCTGGCCGCACGCGCGGACGGCAGGCCCGCGCAGCAGTTCACCGTCGTAGAACGCGACGACGCGATCGCGCGCGGCTGGTTCGGTCCCGTCGTCACCGACGACGCGCGCCGGCGTATCGGTGACGTGCTCGCCGTCGCCACCGGGACCTCGGCGCTCATCCGCCGCTCGCGAGAGCCGCTACAGTCGCGGCTGATCGGTCACCACGGTGCGCTGACCCCCGTCGAACGCGAGATCCCGTTGCTGGGGTTCCGGTGATCCGGGGCGGGAAGGAACTCACGCCGGGGTCGGCAGAGCCTGGCCGTTCGCCGTCGCTCATCACGCTCGTGCTGTGCCTCACCGGCACGTCGGTGGCCCTGCTGCAGACGATGGTCGTGCCGATCCTGCCCGACTTCCCGACGATCTTCGGCGTGCGCGCCGACGACGCGTCCTGGTTGATCACCATCACCCTGCTCACCGCCGCGGTGGGGACGCCGTTGATCTCACGGCTCGCGGACATGGTCGGAAAGAAGCGGATGCTGCAGGTGTCGCTGGCGTTCATGGTGACCGGCTCCGCATTGCCGGCCGTGTCGTCGTCGTTCGCCGCGGCGGTCGTGGGCCGCGGGCTGCAGGGCTTCGCCATAGCGCTGATCCCCGTGGGCATCTCGCTGCTGCGCGACCATCTGCCCGCACGCAAAGTGGCGGGGGCGACCGCCCTCATGAGCGCCACCCTCGGCATCGGCAGCGCGCTGGCCCTGCCGCTCGCCGGGGTCATCGACACCGCCGTCGGGTGGCAGGGAATCTTCTGGGTGCCCGCGGCATTCGGCACGGTCATGCTGGTGGCGGTGCGGGTCGTCGTGCCGGAATCGCCGGTGCGCACCGGAGGGCGCTTCGACTGGTTCGGCGCCATCCTGCTCTCCGGCGCCCTCACCGCGCTGCTCATGGCGATCACGAAGGGCGGGGCGTGGGGCTGGTCGAGCGCCGAAACACTCGCCACCTTCGCGGCGGCGGCCGCGCTGCTCGGCGTCTGGATCCCGTTCGAGCGGCGCGTCGCCAATCCGCTCGTGGACCTGCGCACCTCCACCCGCAGGCCTGTCCTGCTCACCAACGCCGCGTCCGCGCTCGTCGGGTTCTCCATGTATGCGAACATGCTGCTCACCACGCAGCAACTTCAGCTTCCGGACTCCCTGGCCCACGGATTCGGGTTGTCGGTCATGGCAGCCGGTTTCGCGATGATCCCCGGCGGCATGGCGATGGCCCTGTTCTCGCCGTTCTCCGCGTACATCACCAACCGCCGCGGCCCACGCACCACCCTGTTCGTCGGCGCGGCGGTGATGGCCGCGGCCTACCTTGCGCGGACGCAGCTGGATCATTCGGTGGCCTTCATCGTGCTCGGGGCGATGTTCGTCAGCATCGGCACCGCCATCACGTATTCGTCGATGCCGATGCTCATCATGGAGTCCGTGCCGCGCACCGAGACCGCCTCCGCGAACGGGCTCAACTCGCTACTCCGGTCCATCGGAACCTCCACCGCCAGCGCCGTGGTGGCGGCGCTGCTCACCGCGATGACCGTCGGCGTGGCGGACCTGGCCTCCGGCACCGCCGCAGCGGGCGGGGGCGTGCCGTCCGCCCTGGCGCATCTGCCCGCGCCCGCCGCCTTCGACGCCGCGTACTACGCCGCCGCGGGCGCCGCCGCACTGGCCTGCGCGGTGGCGTTGACGATCCCGAAGCCCGCGCGCGGCACACGCGCCCGTGCGGGTCGAACGCCACGTCACGATCGCATCTCCCCCGAGGCGTGATTCCGGGGTGCCGATCACATGGGGGACGAATTACCTATAAGGTCACATCCGACCGAACGCACGAAAGCAACCGACGAGTGGCGCCCGCATCGCTGGCGCTCACGGCGAGGAGCGCGATCATGAGCAGACAATCTTTGATAACTCCGCTTACGCAGGGCTTTTCGCGGCGCGGATTCCTCGCGGGCGCCGGCGGGGTGGGCCTCGTGGCCGCCACCGGGTTCACCCTCGCAGGGTGCGGAAGCTCCGACTCCGGCAATACGCTGCAGAAGGCACAGGATGCCGGCAAGATCACCGTCGGCTACGCGGGCGAGCGGCCGCACAGCTTCAAGGAGGACGGCACGCTCACCGGCGCCGCGATCGCCATCGACAGCGCCGCCTACAAGGAGCTCGGCATCGACGAGGTCGAGGGCGTGCTGGTCGATTGGGGCGGGTTGATCCCCGGCCTCAAGGCGGGACGCTTCGACGCGGTGAGCGCCGACATGTCGATCCTGCCCGAGCGCTGCAAAGAGGTGGCTTTCTCCACCCCCACGTTCCGTTACACCACGGCGCTGATGACCCCGCCCGGGAACCCGATGGGTCTGATGAACCTCGACGACGCGGCCGCGAAGGGCGCCAGCGTCGCGGTCATGGCGGGCGCTCTCGAGAGCGGGTATTGCGACAAGCTCGGCATCGACAAGACGTCCGTCGACACAGCGCAGGACGGCATGGATGCGGTGACCGCAGGACGCGTCGACGCCTTCGCGCTCACCGGCGTATCGCTGCATTACATGAAGAAACAGCAGCCGGACGCGCCCGTGGATGTCACTCCGTCGTTCGTGCAGGTGATCGACGGGGTCCCGCAGATCAGCGGCGGCGCAGCGACGTTCCGGCAGGGTGACACCGAGCTGGTCGACGCCTTCAATGAGAAGGTCCGCCCCATCGTCACCGATAAGGAACGCTATCTCTCGCTGGTCAGCGACTTCGGCTTCAGCGAGGCCGAGATGCCCGATCCCGACTGGACCACGCAAGCATTCTGCGACGGGAAGCTGCCGTAAGCGGTATGGGAGACCAGCTTCAGGCTGTACTCGACCACCTTCCGGATTTCCAGCACGGCCTGATCGTCACCCTGGAGTTGACCGCGGGCGGAACGGTGCTGATGTTCATCCTGGCCTTCGCGCTGGGCCTGGCATCCACCGCGCCCGCGGTCATCGTCCGCGGTGGCGCGCGGGTGGTGATCGAGTTCTTCCGCGGGACATCGCTTGTGGTCCAGATGTTCTGGCTCTTCTTCGTCCTGCCACAGCTCGGAGTGGAGATATCTCCGATGCTGTGCGGCATCCTCGCGCTGGGACTCAACTACGGCGCCTACGGGGCCGAGGTGGTCCGCGGCGCCTTGGGGGCGGTGCCGGTGCCCCAGCGCGAGGCCGCCGTGGCCCTGGGCTTCTCGCCGGTGGACCGTTTCCGGCGCGTCGTCTTCCCGCAGGCGTGGGTGCAGATGATCCCACCGATGAAGGTGCTCATCATCCAGCTGCTCAAGGGCTCCGCCATCGCCTCGGCGATCACGCTGGTGGACCTGAACTTCCAAGGGCAGATACTGCGTAACGCCACGGGCAACACGTTCCTCGCGTACGGCATCGTGCTCGTTCTGTACTTCATCATCGCGTACGTGATCGAGTGGCTGATGAAGGGAGTCGAGTACCTCGCCAAGCACCGGCTGGGCCTCGTCGACGCCGCATGGTGGGACCCGCGCCGATACAGGACGCCGGCGCTCGCCGGCAGTGCATCGCCGGACCGGGCCCCGTCCGGGACATCCGACGAGGATCCGCGCGGCACGCGAGGGGGTGACCGATGAGCGTCGACTGGAGTTGGGAAACCACCTGGGACGTCCTGCCCGTCCTCCTCGAGGGGTTCAAGACCACGCTGTTGGTCACCGTGATCGGCTCGGCCATCGCGATCGTGGCGGGGCTGATCGTGGCCGTGGTCCAGCAGACCGGCTTCAAGCCCATAACCTGGCCGCTGAGTTTCGTATTCACCTTCATCCGCTCCACCCCGCTGGTGGTGCAGTTGACCGCCGTCTACGTGGCCATGCCCACCGTCAAACCGCTCTACATCGGCATCGCCGTCATCGGCGTGCACTACGCCACTTACCAGTCCGAAGCCTTCCGCGCCGGCATCGACGCGGTGCCGAAGCACCAGTGGGAGGCGTGCACGGCACTGTCGCTGCCGCGGCGCCGCACATGGATCGCGGTGATCCTGCCCCAGGCCCTGCGCGGCGTGGTGCCCGCCCTGGGCAACAACATCGTCGCCATGTTCAAGGACACCCCGTTCCTGTCGGTCATCACGGTGACGGAAATGGTGCGGGTTGCCCAGGTCTACGGCGGCGACCACTTCCGCTACATGGAGGCTCTCACCCTGGCCGGTCTGATCTTCCT
Organism: Tomitella cavernea; assembly: GCF_016599145.1. Classification (GTDB taxonomy): domain Bacteria; phylum Actinomycetota; class Actinomycetes; order Mycobacteriales; family Mycobacteriaceae; genus Tomitella; species Tomitella cavernae. The sequence goes on from NZ_JAENKO010000001.1 coordinate 112,384, forward strand.
GGTCGCCAGCTACCCGACGTCCCTGCTCATCCGCCGTCTGGAGGCACACCTTGCCCGCAGCTGACACAGCGACCGCCACGCAGGATCAGCCGATGATCCGATTCGAGAAGGTGGTGAAGAAGTTCGGTGACAACACCGTGCTCGACCACCTGGACTTCTCGGTGCGTCGGGGCGACCGCGTCACGCTCATCGGCCCGTCGGGGTCGGGCAAGACGACCATCCTGCGCCTGTTGATGACACTGGAGACGGTCACCGACGGCATCATCTGGGTGGGGGACGAACCGCTGAGCCACGTCCGCCGCCGCGGCAAGTGGATCCCCGCACCGGAGAAGTACCTGCGTCGCCGCCGGCGCACCATCGGCATGGTGTTCCAGCACTTCAACCTGTTCCCCAATATGAAGGTGATCGACAACATCACCGAGGCGCCGGTCCGCGTGCTCGGGCACTCCAAGCAGGACGCCCGCACGCGCGCGGTGGAGTTGCTGGACATGGTGGGGCTGGCGGACAAGGCCCAGCAGCACCCGTCGAAGTTGTCGGGCGGCCAGCAGCAGCGCGTGGCCATCGCCCGCGCGCTGGCCATGGAACCGGAGATCCTGCTGCTGGACGAGGTGACCTCGGCGCTGGACCCGGAGACCGTCTCCGACGTGCTCGACGTGCTCCGTGAGATCGCCCGCACCACCGACATCACGATGCTCATCGTCACGCACGAGATGCGCTTCGCCCGTGACGTGTCCAACCGCGTGCTCATGTTCGACGGCGGCCGGATCGTCGAAGAGGGTTCGCCGGAGAAGATCTTCGGCGCGCCGGACGAGGAACGCACGCGGAAGTTCCTGCACGCGGTGCTGGGCGACTGAGCGCCGGTCGGCCGGCCGTGACGTGACCTGCGGACCGGCCGTCAGGCCTTGAAGTACACGAGCTGGTGCGAGGTGGCCAGCAGGGTGCCGCCGGCGCCCCATATCTCCGCCACCTGGTCGAAGTACCCCTTACCGAACGTTTTGGCCCTGGCTGTGCCCAGCACCGGCTCGTCGCCCTGGCGTGCCAGCACCTCGGAGTCAGCGTGGAAGTACACGGTGAAGGTCACCGTGCCCGCAGGCAGGGCGGTGCCGCGCCGCAGAAACGCCCGCGGGTAGAAGCTGTCGCAGATGCCGGTGAGTGCCGCGAAGTCGAGGGGGCGTGGAGGCACGTCGCGCACCCACATCGTGGTGGTCGAATCGTCGCTCTCCACCGGTGCCGCGCCGTCCGCAGAAGGCTGCGGGATGCCGCCGACGATCCAGCGGAACTCGTAGTTGTCCGCCCACTTGATGAACGGCGGCATCGGCTGTGCCGGGACCTCGTCCGGCCTGGGGACCTGCGGCATGACGGCTTCGTCCGCCGCCCAGGTGTTCCGGCGCACCGCGAACACGGCCGTGGCGGTGGTGGCGACGACGCCGTCCTGGCTGAGCTCGATGAACCAGTGCTGCGTGGAGCGGTTGGTACGCGTGGGGCGGGCGGTGACGGTGAAGGCGCCGTCCGCGACGGGCCCCGCGAAGTTCACCGTCAGGGCCACTGGCTCCCCGAGACGCTCCGGGTGCTCCTGGGCCGCGCGCAGCAGCACCGCGGCCGTGTTGCCGCCGAACGGGCCCACCATGTTCGCGTACGCCGCGGAAGTGGCGCCGGTGAAGGTCCCGTCGTCTCCCGCGGCCAGTTCCAGCGAAGCATCGAGCGGGTGGGTGGTCTGCGGCACGGCTGCACTCCTCGTGACGGGCGGGCGGACATGTCTGCGGCCCTTCAGCGACGGCCGACGGCGGCCGGGCCGCGCCGCGGGGCACCGCGGGGCGGTCCGTGGCCGCGTTCCGACAGGCTATCCGGCGGCGGAAGTCGCGCGCTCGTCGCCTCCCTCCGCGACCCTTAATAAGAAAGCGGACACCCCGGCGCCGCGAGGGCGACCGGGGTGTCCGCATTGATGATGTTGTGGCCAGGGCCGGGGTCGAACCGGCGACCTTCCGCTTTTCAGGCGGACGCTCGTACCAACTGAGCTACCTGGCCGGAAGGTCTCGGCTTACCACCGAAACCTTGTGCGACCCTGACGGGACTCGAACCCGCGACCTCCGCCGTGACAGGGCGGCGCGCTAACCAACTGCGCCACAGGGCCTTGCTGTGTACCACTGGAAACTTCCGCTTCCGGTAGTAATTTCTACCATGTCCCGCCGCCGGAACCGAATCGCCTGGTCCGCAGCCGTGACCGTGATCGATCACGGCACGGCTCGCACGCGATACCGCAACGCAGGTGAGACCGTACCCCCTACGGGATTCGAACCCGCGCCGCCGCCTTGAAAGGGCGGTGTCCTAGGCCGCTAGACGAAGGGGGCTCGCCGAGCAGGCTCGGCAAGTACCCTCAACGGCTTTCCGTTGGGAGCGAGGAAAGCATATGGCATACAGTCCCGCTCCGCCAAATCGGCCCGACGTCGCCGGGCGGCCGGACGCGGAACGCGCCCGACCGGCAGCGTGCCCCCTGTCGGGCTCGAACCGACGACCTGCGGATTAAAAGATCCGACGTTGGGCGCGCTCAGGTCCTCAAGTTCGTCAGCCGACGCGCCGCCCCGCAGGAACACGAGCCGGCGGCCGCGGCATGACCCTCGATGAATGCCGCGCGCGGCTCGGCCTCGCCGTCACCTACGTCGGCATCGGCCGAAACCTCGACCGCCCTTGCTGGATCCGCCGCGTCCACAAGTCCGGCGTCGTCGTCTGGTTCGAGGACACCCGGGCCCGAGACACGGTGCACCCCAACGATCTAACGATTCGATGAACTTCCCCCGGCAAAGCGCAGCGGCACGCAAGAATCCCCCCATGGAAACACCGCGCCCCCTGCATCTGGACGACTGGGAAGTTCACCAGTCCGCTGCCCGCCTCGCCCGCGTCACGATCACCGAACGCATCCGAGTCATCACCGCGTTCGCCAACGAGACCGAGCTGCAGCCGGCACATGCCCAGCCGATCGACATCGTCCGATGGATCGCCAGCCACGACGAGTGGTCACAGTCCACGGCCGCGACCTACCACTCCTACCTCGCCGCCTGGTTCAAGTGGCTCCACACCCAGGACCTGCGCGCCGACAACCCCATGCTCAAGGTGGGCACGCCGAAGTACCCCGACCGGCTCCCCCGCCCCGTCTCCGACCGCGACCTGCTGATCCTGCTCACCTCGCGCATGCGCACCAAGACCAGGGTCATGGTCCTGCTCGCCGCGCTCGCAGGCCTCCGAGTCCACGAGATCGCCAAGGTGTCCGGCGAGGACTTCGACCTCGACGACCACACCCTCCGCGTCCGAGGCAAGGGCGGTCGGATCGCGCTGATCCCCCTGCACCCGCTCCTCCTCGAGGCCGCGGCGACGATGCCGCGCCGGGGCCACTGGTTCCCCGCGAACTCACGACTCCCCGCCGGTGAGCACGTCCGGTCCAGGTCCGTGTCCGACGTCGTCGGCCGGGCCATGCGACGGGCCAAGGTCGCCGGCACACCCCACTCACTGCGGCACTGGTTCGGCACCACGCTGCTCGACGACGGCGCCGACCTGCGCACGGTGCAAGAGCTGCTCCGGCACCGGTCACTCGCCACGACGCAGATCTACACCAAGGTCTCCGACATTCGACGGAACCAAGCAGTCGAGCGTCTCCGCCCGTTCGACCGTGCGGCATGATCCAATCGGTTGAACCGACCGACGATCATCGAAGGAGACCAATGAAGACGCGCGCTACCGCCGCCTTACCGGCCCTCGCCGCCGCGCTCGCCCTCGCGGGCTGCGGCAGCAGCATCGCCGACAGCTCTAGTAGCACGCCGGCCTCTGATGCGCCCGCCGTACAGTCACCCGACACTGACGCGGACGCCATCCGCACCGCGTTCGACAATGCGCGCAGCGGACCCGAGGGGGCGTGGGATGAACTCACCATCGGCTGCCGGGCGATCATGTCGATGATGCTCGGCGGGAAGGACGGGCTCGCCGACGCGTTCGCGCAGGACCCGCCCGGCCCGGTCACGGTCACCGACGTGTACGTCGCCGGCGATACCGCGGCTCTCGCCTACGTCGACGAGGAAGGTCCGCACACGGACCTGTGGGTGCGCACAGGTGACGGGTGGAAGAGCGATTGCGGACCGGACGCGCCCGACCTGCCTATCCGGCCCGGCACCAAGGCCAGCACGGAGCCCGCGCCGAGCGCCACCGCAAAGTCCTCCATGCCGGAGAACGTCCCCGCGGCGCAGCCGGCGCCCGTAGCCACCAAGCATATGCCTCCCCCGGCGAACGCCGAGCCCGCACAGGACCTGGCGCCACCGGCGCCGGCAGCCGTCGAGCAGTCGGTCACGACTGCGGACAGCGCGCCGCCGGTCGGGTTCACCGGAGCACCCCGCGGCGAACCTCAGCCGCTCACCGGTAAGACCATCGACTACTGCATGGACGACCCGACGATGTACCAGCCGGGCACGACCATGTTCACGGACGGCACCACCGGATGGACCCAAGACTGCGCAAGCTGAGACGGCTCACGGATCCGGCGCATGCTGCATGAGCTGGACCACGAAGACCCCGGCGGGCGCGACTACTTACCCTGCGACCCCAGAACGGCCCCGGACCGAATGGTCCGGGGCCGTTGCCGACGCGCAGGGGGGTGCGCGCCGTTCGTCCGCAGGGGGATGCGGACACTTACTTGGACGCACCCGGCGCGCCGCCGGTTCCGCCCCCAGGCGCCCCAGCATGGTCGGTCACACCCGCATGGCGGCCTGCGCGTCGCAGTAGGCGAGCGCCTCGCCCACATTGCGGCGCAGCTCCACGTCGGCGCCGATCATCCGCAACGGCCGTGCCACCGGACGCGACGCCACCACCACACACGCCACCTTCTCGTAACGGGCAGCACCGCAGAAATCCATCAGGGTGGCCAAGCTCGGCGTGCTCATGAAATCGACGCCAGTCGCGTCGACCACGACGCCGCCGGCGGGCGGGTCATCGAGCAGCCCGGCCAACGCGTCCGCGAGACGGGCCGGCTGTGGATCATCCGCCGTCCCGGACAACGACAGGAGGACCGTCGGCCCCAGGTTCACCCGGTCGATCGTGAAGACAACGGCATCGACGGCGCCGTCGCACAACATGGACTCAACGAAACCGCAGGCATCGGCCCACGGGGCAGCAGGTTGAAGTACTGGCATAAAGCTGCACTCCTCCTCGACTCGAGCTACATGCCGCCGCCGCGCAGTGCGCGTGTGCGGCGGCCGACTCATCGGCTACCGCCCGCCTGCACGGGCAGGTAGTGATGCCCAGGAACGGCTATGTTTTCAACCGCAGGTGACCGACCCTACGCGGCCTAGCGCAACTATGTAACCGTCCAAGACGCCGCAGCTCAGCCACCTCGGGAAGCACAGCCGTGTAATCCGAACGAACGACACACGAACGGCTCGACGCGTTACGAGATGAAGATCGCCTCGAGGAATGTGCGCCAGATCGCGGCACCCACGATGGCGACGAGTGCAGAGTAGACCGCGACCCACACGAGCAGACGCGTAGTCACGTCGAGGGCAGTGCACACGAACGCTAAGGCGCGGTGGTTCTCGCAGTAGGCACTCACACGATGTTCCCGTGCAGGGAGGTTATGGGCGTTCATGGCACGGTAGTGCAGATAGTCGCCGAACAGGGTGGCGTCCAGCATCGACTGGAGCGGTTTGAGCCCCGCAACTACGCCCGAGTCCTCGGACGACATCGCCGCTGTTCGCCGCGGCTTGTCCGGCTCCGATTCCTCGAGTTCCTGCGCGCGGGTACGCAATTCCTTCACCTCGTTGACGTCCAACTCCGTCGGAGTGACCGTCGAGTTGACCTGCGTGCTCTGGAGGCCCCCGCCGTCCGCGTCCTCGATCGGCGTTCCCGCGTTCTCCATCACCACTGCGTCAGCCCGAGGTTCTTCATCCGGTGCTTCAAAGCATCCAGCGAGACCCCGAGTTCGCGGGCCACACGTACCGGGTCCTGATACCCCGCCAGCAGCTCTCGCACAATCGGCTCGGGCATGAGCAGCGCCGCTGCGAACTGATTCGCGTAGATCTCCTCTTCGTACGTTCCACAGGCCGAACGTTCGTCGCGGCGATGTACATAGGCTTCGTGCTCGGGGCCGGCAGCAGTCATGTTGTGGAAGTAGTGCCCCAGTTCGTGCGCACAGGTGAACCGCTGACGGACAGGTGCGTGCTCGCTGTTTAGGAAGATCTCTGGATCCGAATTTCTGTCGACCTTGGCGATCATGCCGGACCGGTTGTTGTCCATTTGCACGGAGTAGACGTTGATGCCCAGGTCGCGCGCGATCATCACTGGATCGACCGGGTACTGGAACTCATAGCCTGGCCCTGCGAGTCCCTGGAGGACACGCTTAGCGGCGTCCTCTGGACGCCACCGTGGCCGAGTCGACGCGCCCACCACGCCACCTCCCGTATCCTCGCTGATCTGCTCGACTTCCTCATCGCCTACAGCGCTATCGCGCTGGTGGATGTTTCACCGGCGATCATGTGCGGGCGTTCTGCCGACAGGTTATCCCGGGCGGTGAGCGTGCGACGAGATATATCCCACTTCGGAGTGGCGCAGTTCACTCCACACAGCGATGACAGGCTCCTGCACCCTGGATCTCTACTGTCGCGAGCGATCGGCAATCCGCCGGTCACACAATAGGAGGGGCTCCGAGGAATGTGAAGACCAGCGGACGGTACAGGCGCACCGGCGATCGGTTCCCCCGGGGCGGGCTCTGGATGAGCCGCCACGGCAAGTACGCCTTCGTGCAAGCTCCTGCGCACGGCGTCTTCCCGCACTGTCCATGCTGCGGCCGTACCGAGCGCTGGGTGCTGAGTCCGTACCTGCCCGGCGAGGTGTGGCCGCCCGAAGGGTGGGTCGAGCTGCAGAGGCGGCAGAGCGTGCCGATCTACTGAGGCACGGCGGCCGGCCCCCGTGCGTCGTCCACGCGCGGGGGCCGGGGTGGCCGCCGCCCCTCTGAGCTGCGACCAGCGCGCACTCTACCCCGACCGTGTTTCATCAGCGGTAGGAATACGGCAACCCGCGCCTTCCTATAGCGCCCGATGCAACCCGCCGATGCTGCGCGCGTACGACGCGGCCCCGGTCGGCCGGCACTGCTGATCACCGCGGCCACCCCCAGCGGCGGATCGGGGTGCCGGCCGTGCCGAGGGGTGCACGTTGCAGCAGATCGCAGACGTGATCGCCTGGACCCGGGCCGCCGTGCACTACCGGCGCAGAGGCTAGAGGTCGCCACCCGACCAATCATCCACCGCAACGGTTTCGATGCCCGGCCGGATACCGACGTACCTGCCCGCAGGCAACGTGCCCGTGTAGGAGCCTTTCGCAACACCATTCAGATAGAACGTGGCTGTGCTGCCGACCTTCTCCAGTCGGATCACGTCACCCGCTACACCCTCACTGGACGACGTGGTGCCGTATGTGAGGACCGTCGTCGCACTGTTACCCGCGCCCGGTACGACCGTGTAGATGTACCAGTAACCCCCGGTACGGACGGACAGGTGCAGCGACTCGTTCGTGCCACCCGCGTTGGATGCGAGGGTGACGCCGGGCGCGCCTGATGTGACAGAGGCCGGTTCGGTGATTGTGCATTGTGCGAACTGGTCGTCCGTGAGGGTCGGCTTCTCACCCCAGATGGCGCAGTCGGAGTAGCCGATGCGCGACGACGACCCCGTGCCGGACACGGTTCCGCTGGTGATCGTGAACCCCTCGGACGCATAGTAGGTGCGGACGATCCAAGGGGTAGTGAGCGGGCCGTCCGCACGGTTGAAGTCGTCGGCGAACAACTTGTACGTCACGCCGACCGCAGGCAGAGCCAGCGTGCCCTCACCCGACAGCAGCAGGGTGCGGCTGAACGCGGCGTGCGCATCCAGCGCAAGACTGCCAATACCGGACATAGACAACGGCGTCACTCCCACGCCCGCCGCAGTCGCCGAGAACGTGCCCTCGCCGGACAGTTGGAGCATCCCGTATTCGACCTCGATCGCAGGCAGAGACAGTGTGCCCTCGCCGGTGCGTTGCAGAATCCGCTCGAACGTGGCGTGCGCCGGCATGCCCAGCGTGCCCTCGCCCGACAGGGCCAGGTTGCGTCCGTACCCGCCCTCGGCGGGCATCGTCAGCGTGCCCTCACCCGACAGCGGAAGGGCCACCCGGTAGACGCCGTGCGCCGTCATACTCAACGTGCCCTCGCCGGTACGGGCGAACGCTGCCGTCGCCACCACCGACACTGGCATCGTCAACGTGCCCTCACCCGACAGCGGCAGGTGTGCGTGCCCGACCATCGTCGCGGCGAGCATCAGCGTGCCCTTACCCGACAGCCACAGCACGCGCTCCAACGCGAACGTCGGCATCAACCCATCAGGGATCGTCACCGACGCCGCCGCCCACGACGGGGCCTCCACCGCCGGCGCATCCACGCCAGGGGCTTCGACGCCGACCGCCGACCACCGCGGCGCTACCAGCTCCGTCACGTCACGCCTGCGTGTACGTCGGGGTCACCTTCACCTGTCCGTCCGCGTTCAGGATCGTGGTGGTGATCGTCCCCGAATCCACGATCGTGCCGGACGCGTCATGCAGCGCACCATAGTCCCACGTGCCAGCCGGGGCCTCGAACGTCACCTCAGCGCCCGAGACGGTGGACGACGCGGCCGCCCCCCACGTGATCGCTTGCCGGGCGTACGACGTGCCGGTGCACTCCGAACCGGACCCGGCCGGATCGCCGGACCACAGGCTGAGTTTCACTGCCCGCGACGCGTACTCGTCGGCCAGGGCATTGCGGGTTGCCTCTACGCGGATCGTCATGTCAAGCGTCCTTCCGGTCGATGGTGCCATAGAAGAAGCACCGGTCAAGGGTCTCGGAGCCCTGCGGGATGTGCACCAGCAGGAGGTACTGTGCGCGCTCGGGGATAAGGTCCGTCTTCGCCGTCTGCACCCACCAGGTGATCGAAGTGGACGACACGACGCCCGTCCACGTGTCCAGAACCGTGGACGTAGGGTTGCGGCCCTCACGGATGACGATCTCCGCCGTCGTGCCGGACGGAAACTCTTGCGTGCCAGGTGGGTGCACCGTCAGCTGGAAGTCCTGGCCGGATTGCAGGATCAGTTTCGACTTGATCCCTTCTGCGTCAAGCGTGGCCATCGGCTGCCTCCTCCAGTGCGTATCCGGCGACGAACAGGGCGTAGGCGTGGGACGCGAAACCCGATATGGAACCCGGCAGCCTGACCATGATTTTCGCCGCGCCGCCCCGCTCCGGTCCATGCGACGGCACTACCACCGTCTCCTGCTGCGACGGCTCGCCCGTACGCTGGTCCACCGGGCCCACCGACGTGAACACCGTCACGAACTCGTGACCCGCCAACGGCGGGTCCATGCGGTAGCAGCGAGCCTCACCCGCAAAACCACCCACGACGCCCATCACTAGGGTCGCTCGCCCTGCTTCCATTAGCCCTCCTCGATCACGAGAGTCTCGATGATGGTGACGCGCCCCGGGCCGCCGACGGTCGCGCCGATGCCGCCGCCACCGCCCGGAGATTCACCGCGCCGCCCGGTGCTGCCGCCTCGTCCTGCCTGGAACCAGCCCGGCCACAGTGGGTGGAAGCCGTTGCGGTAGTCGCCGCCCGACACGCCCCCCGACGTGCCGCCCCCGCCGCAACCGGCGAGGTTCCCGATGGGCTGGTTCGATACCGACTCGCCGGCGCCGCTGGAACCTCTGCCGCCGCGCCACGGACTGACGCCGCCCTGCCCTGTGCCCTCTGGCGTGCCGGGCTGCCCGCCTGGTGCGGTGAGGTCACCGAACGATGTGTCTCCACCGGGCTGACCGGCCGCCGACGCTCCGACGACGACGGGCACCTGATCGGGCAGGACCGCCGCGAACAGGCGCGGGCTGACGACGGTCGCGCCGCCGCCACCACCGCCCTGTGTACCGCCGCCGCCGCCCGCACCCTGCAGGTACACGACGATGGACACGAGGTTCGCGGGCTTGTAGTAAGTGTCATCAAAGATGAAGGTGACGACGTTGGACTGGTAGTAGCGGATCGACTGCGGCGTGGTCACGAGGTCCGCTCAATCACGTACACGCGCCCCTGGCCGCCGTTACCGCCACGGGACGTTCCGCTTATCAGGTTGGCTCCGCCCCCGCCGCCGCCACCACCGGACGGGAAACCCCCATTGGCACCGTTGTTGACGCCTGATCCCCCTCCGCCGCCGCCGGCCCCCGTTGCGGCCAGGCCAACAGCGTTATCTCCACTGTTCCCGGGTGATCCTCCTGGCGAGATCCCCCCAGCGCCTCCCCAGCCGGGGGGGACGTTGGGGTTAGCCGACTGCCCCGCACCGCCGCCACCGCCCCCGCCGTGCAGGTCGTATTGCGAGACGGAGTTGGTTCCGTTTATCTCGTTCGCTTCCCATCCAATGCCGCCCCGGCCGCCGGTGATCATGCCGGTACCCCCAGACGACCGGGGGGTGGCCGTAGTATTCGATGACGGGCCTCCGATACCACCTCCAGCGGCGATTTCATCGCCACTTTCGGTGATGATCTTCGACGGCGTACCTCCGTAACCGGGGTTAGACCCACTTCCGCCGGAACCGCCCGCCCCGACCTTGATGGACACCGCGTTCCCCAGCAGCGATCGCGGGACGTTCAGGTGAACCTCTCCGCCCCCGCCGCCGCCGCACCCGACGTACCGCGATCCGCCGAGATACGCGCCCTGGCCGCCGCCGCCACCACCACCAGAGCCGAGGATGATGAAGTCGATCGACGTCACACCATCCGAGATGTAGTGAGTCTGGTTCGAGTCGTAGTACACCGACTGGCCCTGCAAGATCATCCGATCCACGGCCTCTTGCAGGTCGGTGATGTAGTTCTGCTGCTCCTGAATGATCGGCAGCTGCTCGACGTAGCTGTTGTCAACAGTGTTGAGAATCGCTCCGAGGATGCTGCCGAATCCGCCGAGGATGTTCCCGAAGAAGTTCTGCCGCGCCTGCTCGGCCGGGTCGAGCAGCGACGCGCCAGGCGCCTGCTCGTCTTGCAGCCCCGAGATCTGGTTGTAACCGCGGAAGTCTTCCGGCTGCTCCCCACTGGGCGTAGTCACAGCGTGTCCTCCGGATGATGCTTCGCGATCGACGCGTCCGCCCGGCGGATCGCCGTGTGCGTCTCCGCGCGCAGCCGCAGGAACTCGGACCAGTCCGCGTCACGAACCCTCTGAAACTCCGAGCGGTCCTCGGCGCGCAGCCGGGCGAATGTCTCCCGGTCCTCGCGCACCTCGCCGCCGATCCGCGCCGTGCGCCGCTCGAGCTCGCCGAGAACCCGGTCCTGCGACGACATACGGTCGAGGATCTCCTCGTGCCTGGCGTCCTGCTCCTCACGCAGATTTGTCGAATGCGCGTTGGACACCTGGTCCTTGACCTCCCGGGTATCCCGGTACAGGCGGATCAGGGCAATCGTGATCGGCGTGACCACCACGCCTGCGACGGCGATGATCGCCCACAGCACAGGGTCGACGGACGCGGGAACCGACCCCACCGTCACTCCCCGCGCTGGCGGCCGCGCGCGGGCAGCAGCGACGGCGAATCGTGGTCACCGATGCCCGACGAGACGAGCGAGGTCAGCACGGAGACGAGTGCCGCGGTGCCGACGACGGCGGCCGCGTTACCCCAGTCGAGGTCGAGGACCGTCGTCCCGACGGCGAGCAGGGCGAGCAGCGCCTGCACGGCGGTCTTCACCGCGCGCTCGCCGGTGTCTTCCCAGAAGTCGATGGTCCACATAGCGTCCTCCTGCAGGTATGCGAAAACCCCCGCGGGCACTACAGCGGGGGTCGGGTTCGGGTGCGTATGAAGTTGTGGCCGGCTCGGCTACTCGTCGGCGGAGTCGTCGGGGTTTTCGCCGGGCGGCAGCTCGAAGCCGTCGATGCCGAGCTCCACGCCGATCACCGCGATGGCATCGACGAGGGTGCGGCCGCCGAGCTGCCGCCAGCCCGGCCACGACGCGGCGACGTCGACCACCCGGTTCCCGTGCTCATCTGTCGTGTAGACGAGATCGCGCGATCCGGTGAGCTGGGCGCGCACGTCCTTGGTGTCCGAGCCCATCGGGCCGACGAACCCGGTGATGAAGTCGCCGATGAATGTCTTCAACTCGGCGACGTCTTGTGCTGTCATGTGGTCCTCCTCCGGTAGTAGCGCTTCGCCGAGGGCGAGGCAATGGTTGTAGCGGCGTCGGCGGTCGGCGAGGCCGTTGGTCCCGCCGTTGATGCAGCGGGTCGCGCCCTCGAGATCCCGGCGGTCCGCGTATCCGTTGAGCCCGCGGGTGACCCAGTACCAGACCGCACCGACGAACCCGGTCTCGTCGTCGGCCAGGGCGGCGGGGTTATCCACGAAGAACGACGACGTCGGCACCAGGCCCTGCTCGTAGGCCCAGCGGGAGCACTCGGCGTAGTTCGCCCGGCCGGTCACCTGGATCGGCCCGCGCCCATGGAACCGGTAGCCGTCGCCGGGCCGGACGTTGCCGAGGTCGGCGCGGCCCTCGTAGCCGCGCTGCGCGACCGTGGGCCCCCAGATCTCCTCCATCCACCGCAACCCACCCGACTCGTGGCCCAGCTGCGCGCACCACATCGCTGCCCGCTCCACCGTGGTGATGGACGCCGTACGCATCGCCGCTGTGAAGGCCGGCAGTAGCCGGACGTACCGGGCCGTGGACAGGCTGCCCCCCATCGCTGCCGCGAGCACGGCCGTAGTCATGCCCGTCGCGGCGCCAGGCTCGTCCGCCCAGATCCCCAGGTATCCAGCGCGCAGCTTCGCCGCGAACGCCTCGTTGCGCGGATCCCCTTCGGGGTGGGCCATCTGATAATGCATCTCGTCTGCACGCTGCCAGTCGGCGCCCCAGAACACTGTGCCCTCGAATAGAGCAAGACCTTGGCGGACCTTGGCAATCTTGTCGGCCGGCATCCTCCGCAGCCCCCACGGATAGCGGGGAGCGTTCACGTCCACCGCCGTGCCGGACAGGTGGTTCGACGTGGCAACCGCGTTCTCGCGCGACCACCCCCAGATCGGCGTGACGATCTCCTCGACGTTCCGGTCGTACCAGAACAGCCAGGCGCCGAGGATCGTCAGCGGCGCGCCCATCCGGATCGGCGCCGTGTCGGTAAGATACAACTCGGGGATCCGGACGATGTCGCACTCGTCCCTGTTGCACATCCTCCACCCGTTCTCCGAATGGGTGTGCCCGTAGGCGGTCCGGAAACTCACTGTCACACCTCCTTGCCGTGGCCGCGGTGCGCGGCCGGATCGTCGGCGACGCGTATCTTCTGCTCCCACACGCTGCGGCGCCGCAGTGCCTCGTCGATCGCTTCGCGCTCCACCTTCAGCGCCTTCACCTGGTCGTCCGACAGTGCCTCGACGTCGACCGGCTCGGGCTCGACGCGCTTGGGCGGCGGTGCATTCATCGGCACCCACTTGCCGGGGTTCACCCAGCACGCCGGGCCAGCCTCGGGCGGGTCGTGCCGGATCACCTGGCGGGGCAAGTCCGCCACCGCCACCGTCCCGTCCTTGTCTGCCAGCGCGGCGACGTCGTCGACGTGGATCAGGCCGGCACGCTCGGCGTGCCGCGCGTACAAGTCGGCGAGCTCGACCGGCATCTGGAAGCCCATCTCCTCCCCCGCCCCGGGCGGGGTGCCCTGCGGCGCGTGGAAGACCCACCGGTACCGCGCGGGCACCGGATCCGGCCCTACCGGTTCGGGGTCCGGGGGCCGGAACTTCGGCGGCGGCGTGGCCGCCGATCTGCGGGCGGCCGCCCGCGCACGGGCGCGGGCCCTCGTCTTCGCCTCCTCGATCCGCTGCTGCTCATCCATGGTCAGGCCTCCTCACGATTGGACTGCAATCTGCTGGGCGATCGTCGACACCGCCTGCAGTACACGGGCCAGGCGGGCCGTCGGCGAGGTGTCGTCGTCGTCCTTGCCGACCGCCAGCGTCCAGCCGACCGGATCGTTCGGGCCGAAGGTGAGCCGCGCCGTGCGGATCTGGTCGGTGTAGAGGACCCCCGACATTCCGAGCTCCATCGACACCCGGTCACCCATGACGGCGTGCATGCCGTACCAGTAGGGCTGGCCGTTGACGACCTCCACCTGGAACGACGTGTACGGCTGCACGGCCATCTGCCCGGTGCGGAACGCGGCCAGCGTCGACGGGGAGAACCCGTTCTGCCCCGACGACTCCCAGTACTCGCCGTAGGCGTCGCGGCCCATCTCGTCGCGCAGGTTCGTCAGGTCCGCGCGCGCGAATGCGAGGATCACGTCCTCGATCTGCTCGTCGAAGATGCCCAGCGCCAAGCCGGGGTTGAGGAAGATCATGCCGATGTAGCCGAGGATCGCGTTCGCGATCAGCTTCACCCCGGTGTTCACCCAGCCCGGCGACTTGCCGCCGGTGAGGATCGCCGACGCGATCGCCTTGTGCTGGGTCTTGCGCCACTTCACGATCCCGGACTGGCCGGTCCCCGTGGCCGTGGTGTACCGCTGGGCGGCGTACCAGACGACGGCCGGCACCTCCTTGACCGTCCCCCACTTGTCCTCGGAGTACTCCTGCGGCTCTTCGTACGGGACCGGGGTCTTCGTCTCCTGAATGTTGTCGCCGAGGATCGACCGGACGAACGGCATGAACCCGTCGAGCAGCGTGCCCGTCTTACCGCGCACCCCTCCCTTGTCGACGACGTCCCAGATGAGAGTCGGCATCGTGATCGTCGCGTACTCGGGGAACGGCTGCTCGTCCCCGGGCAGCCAGCGGGTCGCGGTCAGCTGCAGGCCCGCGTCCTCGAGGATGGCCTTGACGACGTCGTAGAAGTTGCCCATCCGGGTGGCGATGATGCAGTGCATCGACGTGTCGTTGAACAGTCCGGTGCCACGAGGGTTGACGATGTGCGGCCAGTTCGCCGCCTCGAAGTCCTGCGCCCACGCCGTCTTGGAGAAGATGTCCGCGGGCAGCCTCCAGAACGGCTGGTACCGGCGCAGCAGGTTCAGGTGCAGCAGCGTCTTCACACCGGTGACGGACGGCCCGAAGTAGGGGTAGATCTTCGGCCACTGCACCTGCAGCAGGAAGAACGGGTTCGGGTAGCAGTAGATCTTCTTCGCGTGCTGCAGATCATGCAGGAAGCTGATGTTCATCGACTCGAAGCCGTCCGAGTCCATCGACTCCTCGATGGTCTGCGCCTTGCCCGCCCACTCGGTGTGCGACTGCGTCACCCGGACGTGCAGGTCCTCGGCTTCGGTGACGTTCTCCGAGATCCACTGTGCCACCGGATTCGCCGCAAGTTGGGCGAGCTTGCCCTCGCCGGCGTCGTTGTACAGGTCGGTGAAGTCGCCGGAGATCGCGTCGTCGACGGTCGAGAGGAACCGCCAGTCCTTGTCGTAGATGTCGACTTCGGCCGGGGCCTGCGCCTGCGCGACGATCTCGTCCCACCATGCGTCGTGGTAGGCCTCGACCTCGTCGAACCCGGCCAGCGCCGCGGGCGCGGTCACAGCGTCCTCCCGTACGGCCGCTCATAGCGGGGTGTCAGCTTGACCCGGATGCCCGCGGTCGCCGACCCGGTCACCGTCACCGGCAGCTCGACGCGGGCAAGGCCCGGCGGTATCGCATGGGTCCACCTGGTTTGCCGCAGCTTGCCGAACGCCATCGGCTCGTCGAGCACCGACAGCGGGATCCGCTGCGGCGACGTGTCCACCATGCCGTGCTTGCCAGCCGCAAGCTCGGGCAGCGTGTGCATGATCCGCTGGCCTGCCTTCGCGTGCCCTTCCGGGTAGACGCCGAGACCGTCCGGGATCGTCCATGTCTGCGCCGCTTCCGACTCGCGGATGATCCACCGCAGCCACGCATCATGGTCCCCCGTGTTCGGCAGGACCAGTGTCTCCGAATGCGTGCCCGACGACGGGTTCACGAACTCGTCAACGACCGGCGGCCCGTACCACCACGGGTCGAACGCCGTCACCTCGATCTCCCACACCGCATACCCCGCGCGCGCGGGATCCGTCCCGTCCGGCGCTGTCAGCTTCGGCGTGCCCGTGCGACGCACCGTGATCTCCCGCACCTCGCCCCCATCGTCGGACTCGACACGGATGATCCAGTACACGCCCGGCCGGGCCACCGACCACAGCAGCGAATCGACGTCCTCCCACGAATCACCACCATGCGCCTCGGTGCGGACGATCAGCGTGAACACCCGCGTCTCGACGCGATCGCGCGACGGGATCGCCCCGGGCAGCGACGCGAGCACCTGCTGCGGCGTCGTGCGCGGCGCGTGATACATCGCCTTCAGTGATCCCTTGCCGAGCAGCACGCCCTGGGCACCCATCTCCGGGCCGGCCACATCGAGCACCAGCTCGTCGATCCCGTCCGCGTTGCGGCGGATCAATTGCACAACACGGCTCACCGGCCGGCCCTCCCCATCACTACGGACAGCCGCTCACCGAGCGCCTCGACCGTCTTGTTCGCCGCATCCTCCGCGTCACGCACACCATTGACGACGATCTCCGCGTTCACCGTCACCGGCGCATTCCCGGCCTGCGTCTGCTGGCCGGGCGACACCCGGGCCTGCTCGTTCACCAGCTGCGGCGACGAGAACATGTTCGACAGGCCGATGCGCCCGGTGACGTCATTTCCCATCTCGGCGAGCGCATCCGCCCCGATCTGGGCGCCGATCTCCAACGGCGTCGCCAACCGGTCCCCGGCCGCCGTCGCCGACGCCCCACCGACAGCGCCCCCAGCAGGCGCTGCCGTACCGTCGGGCGGCGGCACGCCCGGCCCGGTCGGCGTCGTGTCCTCGAACCCGCCGGAAGGCCAGTTCGTCACGAACACGCGCACCGCATCACCGGCCGCCGACGCGGCACCCACGCCGGATCCGCCGCCGGATCCGCCGCCGGCCGATGCGCCGCTCCCGCCGCCGGCTGACGAGACGCCCGACGAGGTACCCCCGCCGCCGGAAGCCATCGTGCCCAGGCCACCCGACGGGGCAAGCAGCCCGCCCATCTGCGAGGCATCTGTCATCGGCACCGACTTCGGGTCACCGCCGAGGAAGAACTCCGGCGGCAGATGCGCGTGATCGGTGAACTGTCCCCACGCCGCGCCCACCGCGTTCCCGCCGTACTGGCCGTCCCCGCGGGCGCCGCCCATCTCGAAGTTCACGCCGTTCGGCAGGGTCGCCGCCGTGTGCCCGCCGTAGGGGCCGCCGTTGTACCAGCCGATGTTCAGCGACCCGGCCGGGCCGAGGCCCGGCTGGAAGCCCATCGACGCCAGCGCGGACTCCTCGTTGCCGGTGGCGAACCGGCCACCCCACGGGTCCATGCCCACCGCGTACCGGGCGAGTGCCGACACCGCGCCGGAGCAGTCGCCCCAGTGGACGCCGCCCCACACGTACGGCTGGCCCTCGACTCCCTGGGCGAACAGGGCCAGCTCCTGCTTGGAGACGAGACCGCCGTCAGCGAAGCCCGGCACCATCTCGTGCAACAGCGACGCGGGCGGAACCCACCCGGCGTTCACGGCCTGCAGCAGCGGCAGGTTCGCTGCGGTCGCCCGCGCGTTGACAACGAACTCGCGGTCCGACAGGGCCACCAGGTTCGCGTCATCTCGGGGCCCGCCGCGGCCGCGGAACAGTCCGCCGTCGGCCATGTGCGCGTCGGCCCACGAGACGAGGCTGTCGCCGAGCCCGCCGAGTCCCTTGCCGCCGAGGCCGGGCACCCAGTCGGGGATGTTGATCTTCTGCAGGATCGACCCGATGGCCTTCACCGCCACGGCGACGGCGTGCACGATGCCCTGCCAGATTCCGGAGATCGTGTCGCCGACCGCGGAGAAGGTGTCGCCGACTCCGGAGAATCCGTCCTTGATGAAGTCGAAGGCCGGCTTGATCACGTTGTTCCAGGCGAAGTCGATCGCGCCAGAGATCCCATCCCACGCGGGCTTGATCGCGTTGTTCCACAGCCACATCGCGATGTCGCCGACCGCTTGCACCCCGGACTTGAGGAAGTTGAACACCGGCATGATCACGCTGTTCCACGCGAACGAGATGATGTTGCCGATCCCCGCGAACGCAGGCTTGATCACGTTGTTCCACAGGAACATCACCGCGGGCACGATGATCTCGGTGATGTAGAACTTGTACGCGTTGAACACCGGCATGATGATGTTGTTCCACGCCCACGAGATGACGTTGCCGATCCCCGCGAACGCCGGCTGGATCACGTTCCGCCACAACGCGGTCACCACCGGCATCAGCGTCCCGGTGATCCACCCCCACAGGGCAGTGAACACGGGCTTGATCACCGAGTTCCACGCCCACGACACGGCCGTCTTGATCCCGTTCCACGCGGCCTGCACGATATTCCGGAACGTCTCCGAATGCTGGTAGGCCAGCACCAGGGCAGTCACCAGACCTGCGAGGGCAGCGACGATCAGCCCCACCGGGTTCATAGTCATCGTCCGGTTGAGCAGCATCTGGATCGTGTTCCACGCCGTCGTCGCGATCGTGATCCCCGTAACCGCGAGCCGGTATGCCGCGAAAGCCGCTACCAGCGGGGCCGCCACCAGCGCGACGGTCTTGAGCAGGTCGGCGTTGCGCTGCATCCACGAGGCCATATCGGTCAGCGCCTGCACGAGCCCCTGCTGCACCGTCCGCTTCAGCGACTCGAGCGCGTTCCCCGCATTGCCATTAAGCGTGTCGCCCATCTGCTGGGCCGATCCGGCGAACCCCTCCATCCCGCCCGACCCGTCAGAGATGGCCTGCAGGAACTGAGGAATCTGGTCCACAGACAGATCCTCGAGCGGAGTGCCGAACAACGCGATCGCCGCGTTCGCCCGGTCCGCCGGATTCTCCATCTGCAGCAGCGCCTGCGCAGTCTGCTGCAGCGCCTCGCGCGCACCCTCACCGCCGCCGGCGATCTTCGCCGCCATCTCCTCCGCATTCAGACCCACCGACTCGAACGCCGTCGTCGACGCCTTCGACATATCAGAGCCGCGGATCGTGAACTCCTTGAGCGCGTCACCGGTCTTATCGAGCGCCCACTTGCCCTTGTCCGCGGCCGACACGAGCAGACCGAACGCCTGCTCCCCCGAGAAGCCGAGCGCACGAAAGTTCGTGCCGTACTCGTTCAGGATCTCCGGCAGCTCTTCCCGCATCGCCGCCGGCACCCGCTGGAACGCGGTCGTCATCAGATCGAACGCCTGCGTCGTGTCCGCGGCAAGCCCGTTCGTCACCAGCTGCGACGCGGTCTGCACAGCGTTCGGCACGTCGATCTCGAAGACCTTCGAGAAGTTCAGCGCATTCTGCGTCGCCGACTGCAGCGCACCACCGTCGAGGTTGTCGAAGCTCGAGGCGACCACGCCCACCGCCTTCGACACCGACTCCATCGAATCTCCGAGCCCCTGGGAGTACAGGTCCCCGGCGAGCCGGCCGTACTCCGCAGCCTGGCCCGGCGTCGCACCCAGCGACGCTGCCAGGGTGTCCGTGAGCTGCGCCTGGTTGATCGCCTCCATCCCCACGGCCACCGCCGCGCCGATACCGGCCGCGGCCCCTACGAAGTCCTTGATCTGCGATACCGCGCCGGAAGCCTTGTCCCCGTACGTCTCGAGCCCTTCGGCTCCCTGCCGTGACTCGCGTCCCGAATCGGCGGCCGCGTCCGCAGCGTCCCGCACCGCCGCCTCGTGCAGCTTCTCCTTCGCCGTCACCTGCTCAGTCGTCGACTCGACCTCGGCCCGCGCCTTACGCACCGCAGCCTCGGCCCGGGCGAGCTTCTCGCCGGACGCCGACGCATCATCACGCAGCCCGTCGAGGCGCATCTCCTCGACCGTCAGCTTCCCGGCTGCATCAGCGGCACGGTCCTTCGCCGCCGACAGGTTGTCCTCAGCCCGGGCGACCGTGCGCACAGTGCCTTCCCCGCCGTCGCGCGCCGCCTTGAGATCCTTCGCCGCTCGGGCCGTCTGCGTGGACGCCGTCTCGGCGCGACGCTGCGCCGACGCCAGCCCCTCCTCCGCGCGGGTCAGCTGCAGGCTCGTCGCCGAACCGGACTCGCGCAGATCCTTCAGCTTGGCCTCGGCGATGCCCACCTTCCCCGCGAGGTCCGCCTCTCGCGCGCGGGCATCGCCGAGAGTCTTCGAGGCCTTGTCGATCTGCGCGGCCGACGCCGCCAGCCCGTCGGCCGCCGCGTCGCCCGCAGCCGCGCCCGCCTTGCCGAACCCTGCAGTGAACTCGCGGCCGGACGAGCGCGCCGCACCGGAAGCCTCCTTGATGACCTTCGACGCGAACCCTTTGAGCGACGGGGCCACCGGCACCCACACGGTGTCGGCCACGAGATCACCACCTCACGACGAGAACGGTCACAGGGAATCGAGCCAGGCTTGCGCCTGCTCCGCCAGCTCCGGCGGAACGTGTCCGAGCTTCGACTGGTTCGCGCGGACGAGCTCCGACCACGGGAAGCGGGGCATGTCGTCGGAAGGCATCTCCGCCGACTTGTCGCCGTACGCCTTCCGTGTGGTCACGAGCAGGCCGAGCAGAACCCACAACGTCTGCCAGGCCAGGTCGGTCTTCAGGTCGTACGGGCGGTCATCAGTGCGCCGCCAGTAGACGGGCGATTCTTGCGGCAGATACTTGACCAGGACCCGCAGCTTGCGCAGCGTGATGTCGCCGCGGTGAAACGCGGCGACCACGTCCCAGCCGTACGTCTGCTCGCAGGCGGCCTCTACCGCCTCCGGCGACGGCGCGAGGACGTCGAGGCTCGTGTAGGGCGCGTCTCCACCGCGTCACGCACTCGCGACATGTGCTCCTGGAAAGCGAGCAGGAAGATGCCCGAGCCGCCCTGGATCTCGCGCTGCTTGCCGTCGGCGCCGTCGATCGTCGCCGTCGCGGCCACGAACTCGGCGTACTGGTCGTCGCCCATGTACCAGGCGGCCATGTCGGGGTCGAAGTCGATCTCGGAGATCTCCTCCTTCTCCTCGTCAGTCAGCGTCTGCGGATCGCGGAACGTCCACGTACGGCCGGCGAAGTCGAACGGGATCCGATCACCGTCGACACCGGTCGCCTCGGCGCGCTGGGCGTAAAGTTCCTCCACGTTGATTCCGGGCATGTCAGGCCTTCCCTTCCGAACGTCAGGCCGAATAGATAGGTCGGGCGGCGGCGGGGGCCTGACGACCCGCCGCCGCCCGGTCGAGGGTGTCTCGGTCAGGAGACGGTGAGGGTGAGCTCCTTGGTTGCCGTCGCCGGGGTGGTCGCCGAATCGGTGACCGTCACGGTGAACGTCTCGGCGCCCGCCGTGGTCGGGGTGCCGGCGATCTCGCCCGCCGACGACAAGGTCAGCCCGTCCGGCAGCGTCCCGGTCGTCACCGCCCACGAGTACGGCGCCGTGCCACCCGACGCGGTGAGAGACCGCGAGTAGGCGGTGCCGGTGGTGGCGTCAGCCAGGTTCGTGGTCAGCACCTCGAGTGCTCCCGGCTGGGTCGACGCGTCCGTGTCGAAGCCGCCAAAGATCCACCGGCACGTCTTGCCCGCCAGATCCGGGTAGTCGGTGGCCGACGCCGGGAAGAAGCTGATCGTCACCTCGAGGCTGAACAGATCCGAGTTGACGAACTTGATCGCGCCGCGCGCGGACACCTGCGTGTCGAAGCCGATCAGCCGCACCTTGCGGATTCCGTCGATGATGTCGAGGTTCAGCTGGTAGTGGGCGAACTCAGGCAGCCCGGCCTCGTCGAAGTAGAACTCACCGTCCTGGCCCGCGACGATGGCGGCGGGGTCGACGCCGAGGAAGTAGGCGATGTTCTCGCGGGAGATCTCCCACAGCACCAGCTTGATCGACTTGACCGACTTGGTCAGATCCTTGCGGATCGCGACGACCTCCTGCCACGGGATGAACTCGTTCGACTCCTCGTCGAACGACAGCTCGATGCCGTCCGGGCTGATGTAGCCGACGTTGCGGTGCACCGACTTGTCGTACGGCCCGATCGTCGTCGACGGCGCGACGCCGACACCGGCCAGCCGTACCGCGCCGGTCTTCGCGACGGTCGCGTTCTTCTTGTTGAAGCCTTCCAGGACAGCCTGCTCGGCCATGTCTGATCACTCCTCACGTGGGGATGACACAGCCCCGGCCAGATGGGCCGGGGCTTGCTTGTCGGATTGGCTCGACGAGCGCCGAGCAGGGACAGTCAGGCGTGCGCGTCGAGAGAAAACTCGGCTCCCACGCGGCGCACACGCGGATTGAAGTCCGGCCTTGTCGCCCAGCCGGACGGCATCGACACCCGCGTCACCGGGGATGCGGCCACCTGCGGCAGCGAGAACATCACGTCCCGGATGATGCGGGTGAGAGGCTTCGTCGCCGCCAGCGACGGGGCGAACACTTCGACGTCGAACGCCGAGTTGTCGATGATCGGAGCAACACCGCCCCACGGAACGATCGGGTCCTCCCCCGGCGGCTCATCGACGAGCACCACCGGAAGCGCGTCCTCGAGCTGCTGCAGCGGCGGCAGCCGATCCGCTACCACCGCATCGGGCAGGCAGTCCGTCAGCAGGTCGATGACGAACGCCAGCAGGTCCCTGTCGCCCATCACCGGCCTCCCATCGCCCGGCGCAGGATCCGCATCCGCTTGGCCCGCGACGTCCCGTACTCGCCCTCCACATCCGACGAATGGACGTTGACGACGTACCGTCCATTCCTTCGGAACTCCTCGGCGAGGTGGAACTCGTTGCGCGAATCCGTCTCCTTCGCGTCGATGCGGCGCGCCCGCTGCACCATGTTCGTGGCACGCTGGCGCACCGCGGCACGCAACTGGTCGGACTGGTTGGCCTGCTCGAACACGTCGTGCACGTCGACGCCCATCAGCCCACCTTCCTCTCACAGCGGATCGTGGTGTGCCCGACGCGGGGATGGAGACGTTGGTCCGGATCGCCGACCACGTCGAGATCCCCGATGCCCGGCACCCGCACCCGGCACTGGGGTGCGACGTCGATGTGCGTGCCCGGCGGGGAGACGATCCGGTACGCAGTCCGCACCGCCTGCCGGTATGCGTCCTGCGCCTGCTGACCGCCGCCGCCGGTGACTTCCTCGGATGCGCCGAGCATCTGCACCTCGACGCCGAAGTCGACGGGGCTGACCTGCACACCCGGCACGACCTCGTCGTACACCCACACCGCGGCGCCGTACCGCTCCTCACGCTGCACCGGCCACACGACCGCGACGCCGAAGTAGTCGTACATCAGCAATCCCCGAAGAACCACTGCGGGGCGGACGCGGTCCCCACACCGAACAGATCCTTCTGATCGCGAGTGAACCGCAAAGTCGCCGCCGGATTCAGCAGCGTCGCCGACTCGACCACGTCACCCGCAGTATCCGAGTACGACGACTTACCCTCGTGCACGCCGGGCAGCAGCGCCGCGCGCACCATTTCGAGCGACACCTGCCGCGCCGTCGACTCGTCTTCCGAGCCCGGCACGACCGTCACGTGCCGGCGGATCAGCACCGCCGCCATGTCCAGCAGCTTCTCGGCCCGCACCTTCTCCGTCGCCTTGAGTGGACGCCACTGCGCCACAAGCTGCTCGACGGTCGCGAACGCTGCCACTGTCAGTCTCCGATCACGACAGGGCCGCGATCAACGCGTCCCGGTCCATCTCCGCCACCTGCTCGATGGGCAGGCCGCGGGCGAGCGCGTACTCGGCCCACGTGTCCCGGGTCGCCGTCATCCGCGGA
This sequence comes from Tomitella cavernea, assembly GCF_016599145.1. Taxonomy (GTDB): domain Bacteria; phylum Actinomycetota; class Actinomycetes; order Mycobacteriales; family Mycobacteriaceae; genus Tomitella; species Tomitella cavernae. The sequence continues at coordinate 136,105 of NZ_JAENKO010000001.1, forward strand.
CGCTCGGGCCCCGCCTCTGCGCCCTCGGGTTCGGCCACTTCCTCGGCGGCACCGTCCTGCGTCCCGGCGGGCTCGGCCACCGGGACCGGATCTGCGGCGGCTTCCGACGTCGCGGAAGCCCGGCGCACAGCCTTGACGACTCCCCGGCGCGCATGCCGCTCGCCCTCGGCCTTGGAGATCTCGACGACGTCGCCGGCCCGGTGACGCTGGAACACCGGCGCCTCCGCGGCCGACGACAGCCGACGATCCCACTGCTCTGCCAGCACCTTGTACTTCGGCATTGTCAGGCCACCACCCTCACGCTGCGATGCCGCTGATCCAGCAGGCCGAGAGCGGCTCGTCCACGCCGACCGCGCGGATCTGGGAGACGTCGGAACGCCACGACTCGGTCGGCCCGCCGTTCGGCCCGCCGCCCTCGCCATACATTCCGGTGGCCTCCATCGGCCGCGGGTCCGCGTAGAACCCGGTGATCCCGCGCTGCAGAACGAGCGCCTTGGTCTTCGGCCAGAACCGCGAGGTGAACACCGTCATGCCCATCAGGCTGGACGGCAGCACGCCGGTGTATGCGATGTTCTGGTCAGCGATGTTGCCGGTGAACAGCCCCTTGAACTCGGAGGAGTCCATCAGCGCCGGCAGCACCGCAGGGTTGACGACGATGCTGTCGGCCAGGTAGCCGAGCGGCTGCTCGGAGTCTCCGTCGAACACGGCGCCGTTGACCTTCTCCATCGCGGCCGCGATGTCGTGGCGGGGAGTGCCCGCCGACGCCGACCACTCGTCGGTGGCCGCGACCGACTGCAGCGACGCGCCGGTGAGCGCGGCCTGCAGCGACTTCTCGTTCGAGCGGATGACGGTGTTCGACGCCGCCCGCACCTGCTTGTTGACGCGGTCGAGCTGATTGAAGTCCCGCATCTCACGCGACACGCGCACGCCGAGCGCGATCTTGTGGCCGACAGCGAAGTCCGGCTCGGCCTCATCGGATCCGAACACGGGGATCTCGCCGAACTCGCCGACGACCTCCGGGCCTCCGTCGAGGAACACAGGCGCCGACTGCGTGAACTGGACGACCGGGCTCGCGGGCTTGCCTCCGTTACGGAAGATCGCTTCGACCAGCAGGTTGTTCCGGACCAGCTCGACCACGCGGGTGGGGATGACCGTCGGGCTGCCGAGCAGCTGGGAGACGGTGACCTGGGGCCCATCGAAGATGGACACGATGCTCTTCGTCATGGCAGTTGTTCTCCTCAGATGCCCAGCCGGACCAGCACCGTGTTGGCGGTGTCCGACTTCTTCTCGATGACTCGGCCGACGATCTCGCCGACCGTCTCGGTTCCCGCGGACTTCTTCACCGCGCCGTCCGCGTCGGCGACAACCAGGTCACCGGCGGCCGCGGTACCGTCCGATGCGATCGGCACGACCGCGGGGCACGTGGCCACCGCGGCGTGCGTCGGTACCGCCACGAAGTTCGTCGACGCGCCTTCGGGTGCGGCGTCGGTGAGGGCCACGCCCAGCACGTTCGCCGCCCCCGCCGCCGCCGGCTTGATCGTGCGGGCCGCCGTGCCCGGCACGACAACCTGCCCGCCGGTCACCTTCGCCTCTGCCTCAAAGGTGATCGGCCCCGTCTTGAACTTGACGTTGATTCCGGACATGTCAGCACTCCCAGCTCTTGTACTCGGCGGACTCGCGGATGTCGGCCGCCGGCTCCTCCGGCTCGCCTGCGTGCCCGATCTCCGCGAGCGGGATCAGACCGTCAGGCATCGCCGCGAGCGCCTCGCGTACGCCCTCCGGATCCCCGGCGAACGCCGCGATCCAGTGGTCGCGACGGGCAGGCGGCACGGCGCCGGACTGGATCTTCGCGTCGACCAGCGCTTCGCGCTCGGCCTGCTCCTGCCGTGCGCGCGCCGCAGCGCCCGCCTCCGCCCCGGCGCGCAGCTGCTCGAGCGTCTCCGAGTCGACCGCGACCATTCCGCGCTTCTCCATCTCTGCGGCCAGGTCCAGCTTTCCGACGACGGCGCCGCCACCGCCTCCGCCGCCGCCGGTCGCGACGACGTCCAGGCTGATGCCGCCGGCACCGTCTCCGGCCTGCTCAGCGAGCGCCTCGTCCAACGCGGCCAGCACCGTCTTCTCGTCGGCATCCTCGGCAGTACCGAGGCGCTGACGCAGGTCCTCCATCAGGGTGGGCATGACGCCCCCTTTCCTCTCGGGAACCTCGACCGCCTCGGCCGAGGGGATCCGCGGCGCCGGCGCGTGCTCACGCCCAGCGAAGCGGAAGTTCTTCATCGACCACGCGCCCGCCCGGGCGCGCGCATCGGGGGCAGCAGAGCTGTCGACCCGGTCAGCGAGTCCCGCGTCGATTGCCTCGTCTGCGGTGAACCACGTCTCGTCGGCGACGAGCTCGCGCCACTGATCGACGTCGCCGCCCGCGCGGGCCGCATAGATCGAAGTGATCGAGGTGGCCAGCTTGTCGAGCCGGTCGGCGTCCTTGCGCAGATCGCCTGCGCTGCCTTCGGTGAACAGCCAGGGCTCGTGAATCATCAACTGCGATCCGGGGCCCATCACGATCACGTCACCGGCCATCGCGATCACCGACGCCGCCGAGGCAGCCAGCCCGTCGACCACCACGGTCACCCGCGCGTCATTCGCCCGCAGGGCGTTGAAGATCGCGATTCCGTCGAAGGCGTCGCCGCCGGGGCTGTTGATGCGCACCCGCAGCTCGTCGGCGTCGAGGTCCTTGATCTGCTGGGCGATCGTCGCCGCGTCGGTGTCTCTGAACCAGGACCCGATGACGTCGTAGATGAAGATCTCCGGCGGGGCGTCCTTGGTGGCCGCGTTGATACGGCACCACGTTTTCGTCACGATTCGTCTCCCTCCGAAGGGGTCGTCGATTCCCGCCCGGACGTCCCGGGTTCTGGCGGCAACGCCATCGGGGGCAGCCCATACATCTGGCGCAGGAACTCCTCGAGCGGACGGTCCGGGAAGATCAGGCCCCCGTCCCGCAGAGCCTTGAGCGCCTCGGCCGTAGCCGCGTGCCGGGCACCGATCTCGTCGAACACCAGGCGCGGCGCCCGCTCGTCGAGCCCGAAGTTCACGTCGACAAGGTCCTCGACGATGTGCGCGTTCGCGACCGACTGGATGTAGGCGGCGCGGGTCTGCAGCGACTGCACGAACGCGTCAGCCTGCGTGCCCGCCAGCGCGTAGGAACCGCCCTTACCGTCGAGGTTGAGGAAGTGCGCAAGCACCGACTTCCCGATCTGCGCGTCCGAGTAGACGATGAGCGGCATCGGATCCGGCAGGTTCCCACTGATCCCCAACAGGTTCAGCTTGGCCCCCGACGGCACGGCGCCGCCCGCGCGGCGGCCAGCCTGAAAGTCGGAGGCCATCTTGCGGCCCTTCGCAATGTCCGCATCCGAGGCACCGGCCGGAGCCTCGTAGATCGGCACGCCCATGCCGTTCCGCTGCACGACCTGCGGCGCCAGGCGGAGCATCGCGTTCTTGATCATCCACGGCGCGTAGCACTGACGCAGAACGCTGTTGCCAGTCCAGTCCGCGCCTTCCTTGTCGCAGACGTACGCGACGAGACGGGACACCGGGATCCGCACGCGACGCCCCGTGACGGCCCGCATATCGCGGGTCTGCTCGATCCACTCGAGCCCACCGTCGCGCGCGACTTCGATCTCCTGGATCGACAGGGGCATGCGCGGCGCCAGCTTGCGCAGACGCACCCGGTTCGCATCGTCGATCCGATACACCTGCTCGAAGAACATGTGCCCGTACGGCATCATCAGTAGCGCCTGATCGAGGTGCTCGTTCCACGAGAACCGGCCACGCGTCCGTCCGGTGTTCCGCTCCGGCTGGCCGACGATCGGCAGGTTCAGGTCGTCGGCGACATGCTGCACGACTTCGTCGCGCGCGCCGTTCGGATCGACCCGCCACACGGTGCGCTTGAGAGGCAAGGTGATCGCCCGCAGCACGGAGATCACCTGCGCGTCCTCACGGCGCATCCGGTTGTAGACCGGCAGGTTCGCCGGCCACCGCAGCTCCGGGGTCGTCTCGTCGTCAATCGACGACGCGCTTCCGTTGCCGCCGGCCGCGTAGCCGATCTCAGAGAGAGGCGCCGGTGCGGTCGCTTCTGCCACAGCCCATCTCCTCTCGTCAGAACCCCGCCGTGGCGAGGAAGCTCGTACCCGCCGCTTCGTCGTCGCTGTCCCAGGCGGTAGTGGTCGTGTGGTCGTCGATTCCTGCGGGCGCGGGCGGCTGCGGATCCGGCGCCTGCGCCGACCGGGTGACCAGCGCCCACAGGGCGAGCGCCGCTGCGACGAGCGGCGCGATGTTCGCCTCGCACCGCCAGTCCAGGCCCCACGCGCCCGTCGTCCCGATCGGTCGTTTCTTCACCAGCGCGAGCGGCTCGGTGAGCAGCGGGTCCCCCGAATGGGTGATCCGTCCCTCGGCGATCCAGGTGACGAGCATCAAGCACGCCTGCCCCATCTCGCCGGCCGACGACTTCACCGCCTCGATGCCCTTAAGCAACAGCCCCGGCTCGAGCACCGTGGTCGGCGACTTCGCGTCCATCGCCACGGCCACCGGATCCTGCAGGTCCACCGCGCCCGCCAGGAACTCGACGTCCGCGTGCGTATTCGGCGCCCCCGCGGCGCCCACCTCCAGGTGCACGCTCTCGTCTTCGCAGAACGCCGCGGACACGACCGCGGTCATCTCGCCGCCCCAGTCCCGGGCCACGCCCAACGCCGACGCGCCGGTGACGGGGGGAGAGAAAGACTCCCCGATCTCCCCCGCATCCCAGCACGTCATGTCCGCGATCGGCTCGTGCGCCGCGGCCTCTTCCGGGTCCGGCGGGAACACCGGGATCGACAGCCGTTCGACCTTGTACCCGGCGATCCCGGACTCGCCGAGCGCCCGCGCCGACTCGAACTCGCCGTGCAGATAGCCGAAGGACGTCAGGTAGCCGGTCGACGGGTTCGCCCGCAGGATCGACTCCTGCGCGCCAGGGTCGGCGTCCTCCGGCGCCGAGTACTCGACGTACGCCAGCGTCGGGTCCGCGCCGCTACGGCCGGCCCGGATGATCGAGGACCAGATCTCACAGTTCGGATGCTCGAGGAAGTTCGGCGCGCTGCCAAGGTAGATCGTCTGCGGGTTCTTGCCGGTCGTCATCGTCGCCGCGATCGCGTTGCGCGACTCAGGCGAGTAGATCATCGCCTCGTCGATCACGACCCGGTCGAAGCTGAACGACCGGGCGACGCTGTCGGTGCGGGTGCGGAACATGATCGACGACCCGTTCCGCAGCTTGATGCCCTCCTCGCCGCCGCGTCGGCGCACGCCGCCGCGGGGGATCATCGCCCGCAAGTCCGGGTGCGCCTCGAGCAGCTGCACGAGCTTGTTCATCGAGTTGATCGCCGCCGGCATCTCGTGGGCGGTGTGCAGGATCCGCACGCCCGGCTCGAGCACCAGCCAGCCGAGCTCCATGTTCTCGGCGATCCCGTTCTTGCCGTTCTGCCGGGCGCACAGGATCGCGCACTTCGACGCCGACCACCGGCCGTCGCGGCCGACGCCCATGAAGTCGGTGGTCGCGTCGATCTGCCAAGGGATCTGCACGCGCCCCACCACGGCCGCCAGGTCGAGCACCTCGTCGGCCAGCGAGTCGACGTAGTCGGGGACGTTACGGAACCGGGGCTGTTGCCAGCCGCTCAGCTCGGGCTGCGGCGAGCGCATCGAGCAACCCACCTCCCTCGCTGGTCGTCTCCTCCGTCTCGAGCTGGCGGATCGTCAGCCGCAGCACGCCCATCACCGACCGGCGCTCCGACAGCGCACCGTCGATGCGCAGCACGTACTCGCCGTCGCCGTCCGGCGCGTCGATCTGCGCCCATGCGCTGTCTTCGCCGGAGATCAGCCGGTCCAGCTGGTCGAGCGACGCGACCAGCCGGCACGCCTCTGCGAGCAGCACCAGCCGCCCGGCGTCCGCCTTGAACCCGGAGGCCAGCGCATCCCACAAGTGCCGTCCACGCTCGGACATCTGCTCCGGCTGGAAGCCCGCCCGCAGGTCCGTGCCCGCCCCGTCGTTCACCGCTCACCGCCTCCCGATTTTTTCGCCGTCGAGGGAAATCTGACTCGTGACGTCGGTGGGTGGGTCAGGGGACGGGGCCCCAGATATTTCCGGGGAGCCCCTACGTACGACGATTACTCGCGGGCCTCTGACCTGCACCGATACACAGCGCGGGCCTGTGACCAGCGGCAATGCCGCCGGTCAGGTCGGCCACGCCATCGCCAGCCGCCGCGGCGCCACCACGCGGCCCGCCGCGCGCGCCGCCGGGCGCGCGTCATCACGGTCCCCCGCGCCCCGTGCCGCGTTGCACGACGAGTGCAGCAGCCGGGTCGCCAGCGCCCCGCCGTCGCGCCGCGACTGCTCATGGTCCGCGGCCAGCGGCTTGCCGTCCGGGTTCGCGCTGCCGTCACGGAACATCGGCGCCCCGCACCACCAGCACGGCGCACCGTCGACGTGCCCCTTGAGGAGCCGGTCGCGTTGCTGCTGGTGCCTCCACCCAAGGCCGCGCTCCGACGTCTTGCCGCGGCCCGCCGTGCGCTTGGCCGCGGCCGCGCCGAGAGCGGCATGCCGCAGCAGCACGGTGTGCTCACCGGCGAGCTGCTCGGCCAGCGCCTCGGCGACCACCACCGACCGGTGCCGCCCGGCGCTGCACCCGACAGCCACCGCGACGTCGCCGCACGCAGCGCGCTGCGCGACGCGCCGGGCCTGCTCGTCGATGTACCGAGTCACCGCGTCGTGGCCGAGGAGCCAGTCCTTCACCTGGGCGCTGCGCCCATCGCGCGGGCGCAGGCCCGGCACGTCGTGCGGGTTCGGCAACCGCCGGCAGTCGCACACCACGTCGGCGCGTGGCCGCGGCCCGCGGCCGAACCCGAACGACACGATCTCGATCACGACGACCGCCTCCTCGGGCCACGGGCCGAACCTCGCCGCACCAGCGCGCACCCGGCCGCGAACGGGGAAGGCCGACGTGCGCGTGCCCCCGCCATGGGTTCAGAGCGGGGGCACGGTGGTCGCCGGGGCGAGGCGTAGGTTCCCTCGGCTGCGCCCCAGCTTGTTTGCCATGCGGGGTGCAGCTCGAATAGCCACCAGGAAGGAGTGCAGTCGAGGGAGCTTGCTCCCGCGCAGCACGACCTCACCCGATTCATCAACGGGGTCATGGGCCGAGCTTGACCGTCATCCGCTCCGACTGAGCACCGGCGTGACGCGGGAAGAACGCGAAAGCGCGGGGTGGCCTTCTGGCCCACGTCCCGCGCAATGCGCTCAGCATAGCCGGGTGGGGGTGTTTAAGGTCAAGCACCCGGCGCGGCCTGGCGTGTCGGGTGGTCCAGGTGTGCGTCCATGACGTCGCCCATCCGGTAGACGCGGATGGGATCGCCCGCCCCGATCCTGATCTCTCGCAGCACCGGCAGCTTGCCCGCGATGCGCAGTGTGCGGATCCGCGCTTTCGTGAGCTCGTCCCACGGGGCGCCGAGCGACCGGCCCAACTCGAGCACGCCCGCCGGGGTGAGCTCCTTCGCCCGCGCCCGCGCCTCTGCCTCCCGCGCCGTGGCAGGGTCGACGAACGTGCGCGGGTCGCGCGGCCGGTCCGACAGGCGCCGGCAGTACCGCAGCACGCGGCCGACGTCGTCGACGATCTCCTCGGCTCCGTCGGTCAGGGCGACGGCGATGATCCACCGGCGCAGCCACCGGGCCATCGACAGCACGTCGTTCGCACCGCCGTAGTCGAGCTGCCGGGCCTCGCAGGTGCGGCGCACCCACCCGGCGAGCACGGCGCGCAGCTCGTCGCCCGCTTCCGAGGCTTCTGGGTTGAACGGCATCGGCGAGGCGGACAGGCGGCCCCGCCGTCCCGGGCTCCGGCCGAAGCAGTCCTGCCGGGCGATGGTCACGGCCAGGTCCTCGACGACGCCGGGCACCTGCTCGAGGAGATCTCGGAGTTCCTTCTGCCCGGAACGGTCGAGGAAGAACCCATCGGTATCAGTCTGGTGGGAAGTCACGTACGGCTCCTGGATGATCGGCGGCGACTACGACGACGAGGCGAGACCGTGCCGGGCCCAGACGCGCGTGTGCGCGTCTGGGAACCGACCCGGCCCGACCCGTCCCGTCCCGACCCGGACTTTCCAGAACCTGTAGACCTGGCTTCTGCTGGATCTGCTGGATACAGCAGGTCAGGTGTTGGTGCTGGTGGGGGCGGGGGTGTGGGCGCGTGTCCCCGGCTGGTTGCCGGTCCGCTGCCGGGTTGTAGGGGCAGGGTGACCGTCGCGTTCTCCCGACTGGCTGTGGGGGCCGCTGGCGGTGTGGGTGCGCGTTCTCCGGCTGGGTGCCGGTCCGCAGCGTGGTCGCGTTCTCCCGCGTCAGGCGGGGCCGCAGGCCGTGGTGTGGGTCCCGCCTGGTCGCGTCCACCCACCGGGTGTGGGTCCGCAGGCCGTGGCGGCGGGACGGGTGCGCGCTCTCCCACTGGCTGTGGGTCCGCAGCAGGGTGCGGCGCCGCTGGCTGCGGCGCCGTCGTCGTGGTGGTGGGCGCGGGCTGGCTGCCGGCGTCCGGGGTGGCGGCCGCGTGGGCTGCCTGGTTGCGGTCGACTTCCGCTTGGCGGTCGTCGGGCACCGTTCCCGGCGGCAGGGTTCGCCCGCGCCGGGTGTCGATGCTGTAGCCGTTCGACCGGGCCCACTCGTGATTGGCGATCCAGTCACGGGTGTGGGCCGAGTAGTACGGCCGGGTCGGGGCCGACAGCAGCTTGTGGCGCTCGTCGGCCAGCGGATCGTCGGAGCGGGACGCGTTGCAGCCCTGGCAGGATACGACCATCGTGTCGACCGTGGCGGCCTGGCCGGGCCGCCGATGGTCGTAGGTGCCGCGCAGCCGGCCCTTGCGGGCCTTCCAGTTGACGACCTGGCCGCAGTAGCGGCAGCCGTCGCCGTCGCGCAGCCGGACCGGGATCACCAGTTCCGGGTTCGCGTTGTCGGACTTGCGTTGGCGTTCCCACTCGATCTCTTCGCGGGTGCGCATGTGGATGAACTCCGGGTCGTCGGGGATCTTCCACATGGCCGTGCCGTCGACGGTGATGCGCTCCATTAGCTCGGCCCGCTCGCACAGGTCGAGCAGCACCGCGGTGGCGTCGTCGTCGCCGCCGACCACGCGGGCGTTGCCGTAGGAGACGACGTAGTCGGTCAGGTGCGCGGCGGCGAGCGACGCGCTGCCGACGAGGAACCCGAACACGGCGTTGCGGGTGATCCCGTCGATCTGCAGCTCGTAGAGCCGCAGCAGACGGGGGTTCGTGATCGAGTTGTCGCCGATCCTCAGCCACGCCACGGGCCACCACCAGACGACATTGATCACTCCTCATTTCAGTGCGCAAAACCGGAACATTCACAGGTCACAGGCGAGCTGGTGGGGCGCGCGGCCCGGCCGGGGTGGGCATCACAGCCGCGCCTCCGCGGCCGCCGACGCCGAGTACCGCTCCGACGCCGGCTGGTGGCCCTCGTAGTCGGGCCTGACCGACCCGCGGTCATCGCAGTGCGCACGCAGCCTCCGCAGGCACTCGGCGGTCGCCTGGGCGTCGCCGAGCGCAGTGTGCGGCGCCTCGTTCTCCACGCCCCACCACGCGCAGCAGACGTCGAGCCCTGGCAGCTTCAGCGGGTCCTTCTGCAGCGCGGCCGCGGTGAGCGCGGACAGGTCCGCGAGGCGGTGATGCCACGTCGGTACGCCCGCGTCGCACCGGTCCTCGAACAGCGTGGCCAGGAACGCCGCATCGAACGCGGGGCTCGCCCCGGCCAGCGTCGCCCCGTCGAGCCAGCCGAACAGCTCGCACAGCGCGTCGTTGAGCGCCGACTCGCCCATCGCCTGCTCGTACACCCGCCGCTCGAAATATCGGTTCACCGTCCACGCGCGCGGCGACGCGGCAGCCAGGTCCTCCCGGCGCAGTGCGGGCACGATCACCCTGTGGTCACCGGTGCCCAGGTCGACGGCGGCGAGCTCCACCACGGTGTGCTTGGCGGGGTCGAGCCCCGTCGTCTCGACATCGACTACGATCACTCGGCGGTCAGACATTGCGGCTCCTTCGGCTGCGTGTGGGGTCGTGGGCCCACATCGGTGGGCTGGTGGACGGGCGCGGCACCGGCGGCCGGCCAGGCGGATCCGGGGTGCCATCGTGGGCGAGGGCGGAGGGGAGGGCGCGCTGCGGGGCGCGCTCGGGGATGAGTGGGGCGTCGGGCACGTCATCGTGTTCGATGACCTCACGGTTGCCAACGAGCCACAGGGCGTCCGGCACAGTCCATGTGAGCGAATCGGCGCCCTGGCCCACCCCGAGGATCACGCGCTGCGGCCATCGGGTGTAGACGCGCAGCGCCTCGTAGTCGTATTCGATGTCGCGTGACGGAAGGCGGACTGCGGCGGCGCGTTCGGCCACGTCGTTGTCGACGACATTCATGAGGCGGTCGAATAGCGCCTCGAGAGGGTCGAGCGTTGGTGGCGGCGGCGGGGGTGGACCAACGAACAACGACCCCGGGCACACCACCGGCGACGTGTCCTCGTCGTACCGATAGTCCGGGTCGACCTCGCCGAATCTCCGCATCTGCCGCATCCGCTCCGTCACCGCGAGCCCGTGAAAATCGTCGCCGCAATGCGGGCACTCCGGCTGGCCCAGATTGTGGTCGTAGCCGGACGGCTCTTGGGCGAGCTGGGCGTCGACGAGGGCGTCGATCTCCTCCTCCGTCACGCCGGTCCTCCCTCTGCGGTGTCACGCTTGCCGTGCTCGATGTACTCGGCGACGGTGATGAGCTCGACGGGGTCGACGGCGGCACGGCTGAGGACGGTCGCTGCGGCCAGGACGGCGCGGGCCGCGCGGGCGGCGTCGACGCGCGCGAGCTGCTTCTCACTCAGGTGCTCGTAGTCGGTCATGATGGTTCTCCTAGTTCGGTGATGGTGATCTCGATGCGCGGCCGGGCACGGTCGATCTCGACACCCAGCCCGACGCGGGGCACGTGCCGGTAGTCGTCATCGCCGAGCACGCCGGCCTGCACGAGGCCGTCGAGCGTGGCCTTGAGGAACGGGCCGAGCGCGTCGGCATCGCGGCGGGTGCGGGTGGGGGCGTGCCAGACGACGTCCACCCGCGCGCGGCGCAGCAGCGGCACCCTGGCCTGCTTCGCGAGCGCCCAGACGAGCTGGCCGGCCTCGTGCTTCGCGGCGCGCATCGTCCGCCAGGTCGCCCGCCGCTGGTCGTTCGCGGTCATCGGCGGCTTGCGCAGCTCGGCGACGAGCACCCAGGTGCGTGGTTCAGAGCCCATCGAGCACCTCCCGCACCCACTCGGACGCGTCCACCTCGCCGAGCACGGTCCCCATCGGCAGGCCCAGCGCATCCTCGAGGAGACCGAGCGTGCGGACGATCGCGGCCCACAGCCGGTCAGCGACGACGCCTAACGGGTCTGCGGCGAGGAGATCGCCGGCATCACCCGGCCAATGATCGGGACTCATGGCTGGCGCCGGATCAGATCGGTCATGCACGAGCCGCAGAACTCGCCATCGCTTCCCGAGTACCAGCCGATAGCCCCGCCCGTGATGACCTGCACCGGGGTGTAAGCGTGATCCTGCGGCGTGCGAACGCGTCCACAACGGCCACAGTGCGCACACTGCTCGTCCTGCACGCCAGCGTCGCGCTGCTCTCCTTCGTCGTAGACGTGCCACACGAACGGGGCTACGACCGCGGTGCCGACGTAGTCGCCCGCGGTGTGCAGCGGGAGTCCGGTGCCGGCGACGCACAGAGTCCGCGTCGCGTTCGCCTGCTCGGTGTCGACCCGCGCCCAGACGGACAGGCTGGTCGGCGACTCCGCGTGCACGTGCGGCAGGACCTCCGCGCCTGCCGGAATGGTGATGTCGACGGTGTCGTCGACGTCGAACGTGAACTTCCAGATCGTGATCACTTCGGCTCCTCGTTCCATTCGATGTCCCCCCAGTGCTCGCCGTCGTGGCCGGCGTCGAGCACACAGCGGAGGGTGACGTCCCGGCCGCGGTCGACGCGCGGCCACGTCTGGGTGGCCCCGCACTGCCGGATCAGCGGTACCCCTCGATTCGGTCGTGGCGGACGAGTCCGCAGATCTCGCACACCCGGTAATGAGACCGGCGCGTGTGCACGTTGCCGAGGTAGTGGCTCCACCCGTACATCGCGTCGTGAAAGCCCTTGTAGCCCCAGTGGTGGCGGTGGAAACGGGCCCGCCAGGTGCCCCAGTTCGCGTAGTTCGGCTCCCGATGCCTGCGCCGACTCATGCGTCACCGTCCTTCCGTCGCGGCATGGTGAGCCAGGCGACTGCCGGCGCGAGCCACCCGCCAGACGTGAGGACCGCGACTGCTGTCCCGACCACGACGAGCAACCCGAGCGCGGCACGACCGTCGAAGATCAGCGAGTAGCCATACCAGCAGCCAAGGCCGAGTCCGCCGAACGCGACGACGGCCATGATTCCGATCCCGCACCAGGCGCGAACGGCTTCACTACGCTCACGCATCGCCATCACCGTCCAGGTTGCGGCGGAGCATCTCGATCACTCCATGGGCGGGCACGATGACGAGCGGGGCCAGCCCCTCGACGTCAGCCCTCAACGTGGCCTCCAACTCCTCCACCCGGGTGACGATGGCCAGAAGATCGGCCCGGTCCCGCTCGTGCAGCGACATGTCCTCGCGTGGCACGGACGGGATGCGCCGGCGGATCGCGTCGAGGTCAGCCACGGTCATCACCGTCCAGGGCGAGGATCATGCGGCGTGCGATGTATTGATGGTCAGCGGCCTGACTGCACGCCAGCTCGCTAGCAAGCGCCCGCACCCGTGCGAGGGTGTCGTGTTGCTTGGCGTACCCCCGGGCTACACGCTCGGCTTGTCGCCACCATTGATCCCAGTAACGCCTACGCACCCACATCACGCATCACCGTCCAGGGCGCGGCGGACGTCGGCCACGGCGCGCTTCCACCCGCAGGTGACCGGGTCGCCGTCCGGGTGGACATCGCAGACGGGATGCCCGGCAACGGCCTCCCGCACCCGCGCGATGGCGGCCCGCGCCTCGTCATGCTCATCTTCGGCCTGCCGTGCGGCGGTGTACTCCTTGGCCCACGCCTCGCCGTGCTCGTGCCGTTGCTGCTTCTCCAGCGCTCCGACGTAACGCCACGCTCGCACCATGGAGGCGCGGGCCTCCCGGAGTCGGTCTGACAGGTATGGCTCGTCCGCGAGGTCGCCCAGCCTGTCCCGCAGCCCTGCGACCTCACCCCGGAGGCGGACCATTTCGGCGCAGTCACGGTCCCGCTCGGCCCGCGCCTCGTCACACTCGTCATCGAGCCTGTCGAATGCTGGACGGCACGGGCACTGCAGCGACGAATGCCCTCCAGCGAGGGGGCGGCGGCAGTTTCCGCACTCCCCGTCCCGAACCGCACCGATCGCACCCATGCCGTTGGCGACGAGGGGCCGCAGCCGCTCCACCTCGGCCAACGCATCATCTCGCTGGCTTCGTAGGTCCGCGATCTGCGCGGACGCACCACGCCGCACGTTCTCGGCCCGTGCCTCCACCTCACGCGCATCAGCCCGCGCCTCCCACAGCGCGACGGCCAGGTCGGGCACCAGCGTGCGGGCGGCGGCGATGAAGGCGGCATCGGCGGCCTGGTGGTATAGGCGGGTGACGCACACGGCCTTTCGTGTCGACTCTGCGTCGCCCGGGATCACGCAGTTCCCCTGCTCGCGGCTGTACTCAGCGATCCACGGCCCCTCGGTCACGCCGTCCATCGCCAGCTCCGCGCGTGCAATCACATCGTCAGGCATCCTCGTCCTCCTCTGCCCAGAACTCGGAGCCGCACCGCTCGCACACCAGGAACCCGCTGCCAGGGGCGTCGTCCATCGGCTTGAGCTGGTGACCATCGGTGCACCTGCCGAACCCTCGTGCCCGATCAAGTGCGTCGTAGCGTTCGTCATTCATCGGTCCACCTCTTGATCTCGCGTTCCAGCTCGTAGCCCGCCTCGACCCGGTCGTTGGCGGCCGCCCAGGCGTCGTAGTCCTCGGCGCGCAGCTCGTAGTCGACGACCGACGCCTGCCAGGCCTTCGCCAGCTTCATCAGCTCCCCTGCGACCAATTCGAGGCGCACCATCCGTGCCGTCACCGCGGCGAACTCGCGCGCCACCGTCAACCGCAGGCCCGCACGCTCGAGCACGCCGGCCACGTGCACGGCGAACAGCCGGTTCCCGTCCACGTGCACGTTCGCCCCCAGCTCGGCCCGCCACCCGCACGCGCACGCCACCTCCGCCGTGCGGAACGGCAGGACCACGCGGGCGTGCCGGTCGATGACGTCCGCGGGCGTCAGCGCGATCACTTTCCTGCTCCTACGTCGACGAGCTCGGCGCAGACGAGGCAGTACTGCTCGCCGCCGCGCCGCGTGAAGAACGGGGCCGGATCGCGGCCCGCGGGGAAGTCGTCGTCCGACAGGAAACAGGTCCCGCACTCGTAGGTGGTCACAACGCCGCCTCCTCTATGCGCGCGGCGACGGCCTCGACGACCGACGCGGCGACGAGCACGACGCCGGCGGCCAGGCCGACACCGGCCAGGGCGACCGTCGTAGCGGTGGCTGCGATGCGCCTCATCCGACGACTCCCCGGATGAACTGCGCGGCCTCCGCGCCCCGGTTCTGGTACGCGCGGTAATGAAGTCCGGTCAGATAGTTGGTGGCCAGCGCGGCGGCATGCTGATACCGCCGGAACGTGGCGAACAAGTCGAACGGGTTGAACGCGGACGGCTGCCAGCGGCCGGCCTTGACCCGGTCGACAAGGTCGCGGCCCCACGCGGCAGGATCCGCCAGCGACATCGCGGCCGACTGGTCGGCGATCGTGCGCAGCGGCGACAACTTCGGGGTGCACGGGATCGGATCGCGCCGGTCCCATACCCACGTCGCGGGGATGCCGTGGACGTCGCGGGACCCGGCCACGCCCCACACGTCCCCGCACACGTGGGCCGGCTGGAACGGATCCGCTATCAACACCACCGCGCGCACGTCCAAGTGCGGGTGCAGGCCCCGGCCGATCTCCGCGGCGGCGTGCCCGGCCAGCGCGGCGCCGCCGCTGTACGCCACGAGTACGGCTGGGTTCTCGGTGGCGTCGATGGCGCCGAGCACCTGGTGCACGCCGAGTGCGAGGGACCGGTCGAAGGCGCGGTCCGCGCCGACGCCGATCGGCCCGTAGGTGACGTCCCAGCGGACCGGCACGTGCCGGAACCTGGTGGGGTCGAGCTCGGTGATCACATGGTCGGTCTGCAGCGGCGCGTCCTGGCCGATCGCCTCACCAATACCGCGCAGGGTGAGCACGTCGATGGTCATCTCAGGCCTCCAGTTTCGACAGGGGGATGGTGATGCGGTCGCCGTGCTCGGTGGTGAGCTCGGCGTACGGGAACGGGCTGCGGCGGACCGCGGTGATCTCCGCGAAGACGCCGGGGCGCACGGTGACCCGGTCACCCACGCGGGCGGGCAGGCGGGTCACTTCGTCCTCCACTGATCCGCGTGCGGACACGACGCGAAGTGGGCGAGGAACACGGGGCGGCCGGCGGCGCGCATGCCGTCGGCCTGCCGGGGCTGTACGACTCCGGCGTGCAGCTCGGATCCGGCGCGGGAGACGGCGACGTTCCCCGCCTTCGACGGGACCGCGTCGACAGGCATCAGCGCGCCCTTCTCCGTGCGGCACCACACGATGGGCGTGCCGCAGGACCGGCATGGCTCCGCGCGGTCGGACACCCACACCGGTGCCTGCGGTGCGATACGAGTGGTCACGAGCCCCACCCCCACGCGCCGAGGCGGGCCCAGCGGACGTAGGCGAGCAGGCGAGTCGCGGTGTGCCACGACGCCCAGTCGCGGCCGTCCCCGTAGTCGGGGGCCGGCGTCGGATGCAGCAGTGGGGTCATCGGAAGCTCCTCGGCGGGTAGGGGCGCGGCGTGGGCCGCGCGGGACGGGTGGGCAGACGGCGCAGGCCGAACACGGTCGCGGCGGCGCCGTACACGAAGTCAGCGGCCAGGAACGCGGCCACCGCGCCGGTGGTGGCCGCGGCGACAACCCCGGCCACCACCAGGCCAGCGGCAGCAGCGGCGGGGGCGGTCACGGCATGCCTCCCGTCGGGCTCGGGAGCCGGTCCGACCACTCCGCCCGCCAGGCCGCGCGCTCACGCTCGGACTCTTCGGTGGCGGAGATCCCGGCGATTGCACCCAGGAAATGCGCGCCGCACCGGACGATGAGGCTGCGCGACTCGCCGACCGCGCCCACCTGCACGGGCTCCCGGTACGCGCCGGTGGCCGCCTTGAACCGGGCGAGGATCTCTCCGTTGAAGACGCACTCCTCGGACCACGACGCCGAGCTGTGATGCATGCGGGCGAGCATCCGGTCGATCGCGGGAGCCGGGGCGTCTGCCGCGTAGATCTGCGGCACCCGGTACGACCGGCCGGGTAGCAGCCCGGACTGGTCGGTGATGATCACGTACTGGCCGTCTCCGTGCTGGGCGACCTGGATCTGCACGATGAACTCGGGCGCATCCTCGGACTCCTTGCCCGCTTTGAAGATCGACAGCAGCTTCTTCGCATCCGCCGGCAGGATCGCGAACCGGCCCAGCCCCTCGGCCTGGTGCGAGTGCACCTCGTGCCAGGTAAGGCCCGCCGACAGGTTGTCGGTGGCCCACCAGATCAGCTCGTCCGGGCCGACATCACAGACCACGCAGTGCAGCATCGGCAACTCCGGGTCCCCCGACGCGTGCGGCAGCACGGCCGACAGGGCGGCGCGCAGTTCCTTCGTGCCGACGAGCACGTCGACGCCGCGCGCGACGGGCGGGGCGGTATCAGCTGGTGCGGTCACGACGCCTCCTCGATGAGCGGATGGGGATGGACATTTGGCCGGGCGTCTCCGCCGAGGCGGCTGGGCGGTCGACCCACCGCCAGATCTGCACCCGCCGGTCCGGCGGCAGCGAGTGCCACCAGTCGTCGGCCGCGGCGGCGGTATCCACTACGCGGCTCCATCGCCCGCCGCCTCGCCAGTGGCCACGTCACTTTCGTCCTGCTCCTCGGTCGCGGCTGCGGCGCGGGCCGTCTCGCCCTCGACGATCAGGCGGCGCTCGATGTCGGCGAGCTCGTAACCCCACTCGAGGGAGAGTCGTTCTTTCCAGTCCTCGAGCGCGGTGCCGTTCCGCGTCGACTGCGCGTCGCGCCAGTTGTGCGGGTTGAGCAGGCCCATCTCCCACTGCGGCCCCTCGTCGAGCAGGTAGGCGGCCGCGGCCAGCTGGTGCCGGTTCAGCCGGCCGATCGCCTTCTCGATGTCCCCGACCGGCGTCGCGTCGGTGGTGTTCGTCCAGGTGATCTCGACTTCCGGCAGGCCGAGGATCACCCGCACGTACTCGTGCTTCAACGGGGCCTGGCGCATCCGGTCGGCGGCAAGATGCACCACCACCGGCCGCAGCAGCTCCTCCGCGCGGGCCGCGGTCGACACGCCGCGCGCCTGCTCGGCGAGGTGCCGCCAGCGGACGCGGGCCGCGGCCGCGACTTCCTCCGTCTGCTGCCTTATGGCCTGGTCTTCTTCGCGGCGACGGGCCTGCGCCGCCGACTCCTCCCGCTGCGCGGCTTCCTGCTCGCTGCCGGTTTCGGGGGTGGGCCGGCGGCGCAGCCACACCACCAGCTCCGACTCGTGCACGTCGACGAGGGCGCGCACCTCCGCCGACTTGGGGTCGTCGGGTTCGGCGTCGAGTTCCTCCCACACGTCGTCGATGTCGGCGGCCCCATCGACCTCGTCCGGGTCCACGCCCGCGTCGATCTGCTCCTGGGCTATCTCTTCGCCGAGCTCGTCGAGGGTCACCGAGTTGATGCCGCGCCCGGCGAGCTCGTCGCGGGCTGCCTTGGCGGCGGCGGCGCGGTCGCGGCGCCGGCGGGCGTACTCGAGGTGCAGCTGGAACATCGACGGCGAGCCGATCAGACCGGCCAGCTTCTCGTACTCCTCGTGGTCATCCGAGAACTCGTCGAGCGCGGCGACGTCGGAGAGCTTCGCCTGACCCTTGTCCACGTAGCCGCGGACTCTCTCCGACTGACGGGCCAACACCAGGTGATCCCCGACATGCGCGACGGAACGGCCGGTCTTCTTCGCCACCTTCGCCGGCGTCAGACCCAGGTCGAGCAATGCCTGATACGCGCCCGCCTCCTCGCTGACGGTGAGGTCGGTGCGGTCCTTATTCTCAGCGAGCATCGCCACGATCTGCTCCGGCGCGTCGTCGAGGTCGCCGCGCACGATGCACGGCACCGCGGTGAGGCCTGCCTTGATCGCGGCCTGCAGGCGGCGATGCCCGGCGATGATCCGGTACTTCGGGCCGCCGTCACGGACGCCGTCGGAGACCACGATCAGTGGCTGCATCACGCCGACCGCGGCGATTGACCGGACCAGGTCCGCGTCGACCGTGACCTCGCTCCGCGGATTCCGCGTATTGCGGGCCAGGTCCTCGATGGGCACGTTCACCACGGCGCGAATGTCCCCGGTCCCGGCGGCCGGGGCAGCCGCGGCCGGGGCTGGCGCCGGATCCTTCTTCTTCGTGGTCATGAGGTCTCTCCTGGGATGCTGCGGCCCAACGCCCGGGCGATCTCGGCGCGCACGTCGTCGGGCATGGGGTTGTGGGACTTGTTCGCCGTGCAGGTGCGGCGATGCGGGATGAACAGGGGCGTGCCGTCCGCGATCGCGGCGGCAAGGTCGCTGCCCGCCAGGGGCCGGCCGATCAGCCCGTCGGCGCCGCCGGTGACCACCTGGAACACGCCGTGGTCATCCGGGCTGGCGTCGAGGGCAAGGCGGGTGCCACGACCAGCCGTGGTCACCCACACGATCGGCGCCTCACACCGGCTACACGTGGTGGTGCGGCGGTGGGTTCGGCGGGCAGCTGCCATCAGCCCTCCTGCGGTGTCTGGTCGGGCGGGGCGGGCAGGTAGTCGATCTTGATGACCCGCGGCCACGGCACGTCGGTGGTCTGCACACCGGTGGGCAGCGGGGCGGCCCGCTCGACGGTGACCAGGCCGGCGAACGCGTTCTGGTCGTGGGGGCCGACGAGGACGCGGCCGGTGATCGTCGACCACGTCCGTCCTTCTTTCGTGCGCGGCACCTCGAACACGACGTTCGCCCAGCTCGACCGCTGCGGCCCGCTCATGCCGCACCCCCGTACCTCTTCCCGACGAGACGCACGCGGGGCGCGCTGATCGCCTCCACCCGTGCCGCCCGCGCGGCGTCCGTCTCGTCGGGGTCGACGAGGGCGGCCAGGGCCATGGTGATGTCGGCGAGGGCGGCCGGCCGTTCCCCTCCGATCCGGGTCAGCAGGGCGTGAAGGGCGTGCGGGTCCTGCTCGCGGATCCACGCCGCGGCTTCGAGGGCGGCGTCACCGACCCGGTCCAGGTCGCCGAGACGGCCATGCGGGGACGCGGGGCTGGGCGTCGACGCGAGGGACTCGAGCAACGTGCGCATCACCGATCACCCCGCTGTGCCCGGGCGATGATCTCGGCGACCTGCGCCGAGCCCTCGAGTCGGCGGCGGACCTCCGCGTCAGCCGCCGACTCGCCCGGCTGCGGAGCCTGGGCGAGGCGCACCGCCAGATCACGGGACAGGACCGGCTGGGCGCGGTCGATCTCGGCGCGCACTTCGGCGCGGATGATCGCGCGCAGCTCGGCGCGGCCAATCGGCGGCTCCGGCACGGCGTCCTTCTTCCGCGGGGCCTTGAACCGGTGATCGGTCGGCACGGTCTCGTGCAGCACGCGGGCGTGACCGCACCGCGCGCAGACGTCCTGGCGGGTCATCGGGTCTCCTCGAGTGGGTCGAAGCCGTACTCGGCGGCGAGCTGGTCGTAGATCGGCGTCGCCGACACCGGCCGGCGCATGGGATGCGCTTCGGTGCGCGGCGGGTACCAGGGGCGGATGCGGTGCGGGAGCAGCGGTCTCATGGGTGGTCTCCGGTGTCGTGGAAGAGAGGGAAGTCGAGGTCGGCGGCGTGGAGCTGGTGCATGCCGTCGTCGAACCGTCCGCCGCGGAAGTGGAAGCGCCGCGAGAGCTGGTCGACGACGACGGCGCCGTCGGGGATCTGACTGACGTGCCAGTAGAGGGTCACGGCGCCGCCGCCTCGTCGGCCCGTGCCTTGCGGTAGCAGCCCGAGCACATGCCGCGCGCGGCGACGGCCACCGTCCCCGGCGCCAGCGCCGTCGTCGCGTGCTGGGCGCGCATGGCCCGGCCGCAGCCACCCGCGCAGGGATCGCCCGTGCGCACTGTCCGTGTCCGCGGCTTGGCGTGCAGCGCCGCGTGCTCGTTCTTCGACAGCGGGACCGACGGCCGGGAGCATGCCTCCGACGCGTCGGGGCTGATACCGAGCATGGCCATGAACTCGGCGGCCTCAGCGGCGGTGCGCGCGTTCGCGCAGACGGTGCGGCGCGCGGCCTCCGCCTGCTCCTCATGCACAGTCAGCCCATCGGCCGGGATGACCGGGCGGCAGGTTCCCACGGTCGCGACCATCACCGACCACCCGCCTGCGGCGTGCGGGCGGGGATGCCCTCACCCCAGCGGGGCACGTAGCCCGACTGCCGGTGCTGGTGGTCGTGGAGCTCGTCGCGGCAGCGGCGGCCATGCCGGGTCAGGGTGCCGTCGGCGCGGACCACGCCCGGCCGGCACTCGCGGGCCGACAGGAACGCCGTCACCGGGGTGCGCGGCGACACGCGTCGGTCGGACGCGTCGTCGAGCATGTCCTGCACCCACGACGGCAGGCTCCACACCGAGTGCTTAGAGACGCTCATCGCGCACCTCCTCGGCGGCGACGATCCGCGCGACCTCGACGATCGCCGCGCGCGGCACCGACAGGTACAGCGGGCCGAGCTTTCCCAGGTTGGCGTTCAGCTCGATGTGCACCGCGTCGTCGAGGACGAGGACTTCGGCGCGGTCCGCGACCTGCAAGTCCTCGCACAGCCAGGCCTGGCAGGCGACGTCCAGGGGGCGCAACGCCCCCTGATCAGTACGCAGGGCCATGGTCACCACCCCCACGATCCGACGAGCGCGGCCGCCACCAGCAGGCAGCCGAGCACCGAGACGCCGATCAGCGCGGCCTTGTGGAGCCGCGAGAGTTCGGACCACCGGTCCCAGCCGGTGACCGGCTCGACGCCGAATCTGCACGCCTGCGGCACCGGCGCGCCGGGGATCCGGCGGGGCAGGACACGGCCGGTCTGCGCGTCGACCTCGTCGTGGGAATCCTGCGCGGTGTCCATCGGCGTGCGCTGTGCGGCGGCCGCGGGGTGCCGGCGGCGCGCCTCGAGCTGATCGAGCACGCGCAGCGGGTCCGGCACCGGCAGCGGGATCCTCACCGAGGCGTGCGGCAGATTGTCGTAGTAACTCATGCCACTCCCCCGATCGCGAGCTGGCCGCCGGAGAGCTTCGCGTGCAGATCCGCGACGCCCTTGACCGTGATGCGGATCGTCGGCGCCGGCAGCTCGTACTCGCCGGTCTTGCGGTTCAGGAACGGCGTGGCCGGGCGCTCATGGAGCCGGCCGCATTCGACCTGCGTCTGGTAGGCGCACCACCCGCCGCGCGGCCCCTTGCGCCGGTAGATCCACTTCGCGTCCTCCATCAACGTGAACAGCCGGTTGCGGCCGACACTGATCCCGGCGTCCTGCGACAGGATCTTCGCAGCGTCACCGACCCCGTAGTTGCCGTCCGCGTCGGCGAGCTGCCGCCAGGCACGGGCGTCGGGCTTGAGGTCCTCGACGACGGACTCGAGCTCGCGCACCCGGTGGGTGGTGATCGCGAGGGCCTGGGCGACGATCTCGTCATCCGTCAACGCGGGCCGGGTGGTCTCAGCCTCCCGGGTACGGACAGCGAAGTACGCCTGCGCCGCGGCGACCTCCGGCATGTTCGGATCGCCGTTCATCGCGACTAGGTATGCGGCGAACCGGGAGAGGTGGTAATCCTCGCGGTCTCGCGTCGCTCCGGAGCCGATCGCGACCTTTTGCACCGATCGGGGAAAATGGTCCTCGACGTGGTGGCCCTGGTTCCTGGCCGTCGTCATGGCGCGTGACAGGCCGGTCTTGAACTTCTCCCACCGGGAGTACTTCTCCGCCTCCATCAGTCCGCGGGCGGACCAGTACTCGGTGCCGTCGGGGCGGGTGCGTTTGATCGCATCGAACGGCGAGGCGCCGGACGTGCTGGGTAGTATCTGAGGGGACACAGTGGTCCTTTCGCTGGTGTGTCGTTGCCCGTCCGGGAGGGAAGCCCGGGCGGGCTTTTTCATTCAGGAAGCGGCTTTGCGCGGCGTCGGCTTCTTGGCTTTGGCCTCAGCGCGCGCGTCGACGTCCGCTGGGTCGAAGAGGTACGCCCCCGTCCGACCAGGCAGCTTCTTCGCGCGGAGCGTGCCTCGCTCGACCGCGGCGATAACCGCGCGTCGGGTGACCCCGAGGCGGGACGCGGCTTCCTTCGCCGTGATCACATGCTCAATACTTGGCATGGTTGAAGTTCTATCGTTGTAACTTCATCCATGTCAAGTCTTGCACGCTTGTGTCGTGTCGAACCTGTTGCCAAGTTGTGAAGGGTGCGCTAGTTTGAGCGCATGACAAGCGCGTATGAAGCCGGCACAATTCCGGAGATCAAGATCCAGCACAGGATGCGGATCGCGCGCGAGCACGCCGGCCTCGAGCAGGCGGAACTCGCCGGGCGAATCGGCATCAGTCGCACATCGGTGAGCAACGCAGAGAAGGGCAAGTATCAGCCTCGCCAGATCACCATCAACGCATGGGCGTTCGCGACCGGAGTCCCCGCGACGTGGCTAGAGACAGGCGTAGACCCCCACCCGGCCGGGCCGGATGGGGGTCAGGGTGCCCCCTGTCGGGCTCGAACCGACGACCTGCGGATTAAAAGTCCGTAGCTCTACCAACTGAGCTAAAGGGGCTCGGTCGGACACGATACTTGGCCACAGTCCACGCCCACCACACGACCCGCCTACGACAGACCTCACAAGGCCACACTCAACTCTTGACGACAAGCCCGGAATACCCGACCGGACCCCCTTGTTGGTTGAGTCAGAAGCACTCATATACAGGAGGCTGTTCATGGCAGTGTTCAACGGGCCGGGTTCGTTCGGCCGTGGCGGCTCCGGCATTCCGGGCGGATTCGGCCAAGGCAACCCGTTCTCCGGCAACCCCGGCGGCCGTCGCCGCATCGAGCTGGGCGCCGTCGCCGACGAGGAGACGCAGAAGATCGTCGCGCAGGCGTTCGCGGAGGCACAGAGGCACGGCGAACCGGTCGTCGACTCGCTGCGCATCCTGCACGCGACCGCGCAGCACGAGCGTGTCGCAGCACTGCTGCAGGCCGCAGGCCTCGACCCCGCCGCGCTCGGCCCCGACGCGCGCGAAACCGGGGCGAAGCCGTCCGATTCCGCCACCGTGTCGACCGACGCCCCGTCGCTGGGTTTCGAGGGCAGCCGCATCCTCAGCGAGTCACTCGAGGTCGCCAGGGCAACCGGTGCACAGCGCATCGCACCCGAGCACGTTCTGCTCGCCCTCGCCATGACTCCCGACCTTCCGGCAGGCCGGCGGCTGAGAGACACGGGTGCCACGCCCGATCGACTCATCGCCGCGGCGCAGGGGCAGGACCCGGCGCAGGCCGGTGCGAGTACCGACAGCGGAGCCGACTCGATGCTGGCGAAGTTCGGTGACGACCTCACTGCGCGTGCCCGTGACGGGGGCTTCGACCCGGTCATCGGCCGCGGCGACGAGATCGAGCAGGTGGTGGAGATCCTGCTGCGCCGCACCAAGAACAACCCGGTGCTCATCGGCGAGGCGGGCGTCGGCAAGACGGCGATCGTCGAGGGGCTGGCCCAGCGCATCGCCGACGGCAACGTCCCCGAGCTGCTCCTGGGACGTCGGGTCGTGGCGCTCGACCTGGCCGGGATGCTCTCCGGCACCCGCTACCGGGGCGACTTCGAGGAGCGGCTGACGAAGCTGCTCGACGAGGTCTCCGCGGCCGAGGGCGAGACCATCGTTTTCGTCGACGAGCTCCACACCATCGTGGGCGCCGGCGGGTCCGAGGGCGCCATGGACGCCGGCAACATCCTCAAGCCCACGCTGGCACGCGGCGATCTGCACATGATCGGCGCGACAACGCTCGACGAGTATCGCAAGAACATCGAGAAGGACCCCGCACTGGAGCGGCGGTTCCAACCGGTGACGGTGGCCGAGCCGAGCATGGAGGACGCCATCCTCATCCTCGCCGGTCTGCGCCCCGCCTACGAGAAGCACCACGGAGTGACCTATACCGAGGAGGCGATCCGCGCCGCCGTCGAACTGTCGAAGCGGTACGTGACCGACAGGCTGCTACCGGACAAGGCGATCGACCTGATCGACGAGGCCGGCGCGCGCAAACGGCTCGCGACCGCCGACACCGACGCACTGCACCGTGAGATGGCGCGCCTGACCGCGCAGAAGGACGACGCCGTCGCCTCGGAGGACTACGAGTCGGCGGGGGCCCTGCGTGACAAGGTCGCCTCGCTCGAGCAGCGCGTCGCCGCGGCACAGGCCGAAACGCCGGTGGCCGGGGGCGCCGATGCGGCGGGCACCGACGACACGGTGACAGCGGAGGACATCGCGGTCATCATCGCGCGTAAGACTGGAATCCCCGCCGACCGCATGACCGAGCCCGAACGCGACCGGCTGATACGCCTCGAGGACGAGTTGCACGCGCGGGTCATCGGCCAGGACGACGCCGTGCACGCGATCGCCCGGGCCGTGCGCCGCAGCCGGGCGGGCATGTCCGACCCGCACCGGCCCGTCGGGAGCTTCCTGTTCCTGGGGCCTACGGGAGTGGGCAAGACCGAACTGGCGAAGACGCTCGCGCAGAGCCTGTTCGGCGATGCCGACCGGATGATCCGCCTGGACATGAGCGAGTTCGGCGAGCGGCACACGGCAAGCCGTCTCGTGGGCTCTCCCCCGGGGTACGTCGGGTACGGCGAAGCCGGCCAGCTCACCGAGAAGGTGCGGCGGAACCCGTATTCGGTGATCCTGCTCGACGAGATCGAGAAGGCGCACCCGGACGTGTTCAACGTGTTGCTGCAGGTGCTCGACGACGGCCGCCTCACAGACGGCCAGGGACGCACGGTCGACTTCACCAACACCGTGCTCATCATGACGAGCAACCTGGGCTCCGAATTCGTCTCGTCGCGCTCCGGCGGGCTCGGGTTCGGCACGCTGGACGGGGACGGCACCGAGAAGCAGGCACGTGACCGCGTGATGGGTCGCCTGCGGGAGTCGTTCCGGCCGGAGTTCCTCAACCGCATCGACGAGGTGGTGGTGTTCCAGAAGCTCGCCGCAGAGCAGCTGCACCGGATCACCGACAAGCTCCTCGAGGACAGCCGCGAGCGGCTCGCCGCGCGGGAGATCGGGATCCGCTTCTCCGACGAGGTCGTCGGCTGGCTGGCCGAGCGCGGCCACCAGCCCGAGTACGGTGCACGGCCGCTGCGCCGCACCATTCAGCGCGAGGTCGACGACAAGGTCGCCGACCTGCTGCTGGACGACCGCGTGCACAGCGGAGACACCATCGAGGTGACGGTGGACGGCGACGAACTGGCGCTGGCGGCCGACTGACCGGCAGGCGGCATGCGTATCGGCTCGCGGATGACGGCGGCCCCCTGAGGATGCTTCTCAGGGGGCCGCCGTCCGCCGTCATAGGCGTCTACGCCGGCAACCTGTCGTACTTCGCATACTCCACGAGCAGCTCCTCGCGCACGGGCCCATCGAGCTCCGCGTACTCGAGGGTCTTCGTGTCGCCGACGTACACGGTGTGCGCGTCCACCCACGACTCGCGACGCAGCTTGGGCTTGTCGATCTTGCGGGTGGCCGTCACCGGGATCGTCGAGGTGATGCGCACGAATCGCGGCGCCCACTTGGTGCCCAAGTCCGGCTGGGCGGCCAGGAACCGGCCGAACTCCGCCGGGTCGAACCCGGTGTCGCCGAGCATCTGGATGGTCGCCATCACCTGGTCGCCCGTGCGCGGATCCGGCACCGGGTACACCGCCACCAGCGACACCCCGGGGAACCGGGCCAGGATCCGCTCCACCGGCGCAGCCGAGAAGTTCTCGCTGTCTACCCGCATCCAGTCACCCTTGCGTCCCGCGAAGTAGAAGAAGCCGTCGGCGTCGCAGTAGGCCAAGTCGCCGGTGCGGTAGGCCTCGCCGTCGATCCGGTCTGCGGTGGCTTCGGGGTTCTTGTAGTACCCCTCGAACATCGCCGCGCCGTTGAGCGTGGTCAGCTCGCCGATCGCGGCGGCGGCATTCGTGATCTTCCCGTCCGTGTCGAACTCGGCCGGCGGGCATTCGTCCCCGTCGTCGTCGAGCACGCGCACGTCCATGAAGATCGGCGGCCGCCCCAGCGACTGCGCGGGCGCATCGGGCGTCTGGCTGACGATGCAACCGCCCTCGGACGACCCATAGCTTTCGATGGGCCGCACTCCGAACCGCCGCTCGAACTCGTCGCGGTCGTGCGGCGCGGCCTCGGTGCCGAACACCGTGCGCAGCCGTGTGTCCGCCTCCTCCGGCGTCTCCGTCACTGCGAGGATGTACGCCAGCGACCGGCCGACGTAGTTGAAGAACGTCGCCCCGAACTTGCGGACGTCCGGAAGGAACCCGGACGCCGAGAACTTGCGGCGCATGCTGAACGTCGCGCCGGTGAACACCGACGGGGCCCAGCAGGAGAAGATCGCGTTGCCGTGGAACAGCGGCATCGAGTTGTAGGTCACGTCGTCGCGCACGAACGACAGGTGGTTGATCGCCGCGAGCGCCGCCAACCGGCCGTTGCTGCAGATGACCGCCTTGGGGGCGCCGGTCGAGCCGGACGTGAACGTGAGCAGCAGGCTCCGGGACGGGTCGTGCGCCTCCGGCACGTCCGGCACGTCGGAACCTGCCGCGTCGGCGAGAAGTCCGCGCCACCGCATGCCCTCCACGTCGATGATCCTGTCGGCGTCGACGCCCGCGTCCAGACCTTCCAGCACCGCGCCCTGCACCGCATCGGTAAGGATCAGGTCGCAGTCCACCCCGCGGATGTCGGCCGCGAGTTCCGCGCCCCGGCGGGTGGGGTTGATGCCCACCAGCGTTGCCCCCGACAGTCCCGCTGCCGCGATGAGGAAGATGTACTCCGGCACGTTCTCGAGGAGCACGCCCACGTGGAACGGCTTGCCGTCGCGCTGCAGCCCGCGCAGCACCACGGCGCGGTCGATGGCCTCCTGGACCACCTGCGCCCAGGACCACGCCGAGTCTTCGAACAGCATGCCCGGATGGTCGTCGCCGCGCCGCCGCATGAGGACGTCGGCGAAGGTGAGCCCCTGGGCCGCGGCCTCTTCCGGCAGCAGCCGCTCGACGTCCGCCGACTCGCTCGTCGGCGCCACGTATTCACCGTCGCCGCCGCGCGCCGCGCCCGTCGCCGTTTCCTCCGCGGGGCCGCTCGCCGTGGTCCCGCCCGTGTTCCCGGTTCCGATCGTCATATCGCGCATCCCACCGTGCCGGGGTCCACATTTTCAGCCGCTGTCCCACACATCGGACATATCGGGCGAAGGCGGTCCCCGTCGGACGCATCCGCCGGGGATGCGGCTACTCGCCCACCCACACCGTCTTGGCGTTGCAGAACTCGCGGATGCCCTCGGCATGGAGCTCCCGACCGTATCCGGAACGCTTGACGCCGCCGAACGGCAACTCCGGGTACGACGTCGTCATCCCGTTGATCGTCACCGCGCCGGCCTCCAGATCGCGGATGAACCGGGCGCGTTCGTCCGCGTCCTCGGTCCACGCCACGGCGCCGAGCCCGAAATCGACAACGTTCGCCAGCGCGACGGCCTCGTCGACGTCCGCCACCCGATACAACGACGCGACCGGCCCGAACACCTCCTTGTAGTAGATGTCCATCTCCGGGGTGATGCCGGTAACGACGGTGGGCGGGTAGAACCACCCCGCGCCGTCCAGCCGCTTGCCGCCGCACAGCGCCCTCGCCCCCGCTGCGAGCGCCGGATCGACGAGCGCCTCGACATCCTTGCGTCCCTGCTCGGTGGCCAGTGGGCCGACGTCGACGCCGTCCTCCATCGGGTTGCCGACGCGTAGTGCATTCATGCCCGCGACGAACTTCTCGCTGAACTCGTCGTAGACGTCCGCGTGGACGATGAACCGCTTGGCTCCGATGCACGACTGGCCGTTGTTCTGTGTACGAGCGAACACCGCCGTCTTCACCGCGCGGTCGATGTCGGCGGACGGCATGACGACGAAGGGATCGCTGCCGCCGAGCTCGAGCACCGTGTGCTTGATCTCGTCACCCGCGATCGACGCGACGGAACGCCCGGCCGGCTCCGAGCCGGTCAGCGTCGCCGCCTGCACGCGGGGGTCGCGCAGCACGGCCTCGACGCGGCGGGAGCCGATGAGGAGGGTCTGGAAGCAGCCCTCGTCGAACCCGGCGCGCGCGAACACATCGCCGAGGTACTGCGCGCACTGCGGCACGTTGGAAGCATGCTTGAGCAGACCCACGTTGCCGGCCATCAGCGCGGGGGCGGCGAAGCGTACGACCTGCCACAGCGGGAAGTTCCACGGCATCACCGCGAGCACCGGGCCGATGGGCAGATACTTCACGTAGGCGTCCCGCGCCTTGACGGCGGCCGCGTCCCCGGGGGCGTCGGCGAGGAACTTCTCGGCATTGTCGGCGTAGTACCGCATCGTCTTCGTGCACTTGGCGATCTCGCCGCGGGCCGACTCGCGGGTCTTGCCCATCTCCACGGTCATCGTCTCGGAGAGCGCGTCGGCCTCCGAATCCATCAGGTCCGCCGCCGCCCGCATGAGGCGGGCACGCTCGTCGAAACCGGTGAGGCGATGGCGCAGATACGCCTCGTGCGCCAGTGCGACGCGCCGCTCGACCTCGTCCACGGACATCTCGTCGAACTCGCGGACGAGTTCACCGGTGGTCGGATCAATGGTGGCGATTGACATCTGCGTCCTCCCGTCGCTGGGTCCAGGCCGCCACGGGACGGCCCTGGCCCCAGGATGCCCTTCCGTGCGACCGCGCACCGGCGTTCGCCGAATTCAACATCCGGGACCCTTCCTCGGGTACCTACGGTGCCGTAAGGTGACCGTGTCCGGAATCGCGATCGGGAGGGAACCGATGACCAGCACGCTGACCGAGCTCGAATTGCTCACCGAACTCGAGCCGGTGGTCGAGGCCAACCTCAACCGGCACCAGTCGATGGCCAAGGAGTGGCACCCGCACGACTACGTCCCGTGGGACGAGGGCACCAACTTCGCGGCGATGGGCGGCGCGGATTGGGACGAGGAGCAGTCCCGCCTCGACCCCACCGCCAAGGCCGCGATGATCACGAACCTGCTCACGGAGGACAACCTCCCCTCCTACCACCGTGAGATCGCCACGAACTTCTCTCTGGACGGACCGTGGGGCACGTGGGTGGGGACGTGGACCGCGGAGGAGAACCGGCACGCGATCGTCATGCGCGACTACCTCGTGGTCACCCGCGGCGTCGACCCGGTGGCGCTCGAGCGCGCGCGCATGCAGCACATGATCACCGGCTACAACCCGCAGACGGACAAGGACATCCTGCACTCGCTGGCCTATGTGACGTTCCAGGAGCTCGCCACGCGCGTGAGCCACCGCAACACCGGCAAGGCCTGCGGCGACCCGATCGCCGACCGCATGCTGCAGCGTGTCGCCGCGGACGAGAACCTGCACATGGTCTTCTACCGCAATCTGTGCGAGTCCGCCCTGGAGCTCGCGCCCGACCAGGCCGTGGGCGCCATCGCCGACATCCTCGAGGCCTTCGAAATGCCCGGGCACGGAATGCCCGACTTCCGCCGCAACGCGGTGCTCATCGCGAAGAACGGCATCTACGACCTGGGACAACACCTCAACGAGGTCGTCAAGCCCGTCCTGCGCAAGTGGAACATCATGGAACGCACCGACTACTCCGGCGAGGGCGAGCGGCAGCGGGATCGCATCGGCGCGTTCATCGACGAACTCGAGGGCAAGGTCGAGCGTTTCGAGCAGACCCGCAATCGCGCGCTCGAACGCGACCGCAAGCGCCGGGATTCGCTCGCCGGCTGAGTTCCGGCACAATGGACGGGTGCTTTCCCTTCAGACCCGTCCCGCCCCCTTGACCATCGGCCCGTTCGCGCTGCGCAGCCCGGTGGTGCTCGCCCCCATGGCAGGAGTCACGAACGTCGCGTTCCGCACGCTGTGCCGCGAGGTGGAGCAGGAGCGGTCCGGCAGTGCCGCTGGGCTCTACGTGTGCGAGATGGTCACCGCCCGCGCCCTCGTCGAGCGGCATCCGGTGACAATGCACATGACCACCTTCGGGCCGGACGAGTCGCCGCGCTCGCTGCAGCTGTACACCGTCGACCCGGCCACCACCTACGACGCGGCGAAGATGATCGTCGACGAGGACTTGGCCGACCACATCGACATGAACTTCGGCTGCCCGGTCCCCAAGGTGACGCGGCGTGGCGGCGGCTCCGCCCTGCCGTACAAGCGGGCCTTGTTCCGGCAGATCGTTGCGGCCGCCGTCCGCGCCACCGAAGGCAGCGGCGTGCCGGTGACGGTGAAGTTCCGCGTGGGCATCGACGACGAGCACCACACCCACCTGGACGCCGGGCGCATCGCCGCCGAGGAGGGCGCGGTGGCGCTGGCCCTGCACGCGCGCACGGCCGAGCAGCGGTATTCGGGACACTCGGACTGGTCGCAGATCGCCCGGCTCGTCGAGCACGTCACCGACATCCCGGTCCTGGGCAACGGCGACATTTTCACCGCGCAGGACGCCTCGCGGATGATGGCGGAGACCGGTTGCGACGGCGTGGTCGTCGGCCGCGGCTGCCTGGGCCGGCCGTGGTTGTTCGCCGAGCTGGACGCGCATCTGAGCGGCCGCGAGATGCCGGTCCCACCCACGCTCGGCGAGGTGGCACGGATCATGCGGCGGCATCTGGAACTGCTCATCGCCCACCACGGTGAGCTCAAGGGCTGCCGCGAGATCCGCAAGCACATCGCCTGGTACATGCACGGCTTCCCGGCCGGTTCGGATCTGCGGGTGCAGTTGGCCCGGGTCACCGGCATGGCCGAGTTCGAGGATCTCCTGGGACGCCTCGACCCGGACGTGCCCTTCCCTGCCGACGGCTACCAGCCACGCGGGCGGCAGGGATCGCCGGGGAAGGTCGTCCTGCCCGAGGGCTGGCTGGACGACCCGGACGACGCGACGGTGCCGTTCGGCGCGGACGTGATGAACTCTGGCGGCTGATCCCGGGTGGGCGTCACGGCACCGTGACGGGCCGATAAGTACGATGAGTGATCGACCCGGCGCCACTGTCAGGGAAGCACCGGGCGCAGGCAGCGGGCGGGGCTGCCGGCTGCCGCGAACGGCGGCAAGGCGACACGCACACACCGGTGGCACCGGGCCGTCGTGGACGGCCGACGGGTCGACGAGCATGAAGGGCGGGAAGTGACAGACGATCACCGTTTCACCGCCCCCTGGGAGCGGCCCCTATCGCGCATCCGCGGCGAGGAGTCCGTGCCGGCGGACGCTTCCGCCGGTTCCGACCGGGGCCCCGGAGACCAGTCCCCCGAAGGCCGGGAGCCCGACGACCAAGCCGCCCGGGGCCGGGGCGACGACGGCGGGCGGCGCAGACTCGGCTCGGCCGGTGCGCATCCGCATGGCCGCGTCACCGTCGCCGACCTCATCGCGCGCATCGGCCACCCGGGCCAGGCCCCTTCCGCCCCCGAGGATTCGGTGCCGCAGGACCCCGGGAATCCGGCACCGCAGGCCCCGGAGGGCACGGCGTCCGGGATTGCGGGCGGGTCCGGGATTGCGGGCGGGCCTGTCGGGACTGGTCCAGAATCGCCGGCCGCGCCGCCGGATGCCGCCGCGCCGCCGGATGCCGCCTCGCCGCCGGATGCCGCGGCACCGCCGAGGAGCGGGCGACCGACGGACGGAACGCCGCAGGACGGCCCCGAGCAGGACGGCCTGGCACAGGATGACCTGACACAGCACGGCCCGGCACTTGACGGCGACGGCCTCGCGCGCACCGGCCTGCCGCACAAGGACCAGGACGACGAAGAACCTCGTTCCGCGCCGGAGGCCGCCTCGTGGATCCGTTCCGCGCTGCCGCTGAACATCCCGGGACGTCTCCAACACAACCGCGCCGACAACGGCCGCCACCCCAACTATTGGCTACGCCTCAGCCACGTCGCTGTCGCCTTGGTGTCGGTGCTCTCCCTGGTGGTGACCGGCGCAGTGTGGAGTTACCTGCGCATCACCGACAGCCAGTACACCCAGGTCTCCGCGCTGGACCAGAACTCCGACGATGTGCGCAACCCCGCCGGGCAGTACGGCGACGAGAACTACCTCATCATCGGCACCGACACCCGCGCCGGCGCGAACTCCGACGTGGGCGCCGGCAGCGCCACGCAGGTCGAGGGCGCAAGGTCGGACACGATCATGCTGGTCAACATCCCGGCCGACCGCAGCCGCGTCGTGGGTGTTTCGTTCCCGCGCGATCTCAACATCGACCGTCCATCCTGCGAGCGCTGGGACAACTCGTCCGGCACCTACACCGACGAGATCGTGCCGGCGGAGGACGACGTCAAGCTCAACAGCGCGTACGCCTTCGGGGGGCCCCGGTGCCTCGTCCAGGTGATTCAGAAGCTCTCGGGGATCAAGGTCAACCACTTCCTGGGCATGGACTTCGCCGGCTTCGAGGCGATGGTCGACACCGTCGGCGGCGTCGAGGTCTGCACCACCAGGCCGCTGGTGGACGATGAACTGGGCACGATCCTGCCGGAGCCGGGCCCGCAGACC
The DNA here is from genome assembly GCF_016599145.1 of Tomitella cavernea. Classification (GTDB taxonomy): domain Bacteria; phylum Actinomycetota; class Actinomycetes; order Mycobacteriales; family Mycobacteriaceae; genus Tomitella; species Tomitella cavernae. The sequence continues at coordinate 169,000 of NZ_JAENKO010000001.1, forward strand.
ATCAGCGGCACCACCGCCCTGGAGTACGTCCGGGCCCGCAAGGTCGAGGCGGAGGGGAACGGCGACTACGGGCGGATCAAACGCCAGCAGATGTTCCTGTCCTCGCTGCTGCGCAAGGCCTTGTCGCACAATGTCCTGCTGGACCCGGGCAAACTGAATTCGTTCATCAACGAGTTCATCAAGGCCTCCTTCGGGGACAACCTCGACACGCAGGCGCTCATCACGCTCGGCCGCTCGCTGCAGAACGTCGACGCCGATCAGGTCACCTTCCTCACCGCCCCCACCGACGGCACCGACGCCTGGGGCAACGAGACGCCGCGGCTCACCGACATCCGGAACATTTTCGACGCGATCATCGACGATGAGCCGCTGCCCGGAGAGCAACGCGAGGACGCGAAGGCGGCGGCGGCCACCAGCAAGGCTCCCGTTCCCACCGGCGCCCCTGCGGGCCCCGGCACCGGGAACGGCGCGGATGCCCCCCAGGTTCATGCCATGTCGCCGGGGACGATCTCGGTGCAGGTCAGCAATGCGTCGAGTATCAACGGATTCGCCTCGGCGACCGCCGACGACCTCGGTGCCGAGGGCTTCCAGATCTACAGCATCGGCAACCACACGTCCGACGTACCCGGAACGATCATCCAGTTCTCCGGGGACAACCTGGCGGCGGCGGCCACTGTGGCCTCGGCGTTCCCGGGGGCGAAGCTGCAGCGCACCACCGGGTTGGGGTCGATCGTCGAGGTACTGCTCAGCGACAGTTCCCCGCAGTCCATCGTCAGCCCGGACGCCCCCGGCTCGGTGCTCGACCCGGTGCTCGCCGGTGACAGTACGGAGGCGGGGTCGGTGCCGCTGGATGTCAGCGTCGTCAATGCGGGCGACGTCAGCTGCGGCTGACCGCGACGCGACCGGAGGTCTCCCGCCAGATGTCCCGCACAGCGGACCGGACGTTCACCTCGAATTCACGCCGACCGAACCGTCCCGTCGGCTTGGCCGCCTAGGCTTGGGTCCGTGCGAACCTTGTATACCGAGCAACTCGATCAGCTCTCCACCGGCCTGGCGGAGATGTGCGGGCTCGCGGAAGACGCCATGGACCAGGCCACCGAGGCGCTGCTCCAGGCAGACCTGCCGCTCGCCCGGCGAGTGCAGTCCACGCGGCCCGTATTCGACGGGCTGGCCGCGCAGTGCGAGGAGCAGGCGTTCGCCCTTCTCGCACTGCAGGCTCCGGTGGCCGGGGACCTGCGCCAGATCGTCAGCGGCATCCAGATCGTCGCCGACCTCAAGCGCATGGGCGCGCTGGCGGCGCACATCGCGAAGGTCGCCGAGCGGAACCACCCGGAGCATGCGCTACCGGAGGAGGTCGGCGGCCACGTCGCGGAGATGGGCCGCATCGCGGTGGCCCTCGCCGACGCGGCGCGCGAAGTCCTCGTCACGCATGACCCGCACCGTGCGCGCGGACTCCAGGCCGAGGATGACGCGATGGACGACCTGGACCGCCACCTGCTCACGGTGCTGATGGACCGGGAATGGCGGCACGGCGTGGGCACGGCAGTGGACGTGACGCTGCTCGGCCGGTTCTACGAGCGGTTCGCCGACCACGCAGTGCAGGTGGCCCGCCGGGTGGTGTTCCTGGCGACGGGCGAAATGCCGGACCAGATAGTCGACCACGAACTGCTGTGACGCGCAGCGCCGCCACGGCACCCTGCCGTGGCGGCGCTTTCCTGTCTCCCCCGGCTTCCCCGACCGCCATCCATGCCTGCTCTCCGCCCGCCTTCCCGGCGGAGCCGGCCGCACATCAGCCGAAGCGGCCCGAGATGTAGTCCTCGGTGGCCTGCTGGGCCGGGTTGGAGAAGATCGTCTCGGTATCGTCCACCTCTACCAGCCGGCCGGGTAGACCCACACCCGCAAGGTTGAAGAAGGCGGTCCGATCGCTCACCCGCGCGGCCTGCTGCATGTTATGGGTGACGATGACCACCGTGTACTCCTCCTTCAACTCGTCGATGAGCTCCTCGATCGCGAGCGTCGAGATGGGGTCGAGGGACGAGCACGGCTCGTCCATGAGAAGCACCTGCGGCGATACCGCGATCGCGCGTGCGATGCACAGCCGCTGCTGCTGCCCGCCCGAGAGTCCGCCGCCCGGCGCACCGAGCCGGTCCTTCACTTCGCCCCACAGATTCGCCCCGCGCAATGCCTGCTCGGTGATCTCGGCCAGAGCGGACTTGTCGCGCATCCCCTGCAGCCGCAGACCGGCGACGACGTTCTCGCGGATCGACATGGTGGGAAAGGGATTAGGACGCTGGAACACCATCCCGATCGTGCGGCGCACCGCCACCGGGTCCACGCCCGCGCCGTAGATGTCCTCGTCGTCGAGCCGGATGCTGCCCTCCACGCGAGCACCGGGGATCACCTCGTGCATACGGTTGATCGACCGGAGCACGGTCGATTTGCCGCAGCCCGATGGCCCGATCAGCGCGGTGACGCTGTTCGCCGGCATCGTCAGGTCGACGTCGGCCACGGCGTGGAAATCCCCGTAGTGGATGTCGACGTTCTGCAGGTCCACGCGCCTGGTCATCGCGGGCACTCCTTCTCGAGATGTGGATCCGGGGAACGCTCCCCGGTACGGATTGCGGCGGGGCCCGCCGGCCCTGCCGTCGGATTCACCTGTCGCCGCCGCGCACCGTGGACCGCCGCGCCAGCAGCGTCGCCGCTATGCTGAGGACGGCGACCATGCCGATGAGTGTGAGCGCCGAGCCCCACATGCGATCCGCGCCGACTGCGCTGGGGTTGTTCATCTGGTCGACGATCAGGCCGGGCAGCGTCCCCATCTCCCCCGACCCCAGATCGAAATTGATGAACGGCGCGTACCCGACGAGGATCAGCAGAGGCGCAGTCTCGCCGAGCACCCGCGCAACGGCGAGCATCGTTCCGGTGACGATGCCCGGCAGCGCCGTGGGCAGCACCACCCTGGCGATCGTCTTCCACTGCGGGACGCCCAGCGCGTACGACGCTTCACGCAGGTCGCCCGGGACGATCCGCAGCATCTCCTCGGTCGACCGCACCACCATCGGCACCATCAGCAGCACCAACGCCAGCGACACCGCGATGCCCGACCTGTCGAAGCCGAAGGTCACCACCCACAACGCGTAGATGAACAGGGCCGCGACGATCGACGGCACCCCCGCGAGGACGTCGACCATGAAGGTCGTCACCCGGCCGAGCCGCGACGGGCCGGCGTACTCGACCAGGTACACGGCCACGAGGATCCCCACCGGGATAGCGATCGCAGAGCACACCAGGCCTTGCAGAAGCGTGCCGATGATGGCGTGGTAGACGCCTCCGCCGGCGGTGGTCGAGGACAACCCGCTGAGCGAGTGGGTGAACCACGTCGACGAGGTGACCGCCGGCAGCCCTTTGGCGACGACCGTCCACAGGATCCAGGCCAGCGGAACCAGCGCCGCGGCCACACTCGCCCACACCAGTACGCCCGCCGCGCCGTCGACGGTGCGGCGCCGGAGGGAGGTCGGGATGAACGACGCGGACGGTCCTGCGGCCCGTACTTCGGAATCGACGGTCATGACCTGCCTCCGTTCCCGCGCGCCGCGATCAGCCGGGCCCCCGCGCCCACGACGAACGTGAGCGCGAACAGCACCAGCCCGGCGGCGATGTAGGCGCCCGCCTGCAGTGCGTTGTTGAATTCCGCATAGCCGAGGGCGATCTTCGACGCGATCGAGGCGCCGCTGTCGAAGAGCGACCAGCCGAACGCCGCAGACGTCGTCTGCAGCACCATGTACAGCGCCATCGTCTCGCCGAGCGCGCGGCCCAGCCCCAGCATCGACGCTCCGATGAACCCGCTGCGGCCGAACGGCAGCACCGCGAGCCGCACCACCTCCCAACGGGTCGCCCCCAGTGCGAGCGCCGCCTCCACGTGCTCGCGCGGGGTCTGCGTGAACACTTCGCGGGTCACCCCGGCGATGATGGGGATGATCATCACGGCGAGGACGATGCCCGCGGTGAACACGGTGCCGCCGCCGGCGACGGATCCGGACCCGGTGGCGAACAGCGGGAACCAGCCGAAGGTGCTGTTCAACCACGTCGCCACCGGTTCCAACGCCGGCGCGAGCACCAGCAGCCCCCACAAGCCGTAGACGACGGACGGGACGGCGGCCAGCAGGTCCACGATGTAGGAGATCGGCCGGGCGAGACGGCGCGGCGCGTAGCGCGTCACGAACACCGCGATCCCGAACGACACCGGCATCGCCATCATCAACGCGAACGCCGAGACGAAGACGGTGAGCGCGAGCAGGTCGGCGATGCCGAACGCGAGGTGCTGGATGTCCGTCGTGGACCATTCGTGCGAGGTGAGGAAGTTGGCCTCATTGCGCTGCAGTGCGGGCACCGCGCGCCAGGCCAGGAAGATCCCGATCGCGGCCACCATCGCGGAGACGCCGACCGCGGCCGCCGTCGTCGCCGATCGCAGCACGCGGTCGCCGGTGCGTCCCGTCGACTCGGCCCGCGTCCGGCGCCGGTCGAACCGCCCGCCGCTGCCTGGATCTCCGCCGTCCGCCCCGCCGGAACCGTGGGGGCGCGTCCGCGTACCCACGGTTCCGGGCTGCCGAAGCATCGTCGTCATCTCCTGATCAACCGGCCGTGATCGAGTCGATCGCATCGGTCAGCGTGGAGCGCAGGTCGTCGGGCAGCGGAACGTAGCCGATGTCCGCGAGCCCCTTCTGCCCCGGCCCGGCGGCGACGTTCAGGAACGCTTTGACCGCGCCTGCCGTCTGCTCGTCGTAGCCGCTGCCGCAGACGATCTCGTAGGTGGCCAGCACCAGCGGGTACGCGCCGGGTTCCTCGGTGCCGTAGATCGACGTCAGGTCCATCGCGAGGTCGTTGCTGCCCGGGTTGACGAACTCGACCTGCGAGATCGCGGTCGCCGCGGTCTCGGGGGTCAGTTCCACGGGCCCGGCGCCGCTGTCGATCCGCGCGGTCTGCAGCCCGGACTGGGTGGCGAACGACGCCTCCACGTAGGTGATCGACCCTTCCGCGGAGGAGACGGCCTGCGCCACTCCTGCCGAACCCTTCGACCCGTTGCCCACGCCGCCGACGAAGTCGGAACCCGCGCCCTGCGTCCACACGCCGTCCGACGCGGTCTCCAGGTAGGTCTGGAAGTTGTCGGTGGTGCCGGACGAGTCGGAACGGTAGACCACGCCGATCGGCGTCGCGGGCAGCGCGGCGTCCGGGTTCAGCGCGGCGATGGCCGGATCATTCCACGTGGTGACCTGGCCGGAGAAGATCTTGGCCGCTGTGGGCCCGTCCAGCACCAGCCCGTCCACTCCGGGCAGGTTGTAGGCCAGCGCCACGGGGCCGAACACCATCGGGAGGTTCCACACCTCGCCGCCGCCGCAGCGGGCCATCGCCTGCTGCTGCTGTTCGCCCGTGATCGCCGAGTCCGAGCCGGCGAAGTCGACCTGGTCCGCGATGAACTGCTTGCGGCCGTCGCCGGAGCCGCTCGCCGTGTAGGCGAGGTTGGCGCCCTGGTCGCCGCACGCCGCGATGTAGGCGGCCGTGAACTGGTCCATCGCGTTCTTCTGCGCCGACGAGCCGGCCGCGGACAGCGCGCGGGCGTCGGCGCAATCGACCTGGAAGTCCTGTGCGGCGGCGGCCGCCCCGGTGCCGGCCGCGGCGGCGGCACTGTTGTTGTCGCTTCCGCATGCCGCGACCGTCATCACCGTCGCGGCGGCGAGTCCCAGTGTTCCGATCGTCCGCCCCGCCGCGGCGGTCCGACGATTCGCTCGGCGGCCCCGTCGCGTCGCGCGGCCGTTCTGCAGCTGTGGTGTCTGCACTCGTTCCCCTCGGTTCGCATCGACGGCGCCCTGCCGTCGATGCGAACGCTAAGAGCCGGGGATTACCGCGTCACAGCGCAAAAGTGAACGCACGCGGAACTGTGGATGACTATCGCCGCCGGTCCGCCGTCAGCTCGACCAGCCGTAGGCCACGTCGACGCGCGAACGGGTGAAGCCCAGCCGCGAATAGGTGTTGACGGCGGCGGTGTTGTCGCCCTCCACATAGAGCATCACCGTCTCCAGTCCCAGGTCGCGCAGGTGCTCGAGGCCGATGAGCGTGAGCACCGAACCCAGCCCGCGCCCCTGCGCGGCAGGGTCCACGCCCAGCACGTAGACCTCGCCGAGCGGCGGTGCATCACCACTCGCCGGGTGGACCTTCGTCCAGTGGAAGCCCAGGAGCGTGTCGGGATCCGTCTCGTCGAACGCGAGGAAGATGCCGTCGGGGGTGAACCAGGGCTGTGTGCGGTGCTCGGCGAAGTCGTCGCCGGTCCAGCCGCCCTGTTCCGGATGCCAGCTGAAGGCTGCGTTGTTGACGCGCAACAGCTCCGCCTCGTCGCCGCCTCGGAAACTGCGGACCGTGACTCCGTCCGGTACGCGCAGTGGCGGCAGGGCCGGGTCCGTCAGCGGACGCGCGAGCTGCAACAGTTCCCGCCGGACGTCCATGTCCATGCGCTCGGCCACCGCGCGCGCCGCGGCCCCGTCACCGTGCGCCCAGATACACCCCTGCGAGCCGGCCTCCGCCGTGGCGGTCTGCAGCAACGCCGACGCGATGCCCGTGCCCCGTGCGTCCGGCACCACGAACGCCTCGACCATCGCACGCGGGGTCTTCGGCGCCTCGATGTTCGCGTAGGCCAACAGCCGCCCGGCCGCATCACGCACCAGCAGATGCAGCACCCCGTCACCGCCGGCGAGGCTGCGCATCGGGCCGTCGCCGATCGGTTCCGCCCCGTCCACTCGAGTCGTCACGGCGACCGCCGAGCGCACCGCGTCGGCCTCCTGCTGCGTCAGCTGCTGCGTGCGCCGCAGCTGGTGGCCGCCCCCCGCACCGCCCCGTCCCGCGGCGTCTCCGGTGTGATCCTGTGGACCAGACATTCTCCCGACCTCCTCGCACAGGTGCCGCGGCGGGTCTTCCGCGCGGCACGCATCCAACGGCGTGGGTGCGACCGGCGCCGGCCCCTGCGGCGTCAATCGCCCGGTTCGCGTGAACCCGGCTGCGGAACCGACTTGTACCCCACATTCCGAACGGTACCGATCATCGACTCGTACTCGCTGCCGAGTTTCGCGCGCAGGCGGCGGACATGCACGTCCACCGTCCTCGTGCCCCCGAAGTAGTCGTACCCCCACACTTCGTGCAGCAGCTGCGCACGGGTGTACACGCGCCCCGGGCTGTGACAGAGGAACTTCAGCAGCTCGAATTCCTTGTAGGTCAGATCCACCGGACGGCCGCGAAGCCGCGCGGTGTACGTGTGCTCGTCGATCACCAGCTCCCCCAGCGTGACCGTCGACGCTGCAGCGCCGTCCGGCTCACGTGCTCCCCCGCCCCGGGCCGCGTGCGCCCCGAGCAAGCGCAGGCGCGCGTCGACCTCCGCCGGGCCTGCGGAGGACAGTACGAAGTCCGCGAGCCCCCATTCGGCGTTCAACGCGATCGCGTCGCCCTCGGTGACGACGACCAGCACCGGCACCCCCGGCGCCGCGGCCGCCAGCGAGGCCGAGGCGGCGCGCGCCCGCGGAAGATCCGCCAGCGCGTCGACGACGATCACGTCCGCGCGCACCGCCTTCTCCGGGGCGTCGGCGAGCGTGGAGACGACCTCGACCCCGTGTGCGAGCAAGCCGAGTGGCGGCAGCACTGCGGCCGCGTCGTTCGCCGCCGACAACAACAGCAGGTCCACCCGGACTCCCTCTCGGAGGCCATGGATCCCCCGGCGGCCCCGGCCGTCCCGGCCCGAACACTGTGCCCCGGGCAGGACCGCGGAAACCGGCCCCCCATGCGCACAGCGGATCCATGGCTTTGCGCCGATTCTATCGGCAGGCCCCTCCGCTCGAAGCGCGCCCTGCGGGATCGGCGACAATGGCCCGGTGCGGAAACTCGTCCTGGGAGTGGCGGCGCTGCTGGCGCTGCTCGTCGTCGTCGACTTCGGCGCCGCGATCGCGACCGAGTACCGCGTCTCGCGGGCGGTGCGCGACACCGCTGCACTCGGCAGCGACCCCGAGGTCTCCATCTCCGCGTTCCCGTTCCTGTGGTCGGTGCCTCGCGGCCACGCCTCCGCCATCACCGTCAGCGCACAGGACGTGCCCACCCCGATCGCCTATCGCACCACGGTCCAAGCCCGCTTCACCGGTGTCGGATTCCCGGACGACGGCATCATCTCCGACCCCCGCACGACCATCCACGCGGAGCATGCCACCGCGAGCTGGGTGATCGGCCAGACCACTCTCGGGCGGCTGCTCGGTGTGCCGGATCTCGAGGTGTCCGAACCGCCTGCCGCCGAGGACGCCCCCCATGCGGGAGCGCTCACCTACGGCCCCCCGCTGAGCGCCCACCGCGTGCTGCTGACCGGCACGGTGCAGACGTCCGCGGACGAGTCCGGCCCCGTGCGCAGCCCGGTCTCCGTCGTCGCCTACCTGGTATTGGACAAGGGCATTCTGTCGATCGTCCCGAGCGCGGTGTGGCCGCGTCCCGGCGCGCCGGGGATCGATCCCGAGCCCGTGCCGTCGATCGAGGTCGTCGGCCCGCAATTCGCCATCACCATCGATGCCCGCGCGCTTCCATACGGCCTCGACGCCACCCGCGTGCTTTCCGCGGGGACCAACATCATCGTGCAGGGCGACGCCGCCGACGTGCAGGTCCGCCTGACCGAACTCGTCACCGCGACGGACACGACGAGCCCGGAGGGGGTCGGATGATAAAAGCGGTGATCCTCGTGGTCGTGATCGTCCTCGCCGTGGCCGTCGGGCTGGCGTTGCGTGCCCGCTCCGGGAAGGTGCGCCCGTCCGGTGGTGGGCAGACCGAAGGTCCGCCTCCGGCCACGGACGCCCCGGGCGGGGCGGGCCGGCCGGACGACGATCTGGCGCTGCTGCGCGCCGCGGGACTCCACGGCGACGGACCGGCGGTCGTGCACTTCTCCGCCTCGTGGTGCGGACCGTGCGCGGCGGTGCGCCGCGTGGTGGCCGGCACCGTGGGACGGCTCGCGGAGGAGGATCCCGCAGGCGCGCCCGTGCAGGACCTCGAGCTCGACCTGGACGAGCACACCGCGCTGGCCCGCCGCCTGCACGTGATGTCGCTGCCCACGACTTTCCTCTACAGACGCGACGGCTCACGGCACGGGCGGATCAGCGGCGTGCCGGATGCGTCGGCACTGGCAGACGCGCTGCGCTCCCTGCGCTGAACCGCCGATGCGGCGTACCTGCACGGCGCACCGGCCGCGCCCCGGCGCCCGCGCGCCGCACCCCGGAGTGGCGCAGACCGCACGCGGCACGGTAGCCTCATCATGTGCAGACAAGCCACGAGCGAATGATGCTCACCCGACGCCGCGCAGTCGACCTGTGCCGCCTCGGGGGCTGTTGCTGTTCCTGTTGCTGATCAACGGGCAAGGCAAAGGTCGCTTCCACCGATAGCGCCGCCACGGTTCCGGCGGGGATCCCCCACCACGGACTTCGAGATTCATCGCCCTTCGAGGCATGGTCCAGATCGCCGAAACCTCGCACGCCGCCCACGCATTCCCCCGCCGGCCACCGGCAGCCGCAGTCGTCATCACGTCGCGCGGCATCCTCAGCAGCCCAAGGAGCACGCACCCGATGCCTCTGGAATCCACCGAACGCGACGCCGCGCGTCCGGCCCCCGCATCGCCGGGCGTCGGCGTGGACGTCCGCGGTCCCCGCTTCGCCGCCGCCGTCACGACCGCGGTTCTCGCGGTCGTGCTGCTCACCGGTGCGTGGTGGCTGCTGGCCGTTCAGGCCCTGGTGTTCGCCGCCGGCGCCGCCTTCGGCCCGCGCCGCAGCCCGTACGGGTGGCTCTTCGCCCGCTTCGTCGCTCCCCGCCTCACGCCTCCGGCGGAGCGGGAACCGGTGGCGCCGCTGCGTTTTGCGCAGACGGTGGGCCTCGCCTTCGCGGTCGTCGGCCTCGCCGGATACACGGCGGGCGTGCCGTTGCTCGGCGCCATCGCCACCGCGTTCGCGCTGTTCGCAGCACTGTTGAACGCCGCCTTCGGCGTCTGTCTGGGCTGCAGGATGTACCCGATGCTCGCCTACCTGCGAATGTCATGACCGGATTCCGCTCCGCCGGAGACGCCGCCTCCCCGCGGCGCCGCCGGCGCCCGGATCCGGTGCCCCGCCGGCGGGCGGCGCGTCGCACTGGCGGCCGCGCCCTTTCGGAACCCCGGCCGCTCCCGCGCGGCCTTCATCCAGACTCTTCCGGCATCACATTGCCGGGGAACGATTTTCGCATCCACTGATCGAGAGTCACACACAGCGTCACCGCCTGCTGCGGTGGCACAGCGAGGAAGGAACCTCATGGCACGCTCCGACGTCCTGGTCAGCACCGACTGGGCACAAAAGAACATCGGCGCGGACGGCATCGTCTTCGTCGAGGTCGACGAAGACACCAGCGCGTACGAGACCGGACACATCGAGGGCGCCGTGCGCCTGGACTGGCGCGCGGACCTGCAGGACGCCGTCCGCCGCGATTTCCTCGACCGCGAGGGTTTCAGCCGCCTCCTCTCCGAGCGGGGCATCGCCAACGACGACACCATCGTCCTCTACGGCGGCAACAACAACTGGTTCGCCGCCTACGCCTACTGGTACCTGAAGTACTACGGCCACACGGACGTCAAGCTCATCGACGGCGGCCGCAAGAAGTGGGAGCTCGACGCCCGCCCGCTGTCCACCGATGAGGTGAGCCGCCCCGCCACCGAATACGCGGCGCAGGAGCCCGACGCGTCGATCCGCGCCTACCGCGACGACGTCATCGCCGCCATCGGGAACCAGAACCTGGTCGACGTCCGCTCGCCCGGCGAGTTCTCCGGCGAGCTGGCCGCTCCGGCACACCTGCCGCAGGAGCAGGCGCAGGGCCGCGGACACGTCCCCGGCGCGCTCAACGTGCCCTGGAGCCAGGCCGCCAACGAGGACGGCACCTTCAAGTCCGACGAGGAGCTCACCGCCCTCTACGGCGCCAAGGGGTTCGACGACGCCAAAGAGACCATCGCCTACTGCCGCATCGGCGAGCGTTCCAGCCACACCTGGTTCGTCCTGCAGGAGATCCTCGGCAAGAAGAACGTCAAGAACTACGACGGCAGCTGGGTCGAGTACGGCTCGCTCGTCGGCGCCCCCATCGAGCAGGGCGCCTGAGGGCGCACCGGAACACACTAGGGAGAACACCATGTGCGGAGCACCAGTGCAGAGTCAGACCCTCCCCGCAGGGGTCGACGCCGAGACCGAAACCGTCATCACCGGACGGGTCGTGGGCAAAGACGGCCAGCCGGTGGGCGGCGCATTCGTCCGGCTGCTCGACTCGTCGGGCGAGTTCACCGCCGAGGTGGTGGCGTCCGCCACCGGCGACTTCCGGTTCTTCGCCGGACCGGGCAGCTGGACCGTCCGCGCGCTGTCGTCGGCCGGCAACGGCGATACGACCGTCGCGCCGTCCGGGCCGGGAATCCACGAGACGACCATCACCCTCGCCGCGTAACTGCTGCTGACACACGCCCCGGCCGTGACCGGGGCGTGAGGGCCCGGTACCGCCTGGTGCCGGGCCCTCACGCATGCGGCCTGCCCGCCCTGCGGCCCTGCGCGCCTTCGCCCGAGCCCGATCACGATAGGATGACCGACGTGGAACTCTTCTTTACGATCCTCCTGGTCCTGTGCAGCATCGCCATCGCGTGGTTCGCCGTCTACACGGTGATGCGCACGATCACGAACGAGTCCCCCGAACAGTGATGTCGGGGCCGTCGAGCGACGCCCCGGCCGGGGACGGCGCCGGCGGGCAGCCGCCCGTCGCGGGTTCCGCCAACCGGGCCGTCTCCGAGGCTGCCGAGCGGGCCGCCGCCACCGGCACGTCCGACCGCAATGTGGGCAACCTCGCGGGCCTGCCGCTGCCGGACGACACCGCCAACCTGCGGCAAGGGCCGGACCTCAACCCTGCGCTGCTGGCGCTGCTGCCGCTGGTGGGAGTGTGGCGCGGCGAGGGCGAGGGAGACTCCCCCGAGCTGGGCGGGCACCGCTTCGGCCAGCAGATCACCGTCACCCACGACGGCGGCGCATACCTCGCCTGGGAGGCGCGCACGTGGCTGCTCGACGATGAAGGCGCCTATGTCCGCCCCACCCTCCGTGAAGCGGGTTTCTGGCGCATCACCGACGACGACGTCATCGAGTTCATGCTCACCCACAGTTCCGGCGTGATCGAAATGTTCTACGGCGCGCCGCGCAATCAGTCCTCCTGGGAGTTGGCGACCGATGTCGTCATCCGCAGCGCCACCGGCCCCCACTATGGCGGCGCCACCCGCATCTACGGGATCGTCGAAGGCGGCGACCTCGCGTACGTCGAGGAGCGTTCCTTCGCCGACGGCGAGCCCCGCCCGCACATGTCGGCGCGACTCAGCCGCTACGCCGGCTGACCGTCCGTCCCGCTTCCGGTCCGCCGAGGACGTGTGGCGGGCCCGGGGCCGCACACCTCCGGCACTGCGCACACCCCCGGCACTGCGCGCGCCATCACGCACCCCTCGCGACCGACGGCACCTGCCGCAGCGGCACGCGCCGTCGACTCCCCTGCGTCGGCACCCTCGTCAACGGCGTCTTCCGGCCCGCCATCAGACCCCGCATCACCCGGTCACGGACCCCGACGCGTCTATCCCAGCGCCCATGCGCAGTGAGTCCAGCGATCGTGTCGCCCTACAATTCTTCTGATGGTAATTTAATATGTGACACGTTCTACTCGCGCCGAATCGATCGTCGTCCGCACCCGCACCCTGGCATGCGGTGACCGGTCCGCCATTCGATGACGTCGCGCACCGCATCGATGATCCCCGTCGACATGCCGTGGCGCGGCCCGGCCCAGGCCCTGGAGGTTAGTGCGATGGTCAAACAGGCCCGCGCCTTCACCACGCGCGCCCTCATCATCAAGGGCGCCGCCATCGCCTTCGAGCGGTACGGATACGACGGGGCCAGCCTGAACGAGGTCGTCGAGGCCGCCGGCACCACGAAGGGCGCGCTGTACTTCCACTTCAAGACCAAGGAGTCCCTCGCCCGCGAGGTCATCACCGCACAGCAGCGGCAGTCCGCCGCCGCCGTCGAGACCATCGAGGCGTCGGACGCCACTGCACTGGAGCAGATCGTCATGGTCTGCCATGAGATGGCACGGCAGATCCTGGAAGACTCGATAGTCCGGGCCGGTATGCGGATCACCCTCGAATTGAGCCTCACGGACAGCCCGCATCACCCGTATGAGAACTGGATCACCGGCTGCGTACGCCTCGCGCACCGCGCAATCGACGAGGGCGATCTACGCGAAGATGTCGACGCCGAGGCGCTGGGGCACTTCATCGTCTCCGCATTCACCGGCGTCCAGCTGTTCTCCCAGTTTCAGACCCACCGGGCCGATCTGCCCCAGCGCATCCACGAGATGCTGCAGGTGCTGCTGTCCGGGCTGGTCCCGCCCCGCCGCCGCGGCCGGCTCGACAAGATCCTCGCCGCGGGGTGGACCCCTGAAACGGAAACCTGACCGCGAGGCCGTTCCGGCCCCCCGGGGCGGCCGGCTAGCCGTGCGCAGCGTCAGCGGAAGCGGACTTGCCCGAGGTGCCGGGCTTCTGCGGGGCGTCGCCCTTCCGCGGCTCGGCGCCGGAGCGGGAACCGGAGTCCGGACCGCCGCCGACCGCCGCCTCCACCATGGACCGTACGGCGCCGTCCAGCTCCGACCGGCCGATGTCGACCCCGTTGACCATGCTCACCGTCGCCACCAGCGTGGTGGACGACAGTAACCACACTCCCTCCGCGGCGATGAGATCCGCCGGCCGCAGCGGTGCGTGCCGGCAGCTGATCCGGCGTTCGCGGGCCGCCTCGAACAGCGCATGCTGTGTGGTGCCCGGCAGGATTCCATGCTCCACCGGCGGGCTGACGAGCCCGCCGTCCCGCGCGATCACCACCGTCGACCGCGGGCCTTCCAGCACGTAGCCCTCGGAACTGATCAGGATCACGTCCCCGGCACCCTGCCGCTCGGCATACCGCAGGGCCGCCATGTTCGACGCGTACGAAATGGACTTCGCCCCCGCCAACTCCCACGGCGACGAACCCGCCGTCTCCACCGACCGCCCGCAGTCCATCGTGATGACCGCGACGCCGTCCTTGCGCACCCGCACACTCCGGGCGGGCAACGGCGAGACCAGCGCGAAACCGGTCGGACCGCCCCCCGACTCGCGCCCGCGGCTCAGGACGAGACGCATCACGCCCTCACCCTTCGGCCCCCAGCGCGCCGCGGCGGCCTCCGCCATCCGCCGCCACGCCCCCTTGTCCGGCGAAGGCAACTCCAGCATGCGTGCCGACCTGGCCAGACGCTCGATGTGCGCGTCCAGCAACCGCGGGGTGCCCCCGCGCACCAGCACCGTCTCGAACACCCCGTCGCCGCGGAGCACCGCCAGGTCGTCCGCGTAGAGCAGCGGGGCGCCGGACGCGTGCGCCGTACCGTCGAGGGTCATCACGACCTGCCCGCCGCCAGTGCCGCCAGGACCATCCTTCACGCCCGAATCAGTCATGGGACCAGCCTAATGCGGACACCCGCCCGCGCCCGCGCAATCACGTACAGCGTGCCGCGCCCGGGCGGACGTAGGATGGGGTCGTGGTTTCGGCTTCACGTGACGACACGTCCCACCAAGTCAACACTCCCGCTCCCGCCGGTCCGTCCATGTCGGTGTCCGGCGCCGTCCCCGCACCGCCGGGTGCGGGCGTGGTTTCCGATGACGGCGTGGCATGGCATTTCGGCGACCCGTTCGGCGAGCAACGCGCGGCCGCCCGCGGCATCGCCGTGGTGGACCGCTCGCACCGGCCCGTGATCCGCTTGCCCGGACCGGAGCGCCTCACCTGGTTGCACTCGCTCACCAGTCAGCACCTCGAGTCCCTTTCCCCCGGCGACGGCGCCGAGGACCTCGTCCTCGACATCGCGGGCCGCATCCAGGAGCACTTCGTGCTCACCGACATGGACGACGCCCTGTGGTTGGACACGGAGCCCGGCCACGGCCACTCGCTGCTCCACTACCTGACCTCGATGGTGTTCTGGGCGAAGGCGGAGCCGCAGGCCGCCGACGATCACGCGGTCCTCACGGTGCTCGGCGACGGCCTACTGGCGGATGCACGGCAGCACCCGGAGTTCGCGGCGGTGGTACCGGTGCCGGACCACCAGCCGTACTCCTCCTCGCCGCTGCCCGGCGGCGGATTCGTCCGACGCATGCCGTGGCCCGGGCGGGGCGCGCTGGACCTCGTCGTGCCGCGCACCGAGTTGGCGGGCTGGTGGGAACGACTCACGGAGGCGGGAGCGCGACCGGCCGGCACGTGGGCGTACGAGGCGCTGCGCGTCGAATCCCTGCGGCCCCGGTTGTCCGTCGACACCGACGACCGCGCCATCCCCCACGAGGTCCGCTGGATCGGCGGGCCGGACGCGGCGGGGGCAGTGCACTTGGACAAGGGCTGCTACCGCGGGCAGGAGACGGTGGCCCGCGTGCACAACCTGGGCCGGCCTCCGCGCAACCTGGTGCTGCTGCACCTCGACGGGAGCGACGATCAGCGCCCCGCCCCTGGCGACGCCGTCACCGCGGACGGCCGCACGGTGGGCCGCGTCGGCACGGTGATCGACCACTTCGAGCTCGGCCCCGTCGCGCTCGCTCTGGTCAAGCGCTCGGTCTCGCCGGAGACCGCGCTCACCGCCGGCGGCCTCGCCGCGTCCATCGACCCCGACTCCGTCCCCCACGACGACCGTGTGCAGGCCGGCCGCGCCGCGATCGACCGCTTGAGGGGGCGCTGACCTGACGGTGACAGTAGAGTGCCCCCGATACCCACCGAAACGTTCCGTTGCTGGTCGTAGTGCCAAGGGCGTGTATTTTGCGACACCGTGGGTGGGCGGTGGCGGCACTTTTCGCGCGGGCAGGCTAGAGTAGGGGCAGGAAAAGATACTCAGTTGTACGGGGCCGCCACGTTTCCCCAGGCCGCCCCGTCATTGCGCGAAGGGGGCAGCCATGGGCCGCGGCCGGGCGAAGGCAAAGCAGACCAAGGTTGCTCGGAAGCTGAAGTACTCCTCCCCGACGACCGACTTCGAGAGCCTGCAGCAGGAGCTGTCGACCTCGTCGCCCTCCGGGGGCGACCTCCTGGAGGACGACCGCTCCGAGCAGGACGCGGGGTCTGCGTGGGGCGACGACCACGACGAGTGGCGTCGCTGAGGAGCCTCACCGCCGAGCACGCGAGTGCGCCGCCAGCCGCGGCCGCTCGCCTGGCCTTGAAAACACGGTACGACGCAGGACATCCCGGTCCCGCGTCGTACCGTTTTTTCGCGTTCAGCGCTTCCAGCCGGCGCACCGCAACCGACGCCCACTGACGGCCGATGCCCGCAGACGGCACGGGCCCGGCCTCCAAGCGCATCCGCGGATTTTGGGCCCTTCGCCGGCGTTCGGTCAGAAGCCGGCGTTCGGTCAGAACCGCGGGTGATCGCCCACCAGCGTCGCCCGCTCCGCCTCACCCTCGCCGGGCTTGCGGATATTACCCAGAACCCACGAATCCACGTGGCGGGCCGTGAGAACGGCGAGCGCGCGGTCCACGTCCTCCGGCGCCACCACCGCCACCATGCCCACACCCATGTTGAAGGTCTGTTCCATCTCGGCGCGCTCGACGCGGCCGCGCTGGGCGATCAGGGCGAACACCGCCGCCGGGGTCCACGAGCCCCGGTCGATCTCGGCGACGAGCCCCTGCGGGATGACGCGGGCCAGGTTCGATGCAAGCCCACCCCCCGTGATGTGGCAGAACGTGCGCACCTCCGTCTCCGCGATCAACGCCAGGCAGTCCTTGGCGTAGATGCGGGTGGGCTCGAGCATCTCCTCGCCCAACGTGCGGTCGAACTCCTCCACATAGCCGTCCAACGGCAGGCGCGCGATATCGAGGAGCACCTTGCGGGCCAGGGAGTAGCCGTTGGAGTGCAGCCCGGACGCCCGCATGCCGATGACGACGTCGCCGGGCCGGACCCGGTCCGGGCCCAGGACATTCTCGGCCTCGACCACGCCGACTCCGGTGGCGGACAGGTCGTACACGCCCGGCTCCATGAGCCCTGGGTGTTCCGCCGTCTCACCGCCCAGCAGGGCGCAGCCGGCGATGGCGCACCCGTCGGCGATGCCGCCAACGATCTCCGCCACGCGTTCCGGGACCACTTTGCCCACCGCGATGTAGTCCTGCAGGAACAACGGTTCCGCGCCGCAGACGACGAGATCGTCCACGACCATGGCCACGAGATCCTGCCCCACGGTGTCGTGCTTGTCCATGGCCTGCGCCACCGCGATCTTGGTGCCGACTCCGTCCGAGGAGGCGGCAAGCAGCGGCTCCCGGTACCCGCCCTTGAGCGCGAACAGCCCGGCGAAGCCGCCGATGCCGCCGACCACCTCGGGCCGCGTGGCCTTGGAAACGTGGTCTGCGAACAGTTCGACGGCGCGCTCGCCGGCGGCGATGTCCACACCGGCGGCGGCGTAGGAAGCGCCCGGGCTGGACTGCGCCGGTGTGTCCTCGGACTGGGAATTCTCGGTCATCAGGTAACGGCTCCGACAGCTGTGAAGGGTCTCGAGCAGAGCCGGATCACGGGCGGGATCGCGGGAACACTCGGCTCGGTGGGGACGGTCACGCAAGCCCAGCGCCCGCACACGAGCGGACTTGCACGCCCACGATACCGGACCGCGACCGCATCCCTGCCGCAACCGGGCCGGTTCCGCGAGCGGTCGCCGTCACCCGCGTCCGGGGACCGCCCGCGCCGTACCTGGCTCTCTGCGCTTTCCCGTACCCGTCAGGGCCTGCGCAGCGCGTCCACGTTGCCGTTGCGCATGTCCACGTTGCCGTTGCGTTCGTCCACGGCGCCGGTGCGCTCGTCGCCGCTGCCGCCGCGTCCGTCCTCTTTTGCACGCTCGAACATCGGCTCCAGGACGTTCTTGCCCAGCGATTCCTCTGCGGGAAGCGCGATGGGGTACGTCCCGTCGAAACAGGCCGCGCACAACCGCGAAGACGGCTGCTGGGTGGCCGCGACCATCCCGCCCGTGGAGATGTAGCCGAGGGAGTCCGCGTCGATGCTCTGCCGCACGCCCTCGACCAAGTCCGCCACGTGGTCCTGATCCGGCATGTCGCCGTCCGCGACGGGCACACGACCGCTGCCGCTACCGGTGTTGTTGGCGATCAGCTCGGCCGGGGAGGCAAAGTCGATGCCGTAGAAGCAGGGCCAGCGCACCGGCGGCGAGGCGATGCGCACGTGCACCTCCGCGGCGCCGGCTTCGCGCAGCATCCGGACGAGCGCCCGCTGGGTGTTGCCGCGCACGATCGAATCGTCGACCACGACGAGCCTCTTGCCGCGGATCACCTCGCGCAGCGGGTTGAGCTTGAGCCTGATGCCCAGCTGGCGGATGGTCTGACTGGGCTGGATGAAGGTGCGGCCCACGTACGCATTCTTGACCAGGCCCTGCCCGTACGCGATGCCCGAGCCCTGCGCGTACCCGATGGCCGCCGGCGTCCCCGACTCCGGCACCGGGATGACGAGTTCGCCGTCCGGCGCAGGACACTCCCCCGCCAGCCGCCGGCCGATCTCCACCCGCGTGGCGTGCACCGAGCGACCGTCGATCACGCTGTCCGGCCGGGCCAGGTACACGTACTCGAACACGCACGACTTGACAGTGGGCTCGGCGAAACGCGACGAACGCACCCCGTCCGCATCGATCGCGAGCAGCTCGCCGGGTTCGATGTCACGGACGAACGACGCGCCGACGATGTCGAGGGCGGACGTCTCGCTGGCGACCACCCAGCCGCGTTCGAGCCGCCCCAGGCACAGCGGCCGCACACCGTGCGGGTCACGCGCGGCGTAGAGCGTGTTCTCGTCCATGAACGTCAGGCAGAACGCGCCACGCAGCCGAGGGAGGAGCTCGATCGCCGCCTGTTCGATGGTGCTGTCCGCGGCCGCATGCGCGAGCAGCGCGCCGATGAGGTCCGAGTCGGAGCTTCCCCGCCCGCTGCCGCGGCTCCGGCCCAGCAGTCCCTTCTCCGACGCCTCCGCCGCGAGTTCGGCGGTGTTGACGAGGTTGCCGTTGTGCCCGAGCGCGATTCCGGTGCCCGCGGTGGTGGTGCGGAAGATCGGCTGCGCGTTCTCCCAGGTGGTGGCCCCGGTAGTGGAATAGCGGGTGTGCCCGATGGCGATGTGTCCGCGCATCGAGCCGAGTGTCTGCTCGTCGAAAACCTGGGAGACGAGCCCCAGGTCCTTGAACACCAGGATCTGCGCGCCGTCCGCCGCGGCGATCCCGGCTGCCTCCTGCCCGCGGTGCTGCAGGGCGTAAAGACCGTAGTAGGTCATCTTGGCGACGTCCTCGCCCGGTGCCCAGACACCGAACACCCCGCATTCCTCCCGCGGTTCCGGCTCGTCCGCCTCCGGCGGAGTTACGTGGGGTGTGCTGTCGGTGCTCGTCGGGTCGACGTCGGTCACCACTGAGTGCTCCCTTGCGCGGCTGGGCGATGCACGGTCCATTCTACGGCCACGGCCGCCGCACCACCGGGCGCGGTCGGTCACACCCGCTCACAGCGGCACGATCGGCAACCAGCGCGCGATCTCCGCCGCACGCGACCCCGACGCCGCCACCGAGCCGGCCGCCATCGCACGCTCCCACGACCACCGCCCGGCCGCCAGCCGCAACCAGGTCAGCGCATCGGTCTCGACCACGTTCGGCGGTGTTCCACGCGTGTGCCGGGGCCCTTCGACGCACTGCACGGCCACGAACGGCGGCACCCTCACCTCCACACTGTGCCCGGGCGCCACCGATTCCAGCGTGCGCGCGCTCCGGCGCACCGCCTCCGCGACGACGACCCGCTGGGGCTTCGTCGCCGCTGTCCCGTCCCGTCCCCCACCGTCGACGCCGCCGGCGTCGCTGTCGTCGCTGTCGTCGGCCGCATCCAGCCATGCCCGCACTGCGAGCATGGCCGCCCGCGTGCGCGCCGGGTCCGCCGATGTCCGTCCCGCTGCAGCCACCTGTTCGATTCCTTCCGCTGATCCGCCGGCCGGGCGCCAACCTGTCAGGCTCTCACTTCTCCGGTCCCTGATGTTCGCGCGCTCGTCGCAGCAGCACGCGTGTCCGCTCGGTGTCGGCGTCGGTCCAGTCGGACGGCGCGGCGACCGCCGCCCACCCGTCGAGCACCTGGGTGCCGTAGTTGTGGCCGTGGCCGTCGGGGACGTCCGCCGCCATCGCCAGGTCGGCGCTCACCTGCCAGAAGGTGACCAGCGGGAACCACCGCATCGCTGCCAGGCGGTCGTACCCCGGCTTCTCGGACAGCCACGCAGGGCGGTGCACCAGCAGATCTGTCGACCACCACACCACGGGATCGGACGGGTGCTGGATATAGAGCACACGGGGCCGCAGCCACATGCTCTCACCGTCCGCCGCCTCGCGTTCGTCGGCACGCATGTCTTGGGCGTCGTTCGCGAACCGCGCCACCAGGCCCCCTGCGTAGGTGGGCTCGACCTCGTCGGTGCCGGGATCGCGGCGCGTGACGATGCTGCGCCACAGCCGACTGCTGTTGGGAGGCCCCACCCACAACACACCGTCCACCGTTTCCCTGATGTCCGTCAGCGAATCGAATGCGCCCTCGCCCGCCGTGACCCCCAGACTCTCGCCGTAGACGTACAGCTTCGGCCTGTCGCCCTCCGGCCGTCCCGCGACGGCCTCCTCGTACGCGCCGTGCACCGTATCGATCAGGCGCCGTCCGGCCGCCGCGGCCGCGTCGCGGTCGGTCAAGAAGGACACCGCGCTGGGTTTGTAGGAGTACTGGGAGGCGATGATCGCGGTGTCCCCGCCGTACATCAGCTCAAAGGCCTCGGCCGCGGTGGGATTGACCCATCCGGTGCCCGTGGTGGGGACGACGACGACGGCCTCGCGGTCGAATGCGCGGGTGCGCGCCATCTCGTCGCGCAACAGTCGCATGCGGTCCTGCGGGGTGGGCGCCGAGTCGAGCCCGACGTACAGGCGGATCGGCTGGCGCGCGGGTGCGCCCGTCTGCCGCTGCAACTCGTCCTGACGCCAACCCCGCGCCACGAAGTACCGGCCCTCATAGCCGAGCGTGTCCCAGGGGATCAGCGACGCCGCACTGCCGGAACGCTCCGGCTGCAACGGCTGCTCGATCCCGGGCGGCGTGGCCTCGTTGTTGGCGCTGAAAATGCGGTTGGTGACGCCCTCGGTGACGCGCAGCAGCACCTCGTCGACCAGGACCAGGGCCATGGCGGCGACCGCGAACGCGCCCACCACTACGGCCGCGGCCCGTGGCATGCCGGTGCGGCGGGCCAGCGCTCCGCCGGTCCACAGCGCAGCGTCGCGTAGCAGGCGCACGAGGGTGACCACGGCCGCGAGCACGCCGACCGTGACCAGACCGGCCCGGATGTAGCCGCCGGTGCTCGCCCCTTCCATGCCCATCAGCGCCGCGAGTTCGCGCTGCCACATCGACGACAGAACCAGCATCCCCAGCGTGGCGGCCACGCACACCGCGACCACCGCGACGCGCACCACGTGCAGTCGCCTGCGCGGCAACGGCCACCAGGTGCGCCGGTCCAGGTAGATGCGCCGCACCGCCCAGCCGACGAGCAGACCGGTACCGTAGCCGAGCGCCGCGCTGATGCCGCCGATGAGCCCCTGGAACAGCCACCCGCGCGGCAACAGCGACGGGGTCAGCGACCAGCAAAGGAAGAGGGTCGCGAAGAAGACGCCCGTGATGTCGAACTTCGCCAGGCCCGCAGCCCATCGGCCGGCCCGTCGCAGGCGCGGGCGTCGCCCCGCAACGACGGATCCGACCGCCTCGCCGCCCTGCCCATCGGAATCGCCGGCGGCACTGTCGACGGCGGCACTGTCGACGGCGGTGCCGGTGCCGCGCCCCGCGTCCCCGGGCCTAACGAGCACGGCGGCGTGCGCGGTCGAAACCGGACGATGGAGCCGGCGGAGACATGAACACCGGAACGGACACCGGATGCCTCCTCCCGCTTCGTCGTCCCAGGACGGACATGCTCATGCTATTACCCGCGCGGACGTCGTCTGTCCCTATGTCGGAACCGCCGCCCCGCGGCGCGCCGTCCGCGCCGACGGGTTTCCCCGGAAGCGGCCCCGACCGCATTGAACTCTCTAGCATGAAATATCACGCGGACCAATCCACAGATCCGACAGCAGGCCTGCACAAGGAGGTCGGAGACCATGGCACCAGCCGCCGCCACCCGACGTGGCTTCCTCACCGGCGCCCTCGGTGTCGGCGCCGCCCTGGGGTTCACGGCATGCGGGTCGAATGCGGCCGACGGCACCGCGCCCGCGGCCGGCGGCCCGATCGCACCGTCGATCACCGTCGCGCCGTCTCCCGCCGGAACACCCGGGTCTGGCGCCACCCCGTTTCCGTCGTTCCGGCTCTTCACCGACGAGTCGATGAACTTCGACGCGCTGTTCGGCCTCGGCGAATCGACCTACGGGATCTCCGAGGCGGGCGAAGTCATCACCGCGGTGAACCAGGCGAACGCCGCCGGCGCGGACTACGACGGCTACGTCACCGCGTTCCGCGCCATGGGCGACCGCGTCGCCACCGCCTCCGACGCCGCGACCGCGGCCGGCGACCACGTCACCGCCCGCGATACCGCGCTGCGCGCCGCCTCGTACTACACGCGCGCGCTGTTCTTTGTCCTCGGCACCGCCGCTCCCCCCGCGGAGATGCCCCTTTACGCGGAGTACCGCAGGGCCTGGGATCGCGGCATCGCCGGCGCCGGCCTGGCCATCGGGGCGCGCCCCGCCGCCGAGGTCCTGGACATCCCGTACGGCGACGGCGGCCTGCGCGCGTGGCTGTTCCGGCCCGACGACTCCGGGTCGGCCCGGCGCACCGTGATCATCAACAACGGCAGCGACGCGCAGGGCGTCGAGCTCATCGCCTACGGGGTGCGCGCGGCGCTGGACCGGGACTGGAACGCCCTCGTTTTCGAGGGGCCGGGCCAGGGCGCGATGCTGTTCGAACGCGGCATACCCTTCCGCCCCGACTGGGAGGCGGTGATCACGCCGGTCGTCGACCTGCTCTCCGGGCGCGACGACGTCGATCCGAACGCGATCGCGCTCACCGGGTGGAGCATGGGCGGCGAACTGGTGGCGCGCGCGGCGGCCTACGAGCATCGCCTCGTCGCGCTGGTCGCCGATCCGCCCGCCGTGGACATGTGGCGGACGCTCCCCGACCAGGTGCGAAAGATCGTCGACCCCGGCGACCCCTTCCGGACGAACCTGATCTGGAACGAGACCATCGTCCCCGGGATGACGCCGGAGCAGCGTTTCACCGTGGCCAAACGCATGGAGATCTACACCCCGGAGGCGCACGACGCAGCGCTCGGTGGACACCCCACCCGGGACTTCGCCGCCGTCGCGGCGCAGATGAAGAAATTCACCGTCACCGACGCCGCGCCGCAGATCCGCTGCCCCACACTGGTGCTGGACTACGAGGGCGAAAGCTTCTATCCCGGCCAGCCCGCCGAGTTCCTGTCGCTGCTCACCGCCGATGCGAAGATGGTCACGCTCACCGCCGCCGACGGGGCGCAGTACCACTGCGCCCCGATGGCACCGGCCCGCCGCAACGAAGTCGTCTTCGACTGGCTCGACAGCGTTGTCCCAGCCTGACCGTCGTCCCCGCCTGACCGTCGCCCCTGCCCGGGGACTCCGTGCCGCGACTCAGCCGAACAACCTCGGCAGCGTCGATTCATGCTCCTCGCGCAGCTCGTCGAGGGTCACCTGGAAGTGGTCCTGCACCTCGACGGAGTCGGAGCCCTGGTCGACGACACCGATGCGCACCCACGGCAGCCCGCGCGCGTCGCACATCGCGACGAACCGGCTCTCCTCGGTGCGCGGCACGGCCACCAGAGCCCGGCCGGCCGACTCGGAGAACAGCGTCACGAACGGGTCGGCGCCCTCCGGAATGATGATGCGGCAGCCGGTCTCGCCGGCCAGCGCCGACTCCACGACCGCCTGGGCCAGCCCGCCCTCCGACAGGTCGTGCGCCGCACTGAGCAGGCCGTCGCGGCTGCCGGCGACGAGGATCTCCGAGAGCAGCCGCTCTCGCTCCAGGTCGACGCGCGGGGGCACGCCGCCGAGGTGGTCGTGCTCCACCTGCGACCATGCGGAACCGTCGAACTCGTCGCCCGTCTCGCCGAGCAGGATGAGCGTCTCCCCCGGCTCGCGCCCCAGCCCCGTCGGCAGGCGCCGGTGGACGTCGTCGAACACCCCCAGCACCCCGGCGACGGGGGTGGGCAGGATCGGCTCGTCGCCGGTCTGGTTGTAGAAGCTGACGTTGCCGCCGGTCACGGGGATGCCCAGCTGTGCGCAGCCGTCCGCCAGCCCGCGCACGGCCTGCTGGAACTGCCACATCACGCCTGGATCCTCGGGCGAACCGAAGTTGAGGCAGTTCGTCACCGCCGTGGGCACAGCGCCGCTGACGGACACGCTGCGGTAAGCCTCGGCCAACGCCAGCTGCGCACCGGTGTAGGGGTCGAGCGCCGTGTACCGGCCGGAGGCGTCGGTGGCCAGGGCGATGCCGCGGCCGGTCTCCTCGTCGATGCGGATCACACCCGAGTCGGCGTTCTCCGCCAGCACGGTGTTGCCGCGGACGTAGCGGTCGTACTGCTCGGTGATCCACTTGCGGCTGCACAACTGCGGCGATGCGATCATTCGCAGCAGCGTGGCACGCAGCTCCTCGGAGGACTGCGGGCGCGTCAACGACGCCGTGGTGTCGCCGATCAGCGCGTCCTGGGAATCGGGACGCGCCACCGGACGGTGGTACACCGGCCCCTCGTCGGCGAGACTCGACGGCGGTGCATCCACCACCGTCTGCCCGTGCCATTCGATGACGAGGTTGTCGCCGTCGGTGACCTCGCCGATGTCGGTGGCGAGCACGTCCCACTTGGCGCAGACGGCCATGAACGCGTCGATGTTCTCCGGCGCGACCACCGCGCACATGCGCTCCTGCGACTCGCTGGAGAGCACCTCCGCCGGGGTCATGCCCTCGGCGCGCAGCGGCACCCGGTCCAGGTGCACGCGCATGCCGCCGTCGCCGGCCGCGGCGAGCTCCGAGGTGGCGCAGGCCAGTCCCGCGCCGCCGAGGTCCTGGATCCCCACGACGAGCTCCGCCGCGTAGAGCTCCAGGCAGCACTCGATGAGGACCTTCTCCGTGAACGGGTCGCCCACCTGCACGGCCGGGAGCTTGCGGCGGCCCTGCGACTCGTCGAAGGTCTCCGACGCCAGCACCGAGACTCCGCCGATGCCGTCGAGGCCCGTGCGTGCGCCGAACAGGATGATCCGGTTGCCGGTGCCCGACGCGTGCGCCAGGTGCAGGTCCTCCTTGCGCATCACGCCCGCGCACAGCGCGTTGACGAGGGGGTTGCCCTGATAAGAGGAGTCGAAGACGGTCTCCCCGCCGATGTTGGGCAGGCCCAGGCAGTTGCCGTAGCCGCCGACTCCGGCGACGACCCCGTCGACCACACGCCGCGTGTCGGCGTGCCCGACGTCGCCGAACCGCAGCTGATCCATGACGGCGATCGGCCGGGCGCCCATCGCCATGATGTCGCGCACGATGCCGCCCACGCCGGTGGCTGCGCCCTGATACGGCTCCACATACGACGGATGGTTGTGGCTCTCGACCTTGAAGGTGACCGCCCAGCCGTCGCCGATGTCGACCACGCCGGCGTTCTCGCCGATGCCGGCGAGCATCTGCGCGCGCATCTCCTCGGTGGTGGTCTCGCCGAAGTACTTCAGGTGCACCTTGGACGACTTGTAGGAGCAATGCTCACTCCACATCACCGAGTACATGGCCAGCTCGGCGTCCGTGGGGCGGCGGCCCAGGATCTCGCGGACGCGTGCGTACTCGTCGTCCTTCAAGCCCAGCTCGTGGAACGGCTGCTCGAGGTCCGGGGTGGTGGCGGCATGCGAGACCGTGTCCACGGCCTGCTCCGCGACGACGGGCGGCTGTGCTGACACGGGTGACTGTGCTGACACGGGTGGAGGGGTCCTTTCGGTGCAGCGGAATGCCCACGGCGATGGCGTGGCCAGTCTATCCGTGCGGGTTCCTCCCGTGCTGGCAGGTGGCCCCGGCGGCCGTCGGCGCACGGGTCCCCGGCCACGGCGGCGTTCAGCCGGCCAGGAACGCCGCCAGCGCCGCCGCGTACGCCTCGACGTCCGAGGCGGCCATCAACTCCCGCGCCGAGTGCATGGCCAGTTGCGGCGCGCCCACGTCCACGGTGGTGATCCCGGTGCGCGAGGCGGTGATGGGCCCGATGGTGGAGCCGCACGGCAGGTCCGCGCGGTGCACGTACCGCTGCATCGGCACCCCGGCCCGCTCGCAGGCCAGGGCGAACTCCGCGGTGCCGGTCGCGTCGGACGCATAGCGGAGGTTCTGATTGACCTTGAGGACGGGGCCGCCCCCGGCGCGGATCGGGTGCCGGGGCTCGTGACGTTCCGGGTAGTTGGGGTGGGTGGCGTGCGCCATGTCACCGGAGACGCACACCGATCCGGCGATCGCGCGCAGGTAGTCGTCGCGCCCGCCGCCACGCGCCAGCACGATCCGCTCGAGCACCGACCCGAGCAGGTCGGAGAAAGCGCCGCGTGCGGACATGCTCCCGACCTCCTCGTGGTCGAACAACACCAGCACCGGGTCTGCCACTCCCGGGTCCGCCGCGGAGCCGTCCGCGGGCTCCTCCGGTCCCACCGTGTCCAGCAGTGCGCTCAGACCGGCGTAGCAGGTGGCGAGGTTGTCCAGCCGCGGCGCGCTGACCAACTCGCCGTCCACCCCGGTGACGGCGCTGGGAGCGAGGTCGTGAGTCATGAGCTCCCACCCCAGCACCGACTCCGCCGGGACGCCCGCGCGCGCCGCGAGCAGTCCGAGGAACCCGCCCGCAGTCCCGTCGTCCTCCCACGAGCCCAGTCCGTACACCGCGTTGACGTGGCGCTGCGGGTCGAGCTGCACACCCTTGCGGTCCTCGGACAGGTGGATCGCGAGCTGCGGCACGCGCAGCAGCGGCTCGTCCACGCGCACCAGCCTGTGCTCCACCCCTCCCCCGGAAGTCGACGCCACCGCCAGGCGGCCGGACACGCCCAGGTCGCGGTCCAGCCAGGAGTTGAGCCAGGCGCCCCCGTACGGCTCCAGGCCCACCATCCGCCAGCCCGCCGAGTCGATGTCCGGGTGCTGCTTGACGCGAAGGTTGGGGCTGTCGGTATGCGCTCCGATGATGCGGAACGGCCGCGCCGCGTACCGGGCCGGGACGGTCGTGTCCGTGCTGTGGGTGCGGGACCGCCAGGCGATGAGCGAGCCGCCGCGTACCAGGAAGTACCGCCCGGGCTCCACCGGCCACGCATCAGCCTCGTCGAGTTCGATGAAGCCGGCTGCCCGCAGGCGCGCCGACGTCGTGTCGCATGCGTGGAACGGGGACGGCGAGTCGTCGACGAACCGGCACAGGCCCGCGGCGTCGGCGGAGGTGGAGAGAGTACGGGTACCGCTTGGGCTGAAAGAGTCAGGGCAGTCGGGTCCGTCAGGACGGCGCGTGTCAGCGGTGGCCATGAGGCCATCATGGCAGGCGCTGCCGACGGCGGTTTCTCCGCCGACCGGGTGCCGCAAGACAGACGTTCCATTACGGTGGAAGCGCATGTTCGAGTAGCGCGCAAGAGCACCCGACCGGGTGCAGCATCGGCCGGCCCCCGGCCGATGCGCGGACCGCCGCCTCCCGTGGGGGGCCGACCACGGACAGGAGACCATCGATGACCGAGGGGCCCGAGAACCGCTCCGGCGGAGCGAGCATGCCGCCCGCCGAACCCCAGTCGGTCGCGACGCCGCTGACATCCGCCGCGATCTTCCTGACGTTCACCATCGACGCCGGCGGCGAGGACACGGTGCGTGCTCTGCTACCTGACGTCGCCGGCCTGCGCAGGGCGGTCGCGTTCCGCAGACCCGAGACCGCACCGGAGGTCGTCATCGGCATCGGCGCCGACGCCTGGCCCCGGCTGTTCGCCGCGGATCCGCCGCCGGAGCTGCATCCGTTCGTCGAGCTCGACGGCGGCCGGCATCGTGCACCCTCCACCCCCGGCGACCTGCTCTTCCACATCCAGGCCGAGTCGCCCGGTGCGTGCTTCGCGTTGGCCGACCAGATCATGGGCGGGCTGCGCGGCGCCGTCAGCCCGGTCGACGAGGTGCACGGATTCCAGTATTTCGACCGCCGCAACCTGCTCGGCTTCGTCGACGGCACGGAGAACCCGGAGGGTGTGGAGGCGGCCGACGCCGCGTACATCGACGCCGACGACCCCTTCGCCGCCGGCAGCTACGCCATCGTGCAGAAGTACCACCACGACATGGACGGATGGAACGCCGTCTCCGTCGAGGAGCAGCAGCGCGTCGTGGGCCGCACCAAGCTCGATGACATCGAGCTGGGCGACGACCAGCCTGCGAACTCTCACGTGGCGCTCACCGACATCGCCGACGACGACGGCAACGACCTGTCGATCTACCGCGCCAACATGCCCTTCGGCGCCCCCACCGAGGACCTGCACGGCACCTACTTCATCGGATACGCCAAGCGCGCGGACACACTCGAGCGCATGCTGCGCAACATGTTCCTGGGCGATCCGCCGGGCAACTACGACAGGCTCCTCGACTTCTCCACGCCGCAGACCGGCAATCTGTACTTCGTTCCGTCCCAGTCCTTCCTCGGCGATTTGCCCGCGGCTCCGGTCGCGGGCGGCGCCGCGGCGGAGGACACCGGCGACGCCCCCGCCCCCGACACCGACGGTTCCCTCGGAATCGGCAGCCTCAAGTAGGAGTGACGCATGATGAGCAATCTGCACCGTGAACTCGCCCCGATCACCGACGGCGCCTGGGCCGAGATCGAGGAGGAGGCCCGGCGCACCTTCAAACGCAACATCGCCGGGCGCCGCGTCGTCGACGTCGTCGGCCCCGTCGGTCTCGACCTGGCCGCCGTGGGCACCGGCCACACCGAGACGATCGACGCACCCGGCGGCGGCGTCCAGGCCCGGCTGCGCACGGCCAGGCCCGTCGTCGAGCTGCGGGTGCCGTTCTCGGTGACCCGGGCCGCCGTCGACGACGTGGAACGCGGTTCACAGGACTCGGACTGGGATCCGGTCAAGGAGGCCGCCAAGACCATCGCCCTGCACGAGGACCGCGCCATCTTCGAAGGCTACGCGGCTGCGCACATCACCGGAATCAAGCAGGCCGCCTCCCACGAGCCGATGGCGCTCCCGAGCGACCCCCTGCAGGCGCCCATCGCGCTCGCCCAGGCGCTGAGCATTCTGCGCCTCGACGGCGTGGACGGCCCGTACTCCATCCTCATGGACGCGGAGGCGTTCACCGCCGTCTCGGAGACCACCGATCACGGCTACCCCATCAAAGAACACCTCAAGCGGCTCATCGACGGCGAGATCGTGTGGGCGCCGGGGCTGGAGGGCGCCGTGGTGCTCACCACCCGCGGCGGCGACTTCGCACTGCACATCGGCCAGGACCTGTCGATCGGATACACCGCGCACGACGCCGAGAACATCGAGCTGTACCTGACCGAGTCGTTCACCTTCGCCGTGTACTCCGACGAGGCCGCGGTGACGCTGGGCGCCTAGGCCCGCCCGGCGGCGCCGCCCACCGCTGATACAGAAGTCCGGGTCACGCCCACGCTCGTGAGCGTGACCCGGACTTCTGTATAGCAAGCCCGACCGGTCAGGCGCCGGCCAGAACGCCGTCGAGCACTGAGAGGAACATGCCCAGACCGTCGTCGCTGGGGCCGGTGAGCGCCTCGGTGGCGTGCTCCGGGTGTGGCATCAGGCCCACTACCCGGCCGTTCTCGGAGGCCACGCCGGCGATAGCGTTCTGCGATCCGTTGGGGTTGTCGCCGACGTAACGGAACACCACCCGGCCCTCGCCCTCGAGCCGCTCGAGCAGGCCGGCCGGGGCCTGGTAGCGACCCTCGCCCGACTTGAGCGGGATGAGGATCTCCGCGCCCGCGTCGTACCGCGCTGTCCACGCGGTGGCGTCGGACTCCACACGCAGCCACTGGTCTCGGCAGAGGAACAGGAGGTCCTCATTGCGGGTGAGGGCGCCCGGCAGCAGGCCGGCCTCGCACAGCACCTGGAAGCCGTTGCAGATACCCAGGACCGGCATGCCCTTGCCGGCCGCTGCGACCACCTCGCCCATCACCGGCGAGAATCGCGCGATCGCGCCGCAGCGCAGGTAATCACCATAAGAGAAGCCGCCGGGGACGACCACCGCGTCGACGCTCTTGAGGTCCGCATCGCCGTGCCACAGGCTCACCGCCTCCGCGCCGGACGCCCGCACCGCGCGGGCCGCGTCGACGTCGTCGAGAGTGCCGGGAAAGGTGATGACGCCGATACGCGCGCTCATGACTGCTGCACCCGGGTGACGTTCCAGCCCTCGATGACCGTGTTGGCCAGCAGATCCTCGGCGATCTTGGCCAAGTCCGCATCCGAGACGGAACCGTCGACCTCGAGCTCGAAACGCTTGCCCTGCCGCACCTCCGACACCCCGGCGTACCCGAGCCGGCCGAGCGCCCCGGCGATGGCCTGCCCCTGCGGGTCCAGGATCTCTTCCTTGGGCATGACGTCCACCACTACACGGGCCACGCGTCGCTCCTCGAAGTCGATACGAAAGGCCGGACCCGGCGCCGGATCCGGAACGGATTGCGGGAACCCCGTCTGAGGCACCCGGCCGACACCCGCCGGCCACCCGGCAGTCTACCGGTCCGGTTCCGTCGCATACTGGTGCCATGCGACTGACTCACTTCGGCCACTCGTGCGTGCTCGTGGAGCTCGGAGGCGCACGCATCCTCATCGACCCCGGGAACCTGTCCGCCGGCTTCGAACAGCTCACCGGCCTCGACGCGATCCTCGTGACCCATCAGCACCCGGACCACGGCGACATCGCGCGCCTGCCCGCCCTGCTTGCGGCCAACCCGCAGGCCGCGGCGTACTGCGACCCGCAGAGCGCCCGGCTGTGGGCGGGCGAGGCATGGGGTTCACGATTCACCGCCGCGCACACAGGCGACTCGTTCCGCATCGCCGATGTGCGCGTGGACGTGGCCGGCGGCACCCACGCGACGATCCACCCGGACATCCCGCTGGTGGACAACGCGTCCTTCCTGTTCTCCACGTCGCAGCACGCGGGCGTGTTCCTGCATCCCGGGGACGCGTTGTTCATCCCGGACCAGCCGGTCGACGTCCTCGCACTGCCCGCCACCGCGCCGTGGTCCAAGCTGCAGGAGACCGTCGACTACTTCCGCGCCGTCGCGCCTCGCGTCGCGATCCCGATCCACACCGCCATCGTGTCCGAACCCGGGCTGGGGATCTACCTGGGCCAGCTGCAGAACCTCGGCCCCTCCGGCACCCGGTTCCTCACGCCGCCGCGCGAGGAGGCCGTGGAGATCCCCCTCCCCTAACCGGCTGCCCGGCCCAGCGCCGCTCAGCCCAGCGCCGCTCAGCCCAGCGCCGCTCAGCCCAGCGCCGCTCAGCCCAGCGCCGCTCAGCCCAGCGCCGCTTCTACGGCCTCGATGACGGCCGGATCATCGGGCGTCGTCGTCGGCCGGAAGCGCCGCAGCACCGTGCCGTCGGCGCCGATGAGGAACTTCTCGAAGTTCCACTGCACGTCGCCGGCCTCGCCCGCGTCGTCGGCCTTCTCGGTGAGCACGCCGTAGACGGGGTGCCGGCCCTCGCCGTTCACCTCGATCTTCTCCATCAGCGGGAACGTGACCCCGTAAGTGGCCGAGCAGAATTCGGCGATCTCCTCGGCGGTGCCGGGCTCCTGCCCCATGAACTGGTTGCAGGGGAACCCCACCACCGCGAGGCCGCGCCCGGCGTAGTCCTCCGCCAGCTTCTCCAGCGCGGTGTACTGCGGTGTGAGCCCGCACTTGGAGGCCACGTTCACGGCCAGCACCGGGCCGGATCCCGCTGTCTGCGCGATCGTCGTCGGTTCGCCGGCCAGCGTGTTGATGGACAGGTTCATCAGGTCGTCTGCGCTCATACCCTCACGCTACCCACCGCCGCGTCCGCCCCGGGAGGGTCTCCTCCCGGCCGCGGAGTTCCAGACCCCACGCAATCGCGAGATTATTCGCGATTCCTGTGGCATTTGCGACGAAAATACGCTTGAATGGTTGCATGTCTGAGTATCGTGTCCGTCACGCCGCCAACCTTCTCGGCGTCAGCACGGACACCGTGCGCCGCCTCATCGACACCGGCGCACTGCCCGCCACGAGCCGCTCCGGCGGGGTGACGATGATCGACGGCGCCGCCCTCGCACGCCACGCCCGCGCACACGCCGACGCTGCGAACGACCCCTCCTCCGTGGGCCGTTCCGCACGCAATCGGCTGGTGGGGCTCGTGACCGAAGTCAAGACGGACGGCGTGATGGCCCAGGTGGAGATCCAGGCCGGCCCGCACTCGATGGTCTCGCTCATCAGCGCCGATTCGGCCCGCGAACTGGGGCTCGCCCCCGGGGCACTCGCGGTCGCCGTGGTCAAGTCCACCAACGTCATCGTCGAGACGCCGACCGCACCCGCCGACGGTCCGCGATGACAGTGGTCCCGCCGCGGCGCACACGGCCGGCCGTCCTCCGGGCGTGCGTCATCGCCGCGGTCGCGTGTCTCACCGTCGTCACCGCTTCCGCATGCGGGTCCGGCGCGTCCGACACGCTCACCGTTTACGCGGCAGCCTCGCTCAAGGACACCTTCACGCAGATCGGCGGCGTCTACGAGCAGCAGTACCCCGAGCGCAACGTGGAGTTCTCCTTCGGCGGCTCCAACACGCTCGAGCAGCAGATCGCGAGCGGCGCCGACGCGGACGTGTTCGCCTCGGCCAACGAAGCGGTCATGAACGACGCCGCCGCGGACGGGCTCACCGAGGGGGCACCCACGACGTTCACTTCCAACGTGCTCACCATCGTGACCCCGCCCGGCAACCCGGCCGGCATCGCCACGTTCGCCGACCTGGCCCGGCCCGGAATCTCCGTGGTGGTGTGCGCCCCCCAGGTTCCCTGCGGCGATGCGGCCGTGCGCATCGAGGACGGTGCGGGTGTGCAACTGAGCCCGGTCAGCGAGGAGAACAACGTCACCGATGTGCTCGGCAAGGTCATCGCAGGCCAGGCCGACGCCGGACTCGTCTACGTCACCGACGCCGAGTCCGCCGGAGACCGGGTCGAGACCATCGGCTTTCCGGAGTCCGAGCATGCGGTGAACCACTACCCCATCGCGGTTCTCGGCGGTGCGGGCGACCGGACGGGAGCCGCGCGCGACTTCGTCGGGCTCGTCACCGGCGAGCGGGGGCAGCGGATCCTGCACGACGCCGGATTCCGCTGATCGCAGCGCGCACTCGCACCGCCCGCCCAACCTCGCGCACCGTTTCCTGCAGGAGACGCGCGATCAGGCGCTCGGCCTGCTCGGACGGTGCTCGGACTGCGGGAGTGGACGCGGCCTACGCCGCGCCCGCCGTGGCCAGTACCCAGGCGAACTCGAACGCCACCTGCCGCCACTTGTCGTAGCGACCGCTGACCCCTCCGTGGCCCGCGGCCATTTCCGTCTTGAGCAGGATCTTCTCCGAGACCACCGGGGCGACGACGGCGCGCAGGCGGGCCACCCACTTGGCCGGTTCCACGTACAGCACCCGCGTGTCGTTGATGCTGGTGACCGCGAGTATCGCCGGGTACTGCCGGGCCTCGACGTTCTCGTACGGCGAGTACGTCTTCATGTACCGGTAGACCTCGGGATCGTGCAGCGGATCGCCCCATTCGTCCCATTCGATGACGGTCAGCGGCAGCGACGGGTCGAGGATGGACGTCAGCGGGTCCACGAACGGAACCACCGCAAGGATCCCCGCGAACAACTCCGGCGCCATGTTCGCCACCGCGCCCATCAGCAGTCCGCCCGCACTGCCGCCCTCCGCCACTAGCTGCGCGGGGGTGGTGCGCCCGGTGTCCACCAGGTGTTGTGCGCAAGCGACGAAGTCGGTGAACGTGTTCCGCTTGGCCAGTTGCTTGCCGTCGTCGTACCAGCGGCGACCCATCTCGCCACCGCCGCGGACGTGCGCCACGGCGTAGACCATGCCCCGGTCGAGCAGCGAGAGCCGCGCGATCGAGAACTCCGGGTCCACGCTGATCTCATAGGAGCCGTAGCCGTACAGCAGCGTCGGCGCGGGATCCACGGCCGCGCCGGGCGCGGGCAGGCGTCGGATGACGGAGACGGGGATACGTGTGCCGTCCGGGGCGGTCGCCCACTCGCGCTTCTGCTCGTAGTCGGCCGGATCGAACGCGCGCCCCGACGGGTCCGGCAGCACCGGCTGCTGTTTGCGCAGATGCAGCGTGCCCGTGGCGAACTCGTAGTCGTACACCCGCGCAGGGGTGATGAACGAGGTCTGGCCGACGCGCAGCAGCGGCGACCCCCACTCGGACGTGGCGCCCAGGCCCGCGGAGTACAGCTCCTCGCCGAAGTCGATCTCCCGCAGGCCGCCGAACCCGGCTTCGGTCACCGCCATCACCCCGATGCGCGGGATGGCGCCGCTGCGGTACCCCACCGCCACGTGCCCGGCGAAGGCGTCGACCTGTTCCAGACGCACATCCTCGCGGTGCGCGAGCACGTCCGTCATCCGCGCAGGGTCGTCCACCGGCGCCCAGGCCAGCGTGAAGTTCTGCGCGCCGTCGGCGTTGTGGAGGATGAGCAGGCTGTCGTCGCCGTGCACCACGGCATGGTCGATCTCGTACTCGACGCCCTCCCTGCGCGGCAGGACCACCCGGAACTCGCCGGCGGGGTCGTCCGCGCCCAGAATCCACGACTCGGACGTGATCTTGGATCCCAGCTCGATCACCAGGTACCGGCGGCTGCGTGTCACCCCGATACCGAGCCAGTAGCGTTCATCCGGTTCGGTGAACACCTGCACGTCGTCGTCACGCCCCGTGCCGACACGGTGCCGCCAGACGGTGTCGGGACGCCACGCATCATCGACGGTCGGATAGAACACGTAGCGGCCGTCCGGCGAGAACACGGCACCGGGGAAGGTGCCTGGGATCTCGTCGCCCAGCAGTTCCCCCGAGCGCAGATCCTTGATCCGCAGCGTGTATCGCTCGTCGCCCGCGGTGTCGACGGCGAACGCCAGCAGCGAGCCGTCGTCGGAGACGACGAAGCTGCCGAGCGCGAAGAACTCGTGGCCCTCGGCCTCGGCGTTTCCGTCGAGCAACACCTGTTCACCGGGCACGGCGACCCCGGGCGAGAGCTCCGGCGGCGTCCAATCGCCTGCGGCCGCGGGCGCCCGGCAGTACAGCGCGTACTGCCGGCCCTCCACGGTGCGGCTGTAGTACCACCAGTGCCCCTCGCGCACCGGCACCGAGAGGTCGGTCTCCTGCACGCGGGAACGGATTTCGTCGAACACCGCGTCGCGCAGCGGTGACAGCGCGACGGTCCGCCCGTCGGTGTAGCCGTTCTCCGCTTCGAGGTGGGCGCGCACCTCCGGCGCGTCCTTGTCCCGCAACCACTCGTAGTCGTCGACGAACACGTCCCCGTGGTGGGTACGCCGGTGCGGGCGGCGTGGCGCGGCGGGAGGGCGCTGCGGGGCCGTCACTCTCCGCCCGGCCAGTCGTCGAACGAGCGGCCGCTGAGCCGCTCATAGGCCTCCACGTAGCGCTGCCGGGTGGCGTCGACGACGCTCTGCGGCAGCGGCGGGGGCGGCGTGTCCGATGCGCGGTCCCACCCGGATTCCCCCGAGGTGAGCCAGTCGCGCACGAACTGCTTGTCGAAGCTGGGCTGCACGCTGCCTTCGGCGTATCCGTCCACCGGCCAGAACCGGGAGGAGTCGGCTGTGAGCACCTCGTCGGCCAGCACCAGGTTGCCGCCCGGATCCATTCCGAACTCGAACTTGGTGTCGGCCAGCAGGATGCCTTTGTCGAAGGCGAGCATCGAGGCGCGCGAGTAGATGTCGATGGTATCGTCGCGCAACTTGACGGCGAGGTCCGTGCCGATCATGTCCACCACCTGGGCGAAGGTGATGTTCTCGTCGTGGTCCCCCACCGCGGCCTTGCGGGCCGGCGTGAAGACCGGCTCCGGCAACCGGCTCGCCTCCACCAGGCCGTCCGGCAGCGCGACGCCGCACACCGCGCCCGTCGCCCGGTAGTCGGCCAGCCCGGAGCCGGTGAGGAATCCGCGCGCCACGCATTCGACGGGGATCATCTCAAGCTTGTGCACCACGAGTGCACGGCCCAGGACCTCCTCGGGGATCCGCTCGTCCTCGGCGTCCCCGGCGAGGTGGTTCGGCACCGAGATCTGGTCGAAGAAGTAGACGCTCATCGCGGTGAGCACCTTGCCCTTGTCGGGGATGGGGGTGCTCAGGATGTGGTCGTACGCCGAGATCCGATCCGAGGCGACCATGAGCAGGGTCTTCTCGTCGATCTCGTAGAGCTCCCGGACCTTGCCGGTGCTCAAGTGCTTGTAGTCAGACAGTGTAGGACGCACGGTAGTACATCCTATCCGCTAGAGGATGGTCCCCGGAGTATAGGCGGCCGCCGACGGGTTGGAATCGACCAATTCCTGCACGTGGGAGACCACCGCGGCGGTCTGCGCGTCGGCAGCACCGATGAACGCCGCCTTGTCCGCCAGCGCCGCTTCGAGCCCCTCCCGGTCCAGCGGCAGGCGCGGATCCGCCGCGAGCCGGGCGAGCAGATCCGGTTCGATCCCCTCCTCGCGCATCGCCAGGGCCACGGCCACCGCGTGCTCCTTGATGACCTCGTGGGCGGTCTCGCGCCCCACGCCCGCGCGCACCGCCGCCATGAGGATCTTCGTCGTGGCGAGGAACGGCAGGTACCGGTCGAGTTCCTTGGCGATCACCGCGGGGTAGGCGCCGAACTCGCCGAGTACCGTAAGGAAAGTCTCGAACAGCCCGTCGATGGCGAAGAACGCGTCCGGAAGCGCTACCCGCCGCACGACGGAGCAGAACACGTCGCCCTCGTTCCACTGCGCGCCCGCGAGCTCCGACGCCATCGACGCGTAGCCCCGCAGCACCACCTGCAGGCCGTTGACACGCTCGCATGAGCGCGTGTTCATCTTGTGCGGCATCGCCGACGAACCGACCTGACCGGGCTGGAACCCCTCGGTGACCAACTCGTTTCCGGCCATCAGCCGGATCGTGTGCGCCAGCGACGACGGCCCCGCCGCCACCTGGACGAGCGCGGAGAGCGCGTCGTGGTCGAGGGAGCGCGGGTACACCTGGCCGACGCTCGTGAATACGTGCGGGAAGCCGAGATGCCCGGCCACGCTCTGTTCGAGACGCACCAGCTTGTCCTCGTCGCCGCCGAGCAGGTCCAGCATGTCCTGCGCAGTGCCCATGGGGCCCTTGATTCCGCGCAACGGATAGCGGTCGATGAGCTCGCGCAGACGGGTCAACGCAAGCAGAAGTTCATCGGCCGCCGAGGCGAACCGTTTGCCCAGCGTGGTCGCCTGCGCCGCAACATTGTGGCTGCGGCCGGCCATCACCAGCGTCGAGTACTGCGCCGCCCGCTCGCCCAGGCGCGCGGCCACCGCGATACCGCGCCGGTAGACATGCTCAAGTGAGTCGCGCACCTGCAGCTGCTCCACGTTCTCGGTCAGATCGCGGCTGGTCATACCCTTGTGGATGTGCTCGTGTCCGGCGAGAGCGTTGAACTCCTCGATGCGGGCCTTGACGTCGTGGCGGGTCACGCGTTCCCGCTCCGCGATCGACGCCAGGTCCACCTGCCCGACGGCCCGCTCGTAGTCGTCGAATGCATGCGCAGGAACCTCGATGCCCAGCTCGGCTTGCGCGCGCAGCACCGCCAGCCAGAGCCGGCGCTCGGCGATGATCTTGCTTTCCGCCGACCACAGCCGGACCAGCTCGCCGCTCGCGTACCGCTGGGCGAGGACGTCGGCGATCACCGGAGCGGCTGCGGTGGAAGGGGCTGCGGTGGAAGGGGGGTTTGCGTGCGTCGAATCGGCCACGCCGCCCATTATGCTGGATCGGCGGCGGCGCCTCGCACCTCCCCGTCCGCGAGCGGCGGGGCGTAGACGTCGAGCACCGGGAGGAGTGCGTCGCGGGTAGTCGC
Source organism: Tomitella cavernea (assembly GCF_016599145.1). Taxonomy (GTDB): domain Bacteria; phylum Actinomycetota; class Actinomycetes; order Mycobacteriales; family Mycobacteriaceae; genus Tomitella; species Tomitella cavernae. The sequence continues at coordinate 207,171 of NZ_JAENKO010000001.1, forward strand.
GCGCAGGTCTGTCTCAGTATCCAGCAGCCCCGCCAGGATCGTGCCGTTGATGATCGCGGTGATGCCCGCCATCCCGGCAGGGTCCGCGCGGCGGCGGCACTTGCGGAGCACCTCGGCGAGCATCCACCCGTACGGACGCGCCAGGCCGCGTTGCAGCTCACGCAGGTCGGACACGCGTGCCGATCCGGTGAGACGCTCGTAGCGCGCGATGAGCATGTCACGCTCCACTCGCCCGCCCGGGGCGGCGTAGAGGTCGGCCAGCAGCTCCGCCGTGGCGCGTCCGCCCCGCCGCCGCACCGTGATGTGATCGACGAGGCCCTGCATGCGTTCGTGTTCGTGCAGCGAGCAGTGCTCGATGGCGCTGGCCACCAGGTCGTCGATCGATTTGAAGTAGTAGGTGGTGGCGGAAAGCGGCACGCCGGCCCGCTCGGCCACCGCCCGGTGCCGGATGGCGCTGATTCCGCCCTCGCGCAGCAGTTCCACTGCGGCGTCGACGAGGCATCGGCGCCGCAGCTCCCCCTTGCTCGTGGATGCGGTCGGCATGGCGCAATCGTGTCATAATCGGCGGCCGTCCATGCCCCGCTCCGCCCAAGCCGACGCCGTGCCCGGTGCCCCTCGACGGCGGCTTCCGCATGCTTGCCCGGCGGCGCTCTCAGCCGCGACCGGGCAGGTGGCTGCCCATCCTGTCCAGCGCTTCCGCGATCTCGTCCTCGGCCCCGGCGAAGCTCATGCGCACGGTGCGGCCGCCGCGCCGGGTGTCGAAGTCCACACCCGGTGTGACGGCCACGCCCGTGTCGCGCAGCAGACCGGTGCACCACTGCAACGAATCGCCGGTCAGATGCCCGATGTCGGCGTAGACGTAGAAGGCGCCGTCCGCGGGCGCCAGATCGTCGATGCCGATCGCCGGCAGGCCCTCCAGCATCAGTGTCCTGTTGCGGGCGTACCGGCGCACGTGGGCGTCGAGTTCGGCGCGTGACTCCGGCGAGAACGCGGCGACGCCCGCGACCTGGGAGAGGGCCGGCGCACAGATGTTCATGTTGCCGGTGAGTCTGTCGACTGCGCGCCGCAGCCCCCGCGGCACGAGCATCCAGCCCAGGCGCCACCCCGTCATCGAGAAGTATTTGGACACCGATCCCATGACGACGGCCTCGCGGGAGGTCTCCCAAGCGCTGCTGGTGACCGGCGCGCCGGCGCCGGCGTTGTCATTCCCCGCGCCGTCCGCGACCGATCCGGAGGAGAATTCGATGCCGTGGTAGATCTCGTCGGAGATGAGCAGAGTGCCGTGCTCCTCGCACCAGCGCGCCAGTGCGGAAAGGCCGGCGGGGTCGATCACGGTGCCCGTGGGGTTGGCGGGGCTCGCGACGATGAGCCCCGCGGGCGCCGCCCCCGTCCGGCGCGTGTGCTCCTCGAGCATCTCCACGGTGGGCTGGAACCGCGTGTCCGCCCCGCAGTCGATCTCCACCACGTGGCAGCCGAGGGCGACCAGCGTGTTGCGGTAGGCGGGGTATCCGGGCCGGGCCATCACCACCGTGTCGCCGGCGTCGAACGCCGCGAGGAAGATCAGCGTGAATCCGCCCGAGGACCCGGTGGTGACGATGACATCGTCGGCGTCCACGGCCACGCCGGAACGCTCATGATGGTACCGGGCTATCGCCTCGCGCAGCTCGGGGATGCCGAGCGCCTCGGTGTATCCGAGCAGGTGCGAGCCCAGCGCCTGCCGCGCCGCCGCGAGCACCGGCGCGGGCGCGGGTGTGGACGGCTGTCCCGCGGCCAGGCTCACAAGGTCCCCGTGCGTGCGGGACCGTTGCCCTGCCGCCTTGAGCACGTCCATGACGTGGAATGGCTCGATGCCTGATCGCCGCGACTGTGTGACCACGACACGACACTAGCGTGCGCCATCTGGCATCCTGCCCGACCGCCCCGCCGCCCGGCCTTTCAGATGCTGATGCGCCCCTGCTCCGCGGCGACGCCGATATCCGTGCGATGGTGCGCACCAGGGAGGCCTATCTGCGCCAGACGCGCGTAGGCCGCCGCCCGCGCTCCCGCAAGGTCCTTGCCGGTGCCGGTGACGTTGAGGATGCGGCCGCCCGCCGAGACCAGCCGACCGTCCTCGGTCCGCGCGGTGCCCGCGTGCAGCACGGCCGTCCCGTCCGGCCCTTCGGTGAGTCCGAGCCCGGTGATGGCGTCGCCGATGCGCGGGGTGCCCGGGTAGTTCTGCGCGGCGAGCACCACCGTGACCGCGGCGCCCTCACGCCATTCCAGCGGCGGCAGGGCGTCCAGCGTTCCGTCGGCCGTCGCCGCGAGCACCGCACCCAGCGGCGTGCGCAGCAGCGGCAGGATCGCCTGCGTCTCCGGGTCGCCGAACCGGCAGTTGAACTCCACCACCGCGGGCCCCTCGGAGTCGATCGCGAGCCCCGCGTACAGCAGTCCGGTGTAGGGGCAGCCGCGGTCGGCCATCTCCGCGGCCACGGGGACCACGACCTCGTCGACGATCCGATCGGTCATCTCCTGCGGCAGCCATGGCAGCGGCGCGTAGGCGCCCATGCCGCCGGTGTTGGGGCCGGCGTCGCCGTCGCCCGCGCGCTTGTGGTCCTGCGCGGGAAGCAGCGGTACCACCGCGCGGCCGTGCACCAGGCAGAACAGCGAGACCTCGGGCCCCGACAGGAAGGACTCCAGCAGCACCGGGTGCCCGCTGTCGAGCACGGCGGCGGCGTGCGCGCGGGCCTGCTCGCGGTCGGCGGTGACGACGACGCCCTTGCCGGCTGCCAGGCCGTCGTCCTTGACCACCCAGGTGGGGCCGAAGCGGCCGAGAGCGGCGTCCAGATCGCCCGGGTTGTCCACGGATTCGGCGCGCGCGGTGCGCACCCCGGCCGCCGCCATGACCTCCTTGGCGAACGCCTTGGACCCCTCGATCCGAGCGGCGGCGGCCGACGGCCCGAAGCAGGCGATCCCCGCCTCCCGCACGGCGTCCGCGACGCCGAGCACCAGCGGCACCTCGGGGCCGATGACGACCAGGTCCGCGACGGTGTCCCGCGCAAGCGCCACGACGGCGTCCCCCGACGCCGCGTCCACCGGCACCACCTGCGCCCGGGCGGCGATGCCGGCATTGCCGGGGGCGCAGACCACGGCCTCGACGGCGGGGTCGTCGGCGAGCGCCGACACGAGGGCATGTTCACGGGCTCCGGAGCCGATCACGAGTACGCGCACTCGGACAGAATACGTGGGCCGAAGCCGGCCCACCCACCGGCGGCGGGTGCGGTGGCGGGAGGGACCGTAGTCGGCGATGCTCATACCCATGGCAACCGTATTCAGCAAGATCATCGCCGGCGAGATCCCTGGCCGATTCGTATGGTCGGACGACCGCGTGGTCGCCTTCCTCACCATCGCCCCGGTCGCGCCGGGCCATACGCTCATCGTGCCGCGCGACGAGGTCGACAACTGGCAGGACGTCGACCCCACGCTGTTCGCCCACTGCTCCACCGTGGCCCAGCACATCGGCAAGGCCGTGTGCAGCGCATTCGACGCCCCGCGCGCGGGTATGCTCATCGCCGGATTCGAGGTGCCGCACCTGCACCTGCACGTCTTCCCGGCGGCCGACATGTCGGGATTCGACCTGTCGCTGGCCGACGCGCAGACCCCGCCCGAGCAGATGGACGACGCTGCGGAGCGGATCCGGGCGGAGCTCAAGGCCCACGGTCACGGCGCGCACGTCGCGGACGCCTGACGCCGCCCGGCCGCCGCCTCTCGCCGTCCCGTCACGGCCGCCCGCGCCGCCGGGGCGTGGCGCGCATCCGACTCGGTTAATGTTTCCGCATGGGATTCGTGGACCTGATCACTCTTCCGGCGAAGGTCGCCGTGGCGGCGACGCAGGCGACCCTCGGCATGGGTCAGCTCGTGGCGCCCGACGGCCCGCTGCGCCGCCCCGGCGGCTATGCGGACCAGTTCTCGGCCGTGGTGGGGCCCGGCGGGCTTGCCGAGCAGATCAACAAGCTGCTCACGGATCCGAACGGCCCCATCGCGCTGCTGCAGCGCCTGGCAGAGGTCACCGCGAACGACCGCCCACTCGGTCAGGCGATGGCGCCGGGCGGCGCGCTCGACCGGATCCTGTCCGAGGAGGGGCCGGTGCAGCGGCTCGCCCGGCCCGGCAGTCCCGTCGACCGCTTCCTGCGTGAAGGCGGCGGGCTGGATCATCTCGTCGCAGCAGACGGCCCCATCGACCGCCTGCTCTCCGACGGCGGCGCGCTCGACCGCATCACCGCGGAGGGCGGCGTGCTCGACCGCATCCTCGGCGCGGACGGACTGGCCGAGCGTCTGCTGGCGGAGGAGGGTTTCGTGGAGAAGCTCACCGCCGAGGGCGGCACCCTCGACCAGCTCGTCGACCTGGGCGACACCATCGACCGGCTGCACGACGCCGTCATCACTCTCAACGCGGCCGTCGAGCCGCTGACCGAACTCGTCAACAGGATTCCGGGCGGGCGCCGGCGGCGGTCCGGGCGCGACGTCTACACCGAGATCGAGCACGACCCCCACTGATCGGCGTACGGGCCCGTGCCTGCGGGCCACCCCCCGACGGGCGGCACTGAGATGCACATCACACGTTGGGCGGGCCCATACTTGTTAAAGTATGGGCAGGCTAACCTGATTCTGTCAGTCACAGCCCTCGGCCGCCGACCCCGCGTCGGCAGCCTTCACCCGCCGACCGTGGAGGATTCCGATGTATGTGTGCATGTGCCACGCCTTCACGGACGAGGACATCCGGGCGCAGATCGCGTACGGCCACACCTCCGTCAACAAGATCGGCCGCAGCTGCGGCGCCGGCCGCGACTGCGGCGCCTGCGTGAAGAAGATCCAGGCGATTCTGCGGTCCAAGCCCGCCGAGGGTGGAACGATGGAACTGAAAATCGCGGGCTGACGGGCCGGCCCCACGCAAACGCACCTCCGCGCCCCGAACTCTTGTACTGTTCCAGTACTGGACTCGGTGTCGCGGGCAGCTTTGCCTCGCTGTCGGCGACACGTGTCATCCCACCCCGACGAGGAGGACACGATGCAGGGCGACAAGCAGGTCATCGACTTTCTGAACGAGCAGCTCACCGCGGAGCTCACCGCCATCAACCAGTACTTCCTGCACTCCAAGATGCAGGAGGACCGGGGCTGGGCACGCCTGGCCTCGCACACACGGGCCGAGTCGATCGACGAGATGAAGCACGCGGAGATCCTCACCGACCGGATCCTGTTCCTCGACGGCCTGCCCAATTACCAGCGGCTGGGCGTGATCGCCATCGGCCAGACGGTGACCGAGATGTTCGAGGCGGACAAGCAGATCGAGGTGGCCGCTGTGGACCGCCTCCAGCGCGGCATCGAGTACATGCGCTCGGTGGGCGACGTCACGTCCGCGCGGCTCTTCGAAGCGATCCTCGAGGACGAGGAAGAGCACATCGACTACCTCGACCGGCAGCTCGACCTCATCAATCAGCTCGGCGAGCCGCTCTACCTGTCCACCCACGTCGAGTCCTGACCGCCCCCTCCTCGAGAGGCACCACCCGAACACCGCGAAACGCCGGGTCGGCAATCATGCCGGCCCGGCGTTTCGGCGGAGCTGGAGACGAGACTTGAACTCGCAACCGCCCGATTACAAGTCGGGTGCGCTACCAATTGCGCCACTCCAGCACGGGCCCGGTTCCCCGGGCCGCATCACATCGTAGCCGCCGGGCCGCCGGGCGTGGAATCGCCGTCGGAAGTCTGCGGATCGCCGCCGGGAAGGAGTGTGCGCGGCCCCCGGACCCACTACGGTTGACCGTATGAGCACAACCGCCTACGCCACAGCCCTCGCCTGGCAGGAAGCCCTCACTTCCGGGGACATCGACACGCTTCTGGAGCTCTCCGGCGACGGCATCGAGATCGCCGGCGACCACGGCGGCGGACAGGGCCTCGCCGTGCTCAACGCGTGGGCTTCCGAATCCCGCACGACCATGACCCCGCAGCGCGTGTACGAGCGCGGTGATCTGGTGGTGACCGAGAGCGTCGCCAGCGGCTCGGCGACGCCGGGCCAGGCCACCGACTCCCGCAGCGTCGCCGTGGTCTTCCAGATCTCCGGCGACCAGGTCGGATCGGTGTTCGTACACCCCGACCTCGCCAGCGCCTTCGCCGCGACAGGACTCGGGGACGGGGACTTTGTCGAAGACTGACAAGGCCGGAGCCGCCGACCCCGCCGGCGTCCGCCCGACGGATCCGCCCGATCCGGCGCCTGCGGACGCCGCCGTCGCCACGCCCGCCGAACCTCCTGCCGCCGAACCTCCTGCCGCCGAGCCTGCGGCCGCGAAGCCGCCGCGGCGGTCGCTTGCGCAGCGCCTGACCGGACGCGGGGATCTACGACGCCCACGCAAGGTGCGTCGCGCCACCGTCGACACGACGACACCGCCGCCGTCGCCGCTGCAGCCGATCGACCTCACCGACGACACCGCAGTCACCGAGGTGCTCCGCCTGGCGATCTGGGTGGGCGAGGTCCTCATGGCGTCGGGCACCGGCGCCATCGACACGCAGGTCCAGGTCCGTCAAGTCGCCGCGGCCTACGGCCTGTCGGAATGCGACGTGGACGTCACCTTCAACTCCATCGCGATCAGCGCCCGCCGCGGGTCGACGCTGCCGCCGGCCGGGTCGATCCGTATCGTCGAGCACCGCTCGCACGACTTCAGCAGGCTGGCCGCGATCGACCGGCTGGTGCGACGCATCCGCGTCGGTGCGGTCAGCCCCGTCGAGGCCCGCAACGAGCTCGAGTCGATCACCAACTCGCCGCATCCGTACCCCCGATGGGTGTCGACGGTGGCGTGGGCCGGGATGGCCGGCGCGATCGCGGTGCTGCTCGGCGCGGGTGTGATCGTCGCGTCGGTGGCGCTGCTGTGCACCATGGTGATCTACCAGACCAACCTGGTGCTCAACAGGATCGGGCTGCCGTACTTCTTCCAGCAGATCGTCGGCGGATTCATCGCGACGATCCCGGCTGCGGGGCTCTACACCGCGCGCGAGTCACTGGGTCTCGACCTGCGCCCGTCGCTGGTCATCGCCTCGGGCATCGTGGTGCTGCTGTCCGGCCTCTCCGTGGTCGGGTCGGTCCAGGACGCCATCACGGGTGCACCGATCACCGCGTCGGCCCGGTTCTTCGAGGTCCTCATGATGACGGCCGGCATCATCGTCGGCGTGGCGATCGGCCTGCGCGTGGCCGACGCGGTGGGCCTCACCCTCCCGCCGATCAGCGCCGCACAGTATTCCGGGGACCTCACGCGCATTCCGGTCCAAGTGATCGCGGGCGCTTTCGCCGCCGGGTTTTTCGCCCTGGCCTGCTATGCGGAGGCGCGCGCGGTCAGCGTGGCCGCGGCCTCCGGCGCCGTCGGAAGCCTCGTCTACACGGTGCTCCAGTACTGGGCGGCGGGCCCCATCATCGCAGCGGGCACCGCCGCCACCGTCGTGGGCGTGGCGGGCGGCCTCCTCGCCCGACGCGCGCTGACCCCGCCGATCATCGTCGGCATAGCGGGCATCACGCCGCTGCTCCCCGGCCTGTCCATGTACCGCAGCCTGTACTCTTTCCTATCCAACGAGCCGCTCTCGGGCTTCAGCGCCCTCGCGACCGTGTTCGGCATCGGAAGTTCCCTCGCCGCCGGGGTGGTGCTCGGCGAATGGGCCGCCCGCACGATCCGCCGGCCGCGCATCGTGCGCGCCGCGGCGTTGCCGAAGCCCATCGTCCGCCGCATCAGCCGCGACAGCGGGCATGGCCGAGAACACACGGAATCGAAGTGGCGGAACAGGCGAATCGTCTCCTAGAGTCGTAATGATCCGCAGCCGGCCTGCGCCTGTGTGACGCCGCGAGTGCGCGGCCCCGGCATGCAGACGTACTTCTCCGTGGACCGGACGGCCATGACCGGGCGCACACGATCCACGGGGCGGTACCTGCAGACACAGCGCCGCCTCACGCGGCCTTTACCGAGACAACCAATCACACCGCACGAGCCCTAATATGGAGGAACCGATGGCGGCCAGTACCACCGGCGGCAATGCTGCGCAGGACCTCGACGAGGACCTCGCACCACTGGCGGACGAGACCACGCATCAGGCACAGCGCGTCGTCGCCGCGTTCGCCGCGGATGCGGAGGAATGCCGCATGTTCCTGTCGATGCTCGGGATCGACCCGCAGCCCCGCGCGGATTGACCTGGCACCATCGGTGTTGATCCGGCCGCCGCCCGGCGGTCGGCGCTGGTGATGGTGTGGAGGCGTGCGTGAGCGAACAGGACGTCGGTTCGGACTTCGTCGTCGTGGCCAACCGGCTCCCGGTGGACATGGTGACCGGCGAGGACGGCGAGCCGGAGTGGCGCCGCTCCCCCGGTGGGCTTGTCAGCGCCCTCGAACCCGTCCTGCGGAACAACTCCGGCGGTTGGGTGGGCTGGCCCGGGCAGGCCGATACCGACGTCGCGCCGTTCGTCGAGGACGGCCTGGAGCTGCACCCGGTGCCTCTCGACTCCGACGACTACGAGCGCTACTACGAGGGTTTCTCCAACGGCACGCTGTGGCCGCTCTACCATGACCTGGCCGTCAAACCCGAGTACCACCGCGAGTGGTGGGAAAGTTACGTGGACGTCAACAGGCGTTTCGCGGAGGCCACGGCGAAGACGGCCGCCACCGGTGGAACCGTCTGGGTGCAGGACTACCAGCTGCAACTCGTTCCCCGCATGCTCCGCACGCTGCGCCCAGACCTGACCATCGGCTTCTTCCTCCACATCCCCTTCCCGCCCGTGGAGCTGTTCATGCAGCTTCCGTGGCGGCGCGCAGTGGTCGAGGGGATGCTGGGAGCAGATCTGATCGGGTTCCAACTCCCCGGGGGCGCGGACAATTTCATGATCCTCGCGCGCAAACTTCTGGGCCTGCCGACGAGCCGCGGATACATCCGCCCGCTCGCTCGCCACGGTTCGATCACCCACGAGGGGCGCACCGTGCGCGTCGGCGCCTTCCCCATCTCCATCGACTCGTCCAGGATCGACCGCCTCGCTCGCAGCCGGGCCGTACGTGACAGGGCCGCCGAGATTCGCCGGCAGCTCGGTGACCCGGGTGTGATCATGCTGGGCGTGGATCGCCTGGATTACACCAAGGGCATCGACATGCGTCTGCGTGCGATCGGCGAGCTCCTCGAGGAGGGACGCCTGGACCCGTCCGACACCGTGATGGTGCAGTTGGCGACGCCCAGCCGCGAACGGGTCGAACAGTACGCCATCATGCGGAGGTCCATCGAAGAGCAGGTCGGCCGCATCAACGGCGAATATGGCGAGGTCGGCAGCACGATGGTGCACTACATGCACCGCCCGGTGGGCCGCGAGGAGCTCACCGCGTTCTTCGTGGCCGCCGACGTCATGCTGGTGACGCCGCTGCGCGACGGCATGAACCTGGTGGCGAAGGAGTATGTGGCGAGCAAGGTGCGCCTGGACGGGGCCCTGGTGCTCAGCGAGTTCGCCGGCGCCGCGTCCGAGCTCAAGCAGGCCTACCTGGTCAACCCGCACGATATCGACGGAGTGAAGAACGCGATGACGGCCGCGGTCTCCCAGGATCGCGAGACGGGCCGCCGCCGGATGCGGGCGCTGCGTAGGCAGGTGCTGGCGCACGACGTGGACCGGTGGGCCCGGATGTTCCTCGACGTGCTCCGGTCGACCTCCGCGCAGGAACCGCAGTAGACTCGCGGCCGGTCAGTAGGCGATGCGCTGCACGTCGCTGATCAGCCATTTCCCATCGGCATAGTCCAGAGAAACCATCAACTGACTGGGCGTGAACGCCGTCTGCGTGGCACCCTCCGTCTTGGCCACCTGGTCGAGGAAGACCAGCACCTGCGCCGCATCGCCCGAGAACCGAACGGGCGCGGCGCCCACGACGGTGGCCGCCACCGACGCCTTCTTGTCCTTGGCCGCCGGGACGAGCTGCGTGGACACGTACTTGCGGAACTCGTCCTGGAAGTCGCCGGTCAACGCGTTCGAGGCGTCGTCGAGCTGCTGCTCCGCCTTGTCGTAGGTGTAGCCGAAGATGGACTCCGTGCCGCTGACCGCGGCGCGCACCGCCGCGGTCGCCGGCCCGGTCCCGCGGCCCCACACGACGGGTGCGCCCGCCCCGTTGGAGGCCGGGTCGCCGTCGCCTTCGGGGGTCTGTCCGATCGCCGCGGCCGCCTCGGTGTGCGCCGAGTCCTCGGAGAGGTAGCCCCAGGCCAGCCAGCCCACTACCGCGGCCAGCACCACGATGACCGCCACGGTCACGGCCCGCACGAACAGCCGCGCGCGGCCCCGACCCGGCTTCCCGGAGTCGCTGCTCGTCGCGTCTGCGCCGGTCGCGTCTGCGCCGGTCGCGTCTGCGCCGGTCGAGTCGTCGTCCGCCGTCACGGCACCTGCTCCAGATTCGACACCTTGTAGGTGTTCCCCTCCTTCTCCAATGTCACCCGGAGGCGAAATCCGCGCTGCGACGCCTCGGGCAGCGCCTTGTTCTGCACGTCCGTCGACACGACCACCAGCACTGTCGCGGTATCACCCTGGAGGGACTCGAGCCCGGATCGGACGATCGTACCCGCAGACGTCGCGTCCGCCTTGCCCACGAGGGTGGCGAACTGCCCCTGCGCCGCCTGGTAGTCGTCGTGGAAGGATCCGGTGCTGTTCGCGAGCACCTCGTCCGCGTTCGCATCCACCGTGTCGGGGTTGACGTTGGTGACTCCCAGCACCACCTTCTCCGCGACGTCGATGGCGGGCGACTGCAGCGCGCCCTGCGTTCCGCCCGCGGCGGACTCCGGACCCGAGACGCCGTAGCGCTGCCACAGAAGCAGGCTCATCGCGACCAGGAGGGCCACGATGACCACCCCCGACACGACGGGGAATAGCCAGGCGCGAGGCTTCCGCTCCGGCGGCGCGGCATCCGGCGTGCCGACCGTTCCCGATGCCGGGACGTGGCCGTCAGTGTCGGGTCCGTCTTGTGCAGCAGAGTCGTCCTGTGCGACGGCATCGTCCTGCGCACGCTCATCGGCACCGTCGCCTACGGGCGTGCGGTCCTCGCCGCGCGCGCGTCTACGCAGTCCTCTCACTTACCCGTCCTCAGTGCTATCGGCGCGGCAGCGCCTGCTCTCACGCACCCGGCGCAGTGAGCAGGGCCTGCCACGAATCTTCGCCCGCCACGGTCTCGCCGTCCGTCCCTGTCAGGCTCTTGTCCACGGTCACAGTGCCGTCCGGCGCCACATACCGGCCCGTGCCGGGGTCGTAGGAGGCGGTGCCGATCTGCCCCTCGCCCTGTTCGGCGCTGCTCGGCTGCGCACTGTTGCGCTGATCTCCCAGCCCCTCATAGGTGCCGGGGGGAATGCCGGGCACGTCAGGCTGCGGCGGGCCGAACGGTGTCGGATTCTCGCCCAAGGGTACAAACCCGCGCGGATCCTTGCACAGCGCCGGCGTGGGGGCGCGCTTGCCCGGTTGATTCGGGCACGGTGCGTTCCGCGCGCCGCGCACCGCGATGGGCGAGTCCTGCGGTACCTGGCAGTAGATTCCGTCCGGCGTCACCGGCACCGACACCTCGTTGGGCGGACGGCGCTGGTCCGGAGCCAGATATCCGACCGTGCACGCCGGCGGCTCGTTGAGCTGCAGATGGAAATCGAGCGGCAGCTTGTCCCCATGATTCGACGCGTAGGTGGTGATGGTCTGCAGAGCGGCCATCAGCGCCGGGTATACGACCAGCATCTGCTGGATCGAATCGTTGTAGGTGTACGTGACCTTGCCGAGTGTGACAGCGTTGGCCATCAACAGTGGCAGCGACTTCTCGACGTCTTGGAAGGTCTGCTGTGCCTCACGCAGCGTGCCCGGCGCGTTGTCCAGCACGGAGCGCACCTGCGGATCGTCAGCCCTGACCTGCCCGGTGAACGCCGCCAGATCGTGCACCCACGACTTCAGGTCGTCCCCGGAGATCACCTGAGTGTCCAGCAACGGCCCCAACTCCGCGAGCAGGCTCTTGGTCGCATCGGAGCTGTCCTGCGCATCCTGGATCAGGGTTTTGCTCGACTCGATGAGACGACGCAGGTCCGGCCCCACCCCCTCGAACGCGGTGAAGGTCTCGTCGACCAGGCTGGTGAGCTTGTCGCGCGGCACCGTCGACAGCAGCGCATCGGCCTTGTCGAGGATCGGCCCGATGTCGACCGGCATGCTCACCCGGTCTTCGGGGATCTCCGCCCCGTCATCGAGGTACGGCCCCTTGTCGGTGCGCGGCAGGAACTCCACGTACTGTTCGCCGATCGCCGACACGCTGCGGACCGCCACCTCGGTGTCGACGGGGATGCGCGCGTCGCCGTCGACGGACAGGCGTGCCTTCACCCCGTCAGCGGTCAGATCGACCGACTTGACTCTTCCGACGTTGCTACCGCGGTAGGTCACGTTCGCGTTCTCATACAGCCCGCCGCTGCTCGGCAGATCGACGGTGATCGCGTCCTGCCCGATCCCCAGCAGGTCACCTACGCGCATGTACTGCGTGGCCATCACCGTGACGCCGATGACTGAGAGGATCAGGAAGATCACCAGCTGGATCCGGACGAACCGGCTGAGCATCATTTGTCTTCTCCTGTCGCCGGCGGGCCGAAGAGCTCTGCGACCGGGGCGTCGAACACCGGCTCAGGTTCCACGGGCGGCGCAGCACCTGCGCCTTGTCCGTCGCCGCCCGGCGTCGGGGCCGGCTCGTTCGGAACCTGTACGTTCGGAACCTCTACGTTCGGAACCTGCGCGGTCGAGGACTGTGCCGGTGCCTCCTGCGGCGCCGGCGCGGCGACGGAACCCTCCCCACCCTTCGCCGGGGCGCCCCCCGGGGCCTCCACCGCCGCCGGGTCGGGCATCCGCGGATTGAACGGATCGCCGATGTCGCCGCCGGCGTCCGCCATCTTCTTCGCCCAGTCGGTGTCCGACCACGGCTGGGCGGGGCTGCCGACGAGCAGCGAGCGCTGGATGCGCTGCCCGGTCAGGTCGACCTCGTCCCACAGGTTGGTGTAGTCGCCTCGCATCGCGTTGAACAACGTTTCCATCGGGAAGGGGAAAGTGAACAGCAGCGACAGCGTCTCCGGCAGCTTCTTTCCCGCGTCCGCCAACGCGCCGAGAATCGGTTTGAGGTCCGCGGTGAGCGATCGCAGGTCGGACCCGCTCTCGGTCAGCACCGTGTCCGCCTTGGCGCTGAAGTTGCCCAGCGCCACGATCGCGTCGGTGAGCGTATCCTTCTGGTCGGCCAGCACCCTGGTGGCCGGCTCGAGCCCGGTCAGCGCGTCCGCCAGCACGTCGTTCTGCTCGTTGACGGTGGCGCTGAGGCGGTCGACGCCGTCCATCGCAGCGACGATGTCGCCGCGCTGCTCGTCGAGCGTCGACACGAGGTCGTTGAGCCTGGGGATGAGATCGTGCAGGCTGTTCTCGTTGCCGCCCAGCGCGGCGTTGAGCTCCGTGGTGATGTCCTGCAGCTGCGCCAGGCCGCCTCCGTTGAGCACCACTGACAGCGTCGACAGTGTCTGCTCCGTACTCGGGAATCGGCCGCCCCGCTGCAGCGGGATCACGTCCCCCGCACCGAGGTACCCGCTTCCCGCCCCGCCTCCCTCAGGCGGATCGAGCTCGAGGTACTGCGAGCCCAGCAGGCTCGCCTGGCCCACCATCGCGCGCGTTCCGCGCGGCACCTTCGTGCCCGCCTCCAGCCCGATCGTCACGCGCGCATTCCAATTCTCGTCCGCGGTGATCTTGCGGATACTGCCGACGGTGACATCGTCGATCATCACCGGCGAGTTCTGCGTCAATGTGCCCACATTGGGCACGACAGCGGTGATCTGGTAGGCATCATCGCCCGTCCCGACGGTGCCCGGGAGCGGCAGTGAGTTGAGCCCGTTCCACGTGCAACCGCTCGCAAGCAGGGCGGCGCATCCTAGTGCCGTGGCGGCGATCAGCCGCCGTCCGGCGAAGTGCCTGTTGCGCATCAGTCACCGCCTCCTTGCGGCAGCACGGGATTGAGCAGACCGCCGAGGCCGCTACCGGGCGTCGCATCCGCGTCGGTCTTGCCGTCCCCGCCATCGGTGCGCCGGATGTCCACGTCGCTCAGCGGGGTCGCATTGGGCAGCAGGCGCGGGGGCTCGAGCTTGGGCACGTTCCGCAAGCTCGGATCGGTGTAGACGACCTGATCCGGTGTGGCCGTGATCCCTGTGATGGGGTTCGATCCCGCGGGCGGATAGTTCATTGCGATGGAACCGATCACCGGTGCCAGCGCCTTGATGCAGGTGTCGACGTCGGGGTTCGGCCCGGTACCGTCGGATCCGCCCATGGCACCGCACACCATGTCCACCAGGTTGCTGGTGTTGTTGAGCGCGATCGCGCCGGTGAAGGTGCCCTGGTACGGCTGGTAGATGTTGTAGAAATTCACCAGCCCGGTGGGCCCCACATGCAGAAGCTGCGCCAGCCGATCCTTCTTGTCCGCGATCACGCTCGTGAACTCGGAGAGCTCCTTGATCGACCGGCTCAGCTCGGAGCGGTTGTCGGTGAGGAAGCCCTGGACGTCCTGCACCGCCGTGTCGAGGCTCTTGAGCGACGAGTCCAGCTGCTGGTTGCTGTCGGCGAGCACGTCGGACACTCGGGCCAGGTGCCCGCTGACCGAGACGATCTGCTGGTTGCTGTCCGCAAGGGCGTTGACGAACACCTGCAGGTTCTTGATGGTGCCGAACAGGTCGTCGCTGCCGTCGGAGAAAGTGTTCATCGCGGCCGCGAGTTCTTTGATCGTGTCGTGGATCCGCTGGCCGTTGCCGTCGAGCGTGTCGCCGGTGACGTTGAGGAAATCGGTGAGTGCTCCGGGCTCGTCGCCCTGCGGTCCCAACGCCTCGGTGAGCTTCGACAGCTCCTTTTTGATCTCATCCCATTCGACCGGCACCGCGGTGCGACTGATGGGGATCACGGCGTCGTCTTCGAGCTTGTCGCCACCGGTGTACACCGGGGTGAGCTGCACGAACCGCGACGTCACCAGGCTCTGCGCGACGATGATCGCGCTGGCCTGGGCGGGGATGTCCACGCCCTTGTCGATGGAGAGCTCGAACTTGCTGCGAGTCCCGTCGGGGGTGATCGAAGTGACCTCGCCCACCGGCACGCCCAGCACGCGGACCGAGTCTCCCTCGTAGATCCCCGTCGCCGAGGTGAAGTACGCGGTGACGGTGTACCGCTGGTTGCCCGGCCACACCAGCCAAGCGCTCACGCAGACCAGCAGCACCAGCACGACCGCGATCACTGAGCGGAGGTAGCCCTTGTAAGCGGTCATCGTCCACCCCCGTCGGTGTTCTGTGGCCCGCCGCCGGCACCGTCCTGCGATGCGCCGGCACCGGGCGCGGGCGCCCCCGCTTGCTTCTTCGCCGCGTCGAACAGCTGCGCCGCAGCCGGCGTCTGCTGCGCCATTTGAGCGAGCAGCGGCTTGAGCATGTCAGTGGTCTGGACACCACCGGGGTAGTCCATGGCATTGAGGAAGTTCTGGATGTAGGCCAGGAAGTATGGACCATTCGCGACGGAATCGCCCAGCGCATACATGTACTTGGTGACGCCGTCGAGCGAATCGGAGATGTTGGCGTAGTTCTTCTCCATCACCTGCATCACCGTGTGCAGGTTGTCGAGCGCGGGCTTGAGCTGCTGCTCGTTGTCCTCGACGAATCCGGTGAGCTGGGTGGACACCGCGCCGATGTGCACGATCAGCTGATTCAGCATCTGCTTGCGCTCGTCCAGCTTGGCCATCAGCGAATTCGCGTCCACCACGAGGGCGTTGAGCTGCTCGCTGCGGTCCTTGAGCACGCCGGTGACGCCGTTCGTCTTCTTCAACAGGTCCTGAAGCTGCTGATCACGAGAACTGATGCTCTTCGACAGCCGGGTCACGCCGTCGAGCGCCCCCCGCAGCTCTTCCGGCGCGTCGGCGAAGCTGTCGGAGAAGGACTCGAGCGCCTCGGTGACCGCATCCGTGTCGATCTCCCCCACGTTGGTCGCCAGGTCGCCCAGGGCCTCGGTGAGCGCGTACGGGGTCGAGGTGTGGGACAACGGGATCACTCCCCCCTCGCCGAGATCGCCGGCGCCCACGGGCCGCACCTGCAGCCCGCGCTTGCCCAGCATCGACTCGGTGGAGATCGCCGCGACGGTGTCCTTACCGAGCCGGATGTCGCTGTCGACGGTGAAGTCGACCACCACGTGATCGCCCTGCAGGCCGATGGAGCCCACCTTGCCGACCTTGAGCCCCGCCACGAACACGTCGTCGCCGGACTTGAGTCCCGCCGCATCCGCCACCTGCGCCTGGTAGCCGGTGGCCGAGTTGATGAACGGCAGCTTGTCGTACTGCAGCGCGCCGAGCACCACGGCGGCGGTGAGGACCAATCCGATGATGGCGATCGGGATCGGGTTCATGTCGCGGAACCGCGGCAGCGACCGCAGCCGCGTCCACAGCCCTGGCTTCCTCCGGGCGCCCCCGGTTGCGGGGCTCCGTCGGGATCGCTTAATCATCAACGGGCGCACACCTTCCCGTCGTCTGGTTCTTGAGCGGAATGTAGATGGGATTGTTCTCGTCGCCCACCTTGAACGTCACGCCGCACAGGTAGAAGTTGAAGAAGGCCCCGTAGGTGCCCACGCGGACCACCTGCCGGAATGCGGCGGGCATGTTCGACAGCACCCAGTCGAACTCCGAGGTCGCCTCGTCGGTGGACAGAAGCCCCATGAGCCGATCCAGCTCGGCCACATCGCTCTTGAGGTCGGGGCGGGTGTCCTCCAGAAGCGACGCCATCGTGCCGGAGGCGTCGTTGATGCTGCTGATTCCGCCCACCACCGCGTCGCGGCTGGCCGAAAGGGTGCTCACGACCTTCTGGACGTTGTCGACGATGCCGCTGAACTCCTGCTTGTGCTGGTCCATCGTCCCCAGCACTGCGTTGAGATTGTCGATCACGTCGCCGATCAGCTGATCGCGGTCCGCGAGCGTCTTCGAGAACGAGCTGGTGCTGCCCAACAGGCTCACCAGCTGCTGCCCCTGCCCTTGGAACACGTCGATGAGCGACTTCGCCAGCATGTTGACCTGCTCCGGGTCCAGCGCCTTGAATAGCGGCTTGAACCCGCCCAGCAGTGTGTCCAGGTCGAGCGCGGACTCGGTACGCTCCGTCGGGATCGTCGCGCCCACGCCCAACGGCGTACCCGGCTCGGCGCCCTTGATCAACTCCACGTAGCGGTTGCCGACGAGGTCCTTGTACCGCACCGCCACCTCGGTGGTCGTGGAGAGCTCGTACATGTCGTCCACGTTGAAGTCGACCATCGCCAGATTGTCGTCGGTGATGTGCACTCCGGTCACAGTGCCCACGGTCACGCCGGCGATGGCGACCTTGTCCCCGCTTTCCAGGCTCGACGCGTTCTCGAACACGGCATGGTAGTCCTCCGTGGTACCGGTGCGGTACTGGCTGAACACCACGACCAGTCCGGCCAGGATCAGCAGCATCACCAGCGTGAACACGCCCAGTTTGAGGGCGGTGAATTTCAGGGGTGTCTTGTTCATCGGGTCACCACGTCCATCCGGGCGGCGGCGGGCCGAGCAGGAACGCCCACAGCGATTGCGGGTTGGCCCGCTGCTGCTCGGTGACGGTGGGGTTCACGCCCGAGTCGGTGACCACGTAGGGCGCGTGCACGCCCTCGCCCAGCCACGGCAGGCCGTAGCAGCTCGGCGGGTTCTTCGCGTTCACCTTGGGCAGGTTCTCCGGATACTGGTACGACGGCGCACCCGGCAGGAACCCGGAGGTGAGCGACAGCCCGGGCTGCGCCCCGCCGAACGCGGCCTCGCCGGCGTCCTTGGCGTTGGCGATGCCGACGATGAAGCACGTGAGCACCGGCGAGTACTCGCGTGTCAGGCCCACCGTGGGCTGCAGCAGATCCGCCGAGGTGATGAAGTCGTCTCCCGCGGAATCCAGCACCGCTTTTCCGGTGTCCGCCATCGACTTGGCGCCGGCGAGGCTCTCCGCCAACTGTTCCGACTTGTCCACGATGGTCCCGCCCACGGCGGTCGTGTTGTCGAGCAGCGACATGAGGTCCGGCGTGGCTTGCGCGTAGATGTCGGTGACGGGCGCGGACTTCTGCAGCACGTTGCGCAGGTCCGGCAGGCTCGGGTTCATCTTCTCGAGGTAGTCGTCGACGCCCACGAGCGTCTCCCCCAGCGCCGCCCCTTGGCCGTCGAGCGCCGTCGCCACGGCGCCCAGCGTCGCGTTGATCTTCTGCGGCTGCACCGTGTTGAGCACGTCCGTCAGGTGCTGGAAGAGCGTGTTGAACTCGACCGTGACGTTCTGCGATTCGATGATGTCGCCCGGCTGCAGGTGCTCGGCCGACGGGTCGGCCGGCTCTTCGAAATTGACGTACTTGGCGCCGAACACCGTCGTGGAACGGATGTCGGCGCGCACGTTCGCGGGTATCAGATCCATCTGGTCCGGGTAAATGGCCAGGTCCAGCACCGCTCCACCGAGCTCGTGCTCGATCGACTCGACGAAGCCGACCTGCACGCCGCGCATCTTGACCTTGGCGTCCGGCTCCATGACCAGCCCGGCACGGTCCGCGCGCAGTGTCACGTGCTCCTTGGACTGGAATCCTCCGAGGAACGACGTGACGGCGATGGCGATCAGGCCCACCAGCACCGCTGCGAGAACGAACGCGAACAGCTTGTAGTTGACCGGGGCTCCGGGGCGTGTACTCATCGTCTGCTGCCCCCTAACCCGACAGGTGGAAGTTGCCGGACGTTCCGTAGATCGCCAGGGAGATGAGCAGGGTCACGGTGACGACGCAGATCAGCGACGTGCGCACGGCGTTGCCCACGGCCACGCCCACGCCGGCGGGACCGCCGGAGGCGTTGTAGCCGTGGTAGGTGTGGACGAGCATCACCACGATCGCCATCGCTATCGCCTGGAAGAACGACCACAGGATGTCCAACGGCTGCAGGAACGTCGTGAAGTAGTGGTCGTAGATGCCCGCGGACTGACCGAACAGGACCACCGTGGAGAAGCGGCTGGCGATGAACGAGGCGATCACCGCCAGCGAATACAGCGGGATGACCGCGATCATTCCGGCGACCACCCGCGTGCTGACCAGGTACGGCACCGACGAGATGGCCATGGCCTCGAGGGCGTCGATCTCCTCGCTGACCCGCATGGCGCCGAGCTGTGCGGTGGAGCCGGCTCCGATGGTGGCCGCCAGGCCGATCCCCGCCACCACCGGAGCGGCGATGCGCACGTTGATGAACGCGGCGAAGAAGCCCGTCAGCGCCTCGACGCCGATGTCGCCGAGCGAGGCGAATCCCTGTGTGGCGATGGTGCCGCCGGCCATCAGAGTAAGGAACCCGACGATGACGACGGTGCCGCCGATCATCGCGAGCGCGCCGGTGCCCATGCTGATCTCCGCGATCAGCCGCAGCGTCTCCTTCTTGTACTTGCGCAGCGCGAAGGGGATGTTGATGATGGCCTGCCAATAGAAGTAGGCCTGCCTGCCGAAGTCGTCCACGCTGTCCGACGCGCGGCCCACCTGCCTGCGCGTGCGCGGGAACCTCCCGGTGATCACTGCCATGCCGTCACCCCGCGATCTTCACGCCGACAGCGGTGATGATGACGTTGGCCACGAACAGCGCCATGAAGGCGTAGACGACGGTCTCGTTGACGGCGTCCCCCACGCTCTTGGGGCCGCCCTTGACCGTGAGCCCCCGGTAACAGGCGACCAGGCCCGCGACGACACCGAAGACACCCGCCTTCACCTCCGAGATCACCAGGTCGCCCAGGTCGGTCAGGACCGGGATGCCGTTGACGAAGGCGCCAGGGTTGACATCCTGCAGGAACACGGAGAACACGAACCCGCCGAAGATACCGATGGTGGACACCATTGCGTTGAGCAGGATCGCCACGAGCATCGACGCCCACATCCTCGGGATCACCAGCCGTTTGACCGGGTCGATGCCGAGCACCTCCATGGCCGCGATCTCTTCGCGGATGGTGCGCGCGCCGAGGTCGGCACAGATGGCCGTGGCCCCTGCGCCGGCGACGATGAGGACCGTCACCATGGGGCCGACCTGGCTGATCGTGCCGAACGCGGCGCCCGCGCCACTGAGGTCCGATGCGCCGATCTCCCGCAGCAGGATGTTCAGCGTGAAGCTGACGAGCACCGTGAACGGCACCGCGACGAGGATCGTGGGGATCATCGATACGCGGGCGATGAACCACGCCTGTTCGATGAACTCCCGCCACTGGACGGGCCGCGAGAACGTGTAGCGGAAGGAGTCCAGCGTCATCGCAAAGAACCCGCCGATGCCTTTGACGGGGCCTTCCAAGACCTTGTTCACCGGACCTCCTCCCTGAGTACTCGTTCGTACGAAGCTGCGACCCTTTGACCCGCCACGTGATCTGCGTCCTATCCGTACGGCGCGGACACAGTATCCACCAGTACGCGCTCCGGATCCGTGACCCCGCCGAATCCGTGTCACCCGTCGCCAAGCGGAACGGCGGCCCGAGCCGCCGGCGGCACCGCCGCCCCGCCCACTGCGTGCAGCACGGACTTCACTCCCGCACGCACCGCTCCGCCGTCAACGAGAACGTGTTGCAGTATGCACCGTACAGCACCTGTGATCCGCCTCACCGGGCGCCCGTCCGATTACGCCGAACGGACGACACTGCGGTCCGCGCGGCACATTCCCACGGCAGCATTGCGCCGGCCGGACATCCCGGCCGGCGCACATCCTCGACCATCCGTCCGCGATGCCGCGCCCGCGGCATCGCGGACCGTCAGTATTTGCTCAGCGCAGCCTTGGGGCAGCGGTCGACGGCCATCTGCACGCGCTTCTGCAGCTCCTCGGGGACCTCGTCCACCTTGACGTGCAGGATGTCCTCGTCATCGAGCTCGAAAACCTTGGGTGCGAGCCCGCAGCAGATCGCGTTGGCCTCACACAGGTTCAGGTCCACCTTCACCCTCATCGGCTCACTCCTCCTGAGATCCGTACCGCCTCCGCCGAGACGGCGTGCACCACACACTAGAACGTGTTCCAACCATGTGCAATGATCGACCGTGAGGCACCGCACAGCAGCCGGCGCCCTGTGAACGGCCCGCCGGGGCATCCTTCCCGCAAACGGAGGTCACATGCACATCGCCTACAGCCCGGAGCAGGAGGCGCTGCGCGCCGAGCTTCGTGAGTACTTCTCCCGCCTGATCACGCCGGAGCGGCGCGAGGCGCTCTCCGTGCAAAGCGGCGAATACGGCGAGGGCACCGCCTACCGGGATGTCGTCCGCCAGATGGGCGAGGACGGATGGCTGGCGCTGGGCTGGCCGGAGGAGTTCGGCGGCCAGAACCGGTCCACCATCGACCAGCTCATCTTCACCGACGAGGCGGCGATCGCCGGCGCGCCGGTCCCGTTCCTCACCATCAACTCGGTGGCCCCGACGATCATGCATTTCGGCACTCCCGAGCAGAAGGCGTTCTACCTGCCCCGGATCGCCGCGGGCGAGGTGCATTTCTCCATCGGATACTCCGAACCGGGCTCCGGCACCGACCTCGCCAGCCTGCGCACGTCCGCGGTGCAGGACGACGCCTCCGGCGACTGGATCGTCAACGGGCAGAAGATGTGGACGAGCCTCATCGCGTACGCCGACTACGTATGGCTGGCGGCCCGTACCGACCGCCAGGCCAAGAAGCACCGGGGGATCACGATGATGATCGTCCCCACCGACACCCCGGGGTTCTCCTACACCCCGGTGCACACCATGGCCGGCCCCGACACGTCCGCGACCTACTACCAGGACGTGCGGGTCCCGGCGGCGAACGTCGTCGGCGAGGCCGGCGGCGGCTGGAAGCTCATGACCAACCAGCTCAACCACGAACGCGTCGCCCTCACCTCCGCAGCCCCCATCGTCGGGGCGCTCGAGACCACCATCGAGTGGGCGCTGTCCACCCGGCTCACCGACGGCCGTCGAGTGATCGATCAGGAGTGGGTGCAACTGAACCTGGCGCGCGTCCACGCCAAGGTCGAGTACCTGAAGTTGATGAACTGGGAGATCGCGTGGAGCGCCGAGCACGCACCGAGCCCCGGCGACGCCTCGGCATGCAAGGTGTTCGGTACAGAGTTCGCCACCGAGGCGTACCGGCTGCTCATGGAGGTCCTCGGCCCCGACGCGTGCCTGCGCCAGGACTCCCCCGGGGCGCGGTTGCGGGGCCGGCTCGAGCGTATGCACCGCTCGTCGCTCATCCTCACCTTCGGCGGCGGCACCAACGAGGTCCAGCGCGACATCATCGCGATGACCGCGCTCGGCCAGCCCGCCTCCCGCCGCTGACCTCCGGCGCACGGACCACCTGGCGCCGCCCCCGGCGCCCGACCACAGGGATCACACATGGACTTCACCCGCACGGAGGCACAGGGCGACCTCGCCGGCCTCACCCGCGACATCTGCGACAAGCTCGCCACCGCCGACCGCCAGCAGGAACTCGACGCGGTGCCGGGCCGCGTCGATGCGGAGCTGTACGCCGCCCTCGCCGACGCGGGGGTCCTCTCCGCGGCGGTGCCCGCCCCGGCCGGCGGCGGCTACTCGACCCTCGAGCAGACCGCGGTGCTGCGCGAGCTGGGTCGCGCACTCGCGGGCGTCCCGTATCTCCCGTCGATCGTCATGGCGGCGGACGCCCTGGCGACGTTCGGCTCGCCGGCCCAGGTGGACCTGGCCCGCCGCGCCGCCGACGGCGAGGTGATCCTCACCGCGGCGCTCGAAGAGCCCCTCACTGCGGACCCGTCCGCACCCGCGACCACCGCCACTCAGACCGCAGACGGCGGGCACTGGGTGCTCAGCGGCGGCAAGACCGCCGTGCCCTACGCCGACGAGTGCGCGGCGATGCTCGTCCCGGCCACGCTCGTCGGCGCGGACCCGCGCCTGGGGGCGGTCGGCGTCTTCGTC
Organism: Tomitella cavernea; assembly: GCF_016599145.1. Classification (GTDB taxonomy): domain Bacteria; phylum Actinomycetota; class Actinomycetes; order Mycobacteriales; family Mycobacteriaceae; genus Tomitella; species Tomitella cavernae. The sequence continues at coordinate 230,133 of NZ_JAENKO010000001.1, forward strand.
GTGCCCGCGGCGGAGGTGCGGACCTCCCGTCAGGACACGACGGACTGCGGCAGCGCGGCCGCCGTCGGACTGGACGACGTCCGGGTGCCCGACGCCGCAAGGCTGGGCGCGGCGGACGGTCCGGAGCCCGGCGCCGACGGACGGGCCGTGCTCGCACACGTGCTCCAGCGCGGCACCGTGGGGCTGTGCGCGCAGCAGTTCGGCGTCCTCGAACGCTCCCTCGAGCTGACGGCCGAATACGCGCGGGAACGCGAGCAGTTCGACCGCCCCATCGGCAGCTTCCAGGCCGTGGCGCAACGGTTGGCGGACGCGTTCATCGACGTCAAGGCCGCACGGCTCACCTTCGAGCAGGCGGCCTGGCGGCTGTCCGAGGGGCTCGACGCGGACGACGCCGTGCGCATCGCCAAGTTCTGGGCTGCGGACGCCGGTCATCGCGTCGCGCACACGACCGTCCACGTGCACGGCGGCGTGGGGCTCGACCGGGACCACCCGGTGCACCGCTACTTCCTCGCCGCGAAGACCGGGGAGTTCCGCCTGGGGTCGGCCACCGCGCAACTGACCCGGATCGGCGCGCGGCTCGCAGGCTGACACCGCCGATTCCGGCGGCGCCGGATGAGAGCAGAGCCGGCGCGGGGCCGATGGCGGTCGGCCCCGGCCCCAGGGGTCGATCAGATCCGCGCCAGGCGCAGGCGCCAGGCCTCTGGACCCCGCTCCTCGTAGGACACCTTGAGACGCCCCTGTGCCCGCTCACTGAGCTGGTGCAGCAGCGGGACCGGGTCGTGCGGAGCGATGAGCACCATGGAACCGCCCGCGGGAACCGCGTCGAAGGCACCGAAAACCGTCGCATGCCGGATCGCATGCGGGATCTCACGCACATCGAGCTCGGGCGCCTCGGGCTCGTCGTGTTCGCCGCACGCGCAGCCGACGTGCCCGCCGGCCCCGCCCGCCGCAGGCGGGGTGCTGCCCGCGAACGGGTCCGGAAGCCGCTCCGCCAGGGCGGCCAGGTCCACGTCCCGCTCCCCCGCGAGTGCCGGCAGCAGCACCTCGTCCTCCACCGTCAGGCGCGCACGCACCAGCGCAGCCGCCGAGTCCGCGGCGGCGATCGCCTCGGGACGCTCGGTGGCGTCGACCAGCCTGCGGATCTGATCGTGGATCCCCGGCGCGCACACGCGATGCGCCTCGGCGAGCAGGCGCGTCGCCGCCGCCGAGCGGGCCGCCGGGTAGACCGACGCGTCCGCCGCGTCGATGTATCCGCTCAGGCCGCCGCCGAGGAACTCACGGGCCGCCAGGAACGCCTGGTCGAACTCCGGCCCGGCCGACCCCGCGGCGCCACGCAGCGCATCGGCCACTCCGGCGAGCCGACCGATGATCTCCGCATGCTGCACGCGCAGCCCGTCCACCGCGCGGGCATCGTCTGCGCTGGTCGCCATGACCACGTCGTTGGTCGTCATCGTGTTCGGGTCCTCTCGCCGTACGGGTTCCAAGGCCATTGTGGCCTCCCGCCCGACAATTTACTACAGTGGATTCCGTGATTAATAACGCCGCTCCGGACGGGTGCGCCGGCGTGCCCGGCCGCGGCGCCGCCGCCCGTCACCGCGGGCCCCGCTCCGCCCCCCCGCCCGTCGCCCACCTGTCCGACCAGCGCGCCGCCGTCCTGGACCGACTACGGCGCCACCCCGACGGTGCGCGCATCGCCGAACTCGCCCAGGAATCCGGCCTGCACGCCAACACCCTGCGCGAACATCTCGACGCGCTGGCCGCGGCCGGTTTCGTCGAACGCGGCCGGTCGGCACCGCAGGGCCGCGGCCGCCCCGCGTGGATCTACACCGCCCAGGTCCATGCCGGCGTGGACACCCCGCATGCCGACCCGCGGCTGCGCGACTACGCCGGGCTCGCGATGTCGCTGGCGTCGATACTGCGGCGCGTCAGTTCGGACGTGGAGCGCGATGGGCTCGCCGCGGGCGTCGAATGGGGCCGCAACCTCGCCCGGGAGCACCGCGGATCCGGCACCCCCGAGGAGCGACTCGTGCAACTGCTCACCGAGCTCGGCTTCGCCCCAACGCTCCGCGGCGACGGCGTCTCGCTGCGCCAGTGCCCGCTCATCGACGCCGCACGCACCTACCCGGACGTGGTGTGCACGGTGCATCGCGGAATCGTGCGCGGCGCGCTCGCCGAGTTCGGCGGCGACCCGGATGCGAGCACCCTCACCGCCTTCGCCGAGCCGGACGCGTGCCGACTGGAGATCACCCCCGTCCGCTCCCGCGGCGAGCAAGGCGCGCCCGGCAACTGTGGCGACACGGGCTGTGGCGGGACCGCCCCCGCGGGCGCACCGCGGGACCGGGCGTGAACGCCACCGGCCTCCTGGCGACCCGGCGGATCCGTCTGCTGTTGCTGGCCCCCGGCGGCATCGCCTTGCTCGCCGGGCTCGACGCCGCGCTTCTGCTGCTGGGGGTGGGCGCCCCGGTCCGGGACCTGTCGCTCATTTCGCTGCACGGGGTCCTCATGGCCCTCGGCTTCGTCGGCACGGTCGTCGCCCTCGAACGCGCGGTGGCGCTCGGCCGCGCGTGGGGCTTCCTGGCGCCCGCCGCGCTCGGCGCCGGCGGCATCCTGCTGTTGACCCCGGCGCCCCGCGACGCAGGGGCGGGGCTCTTCGTCATCGGTACCGCCGCACTCGTCGCCGTCTACATCCCGCTGTGGCGCCGCAATACGCAGCCCGCGGTGCTGGTGCAGGCGGCCGGCGGCGCTCTCGCTCTGGGCGGCACCGGGCTATGGCTCGGCGGCGTCGACGTCCCATGGTTGCTGCCGTGGCTGGTGGGGTTCCTCGTCCTGACCATCGCCGGCGAGCGACTGGAGTTGGCGCACGTGGCGCTCACCGATCCGCGTGCGCAACCGATCGCTCTGGGCATCGCCGGCGCCGTCGTCGTCGGCACGCTCGCCGCGCTGCTCTGGCCCGAGGCCGGCTACCCGCTGCTGGGGCTCGCGCTCGCCGCTCTCGTCGCCTGGCTGCTGCGCTACGACATCGCTGTCAAGACCGTCCGGGCCACCGGGCTACCGCGGTTCTCGGCCGCCTGCCTGCTCGCGGGGTACGCCTGGCTCACCGTGACCGCGCTGATCTGGATCATCGCCGGGCCCGTGCGCTCAGGCCCGCTCTACGACGCGTCCACGCACGCCGTGCTGCTGGGCTTCGTGATCTCGATGATCATGGCGCACGCGCCGATCATCTTCCCCGCGGTTCTGCGCCGCCCGCTCCCCTACCACCCGGTCATGTACGCTCCGGCGGTCCTGCTGCACGCGTCGCTGGCCCTGCGCATCGTCGGCGGCGACGCCCGCGGCGTCGACGGGCTGCTCCAGTGGGGCGGGGTGCTCAACATCGTCGCGTTGCTGGCCTTCGTCGTGGTGGCCGTGGGCTCCGCGCTGCGCGGTTCCCGGCCCGGCATGCGGTCCCGCACACCTGCTTCGGACGACGCCGACCCGGGGGCCGATCACCAGAAGGCGGCGACACCGTGAAGCTGAGCACTTGGCATCTGCGCACCGGTTCGGTGGTGGCCGCGTGGCTGGTCGCGCTCGTCGTCGTGGCCGCGGCCCACGAGCAGATCCCGCAGTCGCCGTGGCTGCTCGTGCACCTGCTGGGCCTGGGTGCGGCCACCAACGCCATCCTCATCTGGAGCTGGTACTTCACCGAGGCCATGCTCAAGCTGGGTCGCGACCAGGGCCGGCGCACCCAGACCACCAGGTTGGCCGGGCTCAACGCCGGTGCCGTCACCGTCGTCGCCGGCGTCCTCGCCGACGCCTGGCCCGTCACCGCGGCCGGCGCAATCCTGGTGGGCGTCGTGGCCCTGTGGCACGGGGCCGCCATGGCCCACCGGCTGCGGCACGCATTGCCCTCGCGCTTCGGGCCGATGGTCCGCTTCTACGCCGCCGCCGGGCTGATGCTGCCCGTCGGCGCGGGGCTGGGCGCCGCGATGGCCTGGGGCCGGCTGCCGGGCGACTGGTATTCCCGGTTCATCGTCGCGCACGCGATGCTCAACGTGCTCGGGTGGATCGGCCTCACCGTCCTCGGCACTCTCGTCACGCTCTGGGCGACGATACTGCGCACCCGCATCGGCTCCGGTGTGGAAGACGCGGCCAAACGGGGCCTGCCCGCCCTCGTCGCGGCGCTCACCGTCGCCGTAGGCGGGGCGCTGGGCGGGCTCGCCTGGCTCGCCGCCGCCGGCGTCGCCGCCTATACCGTCGCCGTTGGATACGTGCTGTGGCCGCACGTCGACGAGGCGCGCCGCAAGAAGCCGATCCACTTCCCCCCGCTGTCGGTGCTCGCCGGGGCCGCCTGGCTGGCCGGATCCCTCGTCGCTCTGACGGCGGGCCTGGCGGTGGCCGCCTCGCACGGAGGCCCCGCGGCGTGGTCGTCGGCCGAGAACGCCCTGCGCGACGTCGTCCCGGCCCTCGTCGCCGGGTTCCTCGCGCAGGTGCTGCTGGGCGCACTCTCATACCTCATGCCGGTGGTCCTCGGCTCGCGGCCGTCGGCCACGCAGCAGGCGACGAAAGTCCTCGACACCCTCGCCGTCGCCCGGATCGCCATGGTCAACGCGGCGCTGCTGCTCGCCGTGCTGCCGACGCCGCCCCGGGTGCAGCAGTTCTCGTGGATCGTCGTGGTCGCCGGGCTCGCCGTGTTCGTCCTGCTCCTGGCGCGCGCGTGGCTGGTGGCGCGCAAGGTCGGGAACGGTCCGATGACCCCGCCCGATCGCGGTGCGCGCGTCGACCCTTACAAGGGCCGGCGTCTCGGTCACGCGCTCGCCGGCCTCGGCGTGGCGGTGCTGGTCGCGGCGGCCGGGGTCGCGGTGGACCCCGCCGCGGCGGGCTTCGACTCCGGCGCGGCCGCGCAGGCCGCGGGTCCTGCCGCGCAGTCGACCGGCGAGACGACGACGGTGTCGCTGCATGTGCAGGGCATGCGGTTCGTCGACGCCGACGGCCGCACCCTCGGCGCCGGCACCCCGATCGAGGTCCCGCGCGGCGACAAGCTGGTCATCGAACTGACGAACACCGGCGACCAGCGCCACGACCTCGTACTCGCCAACGGTGCGCGCTCGCCGCGGCTGGCGGTGGGGCAATCGGCGCGGATCGACGCGGGCGTCATCGACGGGGACGTCGACGGGTGGTGCGACATCGCCGGCCACCGGCAGATGGGCATGGTGCTGCGCATCGACGCCGTAGGCGGGGACCGAGCGGACGGGGAGGGAGCCGACGGGGGCGGAACGGATTCCGGAACCGGCCCGGCCGCGCGGTCAGGCATGGTGCACGGTGGGATGATGGACCATGAGCGGTCCGCGAAGGGCGGCCTCTCGGCCGTGCCCTCGCTGCCGGATCTGCTCGCCGACCCGGGCCCCGGCTTCCAGGCACGCGACGCCGCGCTCGCCCCCGCGTCGGATGAGACGGTGCACAAGCTCACCTTGGACGTCACTGACGAGAAGATCGAGGTGGCGCCCGGATTCACGCAGACGCTGTGGCCGTACGGCATCGACGGGCAGGCCGGCACCGTGCCCGGGCCCGTGCTGCGCGGCAAGGTGGGCGACACGTTCGAGATCACGCTCCGCAACGACGCCACCATGGACCACTCGATCGACTTCCACGCGGGCAGCCTGGCCCCCGACCGCCCGATGCGCAGCATCGCGCCGGGCGAATCGCTGACCTACACGTTCACCGCGACGAAGTCCGGCATCTGGCTATACCACTGCTCCACGATGCCGATGTCGCTGCACATCGCCAACGGCATGTTCGGCGCGGTCATCATCGACCCGCCGGACCTGCCCCCGGTGGACAGGGAATACGTGCTGGTCCAGTCCGAGGAGTACCTGGGCGCCGACGGCGGCATCGCGGACCAGGCGAAGATCAACGCGGAGAGGCCCGACCTCGTGGTGTTCAACGGTTACCCGAACCAGTACGACCACGACCCGCTCACCGCGAAGGTGGGCGAGCGGGTACGGATCTGGGTGCTGGCCGCCGGGCCCAACGACGGCACCACGTTCCACGTGATCGGCGGGCAGTTCGACACCGTGTGGAAGGAGGGCGCCTACCTGCTGCGCCCGGGGAATTCCTCGCAGGGCGGCAGTCAGGCCCTGGACCTGGGACCTGCACAGGGCGGCTTCGTCGAGCTCGTCTTCCCCGAGGCCGGGCACTACCCGTTCGTCGACCATGCGATGGTGGATGCCGAGCGCGGCGCGCACGGCATCATCCGGGTGACGGACTGAGCCTGCCGGCCGGCTGACCCCGCGCTCGGTACGTTCTTCGGTGATTCCCCGTCGCAGTTCACCGAAAAGCGCACCGAGCGGCGACGCGCACGGGCCCGAGTTATCCACAGGCTGCCCCGCGGATCGACGTTGCAGGGGCCCGTGGATGCCATGCTCGCGGTGTGGGGGAACCGACAGAACCTTTTCGGGCCAAGGACGCCATAGCCGCCAAACGCATCACGGATCATCGCGTGCGCACCCGATGCCGCAGGCTCATGCCCGGCATCCACCTGCGCAGAGACGTCGAGTACACCGCCGCGCGCCAGGCGAGAGCCCTGGCGCTGTGGCTCCGGGGCCGGGCGGTGCTCGCGGGATTCTCGGCGGCCGTGCTGTGGGGCACGAAGTGGATCGACGCCGACAGGCCCGCTGCGTGCAATTGCCCGCGCCGCCTGCCCGCGCCCGAAGGAGTGGACGTGTACCGCGACGTGCTGACGGAGTGCGACGTCACCGTCCGGCACGGCATCGCGCTGACCACGCCCGTGCGCACCGCCTTCGACCTGGGCCGGCGGCTGGAGCTCGACGACGCCGTGGCCGTTCTCGACGCGATGTACCAGACGAAGCGCGTGAGCAAGCAGCAACTTGCCGATTACGCGCGCAGACATCCGGGGAGCGCACACATCCGACGGCTGCGCGAGGCCATCGAGCTCTCCGACGAGGGCGGTGAATCGCCGCAGGAGACGCGCACGCGGCTGGCGATCATCCGTGACGGGCTCCCCCGGCCGGACACCCAGAAGTACGTCCTGCGATCGGACGGTGCGGCGATCGGACGTGTCGACATGCTGTGGCCGCGGTGGCGGGTGATCGTGGAGTACGAGGGCGACGGGCATCGCGCCGGCAGCCAGTTCGACCGCGACTGCGCGCGCTGGAATACGCTGCAGGACCACGGTTGGCAGGTCATCCGCGTCAAGAACGGGACGCTCGACCCGGACGAGCGGGGTGCGACGATGCGGCTGATCCGCGATGCGCTCTGGCGGTCCGGCGCGCCGGTGGATCAGTGGCCGTCGCCGACGCACCCGTGGGTGCCACCCGCGACGGACCCGGGCGAGGCCACCTGACGCCCTGCCGCTCGGTACGTTCCTCGGTGCAATCGGACCGGGTCGCACCGAAGAACGTACCGAGCGCGGAGGTGCGCGATGGCGACGCCGGGGCCCGGCCCCCTGTCCCGGCGCGCGGGGGCGCCGCACCCGGGCCCACCTCTGGCTACAGCGACGCGAGCCGTGCGACGGCCTGCTCGTAGTCGCCGACGAGCTGTTCCATACTTTCGGCCACCGGGCGGATCTCGTTCATCCGGCCGACTATCTGCCCGGCGGGCATCGCCACCACATCCGGGTCGTCCGCGGCGGAGATCCGCTGGTGGGCCTCGCTGACCAGGATGTTCTGCAACGGCATCGGCAGCGGGTCCGGCGCGCCGGGCGCGGCCCACGCCTCGGTCCATTTGGTCTTGAGCAGCCGGGCCGGCTTGCCCGAGTAGATGCGGCTGCGCACCGTGTCCGATGACGTGGCGGAGAGCAACGCACGCTGGATCGTCGACGGCCCCTCCCCCGATGCGCTGCCCAGCTTGTATTCGGCGGCGGTGAGCCAGTACGAGCCCATCCACACGCCCGACGCGCCGAGCGCCAGCGCCGCCGCGATCTGCCGCCCGCTGCCGATGCCGCCCGCCGCGAGCACCGAGACCCGGTCGCCCGCGGCGGCCTGCACCGCGTCGACGATCTCGGGGACGAGGACCATCGACGCGATCTCCCCGGTGTGCCCGCCCGCCTCGTAGCCCTGGGCGATGACGATGTCCACGCCGCTGTCCACGTGGTGCAGCGCGTGCGACACCGCGCCGGCGAGGGCCGCGACCGGGACGCCGTGCTCGTGGGCCTCGCCGATGATGTCGGCCGGCGGCGAGCCGAGCGCGTTGGCGATGAGGGCCGGGCGGTGCTTCAGCGCGACGTCCACCTGCGCGCGGGCCACCGAGTGCAGCCAGCCGAGCACGCCCGCCGCGTGCTCGTCGGACGTGTCCAGCGGCGGCACGCCCAGGTCGTCGAGGGTGCGGTCGACGAAGGCGCGGTGCTCCGGCGGGATCATCGACTCGAGGTCGGTCTGCCCGCCCTCGGTGGGCACCTTCGCCGGCATGACCACGTCGACGCCGTACGGCTTGCCGTCGGTGTTCTCGTCCATCCAGGCGAGCGTGGCCTCGAGCTCGTCGGGGTCGTTGAACCGGACGCAGCCGAGAACGCCCAGGCCGCCCGCCCGGCTGATGGCGGCGGCGACGTGCTCGGAAGGGGTGAAGCCGAAGACCGGCCGTTCGATGCCGAGCTTCTCGCAGAGAGGGGTGCGCATGTGTGTCCTCAGGAGTTGGTGGCCGCAGCGGCCTTGCGGGCGTCTGCGGGGCGGGATTCGGTGATGGATGCGGCCCACTTGTAGTCGGGCTTGCCGGCGGGCGAACGCTTGATCTCGTCGACGAACCACAGCGCGCGCGGCGTCTTGTACCCGGCGATGTGCTCGCGAGCGGCGGCGTCGACCGAGTCGAAGCTCGGCACCGCGTCGTCGCGCACGGCGACCACCGCGGCGACGGCGCTGCCCATCCTGTCGTCGGGGATGCCGACCACGAGCGCGTCGAAGACGTCCGGGTGCGCCTTGAGCGCGCCCTCAACCTCCTCGGGGAAGACCTTCTCGCCGCCGGTGTTGATCGACACCGAGCCGCGGCCCAGCATCGTCACGGTGCCGTCGGCGTCGACGGTCGCGTAGTCGCCGGGGATCGAGTAACGGACGCCGTTGATCGTCTGGAACGTCTTGGCCGTCTTCGCCTCGTCCTTGTGGTAGCCGATTGGCAGGATGCCGCACCGAGCGAGCAGGCCCACCTGGCCCGAGCCCGGCTCGACCGGTTCGCCGTCCTCGCCGAGAACTTTCGTGGACTCGTCGATCTTCACGCGCGGACCCGAGTCCAGCTTCGTGTCCTTGGTGATCAGGCCCATGCCGGAGAACCCCGTCTCCGATGACCCGATCGAGTCGGTGAGCACGGTGTTCGGCAGCGCGTCCAGGTACTGGCGCTTGACCGACGGCGAGAACAACGCGGCGCTCGAGGCGATGGCGTAGAGCGTGGAGGTGTCGTGCTTGCCGGACAGCAGCCCGTCGATCATGGGCCGGGCCATCGCGTCACCGACGATGAACAACACGTTGACCCCGTGCTTCTCGATGACCTGCCAGGCGAAGTCGCCGTCGAACTCCGGGTAGACGACGGCCTTGCCCGCGGTGAACAGGCTCTGGAACACCGCCCACTGCGATCCGCCGTGAATGAACGGCGGGATGGGGTAGCGCACCATCTGCGGGTTGCCGGCGCCCTCGTTGGCCAGCTGCCACTCGTCGGCCACGTACTCGCCGGTGACGAAGTTGATGCCGCCGCCGAGCACACGCCACACGTCCTCCTGGCGCCACATCACACCCTTGGGCATGCCGGTGGTGCCGCCGGTGTAGAGGAAGTAGAGGTCGTCGCCGGAACGCTCGCCGAAGTTCCGCTCGCCCGGCTGCGCGGCCAGTGCGTCCTCGTACAGCGCGGCGCCATGGGCGCCGTACTGGGCGTCCGTGCCGTCCTCGATGACCACCGTGGCGGTGATCTTCGGCAGGCCCGGCAGGATCGCTGCGACCTTGTCCGAGTACTGGCGCTCGTAGATCAGCGCCACCGCATCGGAGTCGTCGAGAATGTGGGTGAGCTCCTTCTCCACGTACCGGAAGTTCACGTTCACCATGACCGCGCGCGCCTTGAAGATGGCGATCATGGCTTCGATGCATTCGATGGTGTTCCGGCTGTAGAGCCCGACGCGGTCGCCCGGCCGCACACCCTGCGCGATGAGATGGTGCGCGAGCCGGTTGGCGCGCTCGTCCATCTGCGCGTAGGTGCGGCTGCGGTCGCCGGACTCGATGGCGATCCGATCCGGCACGAGGTCTACACAGTGCTCGATGAGGTCAGCGATATTCAGGGCCACACGACCCAAACTAGAACGTGTTACGGTTCAAGGCAAGAGCTTTCCGAGATCCACGTCACGAGCAGCAGCGATGCCGCCGTGCGCCACACACGACCCTGGTTTCGCGGGAGTCGCGGGGCGCCCATCACCATCCGCAGCACCGACCCGGAGGACAGATGACCGACACCGCAGAACGGATGGACATCAGCAGCGAGCACTGCCTGGTCGACAAGCGCGGACACACGCTCATCGTCACCATGCACCGCCCCGAGGCCCGCAACGCGCTGTCCGCGGACATGATGGCGACGATGCAGGCCGCGTGGGACCTCGTCGACGAGGACCCGGACATCCGCGTCGCGATCCTCACCGGGGCGGGCGGCGCGTTCTGCGCGGGCATGGACCTCAAAGCGATGAACAGCACTCCCCCCGGCGAGTCGATGCGCTCAGGCCACGAGGAAGGCGGGGGCGCAGGGTCCTCGTCCTCGGGCGGTCTGGACGTCACGCGGCTGCCGGCCCTGCTCAAGGGCCGCCGGCTGACCAAACCCCTGATCGCGGCCGTCGAGGGGGCGGCCGTGGCCGGGGGCACCGAGATCCTGCAGGGCACCGACATCCGCGTGGCCGGGCGCAGCGCCCGGTTCGGCGTCGCGGAAGCCAAGTGGGGTTTGTTCCCGCTGGGCGGCTCGGCGGTGCGCCTGGCCCGCCAGATCCCGTACACCCTCGCCGCGGACCTGCTGCTCACCGGGCGGCTCATCAACGCCGACGAGGCCCGCGAGTACGGGCTGATCGGCTACGTGGTGGACGACGGCGCCGCGCTGGACAAGGCCCTCAAGCTGGCGGAGACCATCGCCGGCAATGGCCCCGTCGCGGTGCAAGCGATCCTGCGCACCCTCCGCGAGACCGAGGGAATGCACGAGGAGGACGCGTTCCGCATCGAGTCGAAGATCGGCGTCGCGGTGTTCCGCAGCGACGATGCGAAGATCGGGCCGCGGGCGTTCGCGCAGAAGCAGAAGCCGGAGTTCACGGGCCGCTAGCGGCCCCTTTCCGCTGGGTGCCGGCCGCCGATCGCACCGTCAGGCCGGTGCGGCCACCTCGAGCCCCACGGATTCCGCGGCGTCGGGCAAGCGCAGGTCATACGCCACGAAAGCTGTGAGCGCTCCGGCCAGCTGCAGCGCCGATGCCAGATGAATCGCGTCCAATGAACGCAACGCCGACTGCCCGAGTGAGCACGCACCGTCGATGACCTTGTCGGAGATCGGCATCGTGTCCATCGCTGCAAGCACACTCGATGTCCGGTCGATCAGCCTGGGCACTGCCATGCGCCGGGCCGTACGCATGAGTTCCACCCGCGCCAGGGAACTCGATGCCGGCGGGATCTTCCGCCGGTCGCGCAACCACGCGAACAGGGCCTCCGTTTCCGGCTCGAACACCACGAGCTTGACCAATGCCGAGGTGTCGAGGTGGATGACCGGTCGGCACGCTCCTCTTCGAGGACGGCGGGCATATCGGCGCGGGGCAGCTCCTCGAGCCCGATCTCCGCGATTCCGCCCGCCGCACGCGCCGGTATCACCGTGCCCGACTTGATCATGTCGGCCCGAACCTGCTCCGCCCCCGACACCGGCACGATCCTCGCCACTACCCGCCCCCGGTTGGTCACCGTGATCTCCTCCCCCGCTGCCACCTCGGCGATGTATCGCGACGCGTACTACCGCAGTTCACGCACGCCGATGACCTTCACACACCCACGGTAGCACCAGAAGTGCTACACGACTGCCGTTCGTGGCCTGCATGCACGGGCGCCATCGCCCGGTGGACAGTGTCCATCGGCGTTAACCTCAGCACATGACGGCACTTCATCGTGGTGCACGCCTCTCAACGGTGCTCGCCGCCGCCGCACTGGCTCTGGCCGCGTGCTCGTCGTCCACCGGCGGCGACGCGCTTCCCGCTGTCACCACCACGCCCGCGCCCGCCGTCACCACCGTCTCCTCCACGTCAGCTGACACCAGCGCGACGACGAGCATCGCTCCCCCAGCGGTCACCACCGTGCCCACCACCACGAGCTCCACGGTCGCCGCCCCGGCCACCACGCCCAGCAGCGGCTCGGGCATCGCCGCGGCCGTCGCCGGCGAGTGGGCCGGACACACCCGCTCGATGGATCTCGCCGCCGACGGCACCGGCATGATCTCGCTGTTCAGCGGCTGCTGCACCGGTGAGACGTGGTCGGTGCACTGGGACCCGGCGGGAGACACGATCACCGTCACCCTGGTCGACCAGCTCGAATCCACAGGCGGCGGGCTCGGCGATCTGACGCAGGGGTACACGTTCACCGGCGCGCTGATGCGGCCCGACGGGGAGGTCACCGCCCTGCACTTTGTGCGGCCTGGCGAGGACATGGGCGACCGCGACCAGGGCTTCTTCTGGTGCAGCGACAGGTACGGCTACACCCGCTACTGCGGGGCGTGAGGGGCGCGTAGGCACGCGGCCTGCTCCAGTCAGCCTCGCGCATGCCGCTGAGGCTGCGGTCACCGGGTGGAGCAGGGCTCCGATCCGCCTTTGCTCGACCGCTCGTGCGCTTCACCATCGGGCTGCGTGGAGCGCGTGTGTGAGCGGACAGACGACGGGATAGGACGCAGTTCGTCCAATGCCTTGCCGGGGGTGTAGCCGAAGTTCCCCCCGCCCGCACGTGTGCCGCGAGCCCTCTTGGGCTTCGCAGTGTGCGTCGACGCCATGGCTGCTCCTCATGCTTCGATGAACTCAGCGTACAGGACCTCATCCCACCTGATCAGGAGCGCGTTTCCGCGTGGAATGGGAACACCTGGGTTGCCTTCATCCTCCCAGTGAATGCCATCAGCGTCGATCAGGTAGGTCTCGGAGAGGTAGAGATCTTACTCGTACGGGTACGCGGCCGCGTAACTTCCCGATCGCGCTCCCCGACCGCCGTTCCGAGGCTTCAACGCCCAGGCGCCCATCACCCACCTGTTCTCGAGCGCAGGGTCTTTGAGCAACAGCTTGAGGTACCCCCCGGTATGAGCCCCTTGGAAGAGCGCGTCCCAGGCGCGTGGGTGCGGATGCGGCCCGGTGAGGGGCCGCGCCAATCTCGACTGCCGACTTGCCGCCACCCCCATTCCGAAGCCGGCAGCCAACGGAACGAACACGTATCCGATGACGACGAACCACAGCCACCAGGGCAACGGCGCTCCATTGCGCACTTCCCCGGTGTGCACGTATACGCGGTACCCCTGGTAGATCGCCGGGAGCGAGACCACGCCGAAAAGCGCCGACATGCCTACGAAGATCGCTGCTCGCTCGTGGAAGCCGATGGACGCGATACGTGTGTACTCGCGTTCATACCCCAGCGTGAACAGGATGCCCGGCAACACCGAGACGACGAGGATCACGAGTGCGTTGATCGTAGTGGGCACGACCACATAGTGCCCCGGCGGTCCGACAACTAACGCCGACCGCGACCAGGGTTTTTCTGGTGCAGCGAGCGGTACGGGTACACCTGCTACTGCGGGGTATGAGGGGCGCTCAGGCCGCGCCCACCGCCTCGGCGCGCGCCCTGATGCGGCCGAGCACCGAGACGATGCCGTCGACGTCGGTGCTGGTGAAGACGTCGTCAGGTCCCGTGGGTGCGTGGTCGGTGTAGGGCGATTCGAACAGTCGCGACGGCTCGACCACCCCGTTGGCGGTGAGTTCGTCGATGATGAGCTCGACGAACCGGATCTGGGCGACGTTGAAGCGGGCGTCGTCGAGGTAGTCGGCGAACGCTTCCACCGCCGCGGCCCTGTCGAGGCCCACGAGCGACCGGACGAACAGGCCCAGCCCGCCGCTGCTCTCGGTGGCCCAGACGATGTCGGCTCGCTGCGAGCCCGACTCGCGCAGCATCGCCTCGAGCGCGTCCAGGTCGTCGCCGGTGAGCTGCTTGTTGCGGCGCAAGCGTTGCAGGACGATGTTGTCCTCGTGGCGGCGCAGATAGGCGACGGCCTTGGCGCGGAACCTCTCGCGGTCGGTGCCGGGGGTGATGTGCGGCAGGTCCACCGCGGCAGCCTCACCGAGCGCGTCTTCGAAGTCGGTGTACACCGGCGCACGCCGGGTGCGCTGGACGAACCGGGCCAGTCCGCGGATGCGCAGACGCGCCGTCTCGAGCATCGCCAGCGTGACGTCGGTCCACCACTCGTCCCCGGCGACGGACTCCAGCAGCACGGCCTGTTCCGCCACCGTGGGGATGGCGGTGCGGCCCAGAAGGTCGGCGGCGATGGCCTGCACCGTTTCACGCACCCGCTCGCACGTCGCGGCGTCGCCCTGCAGCTGCGCGAGTTGCCGGCGCAGCATGAGCAGGTCGAACCGCTTGGCGTCGACGTCCTTGTGCAGTGGGTCGGAGTGCGTGGCCGCGCTGGGCAGGCCCGCGAGCGTGGCGGCGTCCGCGGCGTCGGACTCGGTGAGGGCGTTCCAGGCCGCGGGCTCGGCGAAGCGCTCCACGGCGCGGCGGTGCGGGCGCACCAGCACGTTGTCGAGTGTCATGCCGGCGACCTGTTCGTGCAGCCACTGCGCCGCGGCGGCGCGCAGGTCGCGGCCGTCGACGTCTGCGTCCGGCCCGCTGTCGAGGGCGGTGACCAGGCCCAGCCGGGTCTCGTAGATCCGCTGGGTCATCGACTTCTGCAGTGATCCTTCGGCCCCGGGCAGGTCCTGGCCGAAGTACTCGAGGTTGCCGCAGAAGTCGAACACGGAGAAGTGCGTCTTGTCGCGCCCGGGCCCGAACAGGTCCGGCCGCAGCCGGGTGCCCCGGCCGATCATCTGCCAGAACTTGGACTTGGACCGGACGGCTTTGAAGAAGACGAGGTTGACGATCTCCGGCACGTCGATGCCCGTGTCGAGCATGTCGACGCTGATCGCGATGTGCGGGGGCTTGTCCGGCACGGAGAAGTCGTCGATGAGGCTCTGCGCGTACGGCGTGGCGTGCGTGATGACGCGGGCGAAGTGCCCGCCGTACTGGGGCCAGCCGATGTCGAAGCGCCGGGCGATGAAGTCGGCATGGTCCTGGTTCTTCGCGAAGATGATCGATTTGCCCAGACGTTCGCCGTCATCGACCGTGATGCCGTCGGCCATCAGCGTGCCGAGGACCTTGTCGACGGTGTCCTCGTTGAACAGGAACCGGTTGATCTCCTCGGCGCCGACCTCGTCCGGCGGGTCGTCCTCGCCCCAGTCGAGAGCGTCCCACTGGTCCCTCTCCTCGGCGGAGAGGTCGTCGTAGCGGATACCGCCGCGCAGGAACTTCGTTCCGACGGACACCCCCTTCGGCGGCACCAGCCAGCCGTCCCGCACGGCCTCGTCGAGCCCGTAGGAGTCGGTGGGCACGCCGTCTTCCAGGTGGAACAGACGGTAGGTGTTGTGGTCGACCTCGTCCTTGGGAGTGGCGGTGAGGCCCACCAGCATCGCGTCGAAGTAGTCGAAGATGGCCCCGTACTTGGCGTAGACGGAACGGTGCGCCTCGTCGATGACGACGAGGTCGAAGTGGCCGACGCCGAATCGGCGGCCGGATTCCCCGGCGTCGTTGATGAGCCCCATCATCGTCGGGTAGGTGGACGCGTAGACGCGCCCCTCGGCGTTCTTGTCGGTCAGCAGATTCACGGTGGTCGCCGCCGGTAGATGCGCTTTGAAGGCGCCCACGGCCTGGTTCACCAGGGCGGTGCGGTCGGCCAGGAACAGCACACGCTTGGCCCAGTGCGCCTTCATCAACTGATCCACCAGCGCGATGACCGTGCGGGTCTTTCCCGCGCCGGTGGCCATCACCAGCAGCGCCTCACGTTGTTTGCGGTCGAAGACGTCGCCGACGGCCTTGATGGCGCGCACCTGGTACGGCCGGCCGGCGATCGCCGAGTCGACGGCGGCCTCCGCGAGCAGCCGACGCGTGGTGCGGCGCTGGATGAGCAGCTCGAGCTCGTCGCGGGTGTAGAAGCCCTGGACCTCGCGCGGCGGGTACCCGGCCGCGTCGTCCCACAGCCAGTGCTCGTAGCCGTTGGTGCAGAAGACGATGGGCCGGCGTCCGAACTTGTCTTCAAGGCAGTCCGCGTACAGCTTGGCCTGCTGCTGGCCGACCATCGGGCTCGTACGGGTGCGTTTGGCCTCGACCACGGCCAGCGGTAGCCCGTCCTCGCCCCACAGCACATAGTCGACGTAGCCGACGCCGGCGCCATTGGGCATGCCGGTGACGGGGTACTCCAGGTCGTCGGGCCCCGTCAGCGGCCAGCCGGCCTCGCGCAGGAGCACGTCGATGAAGGCGTCGCGGGTGTCCGCCTCGGAATAGTCGTGGTCGTCCGCCGCGGTGGCGGCGGCCTGAGCGGCCTCGATCTGGCCACGCAGGCGCGCGATCTCGGCCTCGTGCGCGGCCAGAGTCTCGTCCTTGGCGGCGAGCGCCTGCGCGTGCGCCTCGTCGCGGGCCCGGAATTCGGCGACGAGGGCGGCGGCCTGCGCGCGGCTCAGCGGCGCGGAGCGCGCCGCGAGCGCGGGGTCGAACCGCGATCCGGTGGGCACCGACTGCGGGTCGGTGGTGTTTCGAAACGCTGCCCACACCATCACGTGGTGCAGCTCGGTGAGCGCGTGCGCGGCGGCGCGGGGCGGTATGGGCGTCTCCGCGTGCACGGCCGTGTTGCCGAGTTTGCGGAGCAGGTTGAGCTTCTGGTTGATGCCGTTGCCGGTGAGCGCCTTGAACTCCGGCTGGTTGATGCGGGCCGCCAGGTCGTCCTTGTAGGGCGCGGCGAGTCCGCGCAGGTCGTACAGGTATCCGACGAGGAGTTCCGCGGCACGGCGGCTGTAGATGCAGGCGGACCGCGGGTCGGTGGTCAGGTACGACTCGGCGCGGGCGCAATCCTCGTGGATCGCGGGCCACGGCGCGGCGAGGAAGTCGAAGTTGCCCACGCCGTGACCTCCACTGGATTCCGTCCGTCGGGACTGTTCCCGAGCCTCGTCCGGAATCTATCAATCCACAGCGACAAACGGATCGGTCACCGGAATGCCGGCAGCCAGGAACGGCGCGGTGTCCCGGGTGGCGATCGAGGCGGACCGTGTGACGGCGATGGCTGCGATCATCGCGTCCAGGTCGCCGACGGCAGCCCCCGCAGCACGTGACACGGCCCTCACCGACTGCGCATCGAGCCATCGGACCACGTCGCGTCGGGTGAGCGAAGCAGCGGCTCCGACTGCACAATGGCGTCGCGGATGATCACGCCAGGTCCACCGGTTCGCGCGCGGAACGATCCCGCTCGCTGTCCAGATCCGCACCACCCACCTCGCCGCCGATTCCCGCGAGGAGGCTGCCGAGCCGGACACGGTCCTCGGGCAGCACTGCCGCATCCAGAATCGCACGCACCTCCGCCTCTGTGCTTCGATTATGCAATGCGGCGCGAGCTTTGAGCGCGCGGTGCGTCTCTGCAGACAGGTCTCGGATCGTGATGGCGGACATTCGCGCCTCCCATGAATTCCCCATCGACAGCCATCCTATCCGCCGCAGAGTCAGAGCGACTGCAGTACAACGGACTTCCCTGGCGGATGACCTCCTGCAGGAGGCTCAACGTGGAACCCGAGCTTCTTCAGCGCCTGAACCGCCACATCCGGCGCGTCACGAACCACCGTCGCAACTTGCTTTCGCCGCCAGGTTTCCCTGCCGGAAGCCAGTGTCGCCCTCGCGGCGCTGATGGAACCGACGGGTTGAACCCCGAACTCGTCGATGAGCATCTCCATGACGTCCTCGAGGCACGGCCGGAACCGGGGGCCGCCAACGGGGAAGTGAAGCGCGCTGAGCTCCATCGGCTTCTTCCCGTCCGCCCGTCTTCGCGAGCGAGTGGTACTGCTCCCCGTGTTCTGCATTGCGGATTCCAGCTCCGGATGCTGACCGTGGAACTGGATGTGGGCCCCGGCAATGGCCGACCTGACTGTCCGTTCGTACTCGTACCGAAACAGCGGCTGCTTGCCCGCGGGAGCCACGAACACCTTGATCGACGACTTCTGCACGGCCAGATAGTCGGCATGTCCGTCAAGGACGCAGGTGAACTCGACTTCCAGCCTGAACGCAGGAGCGCCGTTGATCTGCAGAATGACGCCGTCGCGCGGTTCTTGCCGCACAACGCACGCGTCGCCGCCTTCTAGTGTGGAGGCGCAGAACCTGGGACAATCGTCGCCCACCACGGCCTGCACGGTCCGTGTGAGATTCTCTGCGAAACCTTGAGCCTGCTGTTCGAGTGAACGGCTCAACGCGCTGCGCGGTCGAGAAGAAACTCCAGCCCCTCGATCTCGGACAGGATCCCGCGATGACCGGCGTCGAGCTCCCACTCGTCGCCCAGACGCTGCAGCTCCTCGCGCGTCATGCCAGCCTCATCGAGAAGCTTCGTGATCTCGGCGTGGGCCTCGTCCATGGTGAGCGTCCGCACCATGCGTCGCGAAGGTGTGGCGGTGGTCATCTCATGCCTCCCTGGCTACGGCTCAAGTCTGCCTCACGGTCACCGAGCATGCACACATTCCGGCGAGTCCAACGGGTCCACTCTGCCGCACGGCACCGACAAAAACTCGAGCGGCTCCCCGCTCTCGATGCGGAATGCCGCCGGCCAGGAACGGCGCGGTGTCCCGTGTGGCGGACGAGGCGGACCGAGTTACGGCGACGGCGGCGATCATCGGGTCCACGTCGCTGACGGCAGCCCCCGCAGCACGTGACGCGGCCGCCACCGACTGCGCATCGAGTCACCGGACCATGTTCGCGTCCGGTGAGCGGCGCAGCGGCTCGGACAGCACATTGGTGTCGAGGATGATCACGCCAGGTCCAGCGGTTCGCGCACAGAACATCACGCGGCGGCCACTGCACCTCCGGCTTCGATACGCCGAACGATCCAGGACCCGATTCACACCACCACAGGGGACTCACTCTCCCACCGGATTGTGCGCTACCAACGGCTCGTTCATGCCGCCCACAGCGATTGATAACAGAACCGGCTCTATGCTTTCACCGAACCTCGGTGGCCAGTGCCGAAAACAGAGCCGGGGCGTCCACACGGATCATCGCACCGAGCTTCTCCGCTCCCCCGCCCAGCGATTCCACCCGGTGCACGGCACCCAGGATCGCCTCGAGCGACACCTTCGATTCCGAACCGTCCTGCGGCAGCCCGCCGAGATACTCCGCTGACGGGGTATCGACACCCACCCGCCCGCACACGAGCCACGAGACGCTCTCGGCCTCGTATTCCATGGCGGCATGCCCCAGGTGAGACCTGTCCTTGACCACGTCCTTGGGGCGGGTCCGGATGCCGCGGCGGTCGACCGTGACGGGTGGCGCGACGGCTCCGAGATGGCCGCAATACAGGTGGCCGAGCTCGTGGGCGACTGTCGCGAACTTCGCGTTGACGTCAAGAGCGCGGTTGACCACCATCTCGTAGGCCAGCTCCGTGTCTGTATCGCCCACCCGCCGCCGACGGGGCGTCCCTAGCCGCGCGAGCGCGCCCGCGGAGGCGGGTCCGTGCTGCGATTCCGCGTAGGCGATGCCGGCGGAGGGCAGTGCGCGGGTGAACCGCGCGAACCCGTCCTCGGTGACTGGACCGCTGGCGGCAAAGGGGCTGATGATCTCGTCGGGCAGCGGTTCGCCTTCGACGTCGGCTACGTCATAGACGAACTGCACCGGGCCGAAGGGCTTGAGGATCACCAGCGGATTGGCTCCGGGGGCGACCCGTCGTCCGAACCTCTTGCGCCAGGCCCGCGCTGTGAGCACGAATCTGCTGCCGGGGCGCTGGACACCGATCAGGGCGGCGTTGTAGGGCGCGATGGACGGCATCCCGCGCACGAATTGGAGCAGGTCGGCGGAAAGCGGCGCGCGGCCGTGTGCAAGGGCGGATTCCCATAGAGCGTCGAGCCCCTTGCGCTCGTCCGGCTCCTCGTCGGTGGTGCTCATAACCCCTCCCCCTTGTCGTAACTGCTGCCTTGGCGACGATCGCCGCCTCGCGGGCCGTTCCCGTCGCGTCGCTGCCGGAGTATGCCCCTACGCACCGACATGTTTCCGCCGCGACGGGGCGGCGACGGGGCCGGCTACTCGAAGAAGTCCTCGTCCACCTCGACGATCTGCACGGTGCGCTTGGCCTGCACACCGACTCCGTAGCGGATCATCAGCGCTGCCATGCGCCGCCCGTCGATGAGCACGACGCGGGTGGGGACGGACCCGGCATACTCGCGCGCGCCCTTGGAGTACGAGGCCGTGGTGATGAAGACGCCCTGGTTCGCCTGGTTGCCGTGCAGCGCGCCGACGAACGCCTGGATCTCAGGACGGCCAACCGTGCCGTCCAGCGCATACCGCTTGGCCTGCACGTAGATGCGGCTGAGACCGAGCGCGTCCTGGTCGACGATGCCGTCGATGCCGCCGTCGTTGGACAGTTGAGTGCGGGTGGCCGTGCCCTCGGCGCCGCCGTAGCCCATCGCCACGATGAGGTCGAGCACCGCCTGTTCGAAGAACGCCGGGTCGCTGGCGTGCAGGCGGGTGAGCAGGTCTGCGGCGACGTCGGCGTGAAGGCGCGCGACGCCGTCCTCGACCTGTTCGACCGGATCGAGTTGCGCCGGCGCCACTGGAGGCACCGCTGCTTCCCCTCCGCCCGTGCTCACTGAGGCTCCATTGGCTTCCGCGCTCGACCCGCCCTGCTCCATCGCTTTGAGCGCGTAGTACGTGTGAGGCGCGTTCGCATCGCCGGCGAGAACCCGCAGATCCTTCTCGGTGATGCCGTCGGGATGGTCGGCGAGCAGCTTCCGGCCGACGTCGGTGATCGCGTATGCGCCGCGCACGGGGCGCTCGACCGCACCGACGCGCGCGAGGTAGGACGTGGCCCAGCCGACACGGTTGTGCAGGCGGAGCTGACCGGAGGCGAGTGCCTCCATCCGCTCCTCGTCGGTGAGCCCGACGGCGTCGGCCACCCGTACGTACATGTCGCGCGCCCGCACCGTTTCACCGCCGACCAGCTCGCGGAGCACCGGCGCCATCGTCTCGTCCCACGTGGGCATCGCCATCAGAGCTCACCCCGGAACGCGCGGTACTGCAGCGAGGCGAACAATTCGTCGCCTGCAGCGAGAGCGCGTTCGACACGGTCCCTTATCCGAGTCACGCCTTTCACGTAATAGGCGAACTCTCTCTGAAAATCTATCGGAGGGTTATAGACTTCAAACTTCGCTACACGGTCCAAGCTCAAGTTTGGCTGACTCCCACCTTCGGCATAATTCCGCAATCGATCGTAGTTAAGCTTCAACTGGACGTCCATAAACGTTGAATCGAAAAAACCATTTGGCACAATTACGGCACAAGCTTGATTGACCGTTGCCTCAACGCCAAGTATTGCAGACCGGCCGCGAGTCGCGCCCTGCCCGTACATCGCAATAATTATCGAGCCAACCGGAAAGATTCGAAGGCGTGCAGACCGCACGCCAAGCTGTGATACCGATTCGGAAGTTTCAGTAATCTTGCCAGAAACCTCGCCAGTCTTGACCCAAGGAATTCCCCCGCCATAATTCTCGATAATCTTTCGCGATGGAGTCGATCCGGACTTCACTTCCGCGAACGCCCCAATCCGGACACGCGAGCACCCCCCGCTTTCAAACATGTCACGGAATACCGACTGCGTTAGCGCGTCGAGGTGATCGAGCATCAGGCGGCGCTTCGCGCGGATCGCATCGGCCTGGCCGAGGATCGCGGAGATGCGGCGCTGCTCGTCAAGGGGAGGGACCGGGATCTGAGTCTCTTTAAGAAACTTGAAGTGACGTGAATATCCGACGCTAGAAATCGGCCGTGAACGCAGATACCAGTAGACGAATTTCGCGTCGAAACTATCACGTGTCTGCAACACCTTGACACCATCGGCGCCCATCGCGAACGGAAAGTCCACGAACTTCAGGGCTCGGGTGTGATCGCCGAAGACGATGACAGGAGATTCAGCTTTGACCGCTGTTGTGGTGTCGTCGGTGTAACCCGCGACGAGTTGCTGGCCCTGATCGACTATTGCCAATGCGCCGGAGGGCTGAAACGCTGATTGTGGAATTTTGACATTTCCGGCCGAAACGTCCTGGACGGCATCGAAAAAGGGAACCCGCGCCATCTTCACCCGAGCATCCCCTTCAGCTCAGCGATACCCGTCGCGATCTCCTCGCCCAGCTCCTCGATCTCGGCGATGATCTCCAGCGGCGGGCGGTGTTCCTCCTCCTCGAAGACGATCTCCTTGTAGCGGTTGATCGACAGGTCGTAGCCCTGCGCCGCGATCTCGTCCTTGGGCACGCAGAACGACTGCTCCGTCCGCGCGCGCTCCCGCTCGCTGCCCGCGCGCTCCGCCCAGCGCGTCACAGCATCGGGCAGGTCGTTGTCGTCAATCGGGTTCCGCTTGTCGTCCAGCGAGAACCCGTCGGCGCGCACGTCGTAGAACCACACGTCGTCAGTGCCGCCCGAGTCGGTCTTGGTGAACAGCAGGATCGCCGTCGACACCCCCGCGTACGGCTTGAACACGCCGGAGGGCAGCTTCACCACCCCGTCGAGCTTCTGGTCCTCCACCAGCGCCTCGCGCAGCGCCTTATGCGCCTTGGTCGAGCCGAACAGCACCCCGTCGGGCACGATCACCGCCGCCCGCCCACCGGGCTTGAGCAGCTTGAGAAACAGGGCCAGGAACAGCAGCTCGGTTTTCTTCGTCTTCACCACGCGCTGCAGGTCCTTGGCGGTGGCCTCGTAGTCGAGCGAGCCGGCGAACGGCGGGTTCGCCAGGATCAGCGAATACCGCGAACCGTCCCCCGACGCCCCCTCGGAAAGAGAGTCGCGGTACTGGATATCCGGCGCTTCCACGCCGTGCAACAGCATGTTCATGCTGCCTATGCGCAGCATGGTGGAATCGAAGTCGAACCCGTGGAACATCGACCGGTGGAAGTGCGCCCTCTGCGTCGCGTTGGTCAGCGCGGAGGGGTGCTCGCTGCGGATGTGCTCCGACGCCGCCACCAGGAACCCCGCGGTGCCGCATGCCGGGTCGCAGATCTCGTCCTCTGGTCCCGGGGCCATCATCGCCACCATCGCCGCGATGATGTGCCGCGGCGTGCGGAACTGGCCGTTGGTGCCGGCCGAGGCGATCTTGCCGAGCATGTACTCGTACAGGTCCCCGTTGGTGTCACGGTCATCCATGGGGATGTCGTCGAGCATGTCGACGACCTTGCTCAGTAGCGCGGGCGTGGGGATGGTGAAGCGCACGTCCCGCATGTGCTCGGCCAGCGTGGAATCCTCCCCGCCCGCCTGCGCGCCGTACTGCTGCAGGAACGGGAACACCTCGCGCGAGACAGTGGCGTACATCGTCTCCGGGTCGTCATTGCGGAACCGGCTCCAGCGCAGGTGCTCCTGGCCGGGCAGGAACTTCGGATCCTCGATCCCCTTCCCGGTGACGCGTGCCTTGCGCTCGGCGAGCGTCTGCAACTCGTCCAGCCTGCGCAGGAACAGCAGGTTGGTGATCTGCTCGATCACCTCGAGGGGATTGGAGATGCCTCCCGACCAGAACGCATCCCACACGCGGTCGATCTTGCTCTTGAGCTGCCCTGTGATCACGCCGATCACCCTATCCCCGCCCACCGACGCATCCGGCGCTCACGCCCGGTGGCCCAGGGGATACCTCGACCAGAAGCCCGCGTCACCCCCGCGACCTCGTACGCTGCCCCCATGATCTGGTCAATGCTCGCAGCGTGCGCCGTCGTCGCGGCGGTGGCCGGCGCAGTCCTGCCCCGGCGCGCCCGGTTCACGCCGAAGGGGCTGCCGTGGTTCTGGCTTGTGTTCCCGGCGACCTGCCTCGTCGCCGCCTGGTGGGTGGGCGCGTCTATCGGCTGGGTCGGCAACCTCGGCGGCTCGGCGCGCTTCTTCTGGGACGCGTTCACGTCGGCGCCCGAGGGACAGCAGTTCCTCAGCAACGAGCAGTTCCAGCAGATGCAGGACCAGCGCCGGCTGCGACGGGTGCTGCCGGCGGCTGCGGCAGTGGGCGCGGTGCTGTCGGCGTGGGCCTGGCGCAAGCGCCGCGTGTGAGCCCGACGGCCAGGCACCCAGGTTGAGAACGGACGCTGGCCGGGATCCCCGCTCAGTGCGTCGATTCCTCCGACTGCGCATCGGCGTCGGCGGCCGGCCGCTTGCGCGCCTGGAACCGCTGCATGAGCTTGTCCACGATGAAGCCCACGACCACGGCGACGCAGATCGAGATGACCGCTCCCAGCAGCGGCTGCGACTCGAACCAGCTGCCGACGAAGTGCCCCATCAGCGCCGAGTACGACGCCCAGATGAGCCCGGCGACGACGGTCAGCGGGAAGAACACGCGCCGCGGGTATCCGGTGGCCCCGGCGGTGATGTTCACGGCGATGCGCCCCACCGGGATGAAGCGCGCCGTCACGATGATCACCGGCCCGCGCTCGTCCAGCGCGCGACGGGCCCAGGCGAAGGCCGCGGCCGTCTTCGGTTTGCGCATCCACGCCCACCGATCGGTGCCGACTAGCTTGCCGATGGAGTAGGCGATGTTGTCGCCGATCACCGCACCCAGGGCCGCCACCGGGATCACCGCCCACAGGTACGGCTCGCCGGTGGCCCCGCCCAGCGACCCGAGGGTGACGAGCACCGTCTCGCTGGGCACCGGCGGGAAGAAGCCGTCGATGATGCACACCGAGAACAACAGCGGATAGAGCCACAGCGCGTCCGACTCACTGATGATGAAGTCGTTGATCGAATCCAACAAGCGCGGGCCCCTTCACGCCGATGCGGGCGAGTGTCATCTCACCTTACCCAGCCGCGGGACCGGCCCTGCACACCGAACCACCGCGATCACGCCCCCTGCAGCACCACCTCGGCGAGGCTGCGCACCTGGTCCTCGTCGCGGCAGGTCACGAGCATCGTGGTGACGCCCGCCGCCTCCCACCGGGCCACCTCGCGGCGCACGTGCTCCGCGTTCCCGATGATCATGGTCTCGTCGATCATCTCGTCGGGGATCGCGGCCGCGGCCTCGTCCTTGCGCCCGGACCGGAACAGCGCCGTCACCTCGTCGACCACCGCGCCGTAGCCCATCCGGCGGTAGACCTGCGCGTGGAAGTTGAGCTCGGGCGCGCCCATGCCGCCCACGTAGAGCGCCACCGTGGGCCGCACGCCGTCGCGCACCGCGCCCGGGTCGTCGGTGACGGTGATCTGGCACGTGGCCGCGATCTCGAAGTCCTCCCGGCTGCGCCGCGCGCCCGGCCGGGCGAACCCCTCGTCCAGCCACTCGTCGTACATCGGCGCCAGGCGCGGCGAGTAGTAGATGGCCAGCCACCCGTCCGCGATCTCAGCCGTCTGGGCCACGTTCTTGGGACCCTCGGCGCCCAGCCAGATCGGCACGTCGGCGCGCAGCGGGTGGGTGATGGGCTTGAGCGGCTTGCCCAGACCCGTCGCCGCCTCCCCCGCGTACGGGAGCGGGTAGTGCGTGCCGTCCTGCGTCACTGGCGCCTCGCGCGCCAGCACGTCCCGGATAACCTGCACGTATTCGCGCGTGCGGGCGAGAGGCTTGGCGAAGGGCTGCCCGTACCATCCCTCCACCACCTGGGGCCCGGAAACGCCGAGCCCCAGGATGAACCGGCCCCCGGTGAGGTGGTCCATGGTGAGTGCGGCCATCGCGGCGGCGGTCGGCGTGCGCGCGGAGAGCTGCGCCACCGACGTGCCGAGCCGCAGCCGACGGGTGTTCGACCCCCACCACGCGAGCGGCGTCAGCGCGTCGGATCCCCAGGACTCGGCGGTGAACGCCGAGTCGAATCCGCACTCCTCCGCGACGGCGAGCAGCGTGGCGACGCCCTCCGGCGGCCGCGCGCCCCAGTACCCCAGTTGCAGGCCGAGCTTCATGTGCGATCCCCTCTCCACCTGGTTTCAGTCAATCTGTCAAAAACCCTTGCCCCACAAACAGGAACGTGTTCTACTTCACCATGTGAGCACGCAAACCTCTATTGTGGCAATGCCTATCCCCGATCTCGAGCCGCTGAGTGCGCCGATCGAGCTGCAGTTCGATTACACACGCTCCGTCGGACCGGTGATCGGCCGATTCCTCGGAGCCCTAGCCCGCCGGCGCATAGTCGGCGTCCGCGGCTCCGACGGCCGGGTGCATGTGCCCCCCGTCGAGTTCGACCCGGACACCGCCGATCCGCTCGAGGATTTCGTCGAAGTTGGCCGGTCCGGCCAGGTCGTCACCTGGTCGTGGGTGGCAGACCCGGTGGACGGCAATCCGCTGACCGAGCCGTTCGCCTTCGCTCTCATCCGCCTCGACGGCGCCGACACCGCCATGGTGCACGCGGTCAAGGTCGACGGACCCGCTCAGATGTCCACCGGCATGCGCGTCCGCGCCGTGTGGGCGGAGACCACGACGGCCGCCATCGGGGACATCGTCCATTTCGTGCCGGAGACCGGCGCGGACGCCGGAAACGGCACGGATCCGGAGCCGCTCGCCGGCGCGGCGCTCACCGCGTTCCTCGACCAGGACCCGCTGCAGATCCTCGTCACCCCGTTCGAGATGACGGTGCAGCACTCGGCCTCGGTGGAGGAGAGCAGCTACCTGCGCGCCATCGCCGAGGGCCGCGTGGTGGGACAGCGGTGCCCCGAGACCGGCAAGGTGTACGTGCCGCCGCGCGGCGCGAGCCCCACCCACGGCGTGCCCACCAACGAGGAGGTCGAGGTGTCCGACACGGGCACCGTGACGACCTTCTGCATCGTCAACGTGCCGTTCATCGGGCAGAAGATCAAGCCCCCCTACGTGGGCGCCTACATCCTCCTCGACGGCGCGGACATCCCGCTGCTGCACCTGGTCCTGGGCTGCGACCCGTCCGAGGTGCGCATGGGCATGCGCGTGCGGGCGGTGTGGAAACCGCGCGAGGAATGGGTCCCGTCGACGGGCAACATCGAGCACTTCGCGCCCACCGGTGAGCCCGACGCGCCGTACGAGTACTACGCCGAGCACCTGTGAACGGGGAGCACGCACACATGACATCACCGCAGACCGCCGCCCGGCCGGGCGCGCTGACACCCGAGACCGTCACCGACGACGACGTCGCCGTGGTCGGCTTCTGCCAGTCGCCGTCGGTGCGCCGCAGCTACAGCACCACCAACGGCACCGAGATGCTGGTGCCGATCTTCCAGCAGCTCTACAAGGACCTGGGCATCACCCGCCGCGACATCGGCTTCTGGTGCTCCGGCTCGTCGGACTACATGTCCGGCCGCGCGTTCTCGTTCATCTCCTCGGTGGACGCGATCGGCGCCGTGCCGCCCATCGACGAGTCCCACGTGGAGATGGACGGCGCGTGGGCCATGTACGAGGCCTACGTCAAGCTCAAGACCGGGGAGACCGACACCGCCCTGGCCTACGGCTTCGGCAAGTCGTCCGCCGGGAACCTGCGCCGCACCCTGGCCCTGCAGACCGACCCGTACGTGGTCGCACCGCTGTGGCCGGATTCGCTCGCCCTCGCCGGCATGCAGGCCCGCCTGTGCCTCGACGCCGGTCTGTGGGACGAGGCGGCGATGGCCGAGGTGGCGGCGCGTTCGCGGCGCGACGCGGCAGGCAACCCGGCGGCGCAGTTCTCCGGATTCCGCGGCGCGGACGGCAACGTCGCGAAAGACGTCACCGCCGAGCAGCTCCTGGCGCAGCCGATGCTCGCCGACCCGCTGCGGCGGCACGACATCGCCCCGGTCACCGACGGCGCGGCGGCCATCATCCTGGCCAGCGGGCGCAGGGCCTTCGAGCTGTGCGACAACCCCGCGTGGATCACCGGATTCGAGCACATCATCGACTCGGCCGAGCTGGGCGGGCGCGACCTGACGACCGCACCGTCCGCCGCCACGGCGGGCGAGCACGCGACAGGCGGCGACACCGCGGGCATCACGGTGGCCGAGCTGCACGCGCCGTTCACCCACCAGGAGCTGATCCTGCGTTCCGCCCTGGGCCTCACGGGTTCGGCAGACACGATCGCGATCAACCCGTCCGGCGGCCCGCTCACCGGCAACCCGATGTTCGCGGCCGGTCTGCAGCGCATCGGCAACGCCGCACGGACCGTGATCGACGGCGGCGCCGAGCGTGCACTGGGGCACGCCACCAGCGGACCGCTGCTGCAGCAGAACCTCGTGTGCGTCCTCGACGGACGACGCTGACCAGCCAGGAGGAGAACCACACCATGAGTAAAAACCTGGCCGCAGTGCTCGGCACCGGGCAGACCAAGTACGTCGCCAAGCGCCACGACGTGACGATGGGGGCGCTGTGCCGCGAGGCCATCGACCGCGCGCTGGCCGACGCCTCCGTCACCCTCGACGAGATCGACGCCATCGTCATCGGCAAGGCCCCCGACCTGTTCGAGGGCGTCATGATGCCGGAACTTCCCACCGCCGACGCGCTCGGTGCCGTGGGCAAACCGCTCTTCCGCGTGCACACCGCCGGATCCGTCGGCGGGTCCACGTCCATCGTCGGCGCCAAGATGGTGCAGTCCGGGATCCACCGCAGGGTCCTGGTGGTGGCGTGGGAGAAGCAGTCCGAGTCCAACGCGATGTGGGCGCTGTCGATCCCCATCCCGTTCAACAAGCCCGTCGGCGCCGGCGCGGGCGGGTACTTCGCCCCGCACGTGCGCTCCTACATCCGCGAATCCGGCGCCCCCGAGCACGTCGGGGCAATCGTGGCCGCGAAGGACCGGCGCAACGGCGCGCTCAATCCGCTCGCCCACCTGCACCAGCCGGACATGACGGTCGAATCCGTGCAGAAGTCGCAGATGCTGTGGGATCCGATCCGCTACGACGAGACCTGCCCGTCCTCCGACGGAGCCTGCGCGATGGTGATCGGCGACGAGGCGAGCGCCGACGCGTCCGCCGCGGCGGGACGCCCCGTCGCCTGGATCCACGCCACCGCGATGCGCACCGAGCCCACATGGTTCTCCGGGCGCAACCAGGTCTCGCCGCAGGCAGGGCGGGACGCGGCGGCAGCGCTGTGGAAGCAGGCGGGCATCACGAACCCCCTCGAGGAGATCGACGCGGCGGAGATCTACGTGCCGTTCTCCTGGTTCGAGCCGATGTGGTTGGAGAACCTCGGGTTCGCCGAGGAGGGCCAGGGTTGGAAGCTCACCGAATCGGGTGCGACGGCGCTCGACGGCAAGCTGCCCGTCAACGCGTCCGGCGGCGTGCTCTCGTCCAACCCGATCGGGGCATCGGGCATGATCCGGTTCGCCGAGGCCGCCATCCAGGTCACCGGCAAGGGCGGCTCCCACCAGGTACAGGGCGCGCACAAGGCGCTCGGCCACGCCTACGGCGGCGGATCCCAGTACTTCTCGATGTGGGTGGTGGGCGACGCGAAGCCCACCGGAAAGACAGCGGCATGAACACAACGGACACCCCTGAAGCCGGCGGCCCCGCTGCCGCAGAGAACGAACACCCTGCCCGCACGGCGTCGCGGCGGTCGATGGCGGCCGTGCGCGCCAAGGACAAGCAGGCCTGGCTGGGCATCTTCGCCGACGACGGGTGGGTGGAGGACCCCGTCGGCAAGTCGGGCTTCGATCCCGAGGGCGCCGGACATCACGGCCGGGAGGCCATCGGCCGCTTCTGGGACATGGCCATCGCCAAGACCGACTCGATCGAGTTCCTCATCGACGACTCGGTGGCATGCGGCGACGAGGTAGCCAACATCGGGCGCATCCGCACCACGATGGGCGGCCACGTGATCGACGCGGAGGGCGTGTTCATCTACCGCGTCGACGGCGCCGGCGACCTGCAGTCGCTGCGCGCGTTCTGGGAGCTCGACCGCGCGATGAAGACGGCGCGCCCGGCCGAATAGCCGTCGCGCGGCCCCAGGCCCCAACCCCATACGCACCCCATACGCCACTGCGCGTTCGGTGGACTTCTGGTCGTTTTCCGGTGGGAATCCGGCCGGAAGTCCACCGAACGCGTCCACGGACGAGCGGCTGTCAGCCGGCGGAACCGGTGCCCATCGCCGCCCCGGCCGCCTGGTCCCCCGCGCTCCCGCCGTCCCCCGCGCTCCCGCTGCCGGTGTCGCTCCCGGCGTCGGTGTTCCCGCCACCGTCCGGCCCGCCGAGCCACCTCGGCCGCACCACCCGGATCCGCAGCACCCGCTCGGTGGTGCGCGCCTCGTCGAGGTCCTTCTGCCGGCCGGCGAGCAGCATCGGCAGGGTCACGATGCCCAGCACCCGCTGCGGCCGCTCCCGGTCGACCACCGGCATCCTGGTCACCTCGTGCTCGGTCATGCTCATCGCCGCCGACCGCAGGGTCTCTTCCGGGTAGGTGACGATGGGCGTGACCGCCAGCTCCGAGAGCAGCTCATCCGACTCGCCCCGGTACGCCGCGTTCTCCAGCATGCCGGAGGTGACCACGCCGACCAGGTTGTCGCGCCCGTCGACCACCGGGTAGAGCATCTGGCGCCGGTCCGCGCGGGTCGCCGGATCGTTGCCGGAGATCGTGGCGGAGGCGTCGTCGACGGTGATGTCGTGGGCGAAGCTCACGATGGTGCTGTTCATGACCTCCCCGACGAAGAGGATCTCGAGGGGGTCCACGTCGTATTCGCGGGAGACGTGGAATCCGCGGCGGGCGATCTTCTCGGTGAGCACCGAGCGTTTGAGCGTGAGCACCGACACCGCATAAGCCGCCGTCGCCCCGATGACCAGCGGCAGCAGCGCGTCGAAGCGGTGGGTGAGCTCGGCGGCGAACACCACACCGGTGATCGGCGAGCGCATCACGCCGCCGACCACCCCGGCCAGCGCCACCAGCGCCCAGAACCCGGGCCCCACGTCCGGAAACACCTGGGCTTCCAGTGCACCCAGCGCGCCGCCGATCATGAACATCGGCGCCAGGACGCCGCCGGAGGTCCCTGAACCGAGCGACAGCGACCAGATGAGGGTCTTGACGACGAGGATCCCTACGACGAGGCTCAGGCCGATGGAACCGTCGAGTTCCGCGCCGATCACGTCGTACCCCACGCCCAGCGCCTGGGGTACGAACAGCCCGCCGACGCCGATGATCACGCCGCCGATCGCCGGCCACCACATCCAGTGCACGGGCAGTTTGCGGAACAGGTCCTCCGAGGCGTAAACGAGCGTCGTCGCCACCACCGCCAGCAGGCCCGAGACCACGCCGGTGACCGCGCACAGCACCCAGGCCACCGCGCTCATGTGGAACTCCCCGGTGCTGGGGAACAGTGGGCCGGTCCCCAGGATCACGTGACGCAGAAGCGTCGCGACGGTGACCGCGGCGACCACTGGGATGAAGCTGCGCGGGCGCCATTCGAACAGCAGCAGTTCGACAGCCAGGATGATGGCGGCGAACGGCGTGTTGAACGTGGCTGCCATACCCGCCGCCGAGCCGGCGACCAGCAGCGTCTTGCGTTCGTCGGCGGTGAGCTGCAGGAATTGGGCCAGCAGCGATCCCAGCGCGCCGCCGGTCATGATGATGGGCCCCTCGGCTCCGAACGGCCCACCCGTGCCGATGGCCACTGCTGAGGAGGTGGGCTTGAGCACGGCCACACGCGGTTGGATCTTGCTGCCGCCCAGCAGGATCGACTCGATCGCCTCCGGCATGCCGTGGCCGCGGATCTTCTCCGAACCGTACCGTGCCATCAGGCCTACGATGAGTCCGCCGGCCACCGGCGCCCCGATGATGAGGAAGGGGCTGTGGTCACCTGCGCCCGGAGCCACCAGCTCCGTGGCGACGCGCTGGTAGAACACCAGGTTGGTGATGAGCCCGATCAGCTTGAGCAGCACCCACGCCGCGCAGGCGCCCAGCAGTCCGACCGGCACCGCCAGCGCGGTGATCAGCAGGATCCGGCGATGCGCCGTGAAGTCCGCGAGATGTCGCAAATCGCGCGGCGGTTGCCCCCGGCCTGCCACGTTACCTCCAGCCTCCACGCTCCCGTCCGGCGTGGAATTCAGTGATCGAACGGGAGAAGCCTAGTCCTGCCGCACCGACCGCCCGACCTTCCCCCCGTCCGGCGGCTCCACCGGCGCGCCGAGGAACGGCATCACCGCGGCGTCGAACCGGGCCTTCCGGTCCCGGTGGATGCTGTGCCCGCACGGCACCCCACACACGTCCATCCCCGGCAGCGCCCGCGCCATCTCGGCCAGCAGAGCCGGGTCGACCATGCTGCCGGGGCGGGTGCCCCGCAGGAACAGCACCGGCACGCCGCGCAGCGCGGGCAGCGCGGCCCACCACCCGGGGTTGGGCGCCCGGAACTGGGTCATCGCCGGCTCCGTCAGCCCCCGGTCGAAGGCCACGAGGCCGCGGGGACTGCGGACCATCGCGCCCAGCGCATGCCACAGCTCGGCGGGCCTGGGACGGTGCGCGGGCACCTGCGGCGCGGGATCGCCGGCGCGCAGCGGCATCGGCATCTCCTCGAGCACGAGCCTGCGCGCCAGGCCCGGCCGGCGCTGGGCCATCAGCGTCGCGGTGAGCGCGCCCAGCGAATGCCCGACGATGTCGACGCGCCGGAGCCCCAGGTGGTCGCACACCCCGATGACGTCCTGCGCGATGTCGACGAATCGGTACGACGACGCCCGCGCGCTGCGCCCGTGGCCGCGCAGGTCCACCGTGAGCACGTCGCGCCCGGCGGACCGGACGGTGCGGGCCGCCGCGTCCCACGTCCGGCCATCGCCACCCATCCCGTGGATGAACAGCACCGGATCCGCACTCGGAGACGTTCCGGACCGGGTGCGGCGGTACGCGATCTCGACACCCGCCGGCGCGACCGTGAGTACGGGCGCGCTCATGCCGTGCGCGCGTACGCCGAATGCCCCGCGCCGCCCCCGCCGGCGGCCGCTGCGCCGCGGCCCGCCCGGCGCCGCGACGAACGCAGGTCCCGCAGCGCGGTGCGCAGGCCCCTGCGGCGCCCCGTCAGCGGGCTGATCGTGGAGACCATGGGCGCGGTGAACCGCCGCTCCGACCCCGTCTCCGGGGCGTCGTCCGCAGTGCCCCGCAGATACCGGTCCGGCACCGAGAGCTTGACGATGGTCCGCAGGGTCAGCAGATACTGCTTGGCCAGCGGACCGGTGGTGTAGGGCAGGTCGTACTTGTCGCAGACGGCCCGCACCCGCTCGGCGATCTCCGCGTAGCGGTTGCTGGGCAGGTCGGGATACAGGTGGTGTTCGATCTGGTAGCACAGGTTGCCGGACATGAACGCCAGTACCGGGCCCGCGTCGAAGTTGGCGGTGCCGAGCATCTGACGCAGATACCACTCGCCGCGCGTCTCGTCGGCGATGTCGTCGGGATGGAACTTCTCTGCGCCGTCCGGAAAGTGCCCGCAGAAGATGACCAGGTAGGCCCAGAGGTTGCGCAGCACGTTCGCAGCGGCGTTCGCCGCGAGGGTGCGCCGCCAGCGCGGGCCGCTCAGCGACGGCAGCAGGACGTAGTCCTTGACCACCTGGCGGCGGATCTTGCGGCCGAAGGCGCGGAGCTGGGACTGAGTGTGCGCACGCTCCTCCGGGGTGCCGCGGAGCCTGCCCAGCTTGATGTCGTGCATGCCGATCCCCCACTCGAAACCGATCGCCAGCAGTAGGTTCTGCACCGGCTGGATCAGGTAGATGGGGCGCCACTGCTGATCCCGGGACACGCGCATGATGCCGAAGCCGATGTCGTCATCCATGCCCAGGACGTTGGTGTACTTGTGGTGCAAATAGTTGTGGTAGTGCTTCCACTGGGCGGAGACGCAAGCCATGTCCCACTCCCAGGTGGTGGAGTGGATCTCCGGCTCGTTCATCCAGTCCCACTGGCCGTGGCTGACGTTGTGGCCCAGCTCCATGTTCTCGATGCTCTTGGCAACCCCGAGCCCCAGCACCCCCAGATACAGCCCGGGCCGCGTCCGTGCGCCGACGATCACGGCACGCGCCGCGACTTCGAGGACTCGCTGGCCGAGGATGGTGCGCCGCACGTAGCGGGCATCCCGGACGCCGCGCGCGCGTTCGACGTCCTCACGGATCCCGTCCAACTCTATGCGCAGGCTCTCGATGTCGTCGGCCGTGAGATGGGCGTAGACGCCGACGTCTGTGATCGCCATGCTTGTCACCTGCAATTCTCGTTGACGAGCGGCTCGCCCCCGGTACCTCCCGCCCCGTACCGGGAACGATCCGCCTCCCAGGTCTGCTACACCCGCTCCGACGGCCTGTGCGGCACCGGCCCCCGGTCATGACGGCCCGGTCAGAGGTCGAGCGTGCAGTCGCCGGCCGCGGTGCTGATGCACGTCTGAATCCGGCTCCCTTCCTCATGGACCTTACCGTTGCGTAGATCTCTCACGGCACCGGCCTCGAGCGGCACCACACAGGTCTGGCAGATGCCCATCCGGCAGCCGAACGGCATCTGGACGCCCGACTTCTCCCCGGCTTCGAGCAGCGTTGTCGCGCCGTCGATCTCCAGGCTATTTCCGGACCGGGCGAAGGTCACGGTGCCGCCGTCGCCGTCCTGCCCGGTACGGTCCACCGCGAACCGCTCCAGGTGCAGGTTGTCCTCGAGCCCCGCCACCCGCCACCGCTCCTCCGCGGCCGCCAGCATCCCGGCCGGACCGCAGGCCCATGCCTGACGCTCGCGCCAGTCCGGGCACAACTCGTCCAGCCGGGCAAGGTCGAACTGGCCCATCGAACGCGTGAGCTGCAGGTGCAACTGCAGCCCCTCGTGCGCGTCCGCCAACGCGGCCAACTCCCCGCGGAACATCGCGGAGTCCTCGGTGGGAGCGGAATGGATGTGGACGATGTCGGGCACGCGCCCACGGCGGTCCATGGTGCGCAGCATCGACATGATCGGCGTGACGCCGCTGCCCGCGGTGACGAAGAGCATCCGGTCCGGCAGCGGCTCCGGCAGCGCGAAGTTCCCCTGCGGCGCGGCCAACCGGACCACGGTGCCGGGCTCCACGCCGCCGACGATGTGCGAGGACAGGAATCCTTCCGGCATGGCCTTGACGGTGATCGTGATGAGCCGGGCGCCGACGACGGGGCTCGACGTCAGCGAGTACGAGCGCCAGTGCCAGCGACCGTCCACGAGCAGCCCGATACCGATGTACTGCCCGGGGCGGTAGTCGAAGCGGAAGCCCCAGCCCGGCTTGATCACCAGGGTGGCCGAGTCGGCCGTCTCGGGACGGACCTCGACAATCCGCCCCCGCAGCTCGCGAGCCGACCAGAGTGGGTTGACCAGGTGCAGGTAGTCGTCCGGCAGCAGCGGCGTCGTCACACGCGCGACCGCACCGCGCAGCATGTTCCTCCGCGGTGACCCGGTGGTCGCAACGTCCTTGGCCGGCTCCTCCAGCCATTGCCGCATCTGCGCGACCCTGTGTCCCAGCTCGAATCCCACAGCCCGTCCCCTCGTCCCGCAATCCGTCTCGTCCGGCAATCCACTCCGCCACGTAACCTACGCTACCGTAGGTTACCGCATGCGCGGCGCCAGGGAAACGCGCCTTCCGACGGACCGGGCCGCCCCCGCCGGCGCCGGTCCATGAAGTCCGACCGCACCGTCACATGAGTTCGAGGAGGAACGGCAACTCCTGGGTGGCGTACCAGGCCAGGGAATGGTCCTCCGCGTCGCCCAGCGCGAACTCCGCGTCCTCGTCACCGAGATCCGCCGCGTCCACCACTTCCGCCGCACGCCGGACGTCTTCCTCCGCATCCTCGAGATCGACGTGCACGGACGCGACCTGCTTGAGCGTGATCGGCTCGTGCACGCGCGCGACCGCCGCGTCGAGGTCCGGACGGTGCTCGGCCGCGGCGACATCCGCGCTGACGACGACCCTGCGCGTCCGGGCGCCGGGCTGCGCCGACAGCAGACGCAGCGAGGCCCGCGCCGCCTCCGCCATCGCCACCTCGGCGAGCTCGTCGTCGCCGTCCGCCGTGTACGCCTCGCGCAGCGCCGGCGTGACCGTGAACACCGTCCCGCTCAGCGGCATGAACAGCCTGTCCTGGGAAAGCTGTTCCAGCATCGGCACGGTCATCGGGACGTATACCCGCATCTGCACACTCCATCCGGTCGGTTGTCACAGCGATTCGAGCAGTTCATCGACGGCCTCGCGGACAAGCGCCGGGAACACGTCCACGTCCGGCACCGCGTCGCGCTCCACGTCGAATCCGAAGAACAGCATCCCGTCGTACGACGTGATGCCGATGCTCAACGCCTGGCCGGGCACCAGCGGCAGCACCGGGTACATTTCCCGCATCCGCGCCCCCGCGAAGTACATCGGCGTCTGCGGCCCCGGCGCGTTGGCCACGACCAGGTGGAACGCCCGCCGGGAAATCGAGCCCGTCACCCTCGACCCCATCGCGTGCAGCGTAGGCGGCGTGAAGCCCGACAGGCGCATGAGGTTGCGCGCGGCCACCGCGCGTGCCGCGCCGGGCCGCGCGGTCATGGCGTGCGAGATCTGCGAGAGCCGCACGATGGCGTTGGGCTCGCCCACCGGCAGGTCCACCAACGCCAGCTCCACCGTGGTCTCGCCGTATGTGGGCCCCACGGGATACGTGTCCGACGACGGCTCCTTGACGCCCACCGCGGGCGGGGAGCCCGGCGCCGCGCGGTCGCCCGGGTACACCGACAGCGGCACGAGGGCGCGGACCGTGGTGGACGCCGCCACCGGGTGTCCGCGTGAGACGAGCCAGCTGCGCAGGACGCCGGCGACGGCGGCCAACGCCACGTCGTTGATCGTCCCGCCGAAGCGGGAACGCACCTTCTTGAAGTGCGCGAGCTCGGCCTGTGCCACACAGAATCTCCGGGTGGCCGACCGGCCGCCGCTGAGCGGATCGACAGTGCCGTTCGTGGTGGCGCCCCGCACTATCGACGCGACGTCCGCGACGGTCCTGCCCACCTTTCCGGCGACGTCGGCCACGTCGCCGAAGGCGTACTTGATCAAGTCCACCCCGGACGCCGGACGCGAGACCACGCCCGCGAGGCCCTCGACCATCACGCCCAGCCGCCCCGGCTCCGGACGCGGCATCCAGAGGTCCTCCCGCGGCAGCGGCGGCTCGGGTGAGTCGTCGAGGATCACCTGCCAGATGTCGAGGGCACCGCCGCGCGGATCGACCATGGCGCGGTGCGACTTGGTGAACACCGCGAACCGGTCGCCTTCGATCCCCTCGATGACGTAGAGCTCCCATAGCGGGCGGCCCAGATCGAGCGGGCGGGAGACCAGGCGGGCCAGCAGATCGTTGAGCTGGTCCCGGGTGCCCGGACGCGGCAACGCCGAACGCCGCACGTGATAAGTGATGTCGAAATCGGCGTCGTCCACCCATACCGGGCGCATGAAACCGCCGGCGACCTCGCGGACACGCTGCCGATACCGCGGGACGCGCTGCAGCTGCTGCTCGACCTTCTCCAGTACCTGCTCGTACCCCAGACGGGCGTCCGCGCGGTCGAACACCGCCATCGTGCACAGATGCGACGGGACCGCCGCCTCCTCCATGTAGAAGAACGCGGCGTCCTGACTGCTGAGGCGTGTGACCATCTGCGCGTTTCCCCACCTTTGCTCAGGCAGCCCGCGTACACGTGCTTTCGACGTGCCCACCCCCGGTGGTGGCCGCAGACACATTCTGCCATGATGGTTTTCGTCCGCGCCTCCCCCGCGGACTCGACAAGAACACACCCACGGGACGGGCCGGTCGGCGCGCCCCGGGTCGAGTCAGGGGGGCACATGCCAAGCTGCGCGCACAAAATCACCGTCGACGACACGCCCGCGGAAGCACCGCCCGGCGGCGCTGCTACGACACCCGCTGCCCGGCGCGCAGTCGCACTTCCCCCGGTGGCGGCGCCGACGGAAACCCCCCGGCACGCGAGCCTGCACAACCCGCCGTTCGTCGAGTACGGCGCCGTGCCCGTTCTCGATTCGACGATGCGCTACCTTTCCCGCCCGCCGAACCGGCCGGTCCCGGCGGCCGACGTCCCGCCGACCGCGACGGCCCAGGCGCCGTCGTCGGCACAGGACGTCTCCTCGAACAGGGCCACCGCGCCGGTGCGCACCCGCGCACCGGGCACCCGGGACGCGGCCGCCGTCGAGGTCCGCCGCAGAGTCGAGGTGACGCTGCGGCTGGTGCTCGAGGTCCTGGACCTGCGGCGCCGGCCGGAGCACCTGGAGGGGTTCGTCGACGCGTCGGTGCTCGGCATGGTCCGGAAGCTCGCCCGCACGTCCCCGCCGGGGCGGCAGCTGGGAAGCGCCGTGCTGCGCCGCATCCACATCACCTCGGCCGGCGCCGGGGCCGCCGAGATCTGCGCCACCTACGTCCGCGGCCGCCGCACGCTGGCGATCGCCGGGCGCTTCGAGCGCAAACGCGGCGCCTGGGTCTGCACCGCT
Organism: Tomitella cavernea; assembly: GCF_016599145.1. Lineage (GTDB taxonomy): Bacteria > Actinomycetota > Actinomycetes > Mycobacteriales > Mycobacteriaceae > Tomitella > Tomitella cavernae. The sequence goes on from NZ_JAENKO010000001.1 coordinate 268,671, forward strand.
CTGCACCTCGCGTAGCGGCCGGCGCCGCCGTACGCCGGCGGGGTGCTCACGACCGGCGCGCGGCAGACCGGCTCAACGGCGGGACTTCTTGGACTTGGCGCCCTTCGCCTTCTTCTTGGCCTGTGCGCGTTCTTCGGCCCGGCGCTCGCGACGGCTCGCGGGTTGGGCTCCGCCGGCCGGCTTCGCACGCTGGACCTCGGCGTCGCCGGACTCCGAGGGGCCCGAGTAGCTCAACGCCTGGGCCTGCTCATCGCCCAGCCCCTTGGCGCGGACCGTCGGTTCCTTCGCCTGCGCTGCCCTGGCGGGCTCCTTGTGCGCACCGGACCCGTCGTCCGCACCGGCCTCCCCGGCCACACCGGTTTCCCCGTCTGCACCTGCCCCTCCGGCCGCGCCCGCGCCCGCGGCCGCCGGGACCGCCGCCGGCGCCCCGGCGGCCTGGCCTGCGGCGACCGAAGCCGACTGCGTCGGCTCCACCGAGACGTTGAACAGGAAGCCGACGGACTCCTCCTTGAGCCCCTCGAGCATCCCGCCGAACATGTCGAAGCCCTCGCGCTGGTACTCGACGAGAGGGTCGCGCTGCGCCATGGCGCGCAGGCCGATGCCCTCCTTCAAGTAGTCCATCTCGTAGAGGTGCTCGCGCCACTTGCGGTCCAGCACCTGCAGCAGCACGCTGCGTTCGATCTGCCGCATGGCGCCCTCGCCGCCCATCGCTTCGATCTCGGCCTCGCGGTTCTTGTACGCGTTCCGCGCGTCGGTCAGCAGCGCGTCCTTGAGCTCCTTGGCCGTCAGGTCGTCACGCTCACCGGCGGTGGCCTCGCCGGTGAGGTCCTTGTGGTCGATGCCCACCGGGTACAGGGATTTCAGCGCCGCCCACAGCGCGTCCAGGTCCCAGTCCTCGACGTATCCGTCGGCGGTGGCCCCGTCCGCGTAGGCCGACACCACGTCGCTGATCATGTGCTCGATCTGCCCCTCGAGGTCCTCTCCTTCGAGGATGCGGCGGCGCTCCTCGTAGATCACCGTGCGCTGCTGATTCATGACCTCGTCGTACTTGAGGACGTTCTTGCGCATCTCGAAGTTCTGTTGTTCGACCTGCGTCTGCGCCGTCTGCACCGCCTTGGCCACCATGCTCGAGTCCAACGGCATGTCCTCGGGCATGTTCAGCCGGGTCATGATCGATTCGACGGCCGCGCTGTTGAAGCGCCGCATCAGCTCGTCACCGAGCGACAGGTAGAACCGCGACTCGCCGGGGTCGCCCTGACGGCCCGAGCGACCGCGAAGCTGGTTGTCGATACGCCGCGACTCGTGGCGCTCCGTGCCGAGCACGTAGAGACCGCCCGCTTCCTTGACCTTCTCCGCCTCCCCGCGGACGTCGTCCTTCACGCGGACGATCGCGTCGTCCCAGGCCTTCTCGTAGTCCTCAGGGGATTCGACCGGGTCCAGGCCCGTCGCACGGATTTCAAGGTCGGCGATGATGTCCGGGTTGCCTCCCAGGACGATGTCGGTGCCGCGGCCGGCCATGTTGGTGGCCACGGTGATGGCCCCCTTGCGCCCGGCCTGGGCGATGATCGTGGCCTCCTGCTCATGGTGCTTGGCGTTGAGGACGTTGTGCGGCACGCCGCGCTTGGTGAGTTCCTTGGACAGGTACTCGGACCGCTCCACGCTGGTGGTGCCGATGAGCACCGGCTGGCCCTTGTCGTGCCGCTCGGCGATGTCGTCGACGACAGCGTCGAACTTGGCGATCTCGGTCTTGTAGATCAGGTCGCGCTCGTCCGCGCGGATCATCGGCTTGTTGGTGGGGATCGGGATGACGCCGAGCTTGTAGATCTCGTGCAGCTCGGCGGCCTCGGTCTCGGCGGTGCCGGTCATCCCCGCGAGCTTGTCGTAGAGGCGGAAGTAGTTCTGCAGTGTGATCGTGGCCAGCGTCTGGTTCTCGGCCTTGATCTCGACGCCTTCCTTCGCCTCGATCGCCTGGTGCATGCCCTCGTTGTAGCGGCGGCCGTGCAGCACGCGGCCCGTGAACTCGTCGACGATGATGACCTCACCGTTACGCACGATGTAGTCCTTGTCGCGCGTGTAGAGCTCCTTGGCCTTGATCGCATTGTTGAGATAGCTCACCAGCGGCGAGTTCGCAGCCTCGTAGAGATTCTCGATGCCCAGCTGGTCCTCGACGAACTCGACGCCGGCCTCGTGCACGCCCACCGTGCGCTTCTTGATGTCGATCTCGTAGTGCTCGTCGAGCGTGAGCAGCGGGGCGATGCGTGCGAACTCGGTGTACCAGTTGGACGAGCCGTCCGCGGGGCCGGAGATGATCAGCGGCGTGCGGGCCTCGTCGATGAGGATCGAATCGACCTCGTCGACGATGGCGTACGCGTGCCCGCGCTGCACCAGGTCGTCGAGGTTGTGCGTCATGTTGTCGCGCAGGTAGTCGAACCCGAACTCGTTGTTGGTCCCGTAGGTGATGTCGGCCCCGTATGCGGCGCGTCGCTGCTCCGGGGTGAGCCCGCTGAGGATCGAGCCCACCTCGAGCCCCAGGAAGTGGTGCACCCGGCCCATCCACTCCGCGTCGCGCTTGGCCAGGTAGTCGTTGACCGTGACCACGTGCACGCCCTTGCCGGAGATGGCGTTGAGGTACGCAGGGAGCACGCAGGTGAGCGTCTTGCCCTCACCGGTCTTCATTTCGGCGATGTTGCCGAAGTGCAGGGCCGCACCGCCCATGATCTGCACCGGGTAGTGCTTCTGCCCCAGGACGCGGAACGAGGCCTCGCGCGCCACGGAGAACGCCTCCGGAAGCAGGTCGTCCAGCGACTCGCCTTGCTCGAAGCGCTTCTTGAACTCGTCGGTCTTCGCCCGCAGCTGCGCGTCCGTGAGGCCCTCGTAGTCCCCCTCCAGCGCCATGATGTGGTCTGCGACCTTCTTGAGTTGCTTGACCTTGCGGCCTTCGCCGATACGCAGCAGTTTCGACAGCACGGGCGTTCGTTTCCTCAATCCTGTGTGAGCTCATGTCCCGGGGCGGCCCGCGGCGGTCCGCGGTCCAGGTTCCCGGCCGGTCGACGCGCAAACGCCGGTTCCGGCCGGGGCGCAAACGCCCCGACCGGAACCATGGTATGCGCAACCGGGCCGGTTCAGGCGAGCCGGATCAATCCGTAGTCGAATGCGTGGCGCCGATAGACGACGGACGGCCTGTCGGTGGCGGCATCCTGGAACAGGTAGAAATCGTGTCCCACCAGTTCCATCTCGTAGAGGGCGTCGTCGACCGACATGGGCGTGGACGAGTGCTCCTTGGTGCGGACGATCTGGCCCGGACCCACCGGGTAGTCGTCCTCCTCGAGCGAGCCCGGGGGGATGCCGAAGTCCGCGTTGCGGGCCAGTTCCGCCGTTGCGCTGGCCACCGACATCGGCGTCTTCTCGCCGTAGCTGACCGTGCGGCGGTCCTTCGATTTGCGCAGGCGGCTCTCGAGCTTGTCGATGGCGGATTCGAGTGCCGCATAGAAGCTGTCGCCGCGTGCCTCGGCGCGCACCACCGGCCCCTTCCCCCGCGCGGTGATCTCGACGCGGCTGGCGGACTTGGACTGCCGACGGTTGCGCTCGTGCTGGAGTTCGACGTCGAAGAGCTGGACCTTCAGATCGAAGCGCTCGAGACGGGCGAGCTTGTCCGCCACATGCACCCGGAAGTGGTCGGGGACCGTGACGTTGCGCCCCTTGATGACGAGGTCCGCGGACAGGCCGCCCTCCTCGGACGCGTCGCGTTCATCGGGCAAGTACTCCATGGCTGCTTCTGAACCGGTGGACACGTCTTACCTCCCAGCTTCGGCTGCCGCTCGGTGTGGCAGCGGCAGCAGCTTCACGGACCGGACGACCCAGCGTGCCCCGCGCGTGCGCCTCGCGCGGTGCCCGTCCACGCCCACCCCTGGGATGGTGCGCGTCCGCGACGGATACGCGGAGCCTGCTGCGTCGACAACCCGCATGGACTTACCGTGCACCAGCGTTTTCACCCGGTGCTACCTGCGACGCTATCGCTCCGCGGCCGGTTGTGCCACACCTTTCGGCACACCCGCGCGCCGGTCTTCGCGGTCGTTCACGCGTGCCCCAGGACGAGCACCGCACGCACCCTGATACCGACGTTCGCAAGCACCCGCACGGACTCCGCGGCGGTGGCCCCGGTCGTGACGACGTCGTCGACGAACACGACCGCGGGCACGCGCGGCGCTGCGTCGGGCGGGCCGCCTCCCGGCGCCCCTGCCAAGCGCTCGACGGCGCCCCGCCGCACCGTCACGCGACCCGCCAGATTCCGCTGCCGGGCGGCCGCACCGAGGCCCACCGAATCGCGTGCGCCCGTGCGCAACCGCAGCGCCCGCACCG
>NZ_JAENKO010000022.1 GCF_016599145.1 Tomitella cavernea
GGACCGAGGGCCGCCGGAACGCCCGCCGCTGCGCCGGCGGCCTCCGGGACGGCCGCCGGCGGCCCGCCCGGCCGATGCCTTCTGCGGGGGGCTCTGTGAGGCGGCGGGGGCCGGTTCCCGGTGCGGGGCGACCTCGCCGACGAGGTCGACGACCGCGGCGGACGACGCGCTCACAGGCTGCGGCTTCGCGGTGATACGGGCCTTCCGGAGCAACTGTGCGACGTCCCGGCGCTGTTCGGGGAGCACGACGGTGACGACATCTCCGCTGTGGCCTGCCCGGGCCGTGCGCCCCGAGCGGTGCAGATAGGCCTTGTGCTCCGCCGGCGGGTCCACGTGGACCACCAACTCGACCTCGTCCACGTGCACCCCGCGTGCTGCGATGTCCGTGGCGACGAGGACACGTACGTCGCCCGTCGTGAACGCGGCCAGGTTGCGGTCGCGGGCGTTCTGGGAGAGGTTGCCGTGCAGATCGACGGCCGGAATACCTGAGGCAGTGAGCTGCCTTGCCAGCTTCTTGGCCTGATGTTTGGTGCGCAGGAACAGGATCCGGCGTCCGGACCCGGATGCGAGGTAGCGCACCAGTTCCTTCTTGGCATCGGTTCCGCCGACTTCGTAAACGTGGTGGGTCATCGCGACGACCGGCGACTCGGCGGGGTCCACCGAGTGGTGGACGGGCTTGTGCATGAACCGTTTGACGAGCTTGTCCACGCCGTTGTCGAGGGTCGCGGAGAACAGCAGTCGCTGGCCGGAGGGGTCGGTGGCCGAGAGGATCCGGGTGACGCCGGGGAGGAATCCGAGGTCGGCCATGTGATCGGCTTCATCCAAGACGCTGATTTCCACGGAGCCGAGGTGCACATGGCCCTGCCGCATCAGGTCCTCGAGGCGACCCGGGCAGGCCACCACGATGTCGACGCCGGAGCGCAACGCGTCGACCTGGCGACCCTGCTTGACCCCGCCGAAGATCGTCGTGACGCGCAGGCCCGAGGCGGACGCAAGCGGCTGCAGTGCGTCGGTGATCTGGCTTGCCAACTCACGGGTGGGAGCCAGGATGAGTCCGCGTGGACGTCCGGGGCGCGTGCGGTTGCCGCTGAGCGCCAGCCGTGCGGCCATCGGAATGGAGAAGGCGAGGGTCTTGCCGCTGCCGGTCCTGCCGCGCCCCAACACGTCCCGGCCAGCGAGCGTGTCCGGGAGGGTGTCCGTCTGAATGGGGAACGGGCTCGTGATCCCGGCGGTGGTGAGTGCCTCGACGAGCGCAGCCGGCACGCCGAGCCCGCCGAACGACGGCAGCGAATCGTGTGGTGGGGCTTCAGTGCGCCGGCCGTCGACGGCGGGAGCTGTGGTGACGGTCATGGATGGACCTGCCTTTCACTGGCATTCGGGCGCGCGGCAGACGGGCGCGCCCGCCGTGAAGGGGCGGGCCTCGATGCACCATGCCGCGTGCGCTGGGGCGAGATCGCCTGTGGGCGAAATCGATCGCCGCGAGAACCGCTGGTGCTTCGAGTGAGCACTGTCGATCAGGTTCCGGCGGCAGCGCAGCGGCCGGTCCATGAGGTCCGGATGGCGGCTGACGATCGCCGGAGTGAAAGAGCATTCCACGACGTAACCGGCGGGACTGCGCCCCTTCGGGCGCCGACGTCCGTGCCGGGCACCGTTAGTCTAGCGGTTCACTGCGGCTCGGGCCGTCTGTCGACGGCGTGCTTCGGGTCGCTGTTGACGCAGAAAAGTCCAGTTCAGATACCGTGCGAGGCCGGGTGGCGCAGGCTTGCGGCGAGGAGCGTCGTGGTGAAGATCACGGGCGTTCACAGATCAGGGTCGTGCAATCGTGTCGCAACCGCCGAGGATGTGGTTAACTTGGAGACGGTCGCCGTGTTTGTGTATGTGTTTCCACGCTCGCACATTTTTCAAGGGCGTGATGGATTTCCTCTTGTGGAGCCGTCAACATCGCCGTGTGACACCGGCCCTGGGGTTCGATGGACGAGCCTCAGACGTGGACACTGTAAGAGGAGTAAGGCATGGCAGAAGGCACTGTGAAGTGGTTCAACGCTGAAAAGGGCTTTGGTTTCATCGCCCCCGACGACGGCACCGCCGACGTGTTCGTCCACTACTCGGAGATCCAGACCAGCGGTTTCCGCAGCCTGGACGAGAACCAGCGTGTGAGCTTCGAGGTGGGTCAGGGCCAGAAGGGCCCGCAGGCCACCGGCGTCACCCCGCTCTGAGGGCAGGTGCCAGCAGGACCCACGGCCGCGTGAGCGGCCGCTGGGAGGACGAGCTTCCGTTCCACCGCTGAGGTGAACGAGTTCGGAGCGAAGGCCCCCACTCCAACGATGGAGTGGGGGCCTTTGTGACGTCCGGGGCCCGCCGCCGGCGGCTACTGCGTGGCCGCGCCCATCCGCCGGAGCGCATCCAGCATGACCGCCGGCGCGTCAGGCGCATGGCCGCCCGGGCGGTAGACGATCCTCTGCCACGGCCCGGTGTACGGGAACATGCCGCGGCGACGGTGGAGTTCCCAGGAGACGGGGGAGCGGTGCATCGTGCCCACACTCAGCCCGCTGAACGGCACCAACCACGAAAGCTGCTGCATCTCGACCTCCTCGCGCACGACGATGTCGTCGATGGCGAGCGCGGCAATCCACCGGTGTTTGCCCGGCGCCGCCACCCGCAGGCTGATGCGGCGGGAGCCCGTGGGCACAGGTGCGGGTTCGGCCGTGATGGTCCGTCCCCACGCGTTCTGCTCCAGGTGCACACGGCCGCTTTCGATGTAGAGGACGTACCCGGCCTCCTGGCCGCCGTGGGCGATGAGCACGCCCTCGTCGCCAGGGCGGTATCCCCCGTCACTCCCTGGCCCGTCGCCCAGCTCGATGTCGACGGTGAACGAACGGCCGTCGATCAGCCGCGAAGCGCGGAACCGTTCCAGCGGAGGGGTCTCGGGCAGCAGGACGGTTTCGCAGGCCAGACGTTCCTCGGCGGGGTCGCGCTGCAGGAAGTGCAGGGGGCTGCCGTTGGACATGGGGTGGACCATGTTGGCGGCGGCCGCGTCTTCCCAACGGGAGACGAGTTCCGCGACGGTGCCGGGATGCTCACCTGCGACGTCGTCGAGTTGGACCGGATCCTGTTCCACTGCGTACAGCGCCCATGTGTCGTCGGAGAAGCGCGTCAGCGGCGTGCGTTGCGCCACCGCCTCGTACTCGCCTGCATAGTAGGCGCGTTCTCCGAGACATTCGTAGTACTGGTCGCCGTGTGCTCCCGGTGCCTCACCGTTGCGCAGGGCCTGCACCATGGACGTGCCGTCGAGCGGGCGTGCCGTGGCGCCGCCTCTTGTGGTGGGCACCCGGACCCCTGCGAGCTCGGCGAGCGTCGGCAGCAGGTCGGTCACGTGCGCGTACTGGTGCCGGACGGCTCCGTGGCCGGAGTTCTCCTCGCCGAGTTCGCCGAGCCCGGCCGGCCAGGACATGACGAACGAGACCTGATGCCCTCCGCGGTAGGTGCTGAACTTGTGCCGTCGGAACGGGGTGTTGGCCACGGTGGCCCATGCGGTGGAGTACTGCGGCCACGTCGTGGGGCCGCCGAGGTCGTCGAGCCGGCCGATCTCCTCGTCGATCCGCTCGTCGGTGGTCGGCAAGTGGGTGCGGTCGAGGTTGGATAGGTGGTTCATGATCCCGACGTCGCCGCCTCCGCCGCCGGATGCGCCGTTGTCCGAGAGGAACACGAACAGTGTGTTCTCCAGGCGTCCGAGCCTGCGCTGGATGTCGCGGATCCGGCCCACCGACTCGTCGATGCTCACGATCATCGCGGCGTAGTTCTCCATGTGGCGGGCGGCGAGGCTCCTGCCGTCGTCGGAGAGCGAGTCCCACGCGGGAACGTCGGGGCCGGTCTCGTCGTGGAGCGGTGCGGTACCGACGCCGGCCGGGACGACCCCCAGCGCGTCCTGGCGATGCCGACGCTGTGCTCGGACCCGTTCCCACCCGGCGTCGTACCGCCCGCGGAAACGGTCGGCGGCACCGGCCTTGATGTGCATCGGCGTGTGCACCGCGGCATGGGCGAAGTACATCATCAACGGCTTGCCAGGGTCGGACGAGTGCGACTCGGCGATCATGCCCACCGCCCGGTCGGTGAGGTCGTCCGTGAGGTAGTACCCCTCGGGGTATTCGGTGACGTGGACCGGGCTGTTGCCCTCGTACAGCTGGGCTGGGGCGTGCAGATTGGCCTGCGCCTCGAGGAAGCCGTAGTACTGGTCGAAGCCGCGCTGCAGCGGCCACGAGTTCCGGTCTCCTGCGGCGTGCATGTCCTGCTCGCGGCACAGGTGCCACTTGCCGATGGCCATCGTCGTGTACCCGGCGCCGCGGAACGCCTCGGCGATGGTCGGCTGGTGGGCGGGCAGCTCGGCTGCATAACCGGGGAAACCGTCGTCGACATTCGCGACAGCGCCCATCCCAACCGCATGCGAGTTGCACCCGGTGAGCAGCGACGCCCGGGTGGGCGAGCACGTGGGAGTGACGTGGAAGTCGGTCAGCCGGGCGCCCTCCGCGGCCACTGCGTCGAGGTGCGGGGTGGGGATCTCTGAGCCGAACGGACCGATGTCCGAGTAGCCCATGTCGTCGACGAGCATGACGATGACGTCGGGCGCGTCGGCGCCGGGGCGGGGCTTCGGCGGCCAGGAAGGGGTGGCAGTGGGGAGGCTTTCGGTCACGATGCCCGCGAAGCCGGACGGCGAAGAGAGAGCGGATTCGGCCGGCCCCCCTGCGGCACCGGAAGGGCCCGGCCGGCCGATGTCGTCGATCATCTTCGTGACGATAGTCACCAGCCGTCCGGGCCCGCGGGTCCGTTCTGTCCAGCGGGATGCTAGACGAACGGTACTCCCTCGCGCTTGGCCCGCACGATGTCCTTGACTACACCGACGGTGAGCAGTACCAGGACGACGGCCGCCATCGCGGGCCACATCAGGATGTAGATCGTCATCATCACTGTGGTCACTTGTCATCTCCTTCAGTGGCTTCGCGTGTGTTCACTTCGTCTGCGCCGGCGTCGTTCTCACCGGCATTGGTCTCACTGGCGGCGGTCTCGTCGCGCTCGAGCGTGGCGACCGCGGTTCCCGCCGAAGCGTTGCGAGGCGTCGCGCCGCGCCCCGTGCCCGCTGCGGCGGTACGAACCGCATCCTCGCCCTGCTTGCGCATCTCCTCCTGCTCCTGCTGGAACAGCACTACACGTTCGTCGATGACGGCGAAGTCGAACAGTTCCTTGTTCCGCATGCTGAGCGCGGTGCAGACGACCGCGCTGACCCCGTAGGAGACGAGCGATCCCAGCAGTACGTCGTAGTCGCGGAGAAACCCGATGAACAGCGGCAGCATCGCCAGAAGCATGACGGTGCCGGAAACGAAGCCCGCGACGCGTCCGAGCATTCCGAACACCAGCAGGCCCACGACGACGGCGGCACCGGCGGCGGCCAGGATCTCGAACAGCACCGCCTGCGCACCGACCATGGGGATCAGGGTGAAGCGGGCGATGAGGAAGAACACGAGCGCCACGACCACCGACACCGTGAATGCGACGTTGGTCATGCGCCGCCAGTAGAAGCTCACGATCACCGGGAACACCAGTGCACCCCAGAGTGCGCCGACGAAGACGAGCAGGTCGAGGATGTCGAAGCTCGCGAAGGCGAACATCACGCCGGCCGCGGTCGCCGCGACCATCGTCAGACGGCCGATGAGCAGCATCGTGCCCGGGTTGACCTTGCCGCGAGCGAGGTTCTTGCCGTAGATGTCGGCCATCGTGATCGAGGCGAGGGCCGACAGATCGGAGTCCGCGGTGGATGCGAGCGAGCCGATCACCATGATGAACAGCGCGGCGATGAGGACGCCGGGAAGGAACTCCACGGCCATGTCGGGGATGAGGTTGTTGGTGTCCCCGTCGGTGGGCTTGAGCCCGATCATCGCGGCGAGCATGCCCAGCATGCCCAGGCCGATGACGGTGCCGGCGTAACCGAAGGTGGCGGTGACGAACGTCGACTTGATCTTGTCCTGGCGCACTGCGAACAGGCGCTGGGCGATGGTCTGGTTGCCGATCGCGTAGGCGAGCACGGCGACCATGTAGGGCGCACCCTGGTACAGGAAGGCGTCCATCGAGAAGAAGTTCGCCATCTCGGGGTTGCCCGCGTCGTAGAACGAGTCGAGGCCGCCGCGGAGCATGTCCGGGCCGCCCGCGGCGAAGAAGATCACCGGGATGATGACGATCGCGGCGCCCATCAACGCGACGAGCTGTGCGGCATCCGTGAGCACCGCGGCGCGGAAACCCGACCAGATGCTGTACGACAGGATGCCGACCGCCACCACGAGGACGCCCGTGGTGAAGCTGAACGGCGTGAGGATGTAGACCAGCGCGCCTGCGGCCGTGAAGTTGGCGGTGATGCTGATGATGCTTCCCACCACGTTGGACACCGCCAGCAGAAGCTGACTGGAAGTGCCATGCCGCGCGTGCATCACCTCGGCCAGGGTGTGCGCGTGCGGCGCGATCTTGCGGAATCTCTTGCCGAACGGATAGATGCACAGGATCATCAACGCGCCCCACAATCCGTAGTGGATGGGGCCGGAGATCCCGTACTTGTAGCCGGCGGTGGCGGCGGCGTAGAACGATGCCGCCCAGATCCACGTCGCCGTCATCGACGACGAAGAGAGTCCGAATCCGACGGCGCCGTTGGACACCATGAATCCGTCGGCGTTCTCTTTCTTTTCACGGATTGTCAGGGTAAGGAGAAAGGTGATTCCGAAAAATGCAACGAGCAATAGGATCGCGGTTGTCGCGCTGAGTGGGTGCACATGTCCTCCGTCAGGGGGTGCCGCTGCCGAGCGCACCGCCCCCCGGCGGGAGGGATGCGAGCGCCGGTCCGGCCCGGCCTGTGCGGGGCAAACGGGTTGCCCGGCACAGGCCGGTGCGCGCGTAAGCGGCCCCGGGCCAATAGGGTCCGTGCAGATGCCGCCCGGATTCCCGCAGCGACCCTTCCGGTTCGCGTGTCCGGATCGGCGGTCGCCGTCGGTCCGGCGGATGCACTGCATTCGGACTGTAGCAACTGCTGCCAGCCGGTTGCACTTTCCTTATTCGGCAATTTGTAGTCACGTGTTACCGCATGGTATGTTGTCCCGTTCGGATCGTTGGTTCGCCATTAGTAGAATCCGCACCGTGTCCGCAGTTTCCGACGGACAACCCGCCGGAATATGACTATGCGCAGCATCACATGGTCGATGCTGGCGCGCGGGGGGCACGTGATGTATTGCTATCGAGGATCGGAAGGGCGGGTGATGGGATTGACGGGCACGCCATCGGCGGACGGAGCCGGCACAGTCGTGGTCGTGGGCGGTACCGGCGGGATCGGCAGCGCCGTCGTCCGGGCGTTCCTGCGGGACGGTGCACCGGTGTGCCTGACCTACCACCGCAACAGGGAGCGGGCGGACGCGCTGCTCGCTGAGGCCGGCGCGGATTCGGCCGCGCTGCCGCTCGACCTCGCCGACCTCGACGCGGTGGCGGCGTTCGCGGAGAAGTCGTCCCGCAGGTTCGGCGCGATCCGCACCGTGGTCTATGCGGCGGGCCCGTTGGTACGCCAGCGTCATCTCAGCCGTGTCGCACCGGTGGAGATGCGCGATGTGCTCGTCGGTGACAGCGCCGCGTTCTTCGCCGTCGCCCACGCTTTCCTGCCGGCGTTGCGCGGATCGGGCGGGTCGATCGTCGCGGTGACCTCCGCCGCGGGCAGACGGTTCGCGGTCCGTGACGGCATGTCGGTGGTGCCGAAGGCGTCGGTGGAGGCGGTCGTGACGGGGCTGGCGGTGGAGGAGGGGCGGTTCGGTGTGCGGGCCAACTGCGTCGGCCCGGGGATGCTGTCCGATGGGATGGCGCAGGCGCTGGCCGCCGCGGGCGATCTGGACGATGCCGCTCTGGAGGCGGCCCGCGTCAACACCCCCCTGCGCAGGTTCGGCACCTGCGCCGACATCGCGGAGGCCGTCCGGTTCCTCGCGTCGGACCGTGCCGGCTTCATCACGGGGCAGAAGCTGGACGTGGACGGCGGGTACGGAGCCTGAGCGATGTCGGCGGCGGCCGGTAGTCTCAGCGCGTGGCGCTTTACCGGAAGTATCGACCGGCGGCCTTCGCGGAGGTCGTGGGACAAGAGCACGTCACAGAGCCGCTCAGTGCGGCCCTGGAGTCGGGACGGATCAACCATGCCTATCTGTTCTCGGGCCCACGCGGCTGCGGCAAGACGTCGTCCGCGCGAATTCTCGCACGGTCACTGAACTGCGTGGAGGGGCCGACGGCCACGCCGTGCGGCGTGTGCAGGTCGTGCGTCGCCCTGGGCCCCGGGGGGACGGGCAACCTGGACGTCGTCGAGCTCGACGCGGCCAGTCACGGCGGCGTCGATGACACGCGCGATCTGCGTGACAAGGCCTTCTACGCGCCGGCGGAGTCGCGTTACCGGGTGTTCATCGTCGACGAAGCCCACATGGTCACCAATGCCGGTTTCAACGCGCTGCTCAAGATCGTCGAGGAGCCGCCGGAGCACCTGATCTTCGTGTTCGCCACCACGGAGCCGGAGAAGGTGCTGCCGACGATCCGGTCGCGTACCCACCACTATCCGTTCCGTCTGCTGCCGCCGATGGTGATGCGAGGACTGCTCGACCGCGTCTGCGAGCAGGAGCACGTCACCGTGGAGGACGCGGTGTATCCGCTCGTCATCCGCGCGGGCGGAGGCTCGCCGCGTGACACGCTCAGTGTGCTCGACCAGCTGTTGGCTGGTGCCGGGCCGGAGGGCATCACCTACGGTCGTGCCCTGGCGTTGCTAGGGGTCACGGACGTCGCCTTGATCGACGACGCCGTGGACGCGCTTGCGGTGGACGACGGGGCGGCGATCTTCGAGACCGTAAACAGGCTGGTCGAAGCCGGGCTCGATCCGCGCCGCTTCGCATCCGATCTGCTGGATCGCCTCCGGGATCTCATCGTGCTGCGCGCGGTGCCCGACGCCGGGGAGCGCGGGCTGGTCGACGCCCCGGGGGACGCGCTGGAACGCATGCGTGAGGAGGCCGAGCGCATCGGTCCCGCCACGCTCACCCGGTACGCGGAGGTCGTCCACGATTCGCTCACAGACATGCGCGGCGCTACAGCCCCGCGCCTGTTGCTGGAGGTGATGTGCGCGCGGCTACTGCTGCCTGCGGCGTCCGACGAGTCGTCGGCGCTGTTGCAGCGGATCGAACGCCTTGAGTGCGGAGCGGGCACCGGTGCCGCGGCACCGGTTGGTTCCGCGGGCGCAGGTGCCGGTGCCGTGTCCGGTGCGGCGGCAGGGGGTGCTCCGGAACCGGGCGGCAGCGGTCAGGCTGCGCCGTCGCAGCGGCCGGCACCGCGTTACGTTCGCCCGTCCCAGCGTCAGGCGGCTCAGGAACCCGCGCCGCCGCGGCAGGATCCGCCACCGGAGCAAGGTGCGGTTCCCGAGCCCGCGGTGCAGCCCACCACGGTCGCCCCGCCAGCAGCCGCTGCGCCGGTCGTCGAGGAATCAGTAATCACGAAACCTGCTGGCGAGACTCCCGTCGGTGCAGCCGTGACGGCCGAACGGCCGGAGGTCCCGGAACCGGCTCCCGTGCACTCTGTTCCCGCAGGGCAGGACGAAGCAGAGGCCGAGCCCCCCGGGCCAGTCGGCGCGGCGGAACCGCAGGCGCCCGAACAGCCGCAGGCGCCCGAAGTACCGCAGGCGCCCGAAGTACCGCAGGCGCCCGAAGTACCGCTGGTGCCTGAAGTACCACAGCCCGCTGAGGAGCTGGCCGCGGCGGGCGACGGCCGTCCCGACGCGGTCGCCGTCCGCGCCGCATGGTCGGAGGTGCGCGCGGCGATCCGCTCGCGCAGCCGCACAGTCGAGGTGATGCTGGCGGAAGCAGTGGTCAAGCGCGTGGACGACGATGTGGTGGTGCTGGCGCACCCGTCCCCGCCGTTGGCCATCAGGCTTGCCGAGCCGCACAACGCACAGCTCATCCGCGAGGCCGTCGAGCTCGTGTACGGCGGCGAATGGCGGCTTGCCGTGGAGAACGACAGCGGGCCTGCACAGGCCGGCGGGCCGCCGCAGACCACGCGTGCACAGCGGGCTTCGCGGCAGACGCAGGCCGGGTCGCCGGCGCCGCAGGGCTATTCGCGGCCGAGTCAGGCGGCGCGCGCGAGCCGGGACGCGGAACCGGCCTCCACGCGGGGTGCGGGGGCCGCACCCCGGGCGTCCACCGACACCGCTCCTGCCCGGCCCGTGGACTCGACGGCCACTCCGGCCGCAAGCCCGGTAGGCCCCCCGGGCGACGGCGGCCCGGCTCCTATCGCGTCAGAGGACGGGCCGCGGGATGCGGGCGCTGCCGCGCCGCGCGACGAGGACATCCCGCCGGAGGAGGGTGCTGAGCCGCAGTTCGACGAAGCGGCGGCCGAAGAGGAGATGATGGCCGAAGCGGCCGCCGGCCCGGGGGTGACCGCAGAGCGCCGCGACCCCGAGGAGGCCGCGGTGGAATTGCTGCGCGGGACGCTCGGAGCCACGCCGATAGACGAGTGACACGACCCGACGCCGCCGCACCATGTAGGGATCGAGCACACTTCCGCGGAGCCATCACCCTGACGATCAGGCTCCTTTTGGAGTGCAACCCCCGGATGGCGGAGCGGCCGCACGTGCCAGGTCCCCGGGGGTCGACCCGTACGAGGCTCCGCCCTTTCGCTCGTCATCCGGGTGCGCGGCCTCAACGTGATGCCACGGCGTGGTCGCGGAACGCCGCCACCGCGGGTGCGAGCGGGCGTGCGGCCGGCCAGACCAGGCCGATCCGTCGGAGCGCGGGCGGTGACAGCTCCACCTCCACGGTGGCGGCCGTCTCGCTTCGATCGCCTGCCGGCAGCACGGCGATCCCCAGCCCGGCGCCGACCAGCCCGCGTACGGTGTCGACGTCCTCGCCCTCGAACGCGATCCCGGGCACGAACCCCGCCTCGGCGAGCAGCGCGTCGGTGATGTGCCGCAGCCCGTACCCGTGCTTGAGCGTGATGAACGTTTCGGACTGCAGATTGTGCAGCCGCACCCGCCCGGCGCCGGCCAGCCGGTGCGCGGCGGGCACCACGAGCCGCATGGGCTGCTCGTAGAGGACGTTCCAGGCCAGGTCGGGGTGGTCGGTCTCGCCCGGTTCACCGGGCATCGGGGCTGTGAGCGCCAGGTCGATCGCGCCGTCGCGCAGCCGGTCGAGCAGCGCCTCGTGGAACGTTTGCGTGAGGTGGAACCGCACCCCCGGATAGTCGCGGCGGAACCCGCTGACCAGCTGCGGCACGCGTGTCTCGCCGAGAGTGTGCAGGAATCCGAGCGTGACGGTGCCGGTGCGCGGGTCCGCCTCGGCGGCGGCGGCCCGCGCGGCGGCCCGCAGCTCGGCCATCGCCGCTCGCGCCCCGTCCACCAGCAGCTCGCCGGCGCGGGTGAGCCGGATGCCGCGACCCGCCCGCACTGTGATGTCGGTGCCCAGGGCGGTGGACGCTTCGGCCAGCCAGCGCGTGGCCGTGGGTTGCGGGACGCCTGCACGCTCGGCGGCGGCCGTCAGCCCGCCGCCCCCGGCGAGCTGACGCAGAAGCTGCACCCTGGGTGCGAGTACCGTCAGCGCCGCGTCGGCCGCCGAATCGTGCGTGTCCGGTGCGTCACGTGTGCCGTCGGCTTGGTACCCGTCTGGAGGAGCCATACGCACATCATATTTGTATACGGATCAGTAATGCTGTCATTGCGCATTGGACAGATGGATCTGCGCTTTCTAACTTCAGTTCCATGACCAGGGACAGCGCGGTATGAAGGCGGGTGACGTGGCGATCGCCGCGGCGGTGCGGGGCGCGGCGGTCCCCGCGCTCGCGGAGTTCCCTTACCGGCGTGGCAGCACCGGGTTCCGGCGCATCGTACTTGCCCTGTTCGCCGGGGCGCTGTCCACTTTCACCGTCCTCTACAGCGTGCAGGCGCTGCTGCCCGCGCTGGCCGACGACTTCGCGGTGTCGCCCGCGACGGCCAGCCTCACGCTGTCGGTGTCCACTGCGATGCTGGCGCTCGGCGTCATCCCGCTTACCGCACTCTCGGAGCGCTTGGGGCGCATCCCGGTGATGACGGCTTCGCTGTTCGCGGCCGGGGTCTTCGCCGTCGCCGCACCTTTCTCGCCCTCCCTCACCGTGCTTCTGGTGTTGCGCGCCCTGCTGGGGCTCGCACTGGCCGGGTTGCAGGCGACGGCGATGTCGTACCTGGCCGAGGAGGTGCATCCGCGCTCGCTGGGCTTCGCGATGGGGCTGTACATCGCGGGCAACGGCATCGGCGGCATGTTGGGACGACTGCTGGCCGGATCGCTCGTGGACGTCGTCGACTGGCGGGTGGCGCTGGGCGTGACCGGGGCGCTGTCGCTGATGTGCGCGGTGGTGTTCCGCGCCGCGATCCTGCCGTCGCGAGGCTTCACGCCGCGGCCTGCGCACTTCGCCGGTTCGATGCGTTCGGTGGTCGCGTCGTTCACCGACTCGGGGATGCTGCGACTTTATGCGGTGGGGTTCCTGCTGATGGGCGGGTTCGTCACCGTCTACAACTATCTGGGTTTCCGGCTGACGGGGCCCGACTTCGGCCTGTCACAAGGGCTGGTGGGGTTGATCTTCATCGTCTACCTGGCCGGATCTGCGGCGTCCTCGGCGGCGGGGCGGCTCACTGAGCGCTTCGGCCGCGGACGGATGCTATTGCTGTGCGCGGTCGGCATGCTGGCGGGCATAGGGCTGATGACGGCGGGCAACCTGGCGGTGGTGATCGCCGGACTGGTCGTGGTCACCGCAGGCTTCTTCGGCTCGCATGCGGTGGCCAGTGGCTGGGTGGGCCTGCGCGCCAAGACGCTCGGCACACAGGGGCCCGCCGTATACCTGCTGTGCTACTACCTGGGCTCGGCGGCGGGCGGCACCGCCGGCGGGTACGCGCTGCACGCCGGCGGCTGGGGCGGGGTGAGCTGGTACACCGGCGCCATCGCCGCGGGCGTCATCCTGCTCGCCATCACCTTGCTGCGGCTCTCCCCGGCGCGCGCCGCCCGCTGAAAACATCACCCCAGGTGCGCGGCCAGGAACTCGCGGGTGCGGATGCCGGCGTCCTCAGCGGCTTCGCGCACGTGTTTCGGCGACGACGGGTCTGAAGCGAACGCGTGCCCGGCACCCGGGTACCGCACGATCTGCGTCGGCGCGTTGACCGGCTCGATCGCGGTCCGGAGCCGCTCCACCTGCGCCGGAGGGATGGACCGGTCCGCGTCGCCGTAGAAACCGAGCCACGGGACGCGCACACTCGCCGCCGTCTCCAGCCCCGACTCGAAACCGGACCACCGGGGCTTGTCGATGCCACTGCCGTAGAAGGTGACGGCGGCATCGACATCGGCGTGGGCCGCCGCCCACAAGGCGATCGTCCCACCCATGCAGAACCCGATGATCCCGACCCGCGGGGCGCCCGCCTCCCGCAGGAAACCGGTGGCGTTGCCGATGTCGGCGGCGATCTCCTCGCCGTTCAACGAGGTCATCACCGGCCTGGCCTTGGCGAAGTCGTGGTCCTCGATCACCACGTCGCCGCGGCGGTGGTACAGGTGCGGCGCGGCGGCGACGTATCCCACGTCGGCGAACACTCGCAGCAGCCACTCGATATATCCCGTGACCCCCCAGGCTTCCTGCACCACGACGATCCCGGCACGCGGGGCGCCGTTCGGTTGCGCGACGGTGTGCGGGGTGCCGCCGTGGTCGATGCGCGCCAGCGGCCGCTGCACTGTGTCCTGGGGGCCACGCGGCAGGGGCGGCAGGTCGCGGTCGTTCCGCGTCACGGATTCACCAACTCCACCAGGGCTGCAACGGTATGCCGGCGCTGCCGTCCGGGAACGGTTTGACTGCCAGAACCTGGTGCAGCTGGATGATGTCGGTCTCGAACCCCAGGCGCGAGCCCGCCATGTAGAGCCCCCAGATCCGCGCGGTCCCCTCGCCGACCTCGCTCACGCAGAAGTCCCAGTTGTCCACCAGGTTGCGGCACCAGTCGCGCAACGTCATCGCGTAGTGCTCGCGGATGTCCTCCTCGTGCCGCACGTTGAACCCGGTGTCCTGCATGATCCGGATGATCGTGCCGGAGCCGGTGAGCTCCCCGTCGGGGAAGATGTAACGGTCGATGAACGCGCCGGCCTTGGCGTTGCCGGCGTTCCCGGGGCGGGTGATGCAGTGGTTGAGGATGCGGCCGCCGGGTCGCAGCTTGGAGTACAGGAACTCGAAGTAGGCGGGGTAGTTCTGCACACCGATGTGCTCGGTGAGGCCGATCGATGAGACGCGGTCGAAGCCGGTCTCGGGCACGTCGCGGTAGTCGCAGTGGCGCACTTCGGCGAGGTCTTGCAGACCTTCCTCCGCGATCGCCTTCTGCGCCCACTCCGCCTGGTTCTTCGACAGTGTGGCACCGATGACCCGCACCCCGCGCCGCGCCGCGTAGCGGACCATGCCGCCCCAGCCGCAGCCGACGTCGAGGAGCCGCATCCCCGGTTCCAGGCCCAGCTTGTCGAACACCAGGCGGTACTTGTCCTCCTGCGCCTGTTCCAGCGAATCGTCGGCGTGCCGGTAGGTGGCGCAGGTGTAGGTCATCGACGGCCCCAGCACCCGCTCGTAGAAGGCGTTGGAGACGTCGTAGTGGTGGCTGATGACCTCGGCGTCGCGCTCTTTCGAATGGCGCAGGCCCTCGGCGATCCGTCGCCAGCGTGGCAGCGTCTCCTGCGGCGGCGGTGCGAGGATGCGCAGGCGATCGCGGCCGAGTGAGCGGACGATCGCGGCGCCGTCGCGCAACGACGGACGGTGCATCGAGATCGACTGCAGGCGCTTGAACACCTCGTACGGGTCGCCGGGGTGTGCACCGGCGAGATCGAGGTCGCCGAAGGCGTAGGCGCGCGCCATGCCGAGGTCGCCGGGGGCGGTGGCCACGAAGTTCGCGCCCCGGGGTGTTTTCAGGATCAGCCCGTACGGCGAGTCGGAGTCGCCGGCGGTGCTGCCGTCGTAGGCGGTGAAATGCAGGGGGATGGGGCCGTCTGTGACCTTCTCCAACATCTCCGCCAGTGTCAGATCCGAAGGCACGCTGTTCATGGGGGCTCCCTTGAACGAGATCACTGTTGTTTTACCGCCTTTGCGTACAGGTCGAGCAGACGCGAGTCCGGGTCGTACCGCGACTTGAGCCCGGCGTAGTCGGCACCGCCGTACATGCGGTTGAACTCATCGCGCCCGTAGAAGGACTCGGAGTAGAGCGACTTGTGCCCGCCGAGCTCGGCCACTGTGCGTTCGATGCGCCGGTTCATCGCGCCCACGGGTTCGCCGGGCACGATGGGGACGGACGACCAGAAACCGATGTTGACGTATGTGCGCCCGGCCTCGAGCGGATACAGGGTCCATGGTTTGCCGAGGCCGGCGCCGGCGGCTGCGCCCCCGGGGCCGTCTCCGCCGGGGGCGCGGCGCAGCGCAAGCGGGCACAACCACACCGGTTCGATGCCGGTGGCGGGGAGGAACCACCGCGTGAACTCGGCGGTGCGTTCCAGGGGGACCTCGATGTCCTGCACGACGCGCTCGCGCGGGGGCAGTCCCTTGCGCTTTTCGAGCCGGTCGCCTATGTCGTACTTCTGGTCGAGGCCGATCAGCTTCCAGTAGAAGCTGCTGCGCAGATACCTGCGCGGCCAGAACCGCCGGATCCGCGGATTCTGCGTGCCGAACGCCCGCGAGCACCAGAACCAGTCGGTGTCCCAGCGCCACAGGTAGTCGCGGATCGTCAGCAGGTCGGTGCGCGGAGACGCCTCCGGCGGATGCTGGATGGACCGGTAGTAGATGTCCATCCCGGTGTAGTCGGAGGGGCGTTCGGCGCGGCGCAGGTCCGATCCGTAGGTCTGCGTCCCCAGGATCAGGTACGCCTCGTCGGGCGCGAAGACGGCGCCGTCGAGGTAGTCGACCTCCACCGTGTCGCCGCCCGGCTCGCCCCAGGTGCCCGAGCGGGCGATCCGTCCCATCGCCTCCTGCAGCGCGTCGAGGTCGGTGAAGCGCACGTGACGCAGCCGGACGTACGGCTTGACGGGTTCGAGCTCGATGCGCAGCCGCGTGGCGTAGCCGAGGGTGCCGTACGAGTTGGGGAACCCGCGGAACAAGTCGGCCGCCTCGCCGTCCGGGCGTGCGGTGACGATCTCGCCGGTGGGGGTGAGCACGTCCATCTCGAGCACCGACTCGTGCGGCAGGCCGTTGCGGAACGAGGTGGACTCGATGCCCAGGCCGGTGACCGCTCCGCCGAGGGTGATGGTCTTGAGCTGCGGAACCACGAGCGGCGCGAGACCGAACGGCAACGTCGCGTCCACCAGGTCCTCGTATGTGCACATGCCCTGCACATCGGCCGTGCGTGTGGACGGGTCGACGGAGATCACCCCGCCGAGCCCGGACACGTCCAGGCCGGGCGCGCCCGTGGCGCTGCGCGCGCGGAACAGGTTGGAGGTCTTCTTGGCCAGCCGCACGGGCGCGTCCGAGGGGATCGCGTGGAAGCTGGCGAGCAGCCGTTCCACGCCGGCCGCATGTGCCACGGTCCCCACAAGACGGGCGGGCGGCGGCACAGGCCCGCGCGGCGGTCTACGCAGAACCGGGATGGCATTCACGTGGCGCTCGAACCTTTCGTCAACTCGGACTCTACTGGTGCGCTTCGCACGACGGTGCGCATGGCGTCCGCGGTGAGGAACGCTACGACTCCCGTCGCCGTGCCGTGCGCGCACCCCCGCCTACCGGCCGGGCGTGGCCGACCGGGTGCGGCGGCTACGCTGGTGGCCGAGTTTCCCGACGAGAGGACCGCGCCGAAATGCAACCTGGAGACCCGACGCAGCCCGGAGGAATGCCGGACATGCAGCAGCTCATGGCCCAGGCCCAGCAGATGCAGCAGCAGATGATCCAGGCCCAGCAGCAGCTCGCGGAGAGGCAGGTGGAGGGCCAGGCGGGCGGCGGGCTGGTCAAGGCGACGGTCACCGGCACCGGCGAGCTGCAGTCGATCCTCATCGACCCGTCCGTCATCGACCCCGCCGACGCGGAGACGCTGCAGGACCTCGTCGTCGGCGCCGTGCACGACGCCTCGGCGAACGCGCAGAAGACGGCCGCCGAGCTGATGGGCCCACTTGCGGGGCCCCTCGGCGACATCGGCCTGCCCGGCTTCTAGCGACAGCGGGTCGCTGCATGTACGAGGGTCCGGTACAGGATCTCATCGACGAGCTGGGCAAGCTGCCCGGCATCGGGCCCAAGAGCGCCCAGCGGATCGCCTTCCACATGCTCACCGTGGAACCGGCGGACATCGACAGGCTCCTGGCGTCTCTGCGGAAGGTGCGCGAGGGCGTCCGGTACTGCGTCGAATGCGGCACGGTCGCGGACGGCGAACGCTGCCGCATCTGCCAGGACCCCCGCCGCGACCGCACCCGCATCTGCGTCGTCGAGGAACCCAAGGACGTGCCCGCCATCGAGCGGACCCGCGAGTTCAAGGGGCTCTACCACGTGCTGGGCGGTGCGCTGAACCCGCTCGACGGCATCGGCCCCGACCAGCTGCGCGTGCGCGAACTGCTGCAGCGGCTCGGCGGCGCCGCGCCGGGGCCGGACGGTGCGACGACGGAGGTTGCCGAGGTGATCATCGCCACCGACCCCAACACCGAGGGGGAGGCCACTGCGACGTATCTGGTGCGGATGCTGCGCGACTTCCCCGGGCTGTCTGTGAGCCGCCTGGCGTCCGGGCTGCCCATGGGATCCGATCTCGAGTACGCCGACGAGATGACGCTGGGACGCGCGCTCACCGGGCGCCGGGTGCTTTAGGCGCCCGCGTGGTTCTCCAGGTGTGGGCGGTGGACGGGCCCTCGGGGTCCGGGAAGACCGTCTTCGCCGATGCCCTCGTGGCCCGGCTGCGCGGCGCGGGCCGGGATGTGGCGTTGGTGCGGGCAGACGACTTCGCGACGTGGGACGCCCCGGCGTCGTGGTGGCCGCGGCTGGTGGCCGGGGTGCTCCGGCCGCTGGAACAGGGACGCCCCGGCGGGTATCGGCGCGTCGAGTGGCGGAGGCCGTCGGAGCACGCGCCCGCCGTGCCGCGGCCGGGGGAGTGGGTGGACGTGCCGGTGCCGGAGGTCCTCGTGCTCGAGGGGGTGACCACCTCCCGACGCGCGATGGCCGGACGGCTGGACCGGGCCTTCTGGGTGCAGTGGGGGGACGAGGCCGCGCGACTCGAGCGTGCTGTCGCCCGCGACGGTGAGGAGTGCCGCGCGCACCTGGAACGTTGGCAGCGTTTCGAGCGCGGCTGGTTCGCCGTCGACGACACGCGGTCGCGGTGTGAGCGGGCGGAACCCTGACCCACGCAAGCCCCGCTCTACCGTGCCGCCAGACGCTCCGTGCGCAGCGCGTCGACGTCGGGAATCTCCAGCGGCGCAAGCGCGGCGGGGTCGACGCCCAGGGCACGGGCGATGAGCAGATCCGCCAGCTCCGGGTTGCGCGCGAGCACGGGGCCGTGCATGTAGGTGGCGACGAGCGACCCCTGGACGGCGCCCTCGAACAGCGTCTCGTCCGCGCCCGTCTCACCCGCGTCCGCCCGCTTGTTGCCGGTACCGCGCAGGACCCGGCCGAGCGGTTGCGCACCGGACCCCAGCGTGGTGTTGCCGCCGTGGTTCTCGAACCCGGTGAGGGTGGCGGTGAGCCCGTCGACCAGTGGAGCGGAGGCCACCTCGCCGATGATGCGGCCGGGGGCATGTCGGGGCGTGACCAGCCCGCGGGCGACGAGCGCGTGCGACAGGCGGCCACCCGCCTCCGGCCGCCCGGGCTCGGTGGTCGCATCCAGCAAGCCCAGGCCGTCGATCCTGCGCACCGTGCCGCCGGGGCCGTCGGAGGCCGTGAACCACTCGCCCATCACCTGTAGCCCGGCGCACACTGCCAGAACGGGGGCACCGCGGTGCACCGCCCGCTGCAGGCCGGGGTGGGCCGTCATGTGGCGGGCGGCCAGCCGCTGCGCAGCGTCCTCCCCGCCGCCGAGGGCGTAGACGTCGAGGGAGTCGGGCACCGGCTCCCCGAACCCGGTGGCGACGATTTCCGCGCGGTGTCCGCGCATGCGCAGCCGCTGGCGCAGCACCACCGCGTTGCCGCCGTCGCCGTAGGTGCCGAGCACGTCCGGCAGGATCAGGCCGATCCGGACGGTGGAGTCGCCCATTACCGAATCATCCGGTCCCGTGCGACTGCTCATCGTGCCGCCTCCTCGCGCTCCAGCGCCCGGTCGAGTCCAGACAACGCCGTGTAGTTGGCGAGCACCTCCACCCGGCCGGGCGGGCACCGGTCGACCGCCCGCAGCACGTTCTTCTCCAGGGTGTGCTCGACGCCCGCGTAAGCCAGGCGCACTGCCAGGTCGGTCCCGCGCTCGCCGGCCGCCACGATGGGGGCCGAGTTGCCGGCCAGCGCTTCGAAGTCGACATCCCACAGCCATGACAGGTCCTCGCCGTCGGGGACCTGCCCGTTGACGGCGATGACGAGGCCATCGGCGGCCTTGTCCGACATCGACAGCGCCTCCTGCCATCCGGCGGGGTTCTTGGCCAGCAGCATGCGCAGCCGGTGGGGGCCGCGCTGCACCGCCCGGTAGCGGCCCGCCACCTCGGTGACCGTTCCGACGGCGCGTGCGGCATCGGCGGGGGGCACTCCGACGGCGACGGCGGCCGCCACGGCCTGCGCGGCGTTGCCCAGGTTCGCTCGCCCGGGGATCCGCAGCCCGAGAGTGGCGGTGAACCCCTCCGGTCCGGACAGCACGTCGCCGTCCACGGACCAGTCGGCCTGCGGGCGGGCGAGGGTACAACCGGAGCAGTGCCAGGCGGGGTGCGGGTCGTGAGCGGGCCCGGCCTCCGCGTCCGGGCGGACGATCGGCTCGCCGCATCGCGGGCATCCGGCCGAGTCGTTGGTCCAGCCGGCGCCGGCCGCCACCCACACCACGTCGGGCGCGTCGAATGCGACGGAACTGACGAGGACGTCGTCGGCGTTGGCGACGAGGACGGCCCCGGGGTGCCGGGCGAGCCCCTCGCGCAGGCGCCGCTCCACGGCGTTGATCTCGCCGACGCGGTCGAGTTGGTCCCGGCTGAGGTTGAGCAGGACGACGGCCGACGGTGCGACGGCGTCGGCGACGTGCGGGACGTGCAGCTCGTCCACCTCGAGGGCGGCCGTGGACGCTGCGGGCGCCTCGCCGAGCGCGGCCACCAGCCCTGCGTCCATGTTGGCGCCGTCGGCGTTGGTGGCCACCGGGCCCAGCGACGACAACGCCGCGGCGACCATCCTGTTGGTGGTGGACTTGCCGTTGGTGCCGGTGACGAGCACCGTCCGCTTGCCCGCGCCGAGCTGCCCCATGATCGAGCGGTCCACCTGCAGCGCGATGAGCCCGCCGATCATCGCCCCCTTGCCCCGCCCGGACTTGCGGGACGCCCAGGCGGCGGCCGATGCGATCCGCATCGCCGTCCGCCCGCGGAGAGTCAGTCCGGGGGCCGGGTTTCCGGGGGAGGCATCGGTCATGCCGGAAAGTCTGACACAGCGACCGGCGCCCGCTGCGGGCGCCGGTCGCGGTGTGCGCGTGCTACTTGTGGGCGCGGTTGACCGCCGAGATCACCGCGCGCAGCGAGGCCACGGTGATCGACGGCGCGAGGCCGACGCCCCAGAACACCTTGGTCTCGCCGTCGGGGCACTCCACGGCGCATTCCAGGTAGGCGGCGGCCATCGCGTCGTCGCCGGCGGACATCGCGTGCTCGCTGTAGTCCAGGACACGCACGTTGTAGTCGGCGGTGGCGAGCCCGTCGACCAGGGCGGCGACGGGGCCGTTGCCGAAGCCGTGCAGCTCGCGTTCGACGCCGTCGATCCTGACGGTGGCGATGATCTCGTCGTCATCGCCGTCGCTGCGGGCGGGGGTCAGCTCCTGGGAGATCCGCTCGATGGGCACCTTGCGGTCCAGGTACTCCTCGGCGAAGACGTCCCACATCTCCTTGGGGTTGATCTCGCCGCCCTCGGAATCGGTGAGTCCCTGCACGGTCCGCGAGAACTCGATCTGCAGGCGCCGCGGCAGGTCCAGCCCGTGGTCGGTCTTCATCACGTACGCGATGCCGCCCTTGCCGGACTGCGAGTTGACGCGGATGACGGCCTCGTACGTGCGGCCCACGTCCTTGGGGTCCACAGGCAGATAGGGGACCTGCCAGACGATGTCGTCGATGTCCTTGTCCGCGGCGTCGGCGTCGGACTTCATCGCGTCGAAGCCCTTGTTGATTGCGTCCTGGTGGCTGCCGGAGAAAGCGGTGTAGACCAGGTCGCCGCCGTACGGGTGGCGCTCCGGCACGTTCAGCTGGTTGCAGTACTCCACCGTGCGACGGATCTCGTCGATGTCGGAGAAGTCGATCTGCGGATCCACCCCGCGGGTGAACAGGTTCATGCCCAGCGTGACCAGGCAGACGTTGCCGGTGCGCTCGCCGTTTCCGAACAGGCAGCCCTCGATGCGGTCGGCGCCCGCCATGTATCCCAGCTCCGCGGCCCCGACGGCGGTACCGCGGTCGTTGTGGGGGTGCAGGCTCAGGATGATCGCATCACGCCGCGCCAGGTTGTCGCTCATCCACTGGATGGAGTCCGCGTAGACGTTGGGCGTGGCCATCTCCACGGTGGCGGGCAGGTTGACGATCAGCGGGTTCTCCGGCGTCGGTGCGATGATCGCGCTGACGGCGTCGCAGATCTCCTTGGCGTAGGAGAGCTCGGTGCCCGTGTAGGACTCCGGCGAGTACTCGAATCGCCAATGGGTGTCCGGATACTTGGCGGCCTCTTCGAGCACCTTGTGCGCCGCGTCGGTGGCGATCGCGGTGATGGCGGGCTTGTCCGCCTTGAACACCACGCGGCGCTGCAGGATCGAGGTGGAGTTGTAGAAGTGCACGATGGCGTTTGCGGCGCCCTCGCAGGCCTCGAAGGTGCGCTCGATCAGTTCCGGGCGGCTCTGCGTGAGCACCTGGATGGTGACGTCGTCGGGGATGGCGCCGTCCTCGATGATCTCGCGGACGAAGTCGAAGTCGGTCTGGCTGGCGGCGGGGAAGCCCACCTCGATCTCCTTGTACCCCATGCGCACGAGCAGCTCGAACATGCGGCGCTTGCGGGCGGGGGTCATCGGGTCGATCAAGGCTTGGTTGCCGTCCCGCAGGTCCACGGCGCACCACAGCGGCGCGCGGTCTATCACCGCGCCCGGCCAGCGGCGCGCGTCGAGCGTGATCTCCTCCACCTCGTCCGCGAACGAGCGGTAGCGGTAGGCGGGCATCGACGAGCCGCGCTGGGTGTTCCAGGCGGGCTGATCGGCGGGGGCCGGGCGACTGGGGGTGACGATGTTGCGCCGGCCGGCGGTGAAGGCGTCTGCGGAAGTCATGATGGGATTCTCCCTGTGTGCGGGGCACGGGCGCGGGTGGGCCCGCGACTGGTGACGGTGAGACCGACGTGCCGAGAAAAGCGGGGGCGGACCCTTGTGGGCTCATCCACCCGAGCGCGGCATGGCCGTGATGACTCTGGCATCGAAGACGGCATGGAAAAGGGCCCGCGACGGGGAGCCGGTCTGGTGGTCAGACCCCGCCGCGGCACTCAAGGAGAAGCACGCGCTGCATGCCGCAGAGTGTACGCCTTCGGTCACCGGATCCCGGAGCGGTGTCTGGCGAACGCGCCGATGAGGGGGCGCTGAAACCGTCCCGGCGGCGCCCGGCGCTGCTAGCCTGACGGACGGCCGTGTCCGTGCAGGGGGTCGGAGGACCGTTGAAACCCAGGCTCACCGTCATCGCAGTGCTGCTCGCAGCGGCGCTGACCGCGCTCGTCCTGCCCGCCGGGGCGGCCGCCGCGCCGGCCCCACTGCCGGTGCCGCATGACTTCTACGGCGGCATCGGCGCCGAGGCGGCCGACCCGGGTGGTTCGCTGCCGGGGACGAACGACTGGTCGTGCCGGCCCACCGCCGCGCACCCGCGCCCCGTGGTGCTGGTGCACGGGCTGCTGGCGAACCGGCAGACCAACTGGACCACCTACGCCCCGCTGCTGCACAACGAGGGGTACTGCGTCTACGCGCTGACGTGGGGGACCCTGCCGGGGTTGAGCTGGCCCCTGAGCGCGATGGGCGGGCTGGCACCGATGGAGGACGGTGCGGCGCAGCTGTCGGGGTTCGTCGATCAGGTGCTCGCGGCGACCGGAGCGGAGAGGGTCGATATCGTCTCGCACTCGACCGGCACGCTGATGCCCGACTACTATGTGAAGTTCCTTGGCGGCGCCGCCAAGGTCGACAAGTACGTGGCTCTCACCCCGCTGTGGCGCGGCAACCGCGCGTTCTTCACCGTGGAGATCCTCGACATGGTCCGCCGGCTGGGGCTGACGGATCTGCAGAAGCAGACCTTCGGCCGGGTGTGCGCCTCGTGCCTTGAGATGGCGGCGGGCAGTGAGTTCATCGAGAAGATCAACGAGGGCGGCGGGCCGTACGCGCCGGGGGTGACGTACACCAACATCGCCACCCGCTACGACGAGCTCGTCTCGCCGTACACGTCGGGCCTGGTCCCGGGGCCGGGCGTCACCAATGTCGTCGTGCAGGACGCGTGCCCCACCGACTTCTCCGAACACGCCGCGATGGGTGCCTCCCCGGTCGCGGCCGGGTACGTGCTCAACGCACTCGACCCCGACCATCCGCGGCCCGTGCCGTGCACGACGGTCGCCCCGTTCACCGGCACGCCCGTCGGGTGAGGCACGCGGGGCTGTTCCGCGGCCACCGAACCGGGTAATGCGACAGTGCACGGGCGCCGGATGCACGAGGATGGACAGGGTACGGTGCGACGTGTCGAGTTCGCGAAACCGCGTGCGCCCCCGATGGATTCGCACAAGGTCCACTCACCCGAGGAGACGCCCCGCAATGACCGCCAACGACGACAATTCCGCCGACCCGACCAGGCTCACCACCGCGGTCGGTGCGCCGGTGCCGAACAACCAGGACGTGCAGACGGCCGGCCCGCGCGGTCCGCAGCTGCTGCAGGACGTGTGGTTCCTGGAGAAGCTCGCGCACTTCGACCGCGAGGTGATCCCGGAGCGTCGCATGCACGCCAAGGGCTCCGGCGCGTTCGGCACGTTCACCGTCACCGGCGACATCACGCGCTACACCCGCGCGAAGATCTTCTCGGAGATCGGCAAGAAGACCGAGCTTTTCGCGCGGTTCTCCACCGTGGCGGGCGAGCGCGGCGCCGCCGACGCGGAGCGCGACATCCGCGGCTTCGCCGTGAAGTTCTACACCGAGGAAGGCAACTGGGACCTCGTCGGCAACAACACCCCTGTCTTCTTCTTCCGCGACCCGCTGAAGTTCCCAGACCTCAACCACGCAGTGAAGCGCGATCCACGCACCAACATGCGCAGCGCGGAGAACAACTGGGACTTCTGGACACGGCTCCCCGAGTCGCTGCACCAGGTGACGATCGTGATGAGCGACCGCGGCCTCCCCGACGGCTACCGACATATGCACGGCTTCGGTTCGCACACCTTCAGCCTCATCAACGCCGACGGCGAGCGCTTCTGGGTCAAGTTCCACCACGTGTGCCGGCAGGGCATCAAGAACCTCACCGACGAAGAGGCGGCGGCCGTCGTCGCCGGCGACCGTGAGTCCAGCCAGCGCGACCTCTATGAGGCGATCGAGCGCGGCGAGTACCCCAAGTGGACGCTGTGCGTGCAGGTGATGCCGGAAGCGGACGCCGAGAAAGTGCCGTACCACCCGTTCGACCTGACCAAGGTGTGGCCCAAGGCCGACTACCCGCTGATCGAGGTGGGCGAGTGGGAGCTGAACCGCAACGCGGACAACTACTTCGCGGAAGTCGAGCAGG
Source organism: Tomitella cavernea (assembly GCF_016599145.1). Taxonomy (GTDB): domain Bacteria; phylum Actinomycetota; class Actinomycetes; order Mycobacteriales; family Mycobacteriaceae; genus Tomitella; species Tomitella cavernae. The sequence continues at coordinate 24,897 of NZ_JAENKO010000022.1, forward strand.
CCGCGTTCAATCCGGCGCACGTGGTGCCGGGCATCGGGTTCTCCCCGGACCGCATGCTGCAGGGGCGCCTGTTCTCCTACGGCGACGCGCAGCGTTACCGCCTGGGCGTCAACAATTACCAGATCCCGGTCAACCAGCCGCGCTGCCCGGTGGGCAACTTCCATCGCGACGGGACGATGCGGGTGGACGGCAATCAAGGGGCGACCAAGCACTACGAGCCCAACGGTGATGGGCTGTGGCAGGAGCAGCCGGGATATGCCGAGCCGCCGCAGACGGTCGGGGCGGTGGCGGACCGGTTCGACTTCCGCGCCGATGACGACGATTACTTCTCGCAGCCGCGGGCGCTGTTCAATCTGATGGACGCAGGGCAGAAGCAGGCGCTGTTCGACAACACCGCGCGCGCCATCACGGGGGCCTCGTCGGCAACAGTCGAGCGGCACATCGCAAACTGCACTGCGTGCGATCCCGCCTACGGCGACGGGGTGCGCGCGGCCGTCGACGCGCTGGGGTGAACGGTCGGCCACGACTGATCGTCACGCCGTGGGATCGAACGGGGTCTCCTGGTACACGCAGTAGTTGAGCCAGTTCGCGAACAGCAGATGGCCGTGCCCGCGCCACCGGTTCACCGGCCGGGCCGCCGGGTCGTCGTCCGGGAAGTAGTGCGCCGGGACGGGCACCGGCAAACCCTGTTTGCGGTCACGCGCGTATTCACGGGCCAGGGTGTCCGCGTCGTACTCCGGATGGCCGGTGACGAACACCTGCCGACCGTCCGGAGTGGCCGCGAGGAAGACTCCGGCCTCGTCGCTGCGCGCCAGCACGTCGACCTCGCCGGTGGCCTCGACGTCGACGGCGCGGACGTCGGTGTACCGCGAGTGCGGGGCCAGGAACTCGTCGTCGAAGCCGGTGACTACCGCCGACGGCCGACCGGTCAGCCGATGGTCGAATACCCCCGACAGCTTCTGGGGCATCTCGTGTTTGCCCACCCCGTAGTGCCGGTACAGCGCGGCCTGGGCGCCCCAGCACACGTGGAGGGTGGACTGGACGTGGGTGCGCGACCAGTCAAGGATCCGGGTCAGCTCCGGCCAGTAGTCGACCTGCTCGAAGTCGAGCCGTTCGACCGGGGCTCCGGTGATGATCAGTCCGTCGAAGTGCTGCCCCGACACGTCGTCGAACGTCGAGTAGAACGCGTCGAGGTGTGCGGCCGAAGTGGTGCGCGAGACATGGCTGGCCATGTGCAGCAACGTGATGTCGATCTGCAGCGGAGTGTTGCTCAGCAGCCGCAGCAGTTGCGTCTCGGCGACGACCTTGACGGGCATCAGGTTGACGATCGCGATCCGCAGCGGACGGATGTCTTGGTGTCCGGCGCGCTCGTCGGACATGACGAAGATCCGTTCGGACTCCAGAATCGCCCGGGCCGGCAGGTCGTAGGACATGGTGACAGGCATCGACCACCATTGTATTCCGGTGTGCGCCGTGCATGCGCGGGACTGCTCACGCTTCGGCCGAGAACGGCGCCCCCCACCGCTCTCCGAACACCATGTCCTCCAGCGCCGGTCGCCGACGGGGAGTGCGGTCCCGCTCGACCATCTCCGGGTCCGCGCCACGCTCGGGCCCGAGGTGCCCCAGCGCGATCATCACCAGTGGTTCGAAGACGTCCGGGATCCGCAGGGTCCGCCGCGCCTCGTCCCTGTCGAACCCCGACATCGGGTGCGCGACGAGCCCCATCGACACGGCCTGGAGCGACAACTGCGCCGTCGCCAGGCCGGCGTCGAACATCGCATACGGCAGATCGCCCTTGTCGTTCGCCGTCTGCACGACGCCCAGGAGCAGCGCACCCGCCGACGCCGCCCAGCGCTTGTTCCCGGCGGAGAGCAGCGAGGCGAGCGCCGTGTGCGCGGCGTCGCCGCGGAGCCCGGCGACGAACCGCACGGGGAACGTGCCGCCCCAGGAGGCGGCGACCCGCGCCGACTCGACGGCCGCGAGCAGCTCGTCGGGCGTCACGACGGCGTCGGGGTCGAGGTTGCGCGCGCTCCATCGCTGCGCGATGACCGGGTGGATCCGGACGCCCGAGTCCGCCGACCGGCCGGTATGCGGATCGCGCGGCTGTGCGAGGCGTGACGGTGCGGTGCTGAACTGAACGGGAGTCTTCGGCACGGCCGCATGGTAACCACGCGCAGGTCTGCCGCACCCGCGGTGGTGACCGACGCCTCATCCCGGGGCGGCGTGACGTAGTGCACGCCCCGTGACGCCAGGCTGATGCCGCAGCCCGTCGATCGGTACCCTGGGGCTCTGATTACGACCGATAGAAGCAGTGACCGACCAACGACCAGTGATCGAACCGCACTGTCTGGAGGGACCCCAGCGTGGCAATCGTCGTGCAGAAATACGGCGGATCGTCGGTGGAGAGCGCCGATCGCATCCGGCGCGTCGCCGAGCGGATCGTCGAGACGAAAAAGCAGGGCAACCACGTCGCCGTCGTCGTCTCCGCCATGGGCGATACCACCGATGAGCTCCTGGACCTGGCCCAGCAGGTGAACCCGGTGCCCCCGGCGCGGGAGATGGACATGCTGCTCACCTCGGGTGAGCGTATCTCCAACGCGCTCGTGGCCATGGCGATCAGCTCGATGGGCGCCGAGGCGCGCTCGTTCACCGGCTCGCAGGCCGGCGTGGTCACCACGGCGGCACACGGTAAAGCCAAGATCATCGACGTCACCCCGGGGCGCGTGCAGCAGGCCCTCGACGAGGGGTCGATCGCGATGGTCGCCGGGTTCCAGGGCGTCAGCCAGGACACCAAGGACGTGACCACGCTGGGCCGCGGCGGGTCCGACACCACGGCCGTCGCCCTGGCCGCGGCACTCGACGCCGATGTGTGCGAGATCTACTCGGACGTCGACGGCGTCTACACGGCCGACCCGCGGATCGTGCCCGACGCGAAGAAGCTCGACAACATCTCGTTCGAAGAGATGCTGGAGATGGCGGCCTGCGGGTCCAAGGTGCTCATGCTCCGCTGCGTGGAATACGCGCGCGGCGCGAACCTGCCCATCCACGTCCGCTCGTCATACACCGACAAGCCGGGCACCATGGTGTCCGGATCGATGGAGGATATCCCCGTGGAAGAAGCCGTCCTCACCGGCGTCGCACACGATCGCGACGAGTCGCAGGTCACCGTGCAGGGACTACCCGATTCGCCGGGATACGCCGCCAGCCTGTTCCGTGTGGTCGCCGACGCCGACATCAACATCGACATGGTGCTGCAGAACGTCTCCGAGGTGGAGACCGGCAAGACCGACATCACCTTCACACTGCCCACCGACGACACCGCCAAGTGCGTCGAGGCCCTCACCGCGGCCAAGGACCGGATCGGGTTCCGCAACGTGGTGTTCGACGACCACATCGGCAAGGTGTCGCTGGTGGGCGCGGGCATGAAGAGCCACCCGGGCGTGACGGCCACCTTCTTCGAGGCGCTCGCCCAGGCCGGCATCAACATCGACCTGATCTCCACCTCCGAGATCCGCATCTCGGTACTTGTCAAGGACACCGACGTGGACGAGGCCGTCCGCGTCGTGCACAAGGCCTTCGACCTGGGCGGCGACGAGCCCGCCAAGGTCTATGCCGGAACGGGGCGCTGATTCCGATGACCACACTCGCAGTTGTAGGAGCCACCGGCCAGGTGGGCGTGGTGATGCGCCGCCTGCTCGAGGAGCGGAGCTTCCCCGCCGACAAGGTGCGGTTCTTCGCATCCGCGCGCTCGGCGGGGACGACGCTGCCGTTCCGCGGCGAGGACATCGTCGTGGAGGACACGGCGGCCACTTCCGACGAGGACCTGGCGGGCATCGACATCGCCCTCTTCTCCGCCGGCGGGACGCTGTCGAAGGAGCAGGCGCCGCGGTTCGCGGCCGCCGGTGCAGTCGTGGTCGACAACTCGTCCGCCTGGCGCAAGGACCCCGAAGTGCCGCTGGTGGTGAGCGAGGTCAACCCGGGCGACCTGGCCGACCGGCCCAAGGGCATCATCGCCAACCCCAACTGCACGACCATGGCCGCCATGCCGGTGCTGGGGCCGCTGCACGAGGCGGCCGGGCTCAAGCGGCTCATCGTCTCCACCTACCAGGCCGTGTCCGGTAGCGGGCTCGCCGGAGTCAAGGAGCTGGCTTCGCAGACCCGCGCCGTCATCGACGACGCGGAGAAGCTGGTGCACGACGGTTCCGCCGCCGACTTCCCCGAACCGGACAACTACGTGGCGCCCATCGCGTTCGACGTGGTGGCGCTCGCAGGGGGGCTGGTGGACGACGGTTCCGGCGAGACCGACGAGGACCAGAAGCTGCGCAACGAGTCGCGCCGCATCCTGGGCGTCCCCGAGCTGCTCGTGTCCGGAACCTGCGTGCGCGTGCCGGTGTTCACCGGCCACTCGCTGGCGATCAACGCCGAGTTCGACCGACCCCTGAGCGTCGAGGAGGCGCAGAAGGTGCTGGCGGACGCGCCGGGAGTGGAACTGGTGGAGGTGCCCACCCCGCTGGCAGCTGCGGGCCAGGACAAGTCACTCGTGGGGCGCATCCGCAGCGACGAGGGCGTTCCGGAGGGGCGGGGTCTGGCGTTGTTCGTCTCCGGCGACAATCTGCGCAAGGGCGCCGCGCTCAACACCATCCAGATCGCGGAGCTGCTGGTCAAGGAGTAGCCGCCGGGTATCGACTTGGGTCCCGCACGCCGATCACGTACTTTCTGCCGATTCCGGGAGGAGAATCGGCGGAAAGTACGTGATCGGAGCTGTCTGCGAGGTGCGTCATGACGGACAAGCGAGCCGACCTCGTCTGCGAGGGCGGGGGCGTGCGCGGAATCGGCCTCGTCGGCGCGGTGGACGTGCTCGCCGAGGCCGGATACACGTTTCCGCGCGTGGCGGGGTCCAGTGCGGGGTCGATCGTCGCGGCATTCGTGGCGGCGCTGCAGAAGGCCGGCGAACCGCTCGGCCGCCTCCACGACATCGTCGACGCGATCGACTACACGAAGTTCCAGGACCGCAGCCTCGTCGGCCGCGTCCCGCTTATCGGTTCCATGCTCTCACTGCTCACCGCGGACGGCATCTACGAGGGTGCCCACCTCGAATCCTTTGTGGCGGGCGTGCTGAAGGACCTGGGGGTGCGCACGTTCGGTGATCTGCGGCTGGGCGATGCCGGAGACGCCGGCGGGAACGGACTGGAACGCAAGTACGCGTGGTCCCTCGTGATCACGGCCAGCGACCTCTCCCGGCGCCGGCTGGTGCGCATCCCGTGGGACCTCCCCGCGTACAAGAAGGATCCCGACGAGTTTCCGGTGGCCAAGGCGGTGCGGGCCTCGGCGGCGATCCCGTTCCTGTTCCAACCGGTGCGGGTCTCCGGCGCGACGTGGGTGGACGGCGGGCTCGTGGACGACTTCCCCATCGAGCTGTTCGACAGGCCGAACAGCGCCGAACCGCTGTGGCCCACCTTCGGCATCCGGCTCAGCGCACGCCCGGGTCTGGTGCCGCCGACGCACGCGGTGAGCGGGCCGTTCTCGATTGCCCTGGCGGCCCTCGGAACTCTGCTGAGCAACCAGGACGCGGCCTACATGAACGACCCGTGCACGGTGCGCAGGACGATCTTCGTGCCGTCCGACGCGGTGAGCCCCATCGATTTCGACATCACTGCCGCGCAGGTCGACGCCCTCTACGCCCGGGGCGCGGAGTCCGCGCGCGGATTCCTCGCCGGCTGGGACTTCGCCGAGTACGTGACGCAGTGCCGGCACGGGTTCGCCGGATGATCGGGCGGTCCGTCAGCCGGTGAAGGCCCGCGCCACGTCGCCGGGCCCCGCGCCTGCGCCGAGCAACGCGGCCAGCAGGACTCGGGCCTGGCCGGACCGCAATACCGGGCTGAACACCGCGCCCGCGCCGGCGAGGTCGGCGCCGCCGCCCCCGCCGCCCCCGCCGCCGTAGTCGGCAAAGGCGGGCCCGCAGGGCACCCGTGTGGTGACGACGACGGCGACGCCCGCGGCGACCGCCTCGCGCACGGCCTGCACCACCACGGCATTGGCGTTGCCTGCACCCATCGCCTCGAGCACGAGACCGCGGGCGCCCGCGGCGCGTACGGCGTCGATCGCTGCGGCGTCGGCGCCGGGGTACAGCGCCACGGTGTCCACACGGGGGAGCGGCCCTTCCGATGCCGGCCCGTCTGCGGCCGCGAATGCGGCCAGCCCCCGTCGTCGCGCAGCATCCGCTTCGCGCATGTCAGGCCAGGACTCGAATCCGTCCAACGCTACGGTGCTCGTCTTGCGGGTGCCCCAGACGGGCATGGCCTTTCCGGCGAAGACGATCCGCGCCCCCGGGGAGCCGGGTGCACCGCCTGCGATGTGCAGGGCGAGGAGGAGGTTTCCGGGGCCGTCGGGCTCGGGGTGATCGGCGCCGCGCTGCGCGCCGGTGAACACCACCGGCGCGGCAGTCCGCGCCTGCGCGACCGCCAGGTCGGCGACGAGGGCGGATTCTTCCATCGTGTCGGTGCCGTGCAGCACGACGATGCCGTCAGCGCCCGCGCGCGCCTCGGCCACCGTGCGGGCGGCGATGCCGGCCATGTCGGCGGGCGTCATCGCCGCGCTGTCCATCGCCATCAACCGGTGCGCCGTCACGTGCAGCCGGTGGGGCACGTCGATCCCGGCGAGCAAGGCGTCGGCGCTGCGTCCGGGGGTGAGCGCGCCGGTGGCATCGTGCGTGGCGGCGATGGTGCCACCGGTGGCGAGGACCACCACGCGCGCGGTGGTGCCGGGGCGGGTCACCGGTTGCGGCGCGGTGTGATCCGCGCGTGGGGCAGCGGCGGCGCGGGCAGTCGGTCGATTCCCGCCGGTTCGCGGCCCACGTACCCGTGCACCTCGCCGAAGCGTGCGGAGTGTTGTTGCCATTCCTCGCGGTAGTCGGCGATGTCCTCGTGCGAGCGGCCGACGAAGTTCCACCACATGACGATCTCCTCGCCGAACGGCGGGCCGCCCAGCAGCAGCATGCGGGCGGGGACCTCGCCCAGGTTGGTGATCCGCAGCGTCGACCTGCCTGCGGCCGCGAAGCCGAGTTCGGCACGCCCCAGGCCGGTCCCGCCGAACTCGACCGCGCCAGTGTCCACGAGAAGGCCGTGCTCGAACGCCGGGTCGACATCGAGCTCGGCGCTCGCGCCCACGGGCAGCAGCAGCTCGGCTCCCAACAGTGGGGTCGCCGTCTGCACCGGCGACTCCGACCCCACGAGCGCACCGAGGAACACCCGGGCGGTGACCTGCCCCGCGCGGACCGGATCGGGGACGAAGTGCGCGAAATCGCGCGGGCCGTCGCGGTGCGCGTCCGGCAGCGCGATCCACAGCTGCGCGCCGTGCAGCACGGTGGTGGACGCGGTGGACACCTCGGAGTGGCAGATGCCGCGGCCCGCGGTCATCAGGTTCAACTCGCCCGGCCGCACCATCGCGTGCACGCCCGAGCTGTCCCGGTGCTCGATCTCGCCGGTGAACAGCCAGCTCGCCGTCTGCAGCCCGGTGTGCGGGTGCGGCGGGACGTCCATGCCGCCGGAGACGGACACGTCGTCCGGCCCGTAGTGGTCGAGGAAGCACCACGCGCCGATCAGCGACCGCTTACGCTGCGGAAGGGTGCGCCGCACCGTCATCGCGCGGGGCCCACCCAACGGGACGTCCCGGGAGGAGATAACTTCGATCGTGTGCGCAGGCGGATCCTCCGCTCCGCACACCACCTCCGGTGGATGCGCCTCGACGTTGCTCATGCCCCGATGCTGCCAGAGAACGTGGCACGCGTGCGGTCGAATCCGGACCCGCCGCGGCCCGGGCTGCAGTAGCGTCGGAGCAGAACGCTGCACGCTCCGGGCGATTCGCCGAGGAAGGTGATCACGATGGGTTCAGAGGGGCACGTTTATCGGATGACGGAGGTTGTCGGTTCCTCGCCGGACGGCACCGACGCGGCCATCCGCAACGCCGTCGCCAAGGCGTCGGAGACCATCCGCAACATCGGATGGTTCGAGGTGGTGGAGACCCGCGGTTACGTCGAGGACGACGCGGTGGCGTACATGCAGGTGACTCTGAAGATCGGTTTCCGCGTGGACTGACCGCCTCTGCGGCGGGCCTCCGGCAGCGGTTATGCTCGGATGCGGCGATGGAACTCCGCCGAGGCCGCGCGTCGGCCTGAACCGCCCCGACCGGGGCTGATGGCTCCTTCCCTCAGAGGAAAGGAGACCTGTGTCCACAGCACCGCATCGCAGGGCGGCCCTCGCTGTTCTGGTCGCCGCGGGCGGTCTCGTCGGCACTTTCGCGCGTCACGGCCTGGACGTGCTCTTCCCCGACGACCCGGGGCAATGGCCGGTGACGACGTTCGTCGTCAACATCACCGGGGCATTCCTGCTGGGCATGCTGCTCGAAGCGCTCACCAGGTATAGGCGCGGCGCACCGGGGGGTCCGAGCGCGGATGGCCGATGGCCGACGTACGTACGTTTGGGCGTGGGCACCGGAATGCTGGGGGCCTTCACCACCTACAGCACGCTCGCGGTGGACACCGACCTGCTGCTGCACCGGGGGTCAGCGGGATCCGCCGTGTCCTATGCGCTCGCCACGGTCCTGGTCGGCGCCGTCGCCTGCGCGCTCGGCATCGCGGCGGGGGCACGGCTGGGGCAGCGTGTCGGCGGCCCGCCCGCGGCGGCCCCGGGGCGTGACCGGTCATGACGACGCTCTGGGTCGCGCTCGCCGGCGGCGGGGGAGCCACGGCGCGGTTCCTCCTGGACGGCGCCATCACATCGCGACGCGCGCTGCGGTTCCCGTGGGCGACGTTCACGATCAACGTGCTCGGTTCGCTGCTGCTCGGATATCTCACGGGGCTAGTCCTGTTCCAGGATGCGTCGACGGGGCTCACCGTCATCGCGGGCGCGGGATTCTGCGGCGGATTCACCACGTTCAGCACCGCGAGCGTGGAAACGGTCCGCCTGCTGGAGGCGCGCCGCTATACGGCGGGGCTGGCGAACGTCGCCGGGACGCTCGTCGTCACGGCGGGCGTTGCGGCCCTCGGCCTGTGGCTGGCCTCGGTGCCGTAGCGGCGGACGGCGAGAGGGGAGACGGCGAGAGGGGAGACGGGATGGACAGGGACGACCGGTGCATCGTGGTGGGGTTCGACCGGCGGCCCGCCGGACGCGCCGCGTTGGCGAAGGCCGCGGAGATCGCGGGGATGCTGGGGGCGCCGCGGGCGGGCCTGGCGGCGGCGATGGAACGGCTCCTGGGTGACGCCGTCGCGGTGCAATTGCTCCGGCACGGCCACCGCCCGGTCCTGCTCGTACCGGAACTCTCCCGGTGAGCGCCCCGACCGCATCGGCGTTCCCGCGCACCGCCTGTGCAAACGGTACGGGTAGGCGATGATGGGGAGGTGGCGGATGACACGGACTCCTCGGCGCGGCGCTGGACCTACCTCATGGACATGGACGGCGTCCTCGTCCATGAGGAAACGCTGATCCCGGGGGCGGACGAGCTCATCTCGGAACTCACCGACGCCGGGAACCCCTTTCTGGTGCTCACCAACAACTCGATCCGCACGCCCCGCGACCTGCGCGCACGCCTGGGGCAGACGGGGCTGGACGTGCCCGAGTCGGCCATCTGGACGTCGGCCCTCGCCACGGCGAGCTTCCTGGACTCGCAGCGGCCCCACGGCAGCGCGTACGTCGTCGGCGAGTCGGGTCTGACCACTGCGTTGCACGACGTCGGCTACGTGCTCACCGACCGCGACCCTGACTACGTGGTGCTGGGGGAGACCCGAACCTACTCGTTCGAGGCGATCACCACGGCGATCCGCCTGGTGGAACGGGGGGCGCGGTTCATCGCCACCAACCCGGACCCGACGGGGCCGTCGCGCGACGGTTCGCTGCCCGCGACGGGTGCCGTGGCGGCGCTCATCAGCAGGGCGACGGGTCGCGAACCGTACTTCGTGGGCAAGCCGAACACTCTGATGATGCGGTCCGCGCTGCGTTCGTTGGGGTCGCACTCGGAGCAGACGCTGATGATCGGCGACCGGATGGACACCGACGTGGTGGTGGGCCTCGAGGCGGGCATGCGGACGATCCTCGTGCTCAGCGGCATCTCCACGCGGCAGACGGTGGAGATGTACCCGTACCGGCCCACCCTCGTGGTGGACTCCGTCGCCGACCTCGTCGGGAGGACCGAGGACCCCTTCGCCCGGTGACCGGCACCACTGCGCGCCGCGCCGCACAGTCAGGCATCGTTCCGCAGGATCCGCGGGGAGGCCATACGATCTACGTGCCGATCGACTAGTGGCGGCATCGGGCCGGGCGCGCAATGCGGCGGGACCGGGGCCGCCGTGGGAGTGGTGATGGACAACGACGACGCAGGCGGGCGCCGCCCCGACGACCGGGCACATCGCCGGACCGAGCGGATGCGGGAGCCGGCAAAACGGCTGATCAAGCAGGTATCGGATCGGAGCCTGGTGCATCCGGCGCTCATTCCGGGGATCGGCGTGGAACGCACGGGGCGGGTGTTCAACACCAGCCCGCCGGTGTTCGTCATCTCGGGGCTCCTCATCGCCGCGGTCATCGTGTGGGCGTTCGTCGCGCCGGACAACATCAAGTCCGTCGGCGACGAGTCCCTCCAGTGGGTGACGACGAACTTCGGCTGGATGTACGGCGTGCTGGCGCTGGTGATCGCCGCGTTCATGCTCGTGCTCGGCTACAGCCGTACCGGCGGCGTCCGCCTGGGCGCGGACGACGAGGAGCCAGAGTTCACCACCGTCTCGTGGGTGGCGATGCTCTTCTCCGCCGGCATGGGTATCGGGCTGTTGTTCTACGGCCCGTACGAGCCGCTCACCTACTTCATGGACCCGCCGCACGGGTTCGAGGTGGCACCCGAGACCGTCGACGCGGCGCAGACGGCGCTGGCGCAGACGATGCTGCACTGGGGCCCCATCGCGTGGGCGTTCTATGCGCTCGTCGGCGGCGCCATCGCCTACAGCTCCTACCGGCGCGGCCGTCCGCCGCTGATCTCTGCGATCTTCGAACCGATCTTCGGCACCCGTACGCACGGGCCGCTGGGCGCCGTCATCGACATCTTCGCGATCATCGTGACCCTGTTCGGCACCGCGATCTCGCTGGGCATCGGAGCGATGCAGATCGCGCGCGGCACCGAGGTCGTCACCGGTGCGGGTCATCTGGGCAACACCTTCATCATCGGCACGATGGCGGTGCTCACCGCGGCGTTCATCGTCTCGGCGGTGTCCGGGATCAAACGCGGCATCCGGGTGCTGTCCAACATCAACATGGTCATCGCGGGACTGCTCGCGGTGTTCGTGTTCATCGCGGGGCCCACGCTGTTCCTGCTCAACCTCATGCCGGCCGGGGCCGCGTCGTTCTTCAACGAGCTGGGCACCATGATCATCCGCAACGGCAACGAGGGTGGTGACACCGCGGAGTTCATGTCCGCGTGGACCACCTATTACTGGGCATGGTGGGTTTCGTGGACGCCGTTCGTCGGCATGTTCATCGCCAAGATCTCCCGCGGACGGACGCTGCGCGAGTTCGTCACCGTGGTGATCCTCGTGCCCGCGGGGGTGTGCTTCATGTGGTTCGCCGTGTTCGGCGGGACCTCGATGTGGCAGAAGATGAACGGCGAGAGCGTCGACGCCGGGGGTTCGCCGGAAGCGATGCTGTTCGGCATGCTCGACAACCTGCCGTTCGGCGCGGTCACCGCGGTGATCGCCATGGTCTCCATCGTCGTGTTCTTCGTGACCTCCGCGGATTCGGCGTCGATCGTCATGGGGTCGATGAGTCAGCGAGGAAAGCCGGAGCCGTCCACCTGGGTGACGATCTGCTGGGGCGTCCTGCTGGGGCTCACCGCGGCGTCGCTTCTGCTGGCCGGCGGCTCCGATGCGCTGGGCGGGCTGCAATCGATAATGGTGGTGTCGTCGCTGCCGTTCGCGTTCGTCATCATGGGCATGATGGTGTCCTGGGGCAAGGACCTGCGCACCGACCCGTACATGCTGCGCCGCAAGTACGCGCGCGCCGCGATCGCGCAGGGCGTGCGCCTGGGCATCGCCAACCACGGAGACGACTTCGTCTTCGGCTCCAGCGCGGTGTCGTCCGACTCGGGCGCCGGCGCCTGGCTCGACAGCCGGGATCCGGACCTCGTCGACTGGTACATCAAGGCGGCGGAGGAAGTGGGCGTGGTGGACGCAGACGACGTGCGCCGCACACTCGACCCGGGCCGCATCCAGCCGAAGGGGCCGGACCGCCCGGACCTCACCGCGTCCGGCGACCTGGCGCTGTCGACCGGCCGCAAGCTCGAACGGCTGGCACGCAAACGCGACGCCCTCGAGCGGGAGCTGCTGGACAATCGGATGCGCGAACAGGTCGTACGCCGGCAGGAGTCGTCCCGCACGCGCGGGCGCAGAGACGGCACCCGCACGTCCGGCGACGATACCCGCACGTCCGGAGACGAGGGGCCGCGGGACGGCGAGCAATAGCAGCGTCGCCCCGCGGCCCGGGTTCGGCGTCCCTCAGACGCCGACGGCGCGGCCGCTCCACGCCGGCGCGGGGTTCTGCGCGTCGCGCGCGGCGGCGAGCACCTCCGCCGGCAGCGGCGCCGACCCGCCCGCGTTCTGGTCAACATGCACGCCCAGAATCTCCTCGGTGGACACGACGAACGGCTCCGCGTCGCCGAGTGCGGCGGACATCGAGTGGGCCAGGTGCAGCTTCTTGCCGGCGACCCCGACGACCTCGGTGTGCACCGTCAGCGGCGCGCCCAGCGGAACCTCCTGCAGGTACCGGATGTGCGCCTCGACCGTGTAGAGCGAGCAGCCCGTGCGCTCGCGGTACTGCGGCCCCAGGCCGAGCACGTCCATCGCCTCGTCGGTGGCGTATCCGAACACGAGCACGTAGTAGGCCTCGGACATGTGGCCGTTGTAGTCGATCCATTCCGGGCGGACCGTCGACCGGTAGGTCGACAGCGCCGGGCGCGGACTCACTCCCGGCCGCCGGGGTAGTCGCGGCGGATGCTGCCGATGGCCTGGCGCACGGCGATCACCGAGGCGTCGCGCGCGCGGATCAGCTCGTCGATGGTGCGGCCCTTCGTCGCCTCGTCGACGCTGTCGACCACAGCATCCCGGAGCTTCTTGGTCAGCTCGGGTGCCTCGAGCCGGGTCCAGGGCGACTTGAGCGACGGGCCGAAGTGGTCCAGGTTGTGCGCCATGCCGCCCTGGCCCCCCGCCAGGTGGAAGGTGAGCATGGGGCCCAGCAGCGGCCACCGCAGGCCCGGGCCGTCGGTGATCGAGCGGTCGATCTGCTCGGCCGTGGCCTCGCCGTTGTCGATCATGTGCAGGGCCTCGCGCCAGAGCGCCTCCTGCAGGCGGTTGGCGATGAAACCGGGCAGCTCGCGGTCCATACGGATCACCGACTTGCCGATGAGCGTGTACCACTCGGCGGCCCAGTCGACCGCGGCCGCGGCGGTGTGCTCGCCGCCGACGACCTCCACGAGAGGGATCAGATAAGGCGGGTTGAACGGATGCCCGACGACGAGCCGCGCCGCGCCGGCCGGTGCCTCCGCGACGGCCGTCCGCGCCATCTCCGTCATGCTGTAGCCGGAGGTGGACGACCCGATGACGGCGTCCGCCGGGGCCGCGGCGGCGATGTCGGCGAGCAGCCGCTGCTTCATCTCGAGATTCTCCGGCGCGGATTCCTGGACGAACCCGACGCCCTCGAGTGCCTCTGCGAGGTCGGTGTGCACGGTCCAGGCGTCTTTGTCGGCGCCCTCGGCGAGACCGAGTTCGGTGAGTGCCGGCCACGCGTTGTCGACGAGACGTGCGAGCCGCTCACCGGCCTCCGGTGCGGGGTCCCACACGCGGACCCGGAGGCCGCGGGCGAGGAAGTAGGCGGCCCAGCCGCCGCCGATGACGCCGGCGCCCACGCAGGCGACGGTGTCGATGGTCTTCATGTCACGGAGTTCCATTACTGCTGCTTTCGATTCGGAGTGGCACGCGGTGCGGGACGGGGTCACTGCCGGCGGAGGCCGAGGAGCTCCCGGGTCTCCTCCGGGGTGGCGACCTGCGCTCCGAGCGAGTCGATGATCTCGCCGGCCCGCTGCACGAGCTGGGCGTTGGTGGCCTTGACCCCTTTGGACAGGTACAGGTTGTCCTCCAAGCCCACGCGCACGTGGCCACCGGCCAGCACGGAGCGGGCGACCCACTCGAACTGGTTGCGCGAGATCGCGAACGCGGTGAACTCCGCGGTCTTCGGCAGCATCGCCACCTCGGCTTCCAGCAGTGCGCCGTCGGCGGGCGCGCCGTAGGGGATGCCCTGGCAGATCTGATAGAAAGGCGGGTCGTCGAGCAGCCCCTCCTGGTGCATCACGTTGGCGAACCAGACGTTGCCGGTGTCGAAGCACTCCAGCTCCGGCTTGACGCCCAGCTCGCGAATGCGGGCCGCGCCTTCGCGCATCATGTCCGGGGTGGAGATGTAAGTGGAGCTTCCCTCGCCGAAGTTGAGCGTGCCGCAGTCGAGCGTGCAGATCTCCGGCCGCAGCGCCTCGACGTGCTCGAGGCGGGTGGCCTGGCTGACCAGGTCGGTGCCCTCCACGTGCTGCATCGGGTTCTGCGGGTCGATCACGTAGTCGCCGCCCATGCCCGCGGTCATGTTGATCACCGGGTCCACATCCGACGCGCCGATCAGGCGTTGGACCTCGGCGTAGTACTCGGTCTTGCGGGAGCCGAGGGTGGTCCGGGGGTCGCGCACGTGGATATGGACGATGGATGCGCCGGCGCGCGCCGCGGCGATTGCGGAGTCGGCGATCTGCTGCGGGGTGACGGGCACGTGCTCGGACCGGCCGGCGGTGTCGCCGGCCCCGGTGACGGCGCAGGTGAGGATGACGTGACGGTTCATGGAACGGTCCTAACCGGTAGTGCGTGGGCTATGAGATTGCGGTCTATGAAGTTGTCGACCTGCTCGGCCATCCCCTGCGGGCTGAGCAGACCGGTGAGCACGCGGATGCCGAGTCCGTCGATGTAGGCGGTGAGGACGTCGGCGGTCCGGTCGGGCGGGGCATCGATGAATGCGCCGGTGCGGGTGCCCTCGGCGATGATGCCGCGGACGGTCTCCCACCAGCGGCGATAGCTGGGGCCGTGCTCGAAGCGGTCGCCGTCGACGGCGACGGCCGCCCACGTCTGCAGCCAGATCGACCACTCTGCTCTGCGCAGACGATCCGCCGGCATCTGCAGGCGCACAAGGGTCTTGAGCCGTGAGGCCGGGTCGTCGACGTCGGTGAGGCGCGCGCTTTGGCGGTCGAACGCCAGCTTCACCGAGTAGCGCAGCACCTCGGCGAAGACGTCGCGCTTGGACGGGAAGTAGTAGTGCACGGACGCGCTGGAGGCGCCGGCGGCGTCGGCGATGTCGCTGATGCGGACACCGTCGTAGCCGTGCTCGGCGAACAGCCACCAGGCCTGCTCGACGAGCGTGCGCCGACGCAACGCCTGCTCCTCGCTCTCCGGATGGCGGGAGGGGAGGGTTTCGGGTGGCGGTGTGGCGGACACGGATTCGACGTCCGAATCCGAGTCGCCGCCCCCCGTCAGCAGCCACTGGACGGTGACGCCGGTGACGGTCGCCAGCGCCAGGAGCTCGTCCGCGGAGAAGCGGCGCGTACCGCCCAGCGATTTCGACAGCTTGGTCTCGTCCAGGCCGATGCGACCTGCGACATCGCGCTGCGCCATCGCGGACCCCCGGATGGCGGTGCGTGCACGGCCACCGACGGCCGCCGCCGTCCCCTCCGACTTGCTCACGCCTGAAGCATAATCAGCAACTTGCTTCTATCGCAAGTATCTGATGATGTGTTAGGCATTGCATTGCGAATCGAAAGTTCTCGGGGGCGCCGCGCGCGTGGCACCCCGCGAGAACCGACGTCGCACGTCCCACTGTCGACTCGAGAACGGATCTGATGCGTAGCGCACGACGGAACCGGACCGGCACGTACCTGAAGGCGACGAAATGAACAGTGAACAGCGATCGGCCCCCGCCGGCGGGGCGGCCCTGAGCCGCCGCGGCTTCCTCGGTGCGGGCCTCGGAATGGGGACCGCCCTGATCCTCGCCGCATGCGGGAACTCCGCCACGGCGGGCTCCTTCGACATGCGCGGCACCCCATCCGCCGGAGGCAGGCTCCGTGTGGGACTCACCGGTGGCGGAGCGACGGACACGCTCGATGCGCACCTGTCGGTGAACACCACGGACATCGCGCGCATCGTCAACCTGTACGACACGCTTCTCGAACTCGACCATGACTACAACCTGCGGCCCGGACTTGCCACGAAGGCGGAGGCGACGCCGGACGGGCGCGAGTGGACCGTCCACCTGCGCGACGACGTGGTGTTCCACGACGGCAGGCCGATGACGGGTCGCGACGTCAAGGCGACGTTCCAGCGGATCACCGACCCGGAGAATCCGAAGAACGGTGCCGTGGACCTGCAGCCCCTGCGCGAGATCGTGGTCGTCGGCGATCATCTCGTGCGCTTCCGTCTCGATACGCCGGTGTCGTACTTCGACCGGCTCCTCGCGGCGTACACCTCCGGGATCGTGCCAGTCGACTACGACCCGCAACGCCCGGTGGGCACCGGGCCGTTCCGGTTCAAGTCGTTCACGGCCAGCCAGCAGAGCACGTTCACGCGCAACGAGCACTACTGGCACGACGACCAGCCCTACCTGGACGAGCTCACGATCCTCAACTTCAACGACGACGACGCCCTGATCAACGCGTTGCTGTCGAATCAGGTGGACGCCATCGGGCAGATCCCGCCGGCGCTCGTCGAGGTGCTCGAATCCGATCCGCGCATCGACATCCTCAACTCGGAGACCGGGTCGTGGACGCCGTTCACCATGCGGGTGGATCAGGCGCCGTTCGACGACAACCGGGTGCGCGAAGCCTTCCGGCTGGCCGTCGACAGGGAGCAGATGGTCCGCCAGGTCTACAGCGGGCAAGGGCGGATCGGCAACGACATGTACGCGCCGTTCGACCGTGCCTACTCGAAGAACCTGCCCCAGCGCACCCAGAACCTCGACAAGGCCCGGCGTCTGCTTGCCGACGCCGGCTACCCCGACGGGATCACCGTCGAACTGGTCACCTCGAATATCCAAGCGGGCGCGGTCGAGGCGGCGCAGGTGTTCGCGCAGCAGGCCAAGGGTGCCGGGATCACCGTCGACATCCGGCGCGTGGAGCCGACGACGTTCTTCGGCGACGACTACCTCAAGTGGACTTTCGCGCAAGACTTCTACTACACGCGGGACTTCCTTCCACAGGCGATGACCTGCAGCCTGCCGAAGTCGGCCTTCAACGAGACCCACATGGACAACCCCGAACTGACACGCCTGGTCAAGCAGGCCACCGCGACGGTCGACGAGGGGCCGCGCGCCGAACTGATCCGGCGGGCCCAGAAGATCCTCTACGACGAAGGCGGATACATCGTCTGGGGCTTCGCCAACCAGATCGACGCCTACCAGCGGTATGTCGGCGGTCTCGTCCCCGACCGCACCGGGCTCGCCTTGTCCGGCTTCCGGTTCCGTCAGGTGTGGTTGAGGGAGGCGCTGTGATGGCACGATTCATCGCCAAGCGCCTCGCGATCAGCGTCGTCATCCTGTTCCTGGTCAGCGTGCTCGTGTTCATCGCCACGCTCCTCCTGCCCGGCGATCCGGCGCAGGCGATCCTGGGGCAGCAGGCGACGCCGGAGCGGCTGGCCGCGCTGCGCGAACAGCTGAATCTCAACGACCCTGTGGTGCAACGGTACTTCCAGTGGCTCGGCGGCATCTTCACCGGCGATTTCGGCACGTCCACCGCCACCGGCGCCTCGGTCGGGGCGTACCTCGGGCCGAAGATCGTCAACTCGCTGGTGCTCATGCTGATCGCCGCCGCCATCAGCATCCCCGTCGGCATCCTCATCGGAAGCTTCAGCGCGATCCGCCGCGGCAAGGCCGCCGATAACGCCACCACGTACGCGACGCTCGTCGTGGCCGCGCTACCGGACTTCGTCATCGGCATCGTCTTGATCGCCGTGTTGTCGACGAACGTGTTCGACGTGCTGCCGGCGGTGACGATGAATCCTCCGGGCACCCATGTGTGGGACTTCCCGCCGCAACTGGTGATGCCGATCCTCACCCTCGTGATCGTGGTGCTCCCGTACATCGTCCGGATGATGCGGGCGACGATGGTCGAAGCACTCGACGGCGGCTTCGTCGAGATGGCCCGGCTCAAGGGCGTTCCGGAGAGACAGGTCATCACCCGGCACGCCATGCCGCACGCGCTCGGCCCCGTGGCCCAGGTGATCGCCTTCCAGCTGGCCTGGCTCGCCGGCGGCATCGTGGTGGTCGAGTACCTCTTCCGCTACCCGGGGATCGGCGCCGCGCTGGTGGACGCCGTGCACAACCGGGACATCCAGGTGGTGCAGACCATCGCGCTGCTCATCGCCGCGGTGTACATCGTGGTGAACCTGCTGGCCGACGTCGTCGGCATCGTGACCAATCCGAAACTGCGGACGGAGCCGGCGAAATGAGTGCAGAACCGGACGGCGTCAGCAGCCAGGACGCGCCAGCACAGGCGTCCGCGCCTCCGAGCCTGTGGCGGCGTTTCATCGCGCAGCGGCAGGCGAAGATCGGCGTCGTGATCACCGGCATCGTCGTGGCCGTGGCCGTCTTCGGGCCGCTGCTGCTGCCGTGGGCCACGGGGTACACGAGCACGGAGTTCGCAGCCAAGCCCTTCCACAGCGACGGGGTGTTCGGCACGGACAACCTGGGCCGCGATGTCCTGAGCAGGTTCCTCGACGGCGGGCTGCGCCTGCTCGTCTACGCCGCGCTCGCCACCGTCCTGGGTCTGGCGCTCGGCACCGTCCTCGGCATGGTCGCCGCCTACACCCGTGGCTGGGTGGACAGCGTCATCATGCGCGGCAACGACATCCTGCTGGCGCTGCCGCAGCTCGTGTTCGCCCTGCTGGCGATCACGGTGCTGGGGCCCCAGGGATGGGTCCTCGTCGTCGTCATCGGCATCACCCATGCGCCGAGCGTCGCCCGCGTGGCCCGGTCCGCGACCCTGTCGGTGATCACCGAGGACTACATCACGGCCGCGGAGATGTACAACGTCCCGCGGTGGCGGATCCTTGCGCGCGAAGTGCTTCCGAACATCACCGGCCCGTTGATGGTGGAGCTCGGCCTGCGGATGACGTACTCGATCGCCTACATCGCCTCGCTGTCGTTCCTGGGGCTCGGCCTGCAACCGCCGGCCGCCGGCTGGGGCCTGATGATCAACGAGAACCGCATCGCACTGGCGGTGCAGCCGTGGGGCGTGCTGCTGCCGATCATCGCCATCGCTCTGCTGACCGTCGGCACGAATCTCGTCACGGACGCATTCGCGCGCGCCACGGCGAACCTGCACGTGGAGGACCAACAGTGAACATCGAGACGACCACTGCGGGGCCCATCGCCCTGCGCGTCCGCGACCTGCGGGTGGCGGCCACGGCCGGCGGCAAGGAAGTGCTGCACGGCGTCTCCTTCGACCTGCATGCCGGCGCGATGCTGGCGCTGGTCGGCCAATCCGGCTCCGGCAAGACGACGGCGGGCCTGGCCTGCCTCGGCCACTTCCGGCGCGGACTGCGGCACACCGGCGGCGGCGTGGACCTGTACCAGGACGGGGAGCCCCTCGACGTGCTGGACCTGCCCGAGCCGGATCGCCGCAGGCTCCGCGGCGGCCGCATCTCCTACGTGCCCCAGGATCCCGCGCTCTCGCTGAACCCGGCCATGCGGGTGGGCGACCAGATCCTCGAGGTGCTGCGGGTCCACGGCTTCGGCGGATCCGACGCCGAGCGCAGGGCCCGCGTGGCCGAGGTGCTGCCGGAGGTGGGGCTGCCCGGGGATTCCGAGTATCAGCGCCGCTACCCGCATCAGTTGTCCGGGGGCCAACAGCAGCGCATCGGCATCGCCATGGCATTCGCCTGCAGGCCGTCGGTGATGGTGCTGGACGAGCCGACGACGGGGCTGGACGTCACCACCCAGGCGTTGGTGCTCGAGACCATCCACGAACTGACCCGCCGCCACGACGTGGCGGGCCTGTACATCACCCACGACCTGGCGGTGGTCGCCGAGGTCGCCGACGCGGTGGCCGTCATGCTCACAGGCGACATCGTCGAACGTGGAGACTGCCCGGAAGTCCTGTACAGCCCCCGGCACGAGTACACGCGCCGGCTGCTGCGGGCGGTGCCGGACCTGGAGGGGGAGCGTCGGATCGGCCGGACGGAGGCCATCACCGGGGAGCACCTCGCGGAATCGGTGCCGCGAGGAAGCGGACCGTCGGTGCGGGCCTCGCCGGCCGCGGACCGCGCGGAGGCCGCCGCGGAGGCGGGGGCGGCACTGCTGCGGACGAAGGATCTGCGGCTCTCCTACGGCAAGGCCCGGATCCTCGAAGGCATCGACATCGCACTGGGTGCGGGCGAGTCGATGATGCTGCTGGGCGAATCCGGATCGGGTAAGACGACCCTCTCGCGCTGTATCGCCGGCCTCAACAGCAGGTATCACGGTGACGTCGTGCTCTCCGGCGGTGCTCTTGCCCGCGGCACCCGGCAGCGCACAGCGGAGGAACGGCGCAGCATCCAGTACGTTTTCCAGAGCCCCTTCTCCTCGCTGAACCCCCGGCGCACCATCGGCGAGTCCATCGAGGTGCCGTTGCGGATGACGGGCGGCACCGACCGACGGCAGCGCCGGGCCAAGGTTCAGGAGGCGCTCGACCAGGTGGAACTGGGCCGCAGCTTCATCGACCGGCGTCCAGGGGATCTCAGCGGCGGCGAACGGCAGCGGGCGGCGATCGCCCGGGCCCTCGTCAATGCCCCAAGCGTGCTGGTGTGCGACGAGGTCACGTCTGCACTGGACGTGTCCGTGCAGGCCGCGATCATCGACCTGTTGCGGACCCTGCAATGGGAGACCGGGATGGCCATGCTCTTCGTCACGCACAACATCGCTCTGGCGCGCCACATCGCCCAACGACTGGCCGTGCTGCAGAGCGGCAGGATCGTCGAGAACGGCCCGGTCGACGAGGTGCTGGACGATCCGCAGCACCACTACACCCGCGAACTCATCGCCCACATTCCGCGGATGTGAGCGACCGCCCCGAGGAGAGGCAACGATGACGCACGAGACTCCCACCCACCGTGCCCCGGCACCCCGCGGCATAGACGACGTGCCCGGCCACGTGCGCGAACGTCTCACCCCGCAGATGCGCCGCGTGGTGATCCACCAGCTGACGCGGGCGGCTGCGGAGGCAGGCGGGGAGGACGATCCAGCGGACCCGATCGCGGCCATGCGCGCCGAGTATCGTGATGAGCGGCGGTTCTGGAACGACGGCGGGCCGCGGATGGCGGCGACCGACGAGCTGCGGATCCGCGCTGCGGGCACGGACGTGCCGATCCGCATCCATCGCCCGACCTCCGCCGCGGAGCTGCCGGCAGTCGTGTACTTCCACGGCGGTGGGTTCACAGTGGGGGATCTCGACACGCACGACCGCATCATGCGGGTTCTCGCCGACAGGAGCGGTGCGGCCGTAGTCGGCGTGGACTACTCGCTGTCCCCGGAGGCCCGGTTCCCTCAGGCGCTGCACGAGTGCGCGGGGGTGGTCACCGAACTGGCGGTGCACGGCCGGCGGCACGGGATCGACCCGGCGAGACTGGCAATGGCAGGTGATTCGGCGGGGGCGATGTTGTCGATGGCGACGGCGCTGCTGCTGCGGGACCGCCCGGGGACCCTGCCCGGCATCGACGAGCAGGCGGCGGTCACGGCAGGTGGGGCGCTGCGGGCGATGCTGCTCTACTACGGCGGGCACGGACTGCGCGACTCCGTCACGAGCAGGCAGTACGGCGGCTTCTGGGACGGCATGGCGCCGCAGGATCTGCAGGGCTTCCAGAGCACCGTCTTCGACGACCCTGCCGACCGCGGCGGGCCCCTCGTCGACCACATTTCGGCGGACCTGGAGGCCCCGCTGCCGCCGGCCTACGTCGTGGGCGCGGAACTCGACCCGCTCGCCGACG
Source organism: Tomitella cavernea (assembly GCF_016599145.1). Classification (GTDB taxonomy): domain Bacteria; phylum Actinomycetota; class Actinomycetes; order Mycobacteriales; family Mycobacteriaceae; genus Tomitella; species Tomitella cavernae. Next base: position 46,960 of record NZ_JAENKO010000022.1, read on the forward strand.
ATGCGCGCGCGCTCGCTGCGGCGCTCCGGCGGGGAGGCCAGGAGGTGCGGTTCCGCATGGTGCCCGGCGTGTTGCATTCGTTCCTGCACTTCGGTCGGATGCTCGACGAGGCGAACGAGGAGCTCGCCTGCGGTGCGGAGTTCGTGCGGGCGCGCTTCCTGGCCGACTGACAGGGGCCGGTCGGCCGGCTCGGCCGGAGATGCCCGAATGCGACAGAAAAGTGCCGGGACACCGTTTGAGCGGTGTCCCGGCACTTTTTGTGTCGGGGTGGCGGGATTCGAACCCACGACCTCTTCGTCCCGAACGAAGCGCGCTACCAAGCTGCGCCACACCCCGTGGCGTACCGGAAGTGCGCGCGGAAAATCCTCCCCGGGCACTCCCGAACAAGCCTCGCTGAGTCTAGCGCACACCCGCCCCGGACCGCGAAACGGCCTCCCCGTTCGCCGCAGCGCGGGGGTCGACCTGCGCAGGGACCAGCGTGAGCAGGGTCGCCTCCGGTCTGCAGAAGAATCGGGCGGGAGCGTACGGCGAGGTGCCCAGTCCGGCTGAGACGTGCAGCCGCATGTGTTCGCCCCATTGCGACGGTCCCTTGACCCGCGAGCGGTCGATGCCGCAGTTCGTCACCAGCGCGCCGTATGCGGGGAGGCACAACTGGCCGCCGTGGGTGTGCCCGCACAGAGCGAGGTCGTAGCCGTCGGAAGCGAAATGGTCCAACACCCGCGGCTCGGGGGAGTGGCTCAGGGCGAGGCGCAGGTCGGCGGAAGGGTCGGCCTTGCCCTCGATCGTGTCGTAGCGGTCGCGCTGCAGGTGCGGATCGTCCACGCCGGCGACGCTGATCGTGTTGCCTCCGGCGGTGATCTCCTGCGTGCGGTGGGTGGCGTCGATCCATCCCCGTTCGATGAACGCGGCGCGCAGATCCTGCCACGGCAACGGGGGGCCGGGGACACGCCGGTGGTTCTTGTCGAAGTACTTGAGCGGGTTCTTCGCCACCGGGCCGAAATAATCGTTGCTTCCGAAGACGAACGCGCCCGGGCGGTCCAGGAGGCCGCCGAGCGCCTGCACCACGGCCGGTACCGCGCGGAGGTGCGCCAGGTTGTCGCCGGTGTTGACCACGAGATCTGGCTCCAGCGCCTCGAGTTCACGCACCCACGCCTGCTTGAGCTGCTGCCGTGGCAGCATGTGCAGGTCGCTGAGGTGCAGTACGCGGATGCTTGGCGAGCCGGGGGCGAGGACCTCGAGGGTGGCGGCACGCAGGGCGAACGCGTTGCGTTCGATCAGCGTTGCGTAGCCGAGCGACGCGGCGCCGGCGGCGGCCACCGCTCCGAGCGCCTTCCACGCGGGTCCGCCGGGGGCCGGCGGGCCGCCGGCGGGGCGAGGTGTCCAGTGCGATCCGAAAGTTGTGCCCACGCCTGCCACGATACGGCAGGCGCCCCCGCCCCGATCCGCTGTGCGCGGGCCGGGATGCGCAGGCTGGGATGCATGGACCGGGGCGTGCGTCCGGGGCGCGTACCGTTTCACGCTATGGGAGAACTCAAGGATCAGATCCGCGGCGACCTCACCGCCTCGATGAAGGCCAAGGATCCGCTGCGCACGGGGACTCTGCGGATGGTGCTGTCCGCAGTGCAAGCGGAGGAGGTCGCGGGCAAGGAGGCGCGCACGCTCACCGACGACGAGGTGCTGAAGGTCATCGCCAAAGAGTCGAAGAAGCGCTTGGAGGCCGCGCAGGTGTTCGACGATGCCGGCAGGGCGGAACTGGCGCGCAAGGAGCGGGCCGAAGAGGAGATCCTCGCCGCCTACCTGCCGCGGCAGCTCGACGACGACGAGCTGGGCCGGGTGGTCGACGAGGCCGTCGCCGCGGTGCACGAGCAGCTGGGGTCGCAGCCGGGGATGCGTCAGATGGGGCAGGTCATGAAGGAGGCGACGGCGCGCGCCGCGGGGCGCGCGGACGGCTCCAGGCTGTCGGGCGTGGTGAAGACCCGCCTGGCGGGCTGACCGGCGGACGGCCGGGGATCAGTCCGCTTCGTCGCCCCGGCCTGTGCCGCTGTCACCCCGGTCGTTGCTACGGTCCTCGGACCGCGGGGTCGGCCTATCGCCGCGGTCGCCGCCGTTGTCGTCGGCCGGCGTGCGGCTGCCGTCGCTGATGCTGATGGTGATCGTGGAGCCGGGGACGGCGGAGCCGACGGGGCTCACGGTGACCACGTTGCCCTTCTGCTTGTCGGACGGCACCGTCACGGACTTCACTTGGAAGCCCGCCCCGCGCAGGCGGGCGGTGGCGCCGGCCTCCGTGCGGCCGACGACGTCGGGCACCACTGCGGAGGCGTTGCCCTTGACGTATTGGGGGTCCGGCGGTGGCAGCACCGGCGGCGGGTAGTCGCCGAGGATGCGGCCCACCGCCTGGTACCAGGCCAGCGCCGGCTCGGTGCCGCCGTACACGTTGCCCTCGGCGCACGAGCGCAGCGGCGAGGTGCAGATGGGTCCGGGGTCGGTGCCGTCGTTGTAGACGTAGGAGAAGCCGGCGATGGACTGGGTGAACGCCAGGAAGGCCGACGAACGGTAGGTCTCCGTCGTGCCGGTCTTCGCGGACACCGGTGCGGTCCAGCCGGCTGCCGCCGCCGAGCCCGCGGACGTGCCGCCTGGCAGGTGGTCCTCGCCCAATCCGACGGCCAGGGTGTGCGCCAGGCCGGGATCGAGGACCTGTTTGCACGCCTCCTGCGTCACCGGGACCGGCTTGCCGTCGCGGTCGAAGACGGCCTCGATGGGAGTGGGTGGGCACCACGTTCCGCCGGCGGCGAGCGTGGCGGCCACGTTGGCCATCTCGAGCGGGTCCACCGGCGTGGGGCCCAGCGTGAACGACCCGCGGTTCTCATCCTTGATGATCTGCGCCAGGCTGCGGTCGTCCACCCCGGAGGTGCCGGGCTTGGTGTACGAGCGCAGGCCCAGGCGCACGGCCATATCCACAGTGGGGTCCACGCCGACATCCTGGAGCATCTTGACGAAGGCGGTGTTCGGCGAGGTGGCCAGCGCCTGCGTCAGCGACATGCTCGGAGGGTAGTCACCCACGTTGCGCACGCAATAGGAGTCGGCGGGGCAGCCGGCCGCGCCGCCGTGGCCCATGCCCTGGGCGGCGAAGAACGGCGGGACCTGCACGGTGGTGTCCAGGCCCAGGCCTTTTTCCATCGCCACCGCCGTGGTGAAGATCTTGAAGGTGGAGCCCGCGCCGTCGCCGACCATGGTGAATGGCTGCGGCTGGACGGTCTCGTGCGCCGCCGCGTCGAGCCCGTAGGTGCGGCTGCTGGCCATGGCGACCACCTTGTGGGCGTCCTTGCCGGGTTCGATGAGGTTCATGACCTCCGCGATGCCGTCGAGGTCGGGCGACGCGGTGTCGGTGAGCGCACGCTTGACCGAGTCCTGGATCTCCGGCCGCAGTGTGGTGCGGATCAGGTAGCCGCCGCGCTTGAGCTGCTCGTCGGTGAAGCCGGCGTTGTTGAGGTAATTGAGCACGTAGTCGCAGAAGAATCCGCGGTCGCCGGCGGCGATGCACCCGCGGGGCAGCGTGTTGGGCTTCGGCAGGATTCCCAGCGGCTGCTGCTTGGCCTCGGCGGCCTGCTGCGGGGTGATCGAGTCGGTGGACGCCATCGCGTCGAGCACCTCGTTGCGCCGTGCCGTCGTCTCGTCCGGGTTGATGTAGGGGTTCAGCCGGGATGGCGACTGCACCATGCCGGCCAGCATCGCCGATTGCGTCAGGTTGAGGTCCTTGGCGTCCACCCCGAAGTATGTGCGTGCGGCGTCCTGCACGCCGTAGCTGCCGTTGCCGTACGGCACGAGGTTGAGGTAGCGCGTGAGGATCTCGTCCTTGGACAGCTGCTTGTCCAGCGTCAGCGCCATGCGGGCCTCGCGGAGCTTGCGCGAGATGGTCGTCTCGGTCGCCTCGCGGCGCTGCGCATCGGTCTGTGCCGCCACGAACACCAGGTAGTTCTTCACGTACTGCTGGTCGATGGTGGAGGCGCCCTGCTGCACCTCGCCGCTGCTGGTGTTGGTGAGCAGCGCGCGCAGTGTGCCCTGCCAGTCCACGCCCTTGTGCGAGGCGAACCGGCGGTCCTCGATCGAGACCTGGGCCAGCTTCATGTAGTTCGAGATCTGGTCGCTGGGCACCTCGAACCTGCGCTGGTCGTAGAGCCAGGCGATGGGGTTCCCGGCGGCGTCGACGATGGTCGTCACCGCGGGCGCATCACCCTCGAGCACCTGCGACGACGACGAGTCGACGGCGTCGCTGGCCTTGTTGACGACGACCCCTACGCCCCCGAAAACGGGGAACAGGACGCCTGCCAGCACGACGCCTGCGAGCACGCAGATGCCGAGCAACTTCGCGATTGTCTTCCCGGACGGCACGCACCACAGAGTACGCAGGGTGATGCCAGTGCCGTGTACGCGGCGCGCGCGACGGTGCGGTCACGGCCGCCGCTGGGCCCGGAATCGCCGCGGCGACGGCCGTTTACCTGGTGGACGGGGGTTGCAGAGCGGTGTTCAGTCGCCTAAGTTAACAATTACTGTGATGCAGTTAACAAACTGAAGTGTTGCACGCGAAGGGGGCAGGTCATATGCGCACATCAGCCCATATGTCGGAATCCGAAAGCGTACGGAAGAGCACTGGCAGCGGGACCGCGGCCGAGACACGCGCCAAGTCCACCGGGCATGGCGCCTCGGTGCCGAAGCTCCGCAAGACCGGGATCCCGCCGCTGTCGGTGGATTCCAGCGAGGCACGGATGGCATGGACGTCGCAGGCGCTATGCCGCAACATCGACCCGGATGAGCTGTTCGTCCGCGGCGCGGCGCAGCGCAAGGCCGCCACGATCTGCCGGCACTGCCCGGTCATGCTCGAATGCGCTGCGGATGCGCTCGACAACCGAGTGGAGTTCGGCGTGTGGGGCGGTATGACGGAGCGTCAACGCAGGGCCTTGCTCAAGGAGCACCCCAACGTGACGTCCTGGGCGACCTTCTTCGAAGCGGCCCGGCGACGCCGTTCGGCAGGCTGACCGGGCGCGGCACCCCTCCGGTCAGGTGCCGTCGGCGACGAGTTGGTCGCCGACGGCGCGCAGCGCGTCGAGGCTGGAGACCTCGAACGGCAGCGACGGCACGCCGACCACGGGCACGCGCGGGTGCGCGCCGGTGAAGCGGCCGAGAAGCCGCACCTCGCGCTTGGCCGTCGCACCTCGCTCGGCGTGGATCCGCAGTACCGCGCCGGCCACCGGCGGAAGGGACGACTCCCGTGTGCCGTCCGCCGGTGCGCCGTGCTGCTCGTCGAGCCGGTCGGCGGCGGCCAGTGCCTTCTCCACGGGCAGCTGCGCCAGCACCGGGTGCGTGCGGTTGAGCACCAGCCCGGCCAGCGGCATGTTCTCGTCGGTGAGGCGCTCGACGAAGAACGACGCCTCCCGCAGCGCATCGGGCTCCGCGGCGGAGACCACGAGGAAGGCCGTGCCGGGCTTGCGCAGGAGCTGGTAGGTGCGGTTGGCGCGTTCGCGGAAGCCGCCGAACATCTCCTCGAACGACTGCACGAACAGCGACGCGTCGGCCAGCATCGAGCTGCCCACCACCGTCGACACCGCCCGCATCGCCATGCCGACGGCGCCGCTGACGATCTTGCGGATCCCGCGGCCAGGAACCATGAACATGCGGATCATGCGGCCGTCCAGAAACGTCCCCAGCCGTTGCGGGGCGTCGAGGAAGTCGAGGGCGTTGCGCGAAGGCGGAGTGTCCACCACGATGAGGTCCCACGCGTCCTCGGCGACGAGCTGCCCCAGCTTCTCCATCGCCATGTACTCCTGCGTCCCGGCGAAGGACGAGGCGACGGTCTGATAGAAGGGGTTCGCCAGGATCTCCCGCGCGCGCTCGGGCGTCGCGTACTGGACGACCATGTCGTCGAAGGTGCGACGCATGTCCAGCATCATCGCGTGCAGGCTGCCGCCGGAGTTGTTGTCCGGCAAGGGCACCGGCTGCGGCGTGTTGCCCAGGTCGCCCACGCCCAGCGCCTGCGCCAGCCGGCGCGCCGGGTCGATGGTCAGTACGACGACGGAGCGGCCGGATTCGGCGGCGCGCAGGGCGAGCGCGGCGGCCGTCGTCGTCTTGCCCACGCCGCCGGCGCCGCAGCACACGACCACGCGGGTGGCGCCGTCTGCGAGCAGTGCCGCAACATCCACGGTGCCGGTCATCGGACCCCCTGTCCCGCCAGCTGTTCGGCCAGTTCGTACACGCCGCCGAGGTCCATGCCATCGGGCACCTCGCCCAGCTCGAGCTGCGCCACGTGCAGGCCGGCGAGCTCCCGCGCGCTCTCGCGCTGCGCCTGGCATCGGATGGCGTGCTCAATCGTCTCGGTCAGCAGTCCCGCGAAGTCCTCGTCGGAGACAGTGAGGTCCACGCGCGCGAAGTCGGCGCGTACGGACTCGGCGTCGATGCCGCCCCCCGCGGCCGCGCCGATGGTCTCGTCGTCGAGGTAGGTGGCCTCCGTGCGGTTGACGATCACCGTGCCCGGCTGCAGGTCCAGGCGTTGCAGCTCGGCCATCGCGTCGGCGGTCTCCTGGACCGGAAGCGCCTCGAGGAGGGTAACCAGGTGCACCACCGTCTGCGGCGAGTGCAGCAGATCCACGACGCCCTCCGACTGCGACCGGATGGGGCCGCCTTTGGCGAGGTCGGCCATCGCCTTGGTTACGTCGAGGAAGCTGCCGATGCGACCGGTGGGCGGCGCGTCGACCACGACCGCGTCGTAGAGGTACCGGCCGTCCTCGGTGCGGCTCGCCGCCTCCTTGATCTTGCCGGTGAGTAGAACGTCGCGCAGCCCCGGCGCGAGCGTCGTGGCGAACTCGACGGCGCCGATGCGCTTCATCGCCTTGCCCGCGAAGCCCAGATTGTAGAACATGTCGAGGTATTCGAGGAAGGCGGCCTCGATGTCGATGGCCAGCGCGTGCACCTCGCCGCCGCCGTCGGCCACGGCGACCTTGGTCTCCGCGTACGGCAGCGGAGCGGTGTCGAAGATCTGGGCGATCCCCTGGCGCTCCTCGACCTCGATGAGCAGAACCCTGCGTCCCCCCGCGGCGAGAGAGAGGGCCAGCGCGGCGGCCACGGTCGTCTTACCGGTACCGCCCTTGCCGCTGACGAAGTGCAGCCGCGCCTGTGCGGCGGTTTCCGGCCACGAGGACGTCAGTCCCTCCACCGTGGAGCGGGTATGTGTAGTGGGCACCGCCCGAGTCTATGAGGTGAGACGACGGCGCAGGTGCGTTAGGCCCGTAGCGGCGCCCGGCGGACCCGGCTTCACCGTGCACACGGGCGGCGGCGGCGGGGATATGGTGTCCGCATGAGTGAACCCGAGCAGGCAGCGGACGCGGTCAAGTGGGAGTACTTCGTGGCTCCGCTGCTCATCCACAATCCCAAGGCCATTCTCGACAACTTCGGCGCCGACGGCTGGGAGCTGGTCTCGGTGCTGCCCGGACCCACCGGTGAACAGCACGTCGCCTACCTGAAGCGCCGCAAGTGAGCGCGGCGGCGCCCACCGCCCGGCTGGCCGAGCTGGGCCTGACGCTGCCGCCGGTGGCCGCGCCTCTGGCCGCTTACGTGCCGGCCGTGCGCAGCGGGTCGTTCGTGTTCACGTCCGGCCAGCTGCCCACTGTGGACGGCGCGCTCCTGCGGACGGGGAAGGTAGGGGCGGACGTCACGCCGGAGGATGCCAAGGACCTGGCCCGCGTTGCGGTGCTCAACGCCCTCGCCGCCGTCGACTCCGTCGTGGGGCTCGACGACGTCGTGCGGATCGTGAAGGTCGTCGGATTCGTCGCGTCCGCCCCGGGCTTCGGCGGGCAGCCCGGCGTCGTCAACGGCGCTTCGGAGCTGCTCGGCGAGGTGTTCGGTGAGGCCGGGCGGCATGCGCGCAGCGCCGTCGGCGTCTCTGACCTGCCGATCGACTCCCCGATCGAGGTGGAGTTGCAGGTGGAGGTGCGGTCGTGACCGCGCCGGCCCACCCGGCCTACGGGGTGCTGCGCCCGGTGACGGCCACTGCGGGCGTCGTGCTGTGCCGCAACCCGGGGATCATGGAACTCGAGGGCACCAACACCTGGATCGTCCGCGCTCCGGGCTCGCACTCCGCCGTCGTCGTGGATCCGGGGCCCGATGATGCGGAACATCTCGAACGGGTCGCGGCGCTGGGGCCCGTGGCCGCCGTCATCGTCACCCACCGGCACGACGACCACACCGGGGGGATCGAAAAGTTTCGTGCGCTCACCGGAGCCGACGTGTACGCGGTGCTCCCCGAGTACCGCCGCGGCGGCGGAGGCGCGCTGGAGGACGGCACGGTGCTGGATGCGGCGGGGGTGCGACTCCGCGTGCTCGCTACGCCCGGGCACACCGCGGACAGCGTCTCGCTCATCATCGAGCCGGACGGAGACCGCCCCGGCGCAGTCCTCACCGGCGACACCATCCTGGGGCGCGGTACCACCGTGATCGACCCCGAGGACGGGTCACTGCGCGACTACCTGGAATCGCTGGAGCGGCTGATATCTGTGGGGGCGGGTGCGGCGTGCCTTCCGGCGCACGGGCCCGACCTTCCGGACACCGCGGCCGTGGCGCGCGAGTACCGGGCGCACCGGCAGCAGCGGCTCAGCCAGGTCCGCGATGCGCTCGCGGTGCTGGGGGAGCTGGCGACGGCACGGCAGGTGGTCGAGCAGGTCTACCGGGACGTCGACGAATCGCTGTGGCCCGCCGCGGAATGGTCGGTGGCGGCCCAGCTGGACTACCTGCGCGGCTGAGACAGGACTGCGGGCGGCGGCCACGGTCCGGGTACATCCCGGCCGGTGTGCCGCAGCCCGCAGTCGTGGACGTTCGCCCCGTCGGGTCAGCGTGCGCGGCGCGCGAGCCGTTCGGAATCGATGATGAGCACGCTCTTGCCCTCGAGGCGCAGCCAGCCGCGGTGCGCGAAATCCGCGAGCGCCTTGTTGACCGTCTCGCGCGAGGCGCCGACGAGCTGCGCGATCTCCTCCTGCGTGAGGTCGTGCGTGACGCGCAGTGCGCCGGCCTCCTGGGTGCCGAAGCGCTGGGCCAGCTGGAGCAGCGCCTTCGCGACGCGGCCGGGAACATCGGTGAAGATGAGGTCGGCCAGCGAGTTGTTGGTGCGGCGCAGGCGCCGGGCCAACACGCGCAGCAGCTGCTCGGCGATCTCCGGGCGCTGCGAGATCCAGTCCTTGAGGGCCTCGCGGTCCATCGAGACCGCCTTGACCTCGGTGACCGTGATAGCGCTGGAAGTGCGCGGGCCGGGGTCGAAGATGGAGAGCTCGCCGAACATGTCCGACGGGCCCATGATCGTCAGCAGGTTCTCGCGGCCGTCCGGCGAGCGCCGCCCGATCTTGATCTTGCCGGAGCCGATGATGTACAGCCGGTCACCCGGCTCACCTTCGTGGAAGATCGTGTGGCCTCGTGGAAACTCGACCGGCTGAAGCTGCTTGATCAGGGCGGAAACTGCGGAGGGTTCTACTCCCTGGAAGATTCCGGCTCTGGCCAGGACCTCGTCCACGTGGGCTCCTCATGGTCTGTGCTGTGTGTGTCTGCGCCGTGCGAATCTGCTATGTTCCCCACGGCTTCCGGCGCCCGCGCTTGCCTGGGCAGCGGTACATCACGACGTAGTCTAGTAATGCCGTGTGATCGAGGCTACAGGCATGCCGCGCCGCGGGGCGGCATTTGACGGCGGACCGGTGCCGGAAGTCCGCCGGGGCGGTGCATGGCCCAGACGTTACCGTGTGTGATCGCGACGCTCGCGTGAGCCTCCTCGCAGAGGGTGCGGGGCGGCCGCGGCGGTCACGATACCCGCGCGTGGGCGGGCTCGGTGAGCAGGTCGCTGGGGGTGTGCGATTCGATGAACTCCTGCGGATCTCCGACGTGGTCCGTGCGGTGTTTGAGCAGGGTCTCGATGTGTTCCATCGCCATCGCGAATGCGATCACGATCACCGGTGCGAGGACGACGAGGACTACCTGCATGCACGAGAGTAAACACCGTCGATGTCTCGTTCCGGACACGAACCCACGGCGGGTTGTCGTACGTCACACTCGGCGTGGTCGCTGCCGGGGCAGATGCGCCGTGCGGTGTCCGTGGCGGCGGGGACCGGCCCGTAGTCTGGTCAGCGTGGTGGTGAGTGGAGGTGCCGACGGCCGGCGCGGGCGGCGCTGGTCGAAGCCGGAGAGCCGGCTGGCGCTGGTGCGGCGTGCGCGGCGGATGAACCGCACGCTGGGGAAGGCGTTCCCGCACGTGTATTGCGAACTCGACTTCACCACCCCCTTGGAGCTCGCGGTCGCGACCATCCTGTCCGCGCAGTGCACCGACAAGCGGGTGAACGTCGTGACGCCCGCGTTGTTTGCGCGGTACCGCACCGCGGAGGACTATGCGGCGGCCGACCGTGCCGGGCTCGAGGAGATGATCCGCAGCACCGGCTTCTACCGCAACAAAACGGATTCGCTGATCAGGCTGGGTCAGGCGCTGGTGGAGGGGCACGACGGCGAGGTCCCGGCGACCATGGCGGAGCTCTCGAAGCTACCGGGGATCGGGCGCAAGACGGCCAACGTGATCCTGGGCAACGCCTTCGACGTGCCCGGGATCACGGTGGACACGCACTTCCTGCGGCTGGTGCGCCGCTGGCGCTGGTCCGAGTCGACCGATCCGGTCAAGGTGGAGCACGAGGTGGGCGGGCTCATCGAGCGGCGCGAATGGACACTGCTGTCGCACCGGGTGATATTCCACGGTCGCCGCGTGTGCCATGCGCGCCGACCCGCCTGCGGGGTGTGCGTGCTCGCCGCCGACTGCCCCTCCTACGGCGAGGGGCCCACCGATCCGGCCGCGGCCGCGGCGCTGGTGCGGGGCCCGGAGACCCCCCATCTGCTCGAGCTCGCCGGCGTGGCGCCGGACGCGGAGCCGTCCCGTTGAGGGGTTTGAGCGCCTCGGCCAAGACGGGTATCGGCGTGTTCATCGTGTTCGTCGCGCTCATCGTCGCGATGGTCATGACGCTGCTGGGCGACGACGGCGGTCCCGCAGCGTCCGCTCCTGCGGCGTCCGGCCCCCAGGCGACCGGTCCCGTGTCCGGCTCTCCGGATGCCCCGGCGGCGGGATCCGCCATGCCGCTGCACGGACTGATCCTCGCGGACCTCCACGACGGGCACCCGGTGGATGTCGGTGCCCACCTGGCGGGCAAGCCCGCGGTGGTCAACCTGTGGGCGTACTGGTGTGCGCCGTGCCGGGAGGAGTTGCCGGCGATGGAGCAGTTCGCGCAGCGGGCCGGCGACACGGTGACCGTGCTCACCGTGCACAGCGACCAGCACTCGGACAAGGGACGCGCGCTGCTGGAAGACCTGGGCGTCGATCTGCCTTCGGTGGCGGACCCGGAGCGCAAAGTGGCGGCAGCGGTGCGGGCGCCGCAGGTGCTTCCGGTGACCGTGCTGGTCCGGCCCGACGGAACGGTTGCGCGGGTGGTGGCGATACCGTTCACGGACGCGGACCATATCGCGGAGGTCGTGAAAGAGACGCTGGGAGTGACGCTGTGAGTATCGCCGACGAGGGAGCGTCAGCGTCCTGCGCCGACGGCTCGGCGCCGGACTGGCTGGCACGCCTGGCGGAGCGGCTGCGCGACGGCGGGGCGCGGCGCCGCCCCCTTCTGCCGCGGGTCCTGCAGTCGCGCGCTGTGCCGCCGGGCGTCCGGGCCCGTCCCGCGTCGGTGCTCATGCTCTTCGGAGACGATGCTTCCGGACACGAGTCCGACGGCGTCCAGGGCGGTGACGTGCTCTTGACCCAGCGCGCGGCCACGCTGCGCCACCACAGCGGCCAAGTCGCGTTTCCGGGCGGCGCTGCGGACCCCGGCGATGGCGGCCCTGTGCAGACGGCCTTGCGTGAGGCGGAGGAGGAGACCGGGCTGCGCCCCGACGGTGTGCAGCCGCTGGCGGTGATGCCGGAGCTGTTCGTCCCGCCGTCGAAGTTCCTGGTGAGCCCCGTCCTCGCCTATTGGCGCGAGCCGTGTCCCATCCGCGTGGTCGACGAGGCCGAGACCTCGCGCGTCACCCGGGTTCCGGTGGCGGACCTCGTGGACCCCGCGAACCGTTTCCAGGTGCAGTATCGCCAGGTGTTCACCGGCCCCGCCTTCATGGTCGACGGGATGCTCGTGTGGGGATTCACCGCGGGACTGCTGTCTGCGCTCATCACCGAGGCGGGCTGGGAGCGGGAGTGGGACACCGGTGACATCCGCGAACTCGACATCACCCTCGCGGAGGTCGACGAGCAGGCAACGCGCAGGTGACCGGCTCAGTCTGGCTCGACATCGCGGTCGTTGCCGTCGCGGTGCTCGCCGCGATGTCCGGGTGGCGGTATGGCGCGATCGCCTCGGCGCTCGCCTTCCTGGGCGTGCTCGGGGGATTGGCGGCCGGCATCGAGCTGACCCCGCACCTGGTCGGCGGGGTGGACGACGCCCGCGGGCGTCTGCTCCTGGGCATCCTTGTGATCGTGCTGCTGGCGGTCTGCGGCGAGATCATCGGCGTCACCATCGGCCGGTTCGCGCGGCGCTTCATCCAGCACCACGTGGTGCGCTTGGTGGATTCGGCCGTCGGGGCGCTGTTCCAGGCGGTGGCGGTCTTGGTCACCGCCTGGCTGCTCGCCGTCCCGGTCGCGACGAACACCCAGAGCACCGCCGCGGCGGCGGTGCGTGATTCGTGGGTGCTCAGCAATGTCGACGCGCTCGCCCCGTCGTGGCTGCGGGCGGTTCCCGGCCGGTTGTCCGCGCTGCTGGACACCTCCGGACTGCCGGACGTGCTCGGGCCGTTCGCCCGGACCCCCATCACGGATGTGGATCCGCCCGCCGCGGAATCGGTGTCGGCGCCGGGTGTCGTCGCCGCGTCGGCGAGCGTGTTCGAGATCCGGGGCAGGGCTCCGGGATGCCAGCGCACGTTGGAGGGAAGCGGTTTCGTGGTCGCCCCGCAGCGGGTCATGACCAACGCGCACGTGGTGGCCGGTACGTCATCGGTGTCGGTGATGACCCGCGACGGTGCGCTGCCGGCGACGGTGGTGCTGTTCGACCCCACCACGGATGTGGCGATCCTGGACGTACCGGGGCTCGGCGCCGAGGCTCTGCGTTTCGCCCCCGACTCCGCTCATAGCGGCCAGGAGTCCGTCGTCCTCGGTTACCCGGGAGGGGGGCCGTTCACCGCCAGCCCCGCCCGCGTGCGTGACAGGATCATGCTCAGCGGGCCGGACATCTACCATTCGACGACGATCAAGCGTGAGGTCTACACCATCCGGGGGAAGGTGCGTTCCGGTAACTCGGGCGGCCCGCTGGTGGCCACTGACGGCAGCGTGCTCGGCGTGGTGTTCGGTGCTGCCGTGGACGATCCGGACACTGGTTTCGTGCTCACCGCGGACGAGGTGGAAGCACAAGCGGGCTCGGCGGAGCAATGGTCGCAGGCAGTCGGCACGGGGTCCTGCGTCGCGTAGAGGCGGGCTCAGCCGCGGAGGAATCGGAGGATCGTCGCTGTAGTCTCCGCAGGTGCCTCCTGGTGCGGGAAGTGCCCCGTGTTCAGGGCCTCCAGCCGCCGTTGCGGGGCCCAGCGGGCGCAGCGGCGGAACGTCGCCGGCGGCACGTGCCGGTCGTCGGTGCCGTGGATCTGGAGCACGGGAGAACCGGGTGCGGTGCGCATCGCGGCGCGGAAGCGGGCACCGTCCGGTCGGAACTGACTCCGGAACGCCCAGCGGTGGTACTCCAACGCGCAGTGCGCCGTGCCGTCGATCCTGATGGCGGTACGCACGCGCCGCTCCGTGTCGGCGAAGTCCGCGGTGCGGGCCCAGACGGCCCCTGCGCGCTCCCGCAGCACCGCGGCCGCCCCGGCACCGTCGTCCGCGATGAGCCTGCGCTCGCCGAGGCGCGGAATCTGGTCGTACAGGAGACGGGGTGCGAGCGCGGCGCGCTGCGCCGCGTCCGCCACCGCCGCCCGCCGCAGCGCGAGCGGATGCGGGGCGGAGATGGTCACGACGCCGCGGACGTCGGCCGGGTACAACACCGAGGCGGCCCAGCAGACCTGGCCGCCGTCGCCGTGGCCGACCAGGAAGGCGTCGTCGTGCCCGAGCCCACGGATCAGCCCGGAGAGGTCGCCGGCGAGGGTCCAGCCGTCGTAGCCGCGCGGCGGCTTGTCGCTGTCGCCGTATCCTCGCAGATCCACCGCCACAACCCGGTAGCCGGCGTCGCCCAGGGCTGTGAGCTGGTGGCGCCATGACCACCAGTACTGGGCGAAACCATGGACGAGGACCACGAGGGGCACGTCGGCGTCATCCGGGCCGGTCTGCGCGGCGTGCAGTCGGATGCCGTTGCCTCGGACGTCGATGTGCCGCCACGGCCCGTCGTGGCGGACCGTCGACGGGTCCGGCCCCGTGCGGCTATCGGCCATCGTGTGGTCCCGGGGCCGGAGTGTGCGGGCGTAAGGGTGTCAGCGGGCGTGCCTGCCGGATGCCGCGGCGGCGGCCTCGGCCATCGACCGCTCGTGCACGGATGCCCCGGCGGGCGCGGAGGTCTGCGTGTCCGGCTTGCCGCCTGACGGCAGCACGGAGGAGATCTCCTTGACGGAGTCGATCGTCTTGTTGGGTGCGCGCAGCTTGCGCACACGCAGATAACCGAGGAACCCGGCGAGCGCCGCGGTGAAGACCTGGATGCCGAAGACGATGAGGAACGCCGCCCACCGCGGCAGCCACTCGCTGAGCAACTCGCCGAGGAAGAAGAAGAAGAAGAACGCGCTGAACAGCAGGATGGTCGCGGCCACAATGAAGAACACGCTGCCCTGCAAGGCCTTCTTCACCTCTCCGGTGACCTCGGCCTTGGCCAGCTCGACCTCGGAGCGCACCAGCGTGGATACCTGGCTGGTCGCATTCTTGACCAGCGCGCCGATGGAGGCGTCCTGCGCGGCCGGGTCCAGGTCCGACAGCGGGATCGACGCCAGGGACGCGGGCGCCCCGTTGCCGGCGCCGCGGCCAGTGGTGCGGTCGGTGAAGCTCACGTCAACCCTCCATATTACGTCTGCACACGTCTGCGTCCATGCCACCATGCGGTCCGTGCAGCTGTGCGTACATGCGTGGCGGCCGCATCGGCCTCAGTGATTCATCGTGCCATGCGCGGCGGACTCCCACATGCCGGGTGCCGCAGAACGACAGGGCCGATGATGAGGACGAGGCTGCTCACGCGACCGGGTCGCGCCGTCCGGAGTCCTCGGCGACGCGGCGGTGGTGCCGTCCGCGCAGAACCATCGCGATCGACCCCAGTATCGCGGCGATCACCGACCCGGCCAGCACCGCGATCTTGGCCATCTCCACCGCGTCGCCGTGCTGCAGTCCGGCCAGCGACAACTCCGCGATGAGCAGGCTCACGGTGAAACCGATGCCGCCGAGAACTGCCAGCGCCAGCATGTCCAGGTATTGCAGGCCCCGGGGGATCTGCGCCACGCCGAACTTGATGGCCAGCCACGACGCGCCGAAGATCCCGATCGTCTTGCCGACCACAAGGCCGACCACGATGCCCAGGGCGATCCGGTCCGAGCCGAGCTCTCCGAGGAGTTCGCTGTCCACGTGCACACCGGCGGCGAAGAACGCGAAGACCGGCACGCACAGGCCCGCGGACCACGGCGTGATCCGCTCGGCGAGCCGTGTGGCGGGGGCCTCTCCCTCGTCAGGGTCGCTGCGCACGCGGGTCAACAGCCCCAGGGCGACGCCCGCGATGGTGGCATGGATCCCCGAGCTGTGCATGAACACCCAGGTGAGTACCGCCAGCGGAACGTACAGGAACGGTGTCGTGATGCGGCGGTACTGCGCGAACCAGTAGACGGCGAGACTGGCGACAGCGGCGAGCAGCCAGCCGATGGCGATTCCGGACGCGAAGACGAACGCGATGACGGCGATGCCGATGAGGTCGTCGACCACGGCCAGGCTCAGCAAGAACACGCGAGCGGTGGCCGGGACGTTCTTGGCTGTCAGGGAGAGCACGCCGAGCGCGAACGCGATGTCGGTCGCGATCGGGATCGCCCAGGCCTGGTCGACCCCGGGGCTGCCCCAGCCGATTCCGAGCAGGATCAAAGCGGGGACGACGACGCCGCCGACCGCGGCGATGATGGGGAGCACCGCCTTCCTACGGTCGGACAGCTCCCCCAGGACCATCTCGCGTTTGAGTTCGACGCCGGCGATGAAGAAGAACACGGCGAGCAGGCCGTCCTTGGCCCAGTCGCCCAGCGTGAGGTCGAGGTGCAGCGCCGACGGGCCGACCGCGAAGTCGCGCAGCGACGCGTAGGCGTCGAACAGGGGGGTGTTGGCGGCGATGAGGGCCAGAACTGCGGCACCGAGGAGGACCAGGCCGCCGACGGTCTCCTTGCGGAAAAAGTCGCCGGTTCGAGAGGCGAGGCCTGGGGCGGGGGTCATCGGAGAATGCGGCATGGGAGGCGGGGGACCTTCCGTCGGATGTCGTCATCGGAGCCGAACCCGGTCAGGCCCCACGTGGACGGCCACGCTGAATCGTGTGCGGCGCGCCCCAGGGGCGCGGCCGACCGCGGATCAGTCATGGCAGAACCATACGTAGACCGATGCCCGTGCATCGACTGCCGACCAGACTTCCCGGCACACCGCCGACGAGTCTACCGCGCCGCGCCGCGCGGGCCCCCGGCGGTCCGGTCCGCGCGGCGGTGCGGTGTCGCGGGGATATCGACTGAGCTCCAACATATTTCAGTTCCGCGTCGGCAATGCGCCGGCTCTCGTGCATGGTGAAGAACAAGAAGAACAATTGTGGAAGTTCGATGAACATGTAACAGAAAACGTGCGCAGCGAGATGGTCCACTGCAAGGTAAGGGTGAGGTTCAACCCGATGATGAGGACGCGTAAGTACGCTATACTGTTCGAATGACAGCCGTTGAATCCCATCCCGGTCCTCGGGGGTTGCTCCACCGCTACTCACGAGTCATTCAGTGATACTGTGATGCGCATCAACGGGGTGACCAGTGCAATCCGAGTCGACGGGCCTGCGGATCGCGCCGGAACCGTGCGGTGTGCTGCGTCGGGGAAGCGCGCGCTCCGGAATTACCCTGAATGAAATCGATGTCAAGGTGGGTATTCATGCAAGGTGGCAGAAGGCGTGAAAGCAATGCGCGTGCACACGCGGGAAGCAAGAAGGTCGTCGGCGGTGCTGCGGCATTCGCGACACTCGCGTGGTTGACGATTCCAGGAATCGCCATTGCCGATACGGCAGGCCAGCAGTCCGAGCAGGACAGCCAGAGTCGATGCGAGCAGAAGACCGAGATCGGCGGCGGCGAGGTGTACGTCGGGAGCTCCTGCGATGTCGACATCAACATCCCCGGCGTCGACCGGCAGTGGGCCAGCCGGACGGTGACGGACATCATCGCGTCGGCGAACGCCATTATCCCCGCCGGCTGGGTGAGCGCCGGTGTGAATGGCCAGCTCAACGTGACGATCCCGGGCCTGCCCGTGTTCGAAGCGCCGGAGTTCAACGCCGGCAGCGCAGTCGGCGTGGCCGTGGGAACTGCCGCACTCGGCAGCGTGACGCTGGGCAGTTCCGCGCTGCTCCCGATCCTCGCTGCCGGCAGCATGGGCGTATTCGGCAGCAGCGGTTCGGACAGCGGCGGTGCGGGGAGCGCAGACCTCGACTTCGGCAGCGGTGACACCACCCTTCCCGGGAGCTCGGCGGGCAGCATCGCCGACATCCTGTTGGCTCTGGGGAGTACCGGCGGCAGCGCCGGTTCCGATGAGGGATCGGGTTCGTCGGGGTCCTCCGGTGAGGGCGGCGCCGGCAGTAGTGCGCTGACGGGCAGCGTTGAGGACATTCCGGGCAGCGTCGAGGGCAGCATCGGTGGTCTGGTCTCGGGCAGTGCGGGGTCGTCCGGCTCTGATGCCGGCACGGGCAGTGAGGCCGGGTTGGAGCTGGGGCTGCAGTTCATCTTGGGCAGTGCGGCGCTTCCGTTCGCGAGTCTGGCGGGCAGTGTCGATGGTGGGAGTCTGCCGGGGGCCGGGAGCAGCGGTTCCGAGTCCGGCGGCAGCAGCGAGTCGACGGGCAGCTTGGGGGACATTCCGGGCAGC